>NZ_BAAGXG010000003.1:0-629337 GCF_054779955.1 Spirosoma arcticum
AGCCACATTATAAAAGCTGGTCAAAGCTAAAGAAAGCTATTCTTTGTATTTTTAAAGAGTATGGTTCAACGTACACCATCAATTTCACAAAACTCATCATGAAAAATACTCAAACTAATATCAAACTTAATTCTGCTTGATTACTTAACAAACGAATCGACCGGGAAGCCGCGCGAAATGGCAACAATGCCCGGGCTGCGGCCGTTTCGACACCGGCTAATTTTAGTTTAGGAGCTTATGGCGGGTTCTTCACCTTTGCGGATCTACCGGTTATTTTTGATCGGATGCGGGCGTTGTATCCCAACCTGATTACCGTAAAAACGTCCATTGGTAACTCGTTGGGCGGTCGGCCGATCTACATGGTCAAAATCAGCGATAACCCCGACGTTGATGAGAACGAGCCAGAGCTGTTACTCAACGCCCTGCACCACGCCCGGGAACCGATTGGCCTGAGTCAGTTGATTTTCTTTATGTGGCACGTGCTGGAAAACTACAACAGCGATAAAGAAATCAGGACGCTGCTCAACAGTTCGGAGCTTTACCTCGTGCCCTGTGTAAATCCCGACGGCTACGTGTACAACCAGTCCACCAATCCCAACGGGGGCGGCATGTGGCGCAAAAATCGGCGGGCCAACGCGGGTGGCTCCTTCGGCGTGGACCTCAACCGCAACTATTCGTTCAACTTTGGTATCGACAACAGCGGTTCCTCCCCTACGCCCTCCTCGGACACCTACCGGGGAACGGCTGCGTTCTCAGAGCCAGAAACGGTGGCCCTGCGGAATTTCATAGACCAGCATCAATTTGTGACCGCCAATAATTACCACTCCTACGGCAACTACTGTCTGTACCCGTATGACAGCCAGAATCCCAATAACAATCCCGAAATAACCACGTGTCGCGCTGCATCGACCTACCTGACGGCCGAAAACGGATTTCGGATTGGCAACTCCTACGAAACAGTCGGCTACAAAGCCAACGGCACCACCCTCGACTATGAGTTTGGGGAACGAGTAGCCAAAAGCAAAATTTACGGCTTCACAACCGAAGTTGGCACTTCGTCGGACGGTTTCTGGCCTGCCTCATCGCGGATTATTCCGATTTGCAACAGCACGATTGAGATGAACCGAAAAACGCTGCGCATCTCAACGTATTACGGCCGCGCCACGCCCACCGGTTCCAATGTTGTTGCTCAGCCGAGTGGAACACTGCGGTACCAGTTTCAGAACTTCAGCATTAAACCCGCCAGTTACACCGTTACGGCGTCGAGCCTGAGCGCAGCCGTCACCGCCGTTGGTCCCGCCAAAACGCACAGCGGTTTGGCGCTGCTGCAAACTACCCCCGACTCAATCACGTTTACGGTAGCAGCCAACACGCCAACGGGAACATCGTTACCCTTTGAATTGACGGTGGACAATGGCCTGTCGGCGATCAAGGACACCGTTACGCTCATTTATTCGCCCTCGTCGTCGTGCGGTACGCCAACCAGTTTAGCCGCCACGAACCTCTCGGAAACCGGGACTACGCTGTCGTGGAGCGCGGTAGCCGGAATTTCGTCCTACGCCTTGTCGGTTAAGCCCCAGAGCGCAACAACCTGGCCCGCCGATATCACCGTCAATGCAACATCGTACGGCCTGACCGGACTGGCACCGGGCACAAATTACGACTGGCGCGTGAAAGCACCCTGCGGCACCTACGCCACAGCCTCATTCCAAACCAGCCTGCAAACAGCGTGTTTCAATGAATCGGGTGGGGTAGTTGTGTTTGAAGCGGAAAGCTACCGCACGGCCGTTGCCGGAACGGGCGCGGCTGCGGGTCGTAGCTGGACACCATTAA
The DNA here is from genome assembly GCF_054779955.1 of Spirosoma arcticum. Lineage (NCBI taxonomy): Bacteria > Pseudomonadati > Bacteroidota > Cytophagia > Cytophagales > Cytophagaceae > Spirosoma > Spirosoma arcticum. The sequence continues at coordinate 1,834 of NZ_BAAGXG010000003.1, forward strand.
ATGTAAGCACCGCATCGGGTGGGCGGGCCATGACCATCACGGGCGTTAACCTGAATGTGCAGAACAGTTTAGTGGGACCGCGTTTGGATTATGCACTGAATTTCGCGACTACTGGCACATACAACGTGTGGGTACGGATGGCGGCTGGGGCAGACGGCGTCTACGATGACTCGTTCCACCTCGGTTTGGACGGAACCGCCGTAACGCTCAACCCCAACAGCCCCAATTACAACAATGGCAGCACGGCCTGGACCTGGATTAAAGCCGCCGGTTCAACGGCTTTCCGGGTAGTGGTGTCAACGCCCGGTTCGCACACGCTTAACCTATGGATGCGCGAAGACGGGGTTCGTGTCGATAAGTTCGTGATGACCACCAGTTCGAGTTACGTGCCTTCGGAAACCGGTCCGGCTATTAGCGGCCCGTGTGGAACTTCTCCAGTAACCACCGCATCCAGCCGGGTAGCGGCTGAATTCAGTGGCGAATTAGAGGCAGAGCTGCAAGTCGTGGCCTATCCAAATCCGTTTGAGCAGAGCGTTACGGTAAAGGTAAATCTGAACGGGCGGAGCAGCAGCCTCCGGTTGATTGGTGCCAATGGCCGGACGTACCAGCGGGCAACGATACCCGCCACCGATGCCGAACGGACGATCCAGACCGGTACCCTGCCGAGCGGAGCCTATTTCCTGGAAGTCATCCGCGATAACGAGCGCAAAGTTGTTCCCGTCCGCAAGCAGTAGTCAATAGTTACCCCCATTAAACGGGTCAGTCTCTGCGCAGAGACTGACCCGTTTTGCTTTCGTCCCGGACGGTTCCGATTATTGCGGATAAAACGTACCCGCTCACTCCGACGCTCATGTTACAACCAGCCACGCTCACGTTCCTCGCCGACTTGAAAGCCAACAATAACAAGCCGTGGTTCGACGCCAACCGGCCCGCCTACGATGCCGCTAAGGGTGATTTGATCAACCTCGTTGCGCAATTAATTGAGGGGTTGAACATCCTTGACCCGGCCATTGCCGAAACGCCCCTACAAGCCAAAAGCTGCATCTTTCGCATTAACCGCGACGTGCGTTTCGGTCCAAACAAATCACCGTACAAATCCAATTTTGGGGCGTGGTTCAACGCAGGTGGTAAGAAATTGGCCACGGCGGGGTATTATTTGAATGTGGAACCGGGCGGCAGTTTCGTAGCGGGTGGTCTCTACATGCCCGATGCGACCGTGCTGGCCACAATCCGGCAGGAAATCGACTATAACCTCGGCGATTTTGAGCAGTTGCTGGCTGAGCTTGCTTTTACAAAATACTTCGACGGGCTGAGCCGCGAAGAATCCCTCCAACGACCACCCAAAGGCTATGATGCGGCTAACCCCGCCATTGAGTACCTGAAACTAAAAAGCTTTACGGCTTCGCGGAAGCTACCCGACACCGCACTCACCAAGCCCGGTTTAACGAAGCAAGTGCTGGATGCATTCGGCAGTTTGCAGCCGTTGGTGGCGTATTTGAACCGGGCAGTGGTGTGACCGCTGGATGGAATCTATTCTCTCACGGATGCAGCCTTGCAGTCTCATTTAGCCGACAAAGTCGATCGATAGAAATCAGCTACGGCGCGGGTCATCTGGCCCAGCGACGGCCGGTCGATGTACATCATGTGCCCGGCTTCGTAGAACGACATGGTCACGTTCTTTTTCAGGGCTGGATCGAGCATCATGTGGCTGAACGTGTAGTCGGTAGCGAAGTAAGGCGTCGCCATATCGTAGTAGCCATTGCAGACGTGAACCTTCAGGTACGGGTTCCTGGTCATGGCCGACCGCAGGGTTTCGGCCGTGTTCAGAAACTGATTCTGCACATTGCTGTAGTTCCAGGGTCGTACCCGACCGGTCAGAATCTCGTAGGGCAAATCGTTTTTCACCTTCAGCACCCGGTGCAGATGATCGTTGACGGCCGTCGTGAACGGGCCGTAGATTGTGGCGTTGTAGCTGGGGTCGAACTCGTTTGTGTCGCCCGCCCGGTCGTAGTCCGACGCTGTAAACCGCCCATCCAATCGCCCGACGGTTTTGCCCTGTTTGCGCAGCAGTTCTTTCGTGAACCGGTCGTCCCGAATGCGCAGGTTACTGCCCAGCAAGTACTCCACCGATAAACCGGTAAATTTATTCAATTGAGTAGCTACCGTCTGCCGTTCGGCGGGGGTCAGGCGGTCGCCTTTCATCAGGGCCATCGTATAGTCGCCGAGGGCGTATTTCTCGACGTCGGTCAGCAGCGTTTTCAGGTCGGCGTAGGCGGGCACCTGCTTGTGATACCAGGCCATGGCCGCAAACGTGGGCAGAAACAGGCTGTAGGGTAGTTCATTGCCGCTGATCAGAAATTGAAGGGTGGCAAAATCGAGCACCGACGAAATCAGCACAATACCGTTCAGAAACAGCCCGTGGCGATCCTGCAAATACCCCGACAGCCCCGCCGAGCGCGTGGTGCCGTAGCTTTCGCCAGACAGGAATTTGGGCGAGGCCCAGCGGTCGTAGCGGGTGGTATAGAGCCGGATGAAATCGCCCACCGACTGAATATCCTCCACGTAGCCCGTAAATTCTTTCTTATCGACGCCTTCGGCCGGGCGGCTGTAGCCCGTCATGACCGGGTCGATAAAGACCAGATCCGTGAACGCTAACCACGTAAACTCATTGTCGGAAACGGTGTAGGGCGGGGCCAGCATCCGGCCGTCGTCGCCCATCTGAATGCGCTTTGGCCCCAATGCGCCCATGTGCAGCCAGACCGATGCCGATCCCGGTCCGCCGTTATAAGTGTAGGTAATGGGCCGGGTAGCGGGGTTTGCCACGCCATCGCGGGTATAGGCCGTAAAGAAAATATTGGCTCTGATTTTACCACTTTCGTCGCGTTGCGGCAGGTAGCCCGACGTGGCTTTGTATGTAATTTTCTCGCCCCCCAACGTAATCGTATGCGTGGTAACGGACAGTTCTGGGTCGGCCGCATTACCGGAGATAACAGGTTGTTCAGGCTTTTGGGCGCGGGCCGACAGGCACAGAGTTATCAGCAAGCAAAGATTGAGTAATTGTAATTTCATTCGTTTCGGTGGTAAAAATCAAATGTAGTAAAAAGGCTCTTCACAACGCCAGATGCGCCGACCGAATGGGTTCGCCGTAAAACACCGTCGCCCGCCGGTCGAAGTCGTCAGTTGAATCGGTCGTCAGAAACGTTCGCTGCCCGTGCCGACTGCATTGCACGTTCAGTTCGGGGTGCCGAAGCAGGTAGCTGGCCAAACTGTCGGCGACAATGCCGCCCTGACTCAAAATTGTGATGCCAGTGGGTGCAAACTCACGAATTTTGTCGAGCAACAGCGGGTAATGTGTGCACGCCAGCAACAGTGTGTCAATCTGGGGCGACTGAGTCAACAACCGGTCGATGTGCTGCTTCACGAAGTAATCGGCCCCGACACTGGCGAACTCGCCGTTTTCGACCAGCGGCACCCACATTGGACAAGCCTCCTGAACCACGCGCAGCTCCGGAAAAAACTTCTCAATCTCAACTAAATACGATTCCGAGGTAACGGTGCCGGGCGTTGCCAAAATTCCTACGTGGCCCGTTCTCGAGTAGGTTCCGATAACCTCGGTTGTGGGTCGGATAACGCCCAACACCCGGCGATCCGGGGCGATGTGTGGCAAATCGAGTTGCTGAATATTGCGCAGGGCTTTGGCGGAGGCCGTATTGCAGGCCAGCACGACCAACCGGCAACCCCGGTCGAACAAGTGCCGGACGCATTCGAGCGTATACTGATAAACCGTCTCGAACGAGCGCGTCCCGTACGGCGTCCGGGCGTTGTCACCGAGATAGACGTAATCGTACTGGGGTAATTCGCGGACAATTTCGCGCAGGACGGTCAGACCGCCGTAGCCCGAATCGAACACACCGATGGGTTGACTCATCTACCGCTACGAACGCTTCGGCCCAACGGCGTCATAAATGACCACTTTCTCCCACAACTGGGCGTAGTTGTTCCGAAATTCGTCGTGGATGGGGTGCTTCTGATAGGTTTCTTCATCAGCCGGATTGTCGAAGAAGCATAGCCATGAGAAGGCGTAATCGCGATTAATCACGGCACGGTTCGTAGCGGCCGGCGTACCAATGTGTACCATTCGGATCGTCGGCACCTTAGCTAATTTATTAAGCCCCTCCAGCAGTTTGGCCCGGTCGGTCTCGCTGTCCGGATTTTTCAGGTAGAATAAAACATGGTGAACGAACAGTTCCTTCGGGGCGACTTCGGGCAACCCGGCTCCCAATCCAGCCACTATACTTCCTTTTACGAATGTCCTGCGCGATTGCTTAATCATGTATTTTTTAGGTTAGTTAGGCAGTTTCTCACCGCTTATTGATTGCTCTCCTTTTTTCATCCCAGCAATGCTTTGCCCTGCGCCAGCGCTGCGTCTAATCCCGACGAATCGGAGCCGCCCGCCGTAGCGAAAAATGGCTGACCGCCCCCACCCCCTTTGATGTTCTTTGCGAGTTCCTTTACCACCTGACCGGCGTTTAGGTTCTTACTTTGAATCAGCGAATCGGGCAGCATCACGGCGAGTTGGGGCTTACCGTTGATGTCGGCACCCAGCACGAGCGCGAGGTTATCGACTTTTGCTTTCAGATCGTAAGCGAGTTGCTTAAGCGCATCGGCATTGGGTACGTCAACCCGTTCCACCAGAACCATATGTCCGTTAACGGCCTGCACTTTGGTGAGCAGTTCGTTCTTCAGTTGCTGCACTTTCTCATTCTGCAACGCGTCGACCTGTTTCTGCAAAGCATTGCGCTCGTCCATGAGACTTTGCACAGCTTTGATAATATCTTGGGGAGCCTTGAGTAACTCTTTCAGTTCGCTAACAACGGCCATCTGCTCATTGACCAGCGTCTCGGCACCAACCGACGTTTTGGCTTCAATTCGTCGGATACCGGTCGACACGGAGCCTTCACCTGTGAATTTGAACAGACCAATATGACCCGTTGCCGGAACGTGCGTACCGCCACAAAGCTCGACTGAATAGTTGGGATCGAAGGTGATGACGCGCACGAAGTCGCCGTATTTCTCACCAAACAGGGCCGTGGCACCCATGTCCTTAGCCTGGGCAATGGGTACGTTTCGCTGCTCGTCCAGCGGAATGTCCTGCCGAATTTTCTCATTCACGGTGCGCTCCACCTGAGCCAATTGCTCATCAGTAACTTTGCTAAAGTGCGAAAAATCGAACCGGAGCGCGTCGGGACCAACATAGGAGCCTTTCTGACCAACGTGCGTCCCCAGCACCTCACGCAGGGCCGCGTGGAGCAGGTGTGTGGCCGAGTGATTGCTGGAGGTGAGCATTCGGCGACTGGCATCCACTTCAGCGTGAACTGTAATTGATGTCCATGAATCGTCAAACCAGTCTTCTATTCTACGATCATCACTGATAAGAACTGCTAAGTCGTTCTCCTTTATAGTATTGATTATGCGCACTTGGTGACCAATAATCGCAACTGGTTCCGTTGTTTCAGACCTAAGCCTTACCGAAACAATTTCAAGCAGTCCTGTGTCACCTACTTGACCACCAGATTCTGCATAGAATGGATTTTCGCTCAAAACTATTTGATAGCGAACACCTTCTTTACCCTCGGTTTTCCTCAGCTTCCTGATAGAAGAGTACGACTGAGTTTCATCGTAACCTACGAATCTGTAGTCATCTGTGTAAGTATATTCAATCCAGTCCCCAGCTGACGACGACGCATCTTTCCGCGAGCGGGCTTTCTGTTCCTGCAAGGCTTTCTGAAATCCTTCCTCGTCTATACTCAACCCTTTTTCGCGGGCGATCAGAGCGGTCAAATCAGCCGGGAAACCGAAGGTGTCGTTCAGTTCAAAAACCGTTTCGCCCGGAATTTCAGTCCCCGGCTGGATGGCCTTGCCTTCGCCCGTCAATTGACCAATAATCTGATCCAACCGACCCAATCCACTTCCCAGTGTCCGCAGAAACGCCACTTCCTCCTCCCGAATTACCGTTGCTACGAAATCGCGCTGGGCGTTGAGTTCGGGAAACACGTCAGCAAACTGCATAGCCAGGGTTGGCACGAGTTTGGTCATGAACGGCTCAGTCAGGTTCAGGTACGAATACCCGTAGCGAATGGCCCGGCGCAGAATCCGCCGAATCACATAGCCCGCTTTGGCATTACTCGGTACTAATCCGTCGGCAATGGCGAACGACACCGCCCGGATATGGTCGGCAATGACGCGCATGGCAACGTCAGACTTGGCGTCTTGCGAGCCACCGTACTGCATCCCCGAAATTTCTTCGATGACGTTGATCGTACCCGAGAATACGTCGGTATCGTAGTTCGATTTTTTGCCCTGAATGGCCATGCACAACCGCTCGAAACCCATGCCCGTGTCGACGTGGCGGGCGGGAAGTTCTTCCAGCGAACCGTCCGCCTTGCGGTTGAACTGCATGAACACGAGGTTCCAGATCTCCACTACCTGCGGGTGATCGGCGTTGACTAAGTCTTTGCCGGGCGTTTGGGCAACTTCGTCGGGTGAGCGCAGATCAACGTGGATTTCCGAGCACGGGCCACAGGGACCCGTATCGCCCATTTCCCAGAAGTTGTCTTTTTTGTTGCCGTAGATAATGCGGTCTTTCCCTACAATTGGCTCCCAAAGGTCAAACGCTTCCTGATCGAAGGGAACATTATCGCGCTCGTCACCCTGAAACACCGATACATAAAGCCGGTCTTTGGGTAAGCCGTACACGTCCGTCAGCAGTTCCCACGCCCAGGCAATAGCGTCCTTCTTGAAATAATCACCGAACGACCAGTTGCCGAGCATCTCGAACATGGTGTGATGATATGTATCGAAACCAACATCTTCGAGGTCGTTGTGCTTCCCCGACACGCGCAGACATTTTTGCGTATCGGCCACGCGCCGGGCGGGTGGGTTACCATTTCCTAAGAAAAAATCTTTAAACTGAGCCATCCCCGAATTGTTGAACATCAGCGTCGGGTCGTTTTTGGCAACGAGCGGGGCCGACTGAACAATCAGGTGTTGTTTGGAACGGAAAAATTCGAGAAAATGACGGCGTATTTCAGGGGAAGTCATAGCAATCCAAATCGGTGGTCAGTCAGTATCGGGCAATGCGCCCATGATTTCGTAGACCGTTAAATAAACAAATGCAATCGGTAGCAAAATTACGCCAAAACTTGCATGTTTACAGGTTCGTAATAAGTTTGTCAAATGGAAGGGTCGGGTAAGCTATACTACGGAATACAGGAGGTGGCCGTGATGTTGAGCATCAATGCGTCCAAACTGCGCTATTACGAAAAGGAGTTCCCCACGTTTCAGCCCAAGAAGAACCACGCCGGCGACCGAATCTACACGCAGGCCGATATTGATCACCTGACCGAAATTCTGGACTTGATCGACAAACGGAAGTTTACCCTACCCGGTGCTCGGGAGTACCTGAAAGAACGCGACATTAACCGGCGCAGCAATGCCCGGATCATGTCGAAGCTAACCGAGCTGAAGGCGTTTTTAGAGCAAATGCGGGACAATCTGGACTAACGCTTTCCGATTACAGGGCTTCCATAAACGCCACCAGCGCCTTCTTTTCTGTCCCCGTCAAATTCAGTTTATCGAAGGGCAGCGTCTGATTGTCGAGGTTAAATCCGAGTCCATTTCCTCCGCCTTTGTTGTAAAATTCCACCACCTCATCGAGCGTCCGGTACACGCCATTGTGCATGTAGGGGGCCGTTTTTGCAACGTTTCGCACGGTTGGTGTTTTGAAGGCGTGTTTTTGAATGTTGATCCTGGTCGTTACGTACTTACCTAAATCCGGGTCAACGGTTTTTTCGGCCACAGTCGCGGGGGTGCCGATTATCTCGCTTTCGGTCTTCTGATAGGCGGGCGGCACGGTTCCGTTGAACAGCGGATAAAAATGGCAGGATGCGCATTTTCCTTTGCCCATAAACAAATTGAAACCGTGACGTTCTTCGGCCGTGAGCAGAGCCGGTTTTCCGCGCAACGCCTGGTCCACCCGCGAGTTTAACCCCGTCAGCGAGCGCACGTAGCTGGCAACCGCATTCTTGAGATTTTGCTCCGTCACGCCATCCCGATAAGTTTTGGCAAACGACGCCTGGTAGGTTTCGTTCATTTTCAACGCTTTCACCGCATCGGGTAATGAACCGTGCATCTCGTCGGTGTTTTGAATCACGTCGCTGGCCTGATCTTCCAGAAACGTTACGCGCGAATCGGCAAACTGACTGGCCTGGAAAGCCGCATTCAGCAGCGTAGGTGAGTTACGGGCGATGCGCCGACCACCAAAGCCAACCGCTAGACTCTTCGCTTCCCCGTCGGCAAATGCCCGGTCGGGCTGGTGGCAGGTAGCGCAGGTGCGCTGACTACTTCCTGACAGAATCGGATCGTAGAAAAGTCTCTTGCCCAGCGCAATCCGGGCGGGCGTGGCGCGGTCGTCGTTGGCATTGACAAAATAGCTTGGATCAAAGGCGTCGGGATCGTTGAGCGTTCGGGCCGAGGACGATAGCAGCCGACTCTCCATAAACACGGGAATAGCGAGGGTCTTCTGGGCGTCGAGCAGCAGCCCGCTCAGCATATTAGCATGGTTGGTAATGTATCCCAGCCGGTCGAACTCATTAAAACTGTCCCCTTTCTGTAATGAGCTGATGGCTCCGACAAACGTGCGGTCGAGCCGCCCGGCCAGGTTTGCATCGTGGTCAGCCAGCCCGTAAAAACCGGTGTGCTCTTGCAGACTCCTCAGTGCGCTTGCCGTTTCGGCCAGCGAGTGATTAGCAACGGGCGAATCGAAGCCGGTAATGCCGAGAGTAATCAACCGAAACACTTCCAGCCGTATCGCGTCGAAAACGTGGCTGTCGGTCATTTCATTGTCGGTAGCGACGCGCGTCAGCCGCCCCACGTTCGATTGTAGAACGGCCAACTGAATCAGCAGTTCGGGGCGATTGGCTGAATCATAAGGAAACAGCATCTCCTCCACAACCTGAAAACCCATTGGACTGACGATCTGCTGTAGCCCATCATCCTCTTCAACTTCGGGTAGCGGTGCTCCATTAAGGCTTTTGGCAGTTTCCGGATTGTACAGTTCGGCCAAGAATTCCACGCGCTTGTAAGCTAACCGGGCCGTGTCGAACGCGGCCTGCACCTCATTAACTGGACGAGTGTTAATGACGAGCCGGTTCAGATGCCGCACGGCAGAGTCGAGCTGAGCAATATCGCTCACGTACTGCGCTTTAACCCGTTGCAGGGGCGTTGGACGCGAACGCAGGAACCCGTACAGCCCCATAAGCAACAACGCTGCCGCCAGTACAGGCCACCAAAGAGTAAGACGGGCAGACGGGGCGGGCAATGACGGCTCGGATTGTCGGGAGATCATGAGACTATTCGTGAAAATCAGCTATGTGATGAAGTAAAAAGCCTGACCAGACGACGTCTGGTCAGGCGAAACACTATACGTTTAGTTGCTTAACGGGGCAGCCCTTTCACAACAACCAATTGGCTGGCCTGACGAGCGGTTGCATCGGTACTGATATTCCGGCGGGCACCTCCATCAACACCCTGGTATTTGGCATCGACCCAGGTGTGCGGCTGCACCGAAAGCACAAACGTGTCGGGGTAACCGACCATGTCTGATACGTCGATCAGGGCACCGTATTCCCATTGACCAAACTTCGACAAGCCACCGACATTGTACTTGGCCGCGTCGGCAGCGGTCCGGCGGTGATCCAGTTCCAGCACCGGCTTGAACTCGTTCGTTTTCAGGTTCAGTTGGTAAATGTATGAATCGTGCGTTTCGTCGCCATAGCTGTTTGGGTCTTCCTGGGTATACAGGTAATTCTCCCCAACCATGATGTTGTCCACATTCTGGAACGTCTTGGCAATGCCGCTACGGTCGTCCCCATCGAGTATGACTTCGAGTGTTCCTTTGAGCGGGTCAGCGGCATCCATCGTCATGTGATAGACCCGACCGTACTTGGAACGCGAATAGTCGGCGTTGGTAGTGGTGTTATTCTGGCCCGTCACGTTAAAATACACCTCACGACCCGTACCCTTCTTCCGGTAATCAATGTCTTCGACCCGGCCAAATTTAATGGCTTTCAACTCGTTCACCTTCGCGTCAATCTGCGCACCCGTCAGCGTCTTGTGATTGTCAATCTTCACAAACTCAACGGGAAACTTGGCACCAACTTTCATGTCCATTTCCCGCTGGTTGCCGTCGGTGCGCTTGAGCATGTATAGCGACCCATTATCCAGATCACCTACCGTATTCGAGAGATAGAGCGCCATCTGACCGCCGTTAGTCCCCGAATCGTCGTCGCCAATCAGGACTGCCGTTTTGCCAGTATAGGCTGATTTAGGTAGCGGAACGGCATTCTCAGCGCTCCACCGCCCTAAACCGGCGATCTCTTTCGAGATGCTCGCACTACCCACGTCGACGCGGGGATTGATGCCGTGCGTCCGGGACTCCTGCCCGCTTTCACCACAAGTTAAGTACAACGGCCCGAAGCCGTGCTCTTCCGGCGTAGCCATTGTGGCTGAACACAAGCGCCATACACCCCCATCTGAATTTAAGACATATTCTCCTTTAACCGGCTTGAACGTCTTGTCGAAGGTAATGCGCGACACGGCGAAATTATCTTCATGATTCGCCAGCAGCGTAAACGTACCGTCGGTGTTTTTCAGCATCCCTGTACCGTCAACCGAGCCACCAAATATAAAGTTGGGCGACTGATCCAGTTTGTCATCACTACCAATCAGCGAGAAAATTTCTACACCATTCACCCCGGCCATCGTTTTCACTAATGCAGGCGTAACTGACTGATTTTTTAAAACCACTTCGCTCGTTGGCTGGGTATTTGGATTCTCCTCGGTATTGCAGGCTGCTACCATGAACAGGGAAAGCAGGGCCGTTGATGACAGGAAAAGTTTATTCGTGCGCATGAATTGGGTTTGTAACGTGTGTAATTTCTCCCACAAATTTAGCCGTAAGCCTTTACTCAAATGTGACGCAATCATTATCACAGTGCTATCCTTTCGCGGGTTTGTTCACAGATACTTTATAATTGATGCCCCGGTCCGATAAACTCATTGGCTTTACGGGCAAAAAGCGGTAAGCTTGTGTTCATTGTCTCATCGGCAATTTTCCACCGTACATTCCGCTTACTTCGTTCGTGCCCACCAACAATCCCTATCAAATTGCCCTGACGCTCGTTCCCGGCGTGGGCAGCATCCTGATCCGGCAACTTATCAGCTACTGCGGCTCCGCCGAAAACGTTTTCCGGTCCCCACTGGCCCGGCTGCTCAAAGTTCCCGGCATTGGCGAGGTGACGGCCCGCGCCGTTCTCAAACCCGACATCCTGACTGAAGCCGAACGGGTGAGTCAGCGGGTAGAAAAATTAGGCGCCACGGCCCTCTTCTACACCGATAAAGCGTTTCCAACCCGGCTCAAAACCCTGTACGACGCCCCGGCCCTGCTCTACTTTCAGGGATCAGGAACCCTCAACGCCCCCCGCACGATTGGTTTGGTCGGTACGCGGCAGGCCACGGATTACGGTCGTCGCGTCACCGCCGACATCATCGAAGCGCTCGTGCCCTACGGCGTCCACATCATCAGCGGACTGGCCTACGGCATTGACATTGCGGCCCACCGCGCCAGTTTGGTCAATAACCTGCCCACGATTGGGGTAATGGCCAGCGGCCTGGACGTTATTTACCCAAATGTGCATCAGAAAACGGCCGGAGAGATGCTGGTGCTGGGTGGCCTGCTCACCGAAAGTCAGCCCGGCACCAAGCCCGACGCCCACCTGTTTCCGGCCCGCAACCGCATCATTGCCGGACTGAGCGACGCCGTGGTCGTGGTGGAAGCGGCCGCCAAAGGCGGGGCGCTGATTACGGCCGAATACGCCAACAACTACCACCGCGACGTTTTTGCCGTGCCGGGGCAACTGAATCAAGCGTTTTCAGCGGGGTGTAACAAACTCATCCGCGAGAATAAAGCGCAAATCTACACCAGTCCCAAAGACCTGATCGAGACACTGAACTGGGATACGCCCGCAGACCAGCCCACCCGAAAAAATCAGGCCCCGCCCCTGCCCGTCGACATCACCGAAGAAGAAAGTCAGGTGTTGTCTTTGCTGCGCCAGACCGCCGATCTACACATCGATGAGCTGAGCTGGCAGTCCCAGATTCCGATGGGACGGCTGGCCTCGCTATTGCTCAGTCTGGAGTTTCTGGGATTTGTCCGATCAATGCCAGGGAAGAAGTACGCGGTAACGTATGTATAGGCATATCGTCCTTCAGCATCACGCCCGACAGCCGCCGGGTTTTCATCTCGGTCAGCAGATACATTATCTTCTGGACGGCAAACTCGTGGCTCAATCCCTCCGGGCGAATATTGGAAACGCAGTTGCGCGACTCGTCGGTGAAGCTTGGACGGGGTTGGTAGGTCAAATACGCTCCCATGCTGTCGGGCGAAGACAGACCCGGCCGTTCGCCAACCAGCACAACCAGCAGCTCAGCCTGTAGTTGATGCGCAATTTCGTCGCCGATAGCTACGCGTCCCTGCTCAACCACACACATGGGCGCTATCAACCAGCCTAACTTGTTGGCTTCGTCAATCAATCCAGTCACAACCGGCAGGGTATATTGGTTAATTGCCAGCGCCGACAGGCCATCGGCAACGACGATGGAGAGGTCAAAACCGGTGAGGTCTCCCAGACCCTGCAGGTTTGCGCGGGATGCCTCATCCAGTTTTCGGCCCAGATCCGGTCGCTGTAAATACGTCTGTCGGTCAACGGCCTGACTGTGCAACAGCAACGTGCCGCTGTGAACCGCGTTTAGCTGATCGAGCAACGCGGCCGAATTGAGGGTGGAGTGAACCGCGTCGCGGGCGCGGGCGTGGTCAAGTTGAAAGGAGAGCAGAGCCGACGTGGGCAGACTATGACCGGTGCGCCCCTGTGCAATGCGGGCGGCTGTGTGCGCTTTCAGGAAAAGCCAGGGGTCAGCGTCATTCATGCGTATAAAAAACAAAAAAGCCAAGCGAGACTCTCTCCTGGCTTTCTGATTTACTCAACGTTATGAAAAACTTTTCTTTTCGACACAATAATAAAACAAAAAACTCAAACTTTGATTCGTTAGGGAAAATAATTTCTACCATGGTACGTAACTATTTGGTTTACAGCAACTAAATAATTCAATCTGAGTTAATTTCTGATTAACTTATAAGTATATATACTCAACAGATCAGTCCATCCCGGATCGTTACAGTTCGGTCAGCGAGGGCGGCCAATGCTTCGTTGTGCGTGACAATGATAAACGTTTGACCCAGTTCATCGCGGAGCTTGAAAAAGAGTTGATGCAGGTCTTCGGCATTGCGCGAGTCGAGATTACCACTGGGTTCGTCGGCAAATACAATAGCCGGTTCGTTGATCAGTGCCCGCGCCACGGCCGTTCGCTGCTGCTCGCCACCCGACATTTGGGAGGGTAAATTAGTCAGCCGGTGGCCCAGGCCAAGCGTCTTTAGCAGCGACTCAGCGCGTTGCCGAACCCCCTCCTCTTCCCTATCGGCAATGAAGCCTGGCAGGCAAACATTCTCCAGTGCGGTGAACTCTGGTAATAAGTTATTGAACTGGAATACAAAGCCGATTTTCTCATTCCGAAACCGGGCCAGTTCCCGGTCGTTCAGTGCGAACACATTCTGGTCGGCAATGTGGAGTTCGCCCGAATCGGGCCGGTCGAGCGTACCCAAGATCTGGAGCAGCGTTGTTTTGCCCGCCCCTGATGCTCCCACAATGGACACTACCTCACCCGGCTCGATGGCCAGATTTATTCCTTTTAGAACGGACAAATCGCCGTAATTCCGGCGTAAATCGGTGGTTTGGAGTAGCGGCATTTTCATGAATGATGAATGATGAATGCAGAATGATAAATGATAACAGCGATGAGTCAGTTGATATCATTCATCATTCTGCATTCATCATTCATCATTTAGAACTAATTTGCCACGCAAAAGTACGATTTACAACCCTTCTTGTTGCAGTTGTCATGAATATACACGAGTATCAGGGTAAAGAGATTCTGAAGAAATACGGCGTCCGGATTCAGGAAGGAATCGTGGCCGAATCGCCCGAAAAAGCCGTTGAAGCCGCCAAGCAGATTATGGCCCAGACCGGCTCCAAGTACGTCGTCGTGAAATCTCAGATTCACGCGGGCGGACGTGGAAAAGGCCGGATCGTGGGGTCGGAGCAACGGGGTGTGGCACTGGCTAAATCGGTCGATGAGGTGCGTGACATCGCCAAAAACCTGATTGGCAACGTGCTGGTTACGCATCAGACAGGTCCCGAAGGCAAAAAAGTAAGCAAAGTGCTGGTGGCGCAGGACGTGTTTTACCCCGGTGCCTCGGAGCCGAAAGAAATGTACATCGGCATTCTGCTCGACCGCAATAAAGGCTGCAACGTCATCATGGCCAGCACCGAAGGCGGCATGGACATTGAAGAAGTAGCAGCCAACACGCCCGAAAAGATCGTGAAGGAGTGGATCGACCCGGCCGTGGGACTACAGCCGTTTCAGGCCCGCAAAGTAGCCTTCGGACTGGGCCTGGAGGGCGAAGCGTTCAAGGAAATGGTGAAGTTCGTGACGGCCCTGTACCGGGCGTACGTCGATACCGACGCGTCGATGTTTGAGATCAACCCAGTACTGAAAACGTCAGACAATAAAATCATGGCCGTCGATGCGAAGGTGAACTTAGACGACAACGCCCTGTACCGCCATCCCGATCTGGCTAACCTGCGCGACATTGCGGAAGAAGACCCGCTCGAAGTTGAAGCCTCGGCCAACGACCTCAACTACGTTAAACTCGATGGCAACGTAGGCTGCATGGTCAACGGCGCTGGACTGGCGATGGCGACGATGGACATTATTAAACTGTCGGGTGGCGAACCTGCCAACTTCCTCGACGTGGGGGGCGGTGCCAATGCCAAAACGGTTGAAGCCGGTTTCCGCATTATTCTGAAAGACCCGAACGTAAAAGCCATTCTGATCAACATTTTCGGCGGTATCGTGCGGTGCGACCGCGTGGCAACGGGCGTTGTGGAAGCGTACAAAGCCATTGGCAACATTCCCATCCCGATCATTGTGCGGCTCCAGGGCACGAACGCCGAAGAAGGCGCCCGCATCATCGACGAATCAGGCCTGAAAGTTTTTTCGGCTGTGTTACTGAAAGAAGCAGCTGAGAAGGTAGAACAGGTATTACAGGAAATGGGAGCCTAAGAAGGTGTGCCTACATTTCGCTTATGACAATGCCCACTATGTGGGCATTGTTTGTTTACAATGAGCTAAGGAAGCAATCAGGGCAGCTTACTGATAGCCCCGCGCCTGCAACCCGAACAGTTCAGCGTAGCGACCGTCCTTTTCGAGCAGTTCATAATGACTACCGATTTCGAGCAGCGTACCGTTTTCCAACACCAGAATCCGGTCGGCCATGCGAACAGTGCTAAACCGGTGCGAGATGATCACCGATGATTTGCCCTCGGTCAACTGCCCGAACCGCTGAAACACTTCGTACTCGGCGCGGGCGTCAAGAGCGGCCGTGGGTTCGTCCAGAATGATGAGCTGGGCATCGCGCATGTAGGCCCGTCCGAGCGCCACCTTCTGCCACTCCCCACCCGACAGTTCCACGCCTTTCCCGAATGAGCGCCCCAATTGCTGATCGTAGCCACCCGACAGTTTAGCGATGACCGTGTCGGCTAAGCTCCGGTGCGCGGAGGTCTCGATGCGGGGCTGGTTGGTGCGCTGGTCAATATCGCCCACGGCGATGTTGATCCCCGCCGACATTTTGAAGCGGGTATAATCCTGAAAAATAACACCGATGTTGCGCCGAAGCTCTTCCAGGTCGTATTCACGTAGGTCGTGACCGTCGAGCAGGATACGGCCCTCGGCGGGGTCGTAGAGCCGGGCCAGCAGTTTAACAAGCGTGGTTTTGCCCGCGCCGTTCTCCCCAACGAGCGCCAGTTTCTCGCCCGCTTCGAGCGTAAACGACAGGTTTCTCAACGCCCATCGCTCACTGTTTGTGTACTTAAATCCAACGTCCTCGAAGACGAATCCTGTTCGGATTGGCTTCGGAAACGGGCGTATCGTTTTGGGTGAATGAATGAGCGGTTTAATGGCGAAATAATCGAAGAGATCCTGCAAATAGATCGCTTCCTGCGTCAGGCTGCTGAACTGGAGCAGAATTCCTTCGAGCGATGCCCGCACCTGCCGGAACGACCCGGCTAAGAACGTCAGATCGCCGAGCGAAATTTGCCCGCTGACGGCCCGCGCCACAATCCAGAGGTATGCGCCGTAATAACCCGCTGTGCCGAGTGCCGTCAGCAACACGCCCCAGCCCGCCCGGCTGATGGCCAGCGCCTTATTCTTCTGGAAAAACTCGTTCGACAGGCTGCGAAACCGGTCGATGAGAAAACCCGACAGCCCGAAGATTTTGACTTCTTTGGCCGTCTCGTCGCTGGCCCCTACGTAGCGCAGGTAATCGAGTTCGCGCCGTTCGGGGGTCCAGGAACGGGAAAGCGAGTAACTGCGCTGATTAAAATAGTTGTCGCCGATGAACGAGGGCGTCACAGCCACCAGAATCAGCAGCAGCAACCACGGGTTGTACACAGCCAGACCAGCCGCCAGAAAGCCCACCGAAATTAGTTCCTGTACCTGCCCGAACACCCCCGACAAAAGGACCGTGCGGCCGGTGGTTTGACGGCGGGCACGTTCGAGTTTGTCATAGAATGTAGCGTCCTCAAACTGCTCCAGATCGAGCGTGGCCGCGTGTTCCATCAGCCGGACCGATGTGCGGTTCGCGAACAGATCGCCGAGCAACCCGTCCATAAGCGCCACCGCCCGACCCAGCGCCGTGGACAGAATAGCCAGCCCGAATTCAGCCCCGACGAGTGTCCAGAGGTATGTTGTATCATCAGTGCCGCCCGGTGCCGACAGCCGCACAACTTCGTCGATGAGCAGTTTGCCGATGTAAAGCGTTGCGGCTGGAATAGCCGCCCGAACGAGCCGCAGCAGCGCATTGCCAATGAACAGGCCGGGCGACACCTCCCAAACTAACCGGAAAAAAGCGGGCAGGTTGCTAAGGGCCGCGAATCGTTCGCGCCAGGTAAGTTCTTCCTTCGGATCGGTGGAATTAGTATTTGTTATCTTCTTTGCCATGTACAAAAAAGACAAGTGCAATCAGGGATTAGTTCACCTACATTTGTCGCATAGCCGCGCCTGTTCGGGCTATTGATAATCTGTGAAAATCATTATCTTCTGCCTGTTACTATGGCTTACTGCGAACAGCCTCCGCACCCAACCGCCAACGGGCGTTCAGTTCTTCACGGGCTCGTGGCAAGCCGCGCTGACGGAGGCCAAACGTCAGAACAAGCCTCTATTTGTAGACGTATACACAACCTGGTGCCCGCCCTGCCGTCGAATGGATCGGGAAGCGTTTCCCAACGCGAAAGTGGGCGAAACGTATAATGCCCGCTTCATCAATTATAAGATAAACGCTGAGTTTGGGGAGGGGGCCGACGTTGCCCGATCCTACGCAGTTGCCAGCTATCCCACGTCCCTGTACATTGCTCCCACTGGTGAGCTGATGCAACGGTCCGTCGGTTACGGTGGTGTCAACGCCCTGATTACGCAGGCCAACATGGCGCTGGCGATACCCAAACTGCGTCGATATCTACGGCAACATCGTCAGGACGGCTCACTTTCCCGCTGAGATCATGTTGGCAAACAGGCGGTACGCGCCCGGCACCCCGGCGGGCAATTCGCGGAAGAAGACCAGGCCCGTGTACATAAAATGACCTTTGCCGTAGTTAGCGTAGAGCAATCCACCTGATTTGGCCGCTTCATTTTGATCGTTAGCCGAGAAAATTGGTTGGTACTGGTTGGTCCATTCCTGCGCAAAATAAATGCCGCGTTCCTGCACCCAGCCGGCAAAATCAGCGTCGGTGATTTTGTTGGGCGTGTTCAGTAGTGGGTGCTGCGGATTCACGAACGTCATCTTAGCGTCTTCCTCGGTCACGCGTTCGCGGCCGATGGTGAACGGGTACGGGCCGAGGGGCGGCAGGGGCGGTTCGTTGCGCAGAAATCCGCTGCTTGGCGTCACATATTGCACAATCAGTGTCCCGCCGTTTTTGACGTAGTCCATCAACTTCGGCTGGTAGCGGGCCAAACCCGGATCGGTGTTGTAAGCACGAACGCCCGTTATGATGGCGTCGTAGCCCGCCAGACTGCCGTTCAGTTCAGCAGGGCCGAGGAGAGTGACGCGGCAACCCATCTGCTGCAACGCGGCCGGAATCTCGTCGCCCGCGCCAACGATATAGCCGATGTTTTTGGCGGTCACCTTCACGTCTAACTTAACCAGTTTAGCCTCGGCGGGCGGGAACAGCGTTTGCGTCGGAATGTGCTTATAGGCAACGTAACGCAGTCCGGTCGTGAACGTACCCGTTCCAGTTTTCATAACAGCCTGTAACTTGCCGTTGGCGGCTTTGGCTGTTGGCGATAGGGAGAACGACACCCGTTGCTCATCGCCTTTGTTTTTCAGGTCGAACGGCAACGACGCCGGCTCCACGCGCCAGCCCGTTGGTACGGTCAGCGTCAAAGTTCCAGTTACGTTGCCGCGACCAGCCTTCAGAACAACTTCAGCGGTTTTAGACTTGTCGTCGGCGAATGTGAAAACGCGCTCCGTAAGGTTGGCCGTCACGTCAGGCTGAACGATGAACGGCCGATAAACCTCCCCATCAACGGCATCGGTCGATTTGTAAACGACCGGGCGCGTGAAGGTGAACCGCTGCCCTTCGATCTCGAACGTGTAACTGGCCGTGAGCGCGGGCGGGTTTTCGGGCAGGCCGATGAGCTGTTGATTATCGACCTGGAACACGCCTTTCTCAATCGGCTTTTCAAGCCAGTACGGTTGCGAGATTTTCTGCGTTTTTGGAATAACCAGCGTCGTTGGGAACAGTACCACATCGTTTGGCTTGAGCGTCAGGTTCAGCGTCGTGTCTTTCCCGGTTGAATACTGAACATTAACCAACCGAACCGGCGAATCAACGCGGCCGACGATGTTGGTTGTCACTTTAATCGTTTCGCCTGGCGTGGCGGCATAATCAGCAGGGTTGGTCTCGAACCACAAGCCTAAGCACTGCTGAAGCAAATTTTGCACGTCCTGTCGCTTACTTCTGACGTACACGTTCGCCGTGTCCAACTTGCCCATTGCCCCGTAAAGTTGTACCAAAGCAGGCACCGAAGCCGCCGGGTTATCGGCCCGAAAACCCGCTATGAGTTTGGTTACGAGCGCCTGTACCCCATCACTATTTCCTACGCGCTTCCACGTCATATCGACGCCGTCGAACGGGTCTTTCTCGGTTAGGTCGCCGTTTTTGAGCAACAGGTAATCGATTTTAGCCCCGCGACTGGCCGGTACGCCGAATCCCTGACTTTTGTGCTGACTACGGCTTTCGGCTGCAATTTCCCCGTACGACCGACCCAATAACGAATTGAACAGCCCCGTTTCAACGCCAATGAGATTGCCCGCTTCTTCGGGTTTTTTATTGCTCAGAAACTGCCCCGGAATAAACATGTTCCACATCACGCGCCGGGCTTGCCAGGGTTTCACGTAGGCTAACTGCTCCGGAAATTTAGTCGGGTCGCCGGAGATTTTGAACGCTTCTTCGGCCAGAAAACCCGATGCGCTGTGGTGCCCGTGTCCGGCGCGGGCGTCGGGCGGAAACCGGGTGACAATCACGTCGGGCTGGTGTTTGCGGATCATCCAGACCACGTCGGCCAGCACTTTCTCCTGCCCCCACGTCCGCACAGCCTCGTCGGTCGATTTGGAGAAGCCGAAGTCATACGCCCGGCTGAAATATTGGTCGGGGCCGTCGATGCGACGGGCGGCCAGCAGTTCCTGCGTTCGAATGATACCGATGTTTTCGCCCTGTTCGGGGCCAATCAGGTTCTGCCCCCCGTCGCCCCGCGTGAGCGAAAGGTAGGCCGTGCGCACAAGCCGCTCTTTGGCCATGTAGGCCAGCAGCAGCGTATTTTCGTCATCGGGGTGAGCGGCCACATAAAGCACCGAACCGAGCACGTTTAACTTCTTAAGATTCGACAGAATTTCGCCGGGCGGGGTGGGTTTGATGGGGCCGTAGGGAACCTGAGCAACGACGATCTGGCAGATGAAAAAGGTAGCGAGCGTAGCGAATGGGCGGAGGTATTGACGCACAGGAAATAGACAGTTAGGCATTGACGTTCAGCAAAGATAATCGTAGTAAAAGAACGGCACGCGGATGACCCGAATATTACGAATCAAAACGGATTTTTCCCCAAATATTATCCGTGTTTATTCGCCCTATTCAGGTAATCCACGTGCTATTTATTCGTGAAAAAAGTCAACCAATTTGGCGGCTTGTTGGGCGTTATGCACGGGCAAATTCTATCTTTGCGGGCAATCGAAAATTTAACACATACTTATTTCTATGAATTACAGTGTTTATCTGGTCCCCATTCTGGGTGTTGTCGGCCTGCTGGTGATGTATACCAAATTCATGTGGGTGTCGAAGCAGGCCGCTGGTGACGCCCGGATGCAGGAAATTGCGGGTTACATTGCCGACGGCGCCATTGCGTTTCTTAAAGCCGAGTGGAAGGTTTTGACCTACTTCGGCATCATCGTCGCCATCTTGCTGGCCTACATGGGCAGTTTAGTACCTAACTCCAGTCCAATCATTGGTCTCTCCTTTCTGCTCGGCGCGTTTCTATCGGCGCTGGCGGGCTACATCGGTATGAACATCGCCACGAAGGCGAACGTCCGTACCGCCCATGCCGCCCGCACGAGCCTGACCAAAGCCCTTGAGGTGTCGTTCACGGGTGGCTCCGTTATGGGCATTGGCGTGGCCGGTATTGCTGTGCTGGGTCTGGGCAGCCTGTTCATCGTTCTTTATAAATTGTACGTCGAACCCTCCGGCGACGTCAACGGCCTGCCGATGGAAAAAGCCCTCGAAGTGCTGGCGGGTTTCTCGCTCGGGGCCGAATCCATTGCGTTGTTTGCCCGCGTGGGCGGTGGTATTTACACCAAAGCGGCCGACGTGGGAGCCGATCTCGTTGGCAAAGTGGAAGCGGGAATTCCCGAAGATGACCCGCGCAACCCCGCCACCATCGCCGACAACGTGGGCGACAACGTGGGCGACGTAGCCGGAATGGGTGCCGACCTGTTCGGTTCGTACGTAGCCACGATCTTAGCCACGATGGTACTGGGCCGCGAGATTGTCATTCCCAACGACCCGATTATTGGTCACGCGCCCATCGTATTGCCGATGGTCATTGCCGGTCTGGGCCTGATTTTCTCAATCATCGCGACCTATTTCGTGCGGGTGAAAGACGATAACGGCAACGTGCAGGGTGCGCTAAACCTCGGTAACTGGGCGTCGATTGGCATTACGCTGGTGGCGTCGTATTTCTTAGTCAACGCCATATTGCCAGCTGGCATAATGGAGATTCGGGGTGTCGAGTTCGACCGGATGGATGTGTTCTATGCTATCGTGACGGGTCTTGTCGTGGGTGCGCTGATGAGTATCATCACTGAGTATTACACCGCCATGGGTCGGCGTCCGGTAATGTCCATTATCCGGCAGTCGGCCACGGGCGCGGCTACCAATATCATCGGTGGGCTGGCCGTAGGGATGGAATCGACCGTGCTGCCGATTCTGGTGCTGGCGGCTGGTATTTACACCTCGTATCACTTCGCGGGTCTGTACGGCGTGGCTATTTCGGCGGCTGGAATGATGGCCACTACGGCCATGCAGTTGGCCATCGACGCCTTCGGCCCCATTGCCGATAATGCCGGTGGTATTGCCGAAATGAGTTACCTGCCCGAAGAAGTGCGCGGCCGTACCGATATTCTCGATGCCGTTGGTAACACGACCGCTGCGAGTGGCAAAGGGTTCGCTATTGCCTCAGCTGCGCTGACCGCCCTGGCCCTGTTTGCAGCGTTTGTAGGCCTGTCGGGCATTTCGGCCATCGACATTTACAAGGCCGACGTGCTGGCCGGGTTATTCGTAGGCGGCATGATTCCGTACATCTTCTCGTCGCTGGCGATTGCCGCCGTGGGCCGGGCCGCTATGGCGATGGTGGAGGAAGTGCGTCGTCAGTTCCGCGAGATTCCGGGCATCATGGAAGGCACGGGTAAACCCGAATACGAAAAGTGCGTGGCTATTTCGACGCAGGCCTCCATCCGCGAGATGGTGCTGCCAGGAGCCATTGCCCTGACGGTGCCGGTTATTGTCGGCTTCATTTTCGGCCCCGAAGTACTCGGCGGTCTGTTGGCGGGTGTCACGGTGTCGGGTGTGTTGATGGGTATTTTCATGAACAACGCCGGTGGCGCGTGGGACAACGCCAAGAAGTCGTTTGAAAAAGGCGTGCTGATTAACGGTGAGATGTTCTACAAAAAATCGGAGCCTCATAAAGCGTCCGTCACGGGTGATACCGTCGGTGATCCGTTCAAGGACACGTCCGGCCCGTCGATGAACATTCTCATCAAACTGATGTCGATTGTGTCGCTGGTTATTGCGCCCTACATCGCCGTGAAATCGTCGGAAACGCCGGGCTTCAACCGCGAAGGCAAAACGGCTGCGGGTACCGAAGTGCCACTGGAGCAATCCACAGCCGCCGACAATAATAAAGTCAGTACGCCAAACCGGGAGTTCACCCCTACTGATTTGGACTTGGACGGTGGTGTATCGCTAAAGGGTGTGGACGTGGACGGTATCGAAGCTAACCTGCTAAACTTCATCAAGTCTGACAAGCCCGTTGACAAAACGACCTGGTTCGACTTCGACCGGCTGACCTTCGAGACGGGCAGTGCAACGCTGAAACCCGAATCGCAGGAGCAACTGAAAAACATTGCCGAAATCCTGAAAGCTTACCCGGCGGTGAACGTCAAACTCGGCGGCTACACCGACAACACAGGTAGCGCCGACGCTAACTTGAAACTGTCTAACGACCGGGCTAAATCAGTGCAGGCCGAATTAGTGCAGTTGGGCATCGCCAACAGCCGGTTAGATGCCGAAGGGTACGGACAGGAAAACGCCATCGCCAGCAACGATACTGAGGAAGGCCGCGCCCAGAACCGTCGGATTTCGATTCGGGTGACGAAGAAGTAAGAATCACGATTTTTAGAGAAGTTGAGCCAGACCAGTTTCCAGCAAGAGACTGGTCTGACTTTTTCTGTAAGGATTTTATTAGTAACTGGACCGCAACGGCGACCGTAAAGAATTACTCTAAGAGTTTTAGTCTAAATCCAACGGGTCTGACGGCCGCCCCACTTATATAACCGCGTTGAAATAACTGATTATATCGCAAAGTAGACTGTTATTTTTTCGGCTTATCGGCGGGAGATGGGCGAGTGCTGATTTGGGCTTGTAAAGCCACTAATTTTTTTCGCGTTGCGGGCGTTTCTTTCAGCGAAAGCGCTTTCTGGAAATTGGCTATGGCACTGACTGTGTCTTTTTGGGCCACAAAGTAATCACCATACGAGTCATAGGCGTTGAAACTGGCTGGGTAATTCGCCACATTGAGTTTGAATAGACTTTCGGCTTTTTTAAACTTCTTTTCGGATACCATATACGAGCCCAGATCATTGACCAGACTTTCCGGTGGCTTCACCTTATAGCCCAACTGCCTGGTGGCGGCCGTAAAATGGGTTGTCAGTTTATCGGCTAACCGGGTATTGTCTTCCTCATAGTCTTGGTCGGTCAGCTTTAATCGGTAGGAATCAAAAATGAAATGGAGCGCGTCGTATTCTGTGATGAGTGGCACGGAGCTATGGTCATCGAGGCCGTAGTATTTCCCCTGGTAGCGTAAGCCGGTTTGTCCATTGGCTTTTAGTAAGCGATCCAGGGCTAAGATGGAGCGGATGTGTTTAGTAGAGCCACTCGTATCCGCCTGTACCCGTAAGGTATCCATCTCCGGCTCCATCGTATTGGCGATACCGACAAACAGGACTTTCTCCGCATACGTCTGGCTGGCTATGACCTCCTTAGCGGTATTGAGCAGCTTTTGATTCGCCCACCACATACTCGGGTCGATGGCCACGTAGGCGTTGAACAGGTTTGGGTGATGAATCAACGTATTGATGACCAGCAGCCCAGCCAGCGAATGCCCGATGAATACTTTGTAGGGCTCAGTGGGATATAGGGAGTCAATGTAAGGAATCAGTTCGCGTTCGATGAAGGCGGTGAATTTCTCCCCTCCGCCCGAGTTCTTCAGTCTTGTACTGTCGGCAGCCGATGGAATCATTCCGCCCCCCGGTGTGGGAGTCAGATCCCGCAGCCGGTTGGTATTGGGAATTCCCACCACGATCATCTCCGGGCAAATCGTGTTGCCATTGACGGTGCTTAGTTGGTGGATCATCCCCACCACCGACGGAAAGTGGCTATCGCCATCCAGCAGATAGACGACCGGATACCGTCGTTTGGATGATGTTTCCTGTCTATAACTGTCTGGGACATGCACCCATATTTTACGTTTCTCGTTGAGGATTTTCGAAGACAGGCTGTCAATCTGACCGATGACAATTTGCTTGGTAGATTGGGATCGTGTTAGCAGGGGTAAGAGGACAGACAGGGTAAGTAGAAACCATTTTTTCATAGAATTCAGGGAAGAGGATGATTGATGGCGTAAAAGGGCACAAGTCAACGCATAAAAGACGCAAAACTAATTGTAAGGACGATATGGGTTAAGTACAACCGTTTATTTTACAGTAAGTTAGCGCTATTCATAGACGTGTTGTATGACCAGCTACAGTTTAGCTAAAGTACAAAAAACGTTAAACTAACTACGCATGATTATTAGTCTCTGTGATCGCTACTTTTCGTAAACTACTAACAATCAATAAAAATAGATAAATGATTTTCTTAACGTAATTCTTTACCATCCGCGGCCGCGGTCCGTTTACTTTAATAAGCCGCTCTGTACTATGTAGCCCCACTCAACAAAGTAGTAGAATCATGAAATCAGAACTTACATTTCGCTTAGCAACGGAGGACGACTTAATTGCCATTATTCAACTGCTGGCCGACGATTCGTTGGGCGCAATAAGAGAAAAGATAGAAATACCGCTTCCGGCGACTTATTTACAGGCGTTCGCCCGAATCAAAAAAGATAGCAATCAGGAGTTGACCGTTGTCGAAATTGGTAAAGAAATCGTCGGCACGTTTCACCTGACATTCATTCAATATCTGACGCATCAGGGTCGGCTGCGGGCGCAGATCGAAGCGGTGCGGGTCAGTTCAGCCCATCGCGGGAAAGGAATCGGCACGCAACTATTTAGCTACGCCATTGCCAGAGCGAAACAAAAAGGTTGTTACGTCGTGCAATTGACAACCGACAAGCAACGGCCGAGAGCGATACAATTTTATGAAACGCTAGGCTTTGTTGCCACGCACGAAGGCATGAAACTGACGTTGTAACCAGCCAATTCCCAATTCGCTCATTTTGGCGCTTGTTCCACTTTGGGCCTGAGCGTGCCCCGGGCGATGGGTTCTGGTTTGGATTTGGGCGTGGCGAAGCGCAACAAGGTCGCCGTTGGGAATTCCTCTTTGGGTGGTTTAATAATCACCAATTGGTAAGAACGGGTGCCGATAACCAGATTGTAATAAGTCATCTCGCCGGACTCCTGCGCCAGGCCCCAATTGGCTACCGGCTCCTTTGCCAGCAACGTTTTGTCCTCCTCCGACAACGCAGTGAAAACCGTGTCGGGCAGAAAGCGTTTGGCCGTGATGTCCTCAATTACCGAAACGACCGAGGGGGATGTAGTCGACGCGGGCTTGGTTTGGGCTGCGGCTGACATTCCCGTCAGCAATACAGCCAGTAAGGTCAGTAATCGGTTCATAGTTTCGTGCCAGACGATGCCGGGCCATGTAGTCAGGGTTGTACTACTGAGTGAAACTATGGTCGTGCTGGAACTGTTCAGGTCGATTGACCGGGCTGGCAGTAAGTTGTTGCAAACGCAGGTGCTGCAGCAGCATAATTGTTTTTCCATCCATGATCTCCCCACTCTGCATCATGGATAGTGCCTCGCTAAACGGAAGCTCTAAAATTTCAATTTCTTCTTCGTCAATGCCGCCCCCGGCGTTGCGTTCGGTATCGGCGGTGTATTCGGCGAGGTAAAAAAACAGCTTTTCCGTCACCGAGCCGGGACTCATGTAGGCTTCCATCACCTTTTGCACCGACTGAATGCGGTAGCCGGTTTCCTCTTCCGTTTCGCGCAAAATGGCCGTTTGCGGGTCGTCGTTGTCGAGCAGACCGGCGCAGGCTTCGATTAACATTCCCGACTCCGGTCCCCCACTGCGGTTGCCGTTGACGAACGTGGGCAGTCGGAACTGCCGCGTGAGGATGACGGTGTCGGTCTGCGGATTGTGGAGCAAAATCGTCGCGCCATTACCCCGGTCGTAGGCTTCGCGCTGTTGGGTTGTCCACTTTCCGTTTTTGCCGAGGTAGTTGAACGTGTACCGTTTCAGCACGTACCAATTGTCGGAAAGCAGTTTCTCCTCTGTTATTTGCACTTGTTCTGTAGTCATCTTGTTCAAAATTGATTGATTTTGTTTATTTTTGAACAAAAGAACAGATTCACGATGAATTTCCAAAATAGGAAGCAACTTATTTTACGAACGGTCGACGATCGAGGCTCGGTCGATGTGCAGGAACTGGCTGACTTACTGCAAACGTCGGCGATGACTGTCCGGCGCGATTTGATACAATTAGCCGCGTCGGGATTGCTGTACCGAACGCGGGGGGGAGCCATGAAAATTAGTTTGGCGACGGCGACGGATAACCACCGGTTTGCCAACAAAGCGGCCGTTAACGCCGAACGGAAAGATTACATCTGCCAGATAGCCGCCGGAGAAATTCAAGAGGGCGACGTTATTTTTATGGATTGTGGCAGCACGGTGTTTCGACTGTGCCCCTTCATCCGCCACAAACGCATCACTGTGGTCACGAATTCGTTGCCTGTGGTGGCCGAATTGATGGCCTCGGAGGTGTCGATAAATTTGGTAGGGGGTGAAGTAGACAAAGACCGGCATGCCATTCACGGACTCATGGCCGAAGAACACATGACCCGCTACCGCGCCAACCGGGCGTTCATTGGTGTGGACGGCATTTCGTTGCAAAACGGCCTGAGTGCCAACAGCGAGCGCGAAGCCAGCACGGCCGTGGCTATGGCCCGGCAATCCGACAAAACGTATTTGCTCTGCGACTCCTCGAAGTTAGAAACCGAAAAATACCTCTGTTTTGCGTCCCTAAGCCTGTTCGACGTGCTGATTACCGACGACAAAGCCAAACCCGAAACGGTGACGGCTTACCGGCAGGCGGGCGTTAATGTCTTGAATTGATACCGCCGTCAGTTCTGTTTAGGTGCTGTTGTTGTCAACCCCTGATTATAATCCAGCAGTAATGCTACTACGCGGGCATACTTAGCACCGTATTGTTGCGTCAGTTGATCCAAAAGCCTATCAATAATGTAGGTCTTACCTGTTTTGTACCAGATTACGTTCTTGACTGCCACAACGCTTATTTGTCCGGCTACATTGCTGGTAACGGAGTTAGCGGCTGGAACGTGAAGTTCATCGAGGTCGGCCGACAGTTTGTCACCGGTTGGCAGCAAAACTAAACCGTGTTCGCTGACAATCGGCCCCTGATCCAGCGTAAATGACTGAATCGACGCCGGAAAACTACGATGGTAGGTGTCCAACACAGCGGCTACATCCAGTTCGTTCACCCCGTCACGCACCAGAACACCGATGTGTCGATTCTTACCGAACAAAATTTTTCGAGCGATGAGCCATTTTTCTGTATTGGTGATTTTATCATTAACATGGACTAACCGAAACGCGGACGACGGATAGCAAATCTGTTGCATAGCCTTTTGCATGACTTGCTGATTAAGTAAATGATCTATCAACAACAACGACCCTTCTACCGCACTCGACACACCCGCCGTGCTGAAAAATCGACCGTCTTGAGTTACACTAACGCCTTTAGTCCACTTCATCCGTGGAAATTGACGTTCGTTGACAGAAAGGTTATAGGCGTGGGTTGTAATCCGTTTACCATCGAACAGGCCCGTTTCAGCCGCCACCCTCGACCCCTCACAAATCGACATGAACAAGGTCTGTTCAGATTGTTGCGTCTGAATCCAGGCTGCAATTTGATCTACACTATCAGACAAAGCTGGTATCACTATCGCGTCCGGCTTTATTGTTTGAGCCGAATCTAACTGGTGAAACGTATAATGTGGTAGTATAAACAGCCCTTTCCGTAAGAGAATTGGCTTAGAGTCAGAGGCTACTATGTACACGTTAAGCTGGCCTGTTCCACTCAGAATGGCGAATGGAGCCATCAGATCAAAGATTTCAGTACCTCGGTTGTCAGCCAGAATAAAGACTGTTTTATAATTGGAGTGGTGCGCCGGTAGACTCAGCGGCCCATAGCTACTAACGGGAGGGGGATGATACCGATGAAACTCGCGGTAAGGGCTACAGGCGTGGAAGAGCATGGCTCCCCCGGTTACCAATAAAAAGATCAATAGTAAAGCGCGTTTGCGAACAAGCATTGGATTACAGAAACGGGTAGACTGCAAACTTATCTACCTGACAAGTACCGACGTGAGGACATTTGTCTATATTTTCTGCACCATTAACCTTCGGCGTATACGACTTAAATGACGAGGGGTGCTGTTCAGCATAGATGCCAGATAGCGGAGTGGCACCCGATGCAGTAAGTTAGGGTATTCACGAGCGAGGTTCACGTACCGGGCTTCAGCCGTTTGTACAACCGACTCATGAACTCGTTTCTCCATAACTACGTAGTATTGCTCAATCTGTCGACACCACCCCTCCCGCACCGATTCGTAGCGAGCGTATAAGGCATCAAAATCGCGTTTATCGAGAATATACACAACACTCGCTTCCAGTGCTTGTATATTCTCAACAGTAGGCGTTTGATTAATGAAGCTGCCTAACGAAGATACAAATGATCCTTCAGCCGAAATCCAGCGGGTGACCTCGTCCTTCGGTGACTCGTAATAATGCCGAAACAGGCCGGACTCAATAAATGTAAGTTGGCGGCAGACGTCACCGGCCTGCAAGACATGTTGACCCCGCTTTATAGCCCTGACCTGGAATAAAAGAGTAACTCGCTGCCTTAAATCAGCATCAAGCCTAAACCCCTGCTTTAATAGTGCGTCTAATTGGGTCATACATACTGCTCTGGCAGATTTACTAATACATCAACCGGTTGTTTTCTCAAAAATAGCCTCTTCCTGCACAAATACCGATTTTACATAGGGTAGATTTGGATAGGCACCGGGGCAACCTGCTGTGCGACTCCTCGAAGTTAGAAACCGAAAAATACCTCTGTTTTGCGCCCCTAAGCCTGTTCGACGTGCTGATTACCGACGACAAAGCCAAACCCGAAACGGTGGCAGCCTACCGGCAAGCGGGGGTGCTTGTAATGAATTGATTATACGATTCGCTAAACCACCGACGTCCCGCCCAACAGCGAAAACGTGCATTCTACATACAGCTCAGCTCGAACGGTGGTACGGATAGTACCACCGTTTTCGTCACCGGCGACGGTGAATAAATCGGTATGCTGCTGAAGCAGACGCGGATTTTTGGGGTCGTCGGAGGACACGTAAGTTATGGAGCGCCGATTAAATTCGTCAATGAGTTTTTCGTACGGAATGGGCCAGTCATTGTCGGTGGCCGTCTGTTTTGATACCGGAATCAGCGCAATCAGATCATCGCGACTCATCAAATCAAGCCCCTGCCGCCTGGGCGTGGCATTGTGGCTGCCGTGGTGACTGACCTTATAAAGAACCGTGCGACTAAGCAAATCCTCCACCGTCACGATACGGCGGGATTCAGTAGCCGTTTTTTCAATCTTCCATTCGTATTTTTTCGCGAACCACGACCGCCAGTTGCCATACTGCGCGTCGCCGGGAAAAAGCAGCACTTGCTTCGTCTGGTCAAGTTCAATAGCCAGCACCAAACTGGTGTTGTTGGTGTGTGAGTTCATGTTGAGCGCCAGCGACTGCGAAGCCCGGAGCCACTCGTGGTCGATTCGGCGCTTTTGATTCCCAGCCAGGCCAATGTCATTCGCTTTATCACCCAAAAAATACGTCTCGTACACGGCGCAGGTTTTCAGGTAACTGAGTCGTTTTAACGTAGCAGCCCGGTCCCGCGCCGGTATTTTTAGTCCGTCGAGAACGGCTTCGGGCGTGTCAGGATTCGCCTGTTCAAACGAAACGGGGCAGAAATAATCGTCATCGAACGGCGAATTGCTGATCCATGACTGATAGTCCGTCCCGAAGTCAGAGAACGCCGATGCAAACGAATACATGTCGCCGACCATGTTGGCATTCAGGTACAGTTCGCCTTCTCGCTGCGACTCGTTCTGGCGCAGAAAAGCGTGGTCTTCGGGTGGGCCAAGCACGTAGAACTGAACACCGGGATCGTTTCCCACGTGCGCATCTTCCACCGGGAAGCCGCTGATTCGCTGGTTGGGTTTGAGATACTCAACTTTTTCGGCTTTCTGTTTGAGCCAGTCGAGCGCAGCTTTGTTGAACGAGCGGGATTTTGGCGCGGCAGCCGGTTGGGTGTCCATCGCCCGTTCGTGCCCGTTCACGCCCGGAGTAGATGGCACCTGCTGCGGGCTGACTAACGGGTTTGGAACCTGAGTTGATTCAGGGAATTCGTCTTCGCTGCCTTCTTCCAGTTCGAGCAGGTGGCGCGTCAGTTTACTCAACTCAGTCAAACCCAGCGCAGTGGCCTGACCGTTCATGCGCTGCAACTGATCGTTGGCCATCTGAAGCGAATCAACGGCCCGGTCGTACTGCTGAGCCAGATCCCGTGCCAACTGGTTGTTTTCAATGTCTTCCGTCCAGGCCAGCCATAGCCGCTTGATGGTCAGATTTTTCAGAATGCCCTCCCGTCGTTTTCGGTAAAAGCCCGACAGGTGATCTTTGTGCTGGTGGGTGATTACCAATAAATCAAGCTGCCCGCCGGTCTCGTCCATTATATTTTGGGCAATGTCGTCCATGCAGTTCTTGTCGTCGCGCCAGACGCCGTAATCAATCAGCATGTGCTTTTTTTTGATCGTCTGCCCGCCCGCCCGGTACGAAAAGGTCAGCAGAAAACAGTCACCGAAACCCTGACAGTACATTCTGACCCGGACCGAATCAAGCGTTGGCGCATTCATAAGTTCTGTGTTTAACGGATTGACTTCATTTTAGCGCTCATGCAATGCAGCAAATGGTTCGGCTACCTGATGATTCCGCGAGGGCGCGTTGAAGGGCGAGCTTTCGGGAGCGAGTTCAACCTTTTTCAGTCGCTCCATAAACTTGTCGAGCCGGACTTTGTCACGGGTGGCTTTGGCCATAACCTTGAGCGTCAGGCGATCCATATCCAGCACCAGCGTACAACCGCTTCTGAATTCGGGCACATCGGCCGCCGGTTTGTCGGGGTCAACAATCCGGCACGTTTGCACTAAGGTGAGAATGACCTGATTCAGAATGACGTTGTCCGGCCCCACGCGCTGTGAGCGGTGCAGCGAGTGAACCTCAAACGATGGGCAATAGTAGTGCTTCTCCTCGCCCTGCACGTTTTTTTCAGTATAGATTTTCATTTCAATCTGCAATAAACGGTCGGGCTGACCCGGCTCCGATGGAAGGATGCGTTTTACGACCAGGGCATTTTCGATTGGATAGTCCATCTCCGGCATCGACAGCGTTAACTCGGTGATGTGTTCCAGCATCCGGCGCTCCTGCTCGTCGGCCTGGTGCACCAGCCGGTGCAGTTCTTCTTTGGCAATTAGTGTCAGTTGAAATAAATCGCGCCGGGAGTGATCATTACTGGCTTCGTTGAAATACAGCCGGAGCCGCTCCCGCAACCGAATCAGCAGATTTGGCGACCCGGCGGTTTGATCCGTTTGTCGGGGCGTAAATAAATCGGTTAGTTCTTCGGCCAGATACGTCGTGTAGGAAAGATTTTCTTCCGAAAGCGTTCGGATACCGTCCGGGTAGATGCCCCGCCGTTTGAACGACTCAATAAAAGCCACCCGGTAGCCCAGCGGGTCGTTCGGGACCAGATCGAGATCAGCCGTAACAATGGCCCGCAGGAAGTCGCCGAACGTTACGTAAACCGGGGGGCAGTAGTCCAGTGCCCGAATCAACATGGACAGAAAGTGCCGGGCGGTGCGGGAGGCTTCATACGCCAGCCGCGTTACCAGGTCGGGATGGATATTGCCCTGCGGCAGAACGCCCGTGCCATTCGTCGCAATTCGGAAGAGGTCGGCTACGCGCTTCCGGTAGACGTTCAAAAAGGCAGAAAAGACCGTTGCTACCAGGATACTACCGCGCTGGTGTGGTTTCATGACGGTTTTGTAAGCGCTGGCGTTCGGCTCCAGCGGCACCCAGTCGCCCGACTCATTGGTGTGACCGATGGCATCGCGCAGGGCACCATAATTACCAATGGCAAAGCCAAACTGCTGGGCCAATTGACCCAGCAAGTGTTCATTCTCCAGTTCACCCCGGGATTTGGCAATCTGATATTCGAGCGCTTCGGGGAAGGTAAAGTGCTGAAACAAAGCGACCAAATCGGAAAAAGCTTCGTGGAGCGCCGTCGTATCGGGGTGATAGGCATACACAAACCGCTTGCGTAACCCGTCGATCAGCGCGTGGGTAACTTCGTGAGCCACAATATCGTGCGACAAACAAGTGAACACCAGGCTACCCGGCATGAGCAGCGTTTCATCGCTGGGGCGGGCCGGAAAATAACCGAACAGCAGGGCTTTTTTGTCGGGACTGTAGTAGGCATTGGCCTGCCGAACGGCGTGGGGATAGATGCGCAGCCGCTGCACGAACCGCTCACGCTCGTAGGTCCGCGTTTCGTCTTTCTCTTCGTAGTTGATGGATGACCAGAACGCTTTCCGGCCCAGCGCTTTCTCAAAATTCTGGATGGTCGTCATCACCACCGCGTACACCATTTGCTGGTGAAACTGCGGATTACTCTCCGAGGGCGGCAGGCCATCCTGGGCCAGCACGGCCGGATCGTTTAAGTTTACGGGCAGGTAAAAGGCACGGCTGGAGGGGTCCGCGTCGATCACCTCCACGTATTCGCCAATCGGCCCCGGCTCCAGTTCTTCCCATTTCACCTGAAACGTTGCCCGGTTGACCAGGATCGCATCAAGGCTGATCGACAGGCTGGGGTCGTAGGCATAGCCCCTCAGTTTACGCACCAACGGGCGCAGGGCCGGGTTCAGCGGGGGCGGGTGAGGTTTTGCCGTCGCTTCCATGCTTTAAACTATTGATTAGTAGATTATTGATGTCAGCTTGAGTTGCACAAACCAATCGTCACGGATTAATTCTGTAGTTGTGAGTGCGTGTGCAGCCAGAGCGGGTCTTGCTGAAACCGATCCCAATCAGTTAGTAACTGCGTTTTGAGCTGTTGCACCGACTGCTTCACGTCGTCGGTGAGCCGACCGTAACCCTTCTCTTCCTGCTCCAAGCGAAACAGGTACTTAATCAGGTTGTAACAAGTCGTAAACTGGCCCGTGGCAATTACGGCGTCCAAATGATCCTGATGCGCTTCATCGAACCAGAGCGTGGTGTCCATCAGCCGGGCTTTTTCGGCCAGGGCAGCTAATGCGGGCAACGGAGTCAGGCGGATTTTTTCTGGGCCACGCCAGTCCGGCTTTTCCGGTTTCGTTTCTTTCTTGGGTGTGTCCTTCGTATCGGTGTCTTTGTTAAGAGGTGCCTCGCGGTTTGGCTGATCACCTTCGCTGAGGTCATAGATGAAGTTAGCAACCCGCCGAAACTGCCAGGCCGGGTCTTCGTACAGTTGGGTATAATCAGCCCGGCGAATGCGTTTTAGAAACAGATCACTCGCCAGAATTACTACCGACTGAATTCGTTCGCTGAGCATTCCGACGAGGGTGCCAAGTGGAAGGTTAGCCAGGAAACTCAACAGGGGCCGGATGCCTTTATCCGACAGTAGGGGTGATTTGGCCGTAAACGTTTTAACCGATTGAGTCGCTTTTCGCTCCGCCTGTCCGGCCAGCCAATCGAGCAGGCTAATGAGTAGTGAGGGAACGATGAACAAAGCTCCGGTTACTTTCAGCCAGACGTTTGTTGCCAGAATGACCAGCAGTAAACTGACCACAAAGGCAAAAAGTCCCAGCAGGAACAAGCGATTAGTCAACCGCCGAACGCCCTTCCAGACACCGGGTACGGTCATTTGCTGCCAGGGTTTCCCGGCCGTTGGCTGGCCCGGCACAAAGGGCGGAATGTATTGGTTCGATACGTCGGTGACGATCACTATGGTGAAGCAGGCACCCACTTTCGTGCGTCGGCGGTCGGCTTCCAGCATACTGCCGATGGCCTGATTATCCACGATGCCGCCGTCCATCAGTCCGAACGTTCGTTTAGGATAGTTTTTGCCTATTTCCACCGGTGGGCGTTCGGGGAAGTGGATGGCCCGTTGCAGCACGTCTTTGGGTAACTGATCGTGCGCAAAATCGTCAGGAAACCGCATGGGTTCAAAACCCGCCGGGAAGCACGACGAAGCAGCAATGATGTCGCCAATCTTAATTTTTTTAGCCGCATCAATGCCTTTTGCCTGAAAATTGAGGTATTTGTTACCGATCAAATTAGTCATGCCCGTCTGCCGGGTCTGAAACCGAAAGGGCAAACCCTGGTAAAATTCGGTAGTGTTGAAACACATTTCCTGAACGGGAACGGCCGGATTGCTGGTAAAAAAGTCACCCAGCGTAAGGCCTTCTAATTGCTGATCGTACACCTTCGCGAAGGCGTTAATCAAATTTCGGCGCTTTCCATCGACTGGCCAGGCGGTATCGTCGGCGAGCAGTTTGGAAACGGCCTGTACCGTTTTTGTTCCGGTCAAGAACTCGGTCATTGTTTGGTAATAGCCGCCAAATGGCTGGTTGTCGAACAGCGCTTTGCGGTAAAATGCCGTTGCCAGCGAACCACCCGACGCGCTGGCTAAGTACGTTACCTGCGCCAACAAGGGCTTCTGATCAAACTGCGCGTGATTCAGGTACGAGAGAGTACCAAGCATATAAGCAGCGGCCCGAAAACCGCCCCCCGACGCGGCAACCGCGATATTGGTGAAGGGTTGGGTTGGATACAGGACGTGGGCCGGGTTGTTGGGTAACCACTCAAAAAAGCTTGGGATTGACACGGGGGGTAACTCGTCAGGGCGCGGTTCAACGGGGGTGTTCATAACAAAAGAGGATAGCGGTCAAACGTACTCAGAGCGAGCCAGTTAGTCAAACTAATTCAGCGCGTTTGAGTAAACGGTAAACGACCATCAAGCGTACCTTCGCCGTTTTTACCTTGTTTTGTGCCATGACTCATACTGTCTCCGCTGTTGCTGCTGCGCAGTGGCAAATCTGGATCGACACCGGCGGCACCTTTACCGACGGCCTTGCCCGCGACCCCGCCGGGAACCTGCACCGCACAAAAGTGCTCAGCAATAGCCGTTTGCGCGGCCAGTTGATTGATGGCCGCATCATGGCACCCTGGCTGACGGCTCCAATTTTTGATGGCTACACACTGCAGGTGGTTGAGACGGATGAGGTATTCATAGTTGAGTCACTGGCGGCAGATGGAACGTTGGTTGCGGGTAGCCTGCTCACCGACCAGCTACTCACCATCGAACTATTCTCCGGTGAAGAAGCTCCGGTGCTGGCCGCTCGTCTGCTTACGCAAACGCCGTTGAACCAACCCTTTCCAGCAATAGAAATGCGACTCGGCACAACCAAAGGCACCAACGCCCTGCTCGAACGAAAAGGGGGCCGGGTGGCCCTGCTCGTAACAAAAGGCTTTCGGGACTTGTTGGCGATTGGGACGCAGCAACGGCCGAATTTGTTTCAGTTAGCCATACCACCCGCTGAACTACTGCATGACACAGTCCTGGAAGTAGATGAGCGCGTAGCCGCCGATGGGCAAATTCTAACCCCGCTATCCAGCGAAACCACTGCCGAACTAATCCGGCAGCTTCGACAAACCGAACCCGACGCGGTTGCCGTTTCGCTGCTGAACGCCTACCGCAACCCGGCTCACGAACACCAGCTTCTCGACGCACTCAGAACGGCCGGTTTTGAGCTTACTACGGTATCAACGGCTGTTTCGACCACGCCCGGCTACGTGGCCCGCACTCAAACTGCCGTAGTCGATGCGTATCTGACCCCGGTACTGCGCACCTATCTGGCCGACGTTCAGCAACAATTGGGTGGTCGTACGGTGCGAATCATGACCAGTGCCGGTGGTCTAGTCCGGGCCGATCTGTTCCGACCTAAAGACAGTCTGCTCAGTGGTCCGGCGGGGGGTGTAATCGGCGCGGCTGCGGTGGGCAACGGTGCTGACATTCTTACCCTCGACATGGGCGGCACCAGCACCGACGTAGCCCGGATTCAGGAGCGGCCCGATTACCGGTTTTCAACGCCCATTGGGCCGTTTGAGCTACAACTGCCGTCATTGGCTATCGAAACCGTTGCGGCCGGGGGTGGCTCGGTCTGCTGGTTTGAAGAACATGGTGCGACACTCGCCGGTGCGACGTTCGCTGGTTCGACACCCGCCGGTGCAGCATTCGGTCAACTTCGCGTGGGTCCGCACAGTGCAGGAGCCAGTCCCGGCCCGGCGAGTTACGGGGCTGGCGGACCGGGTCAACCGTCGCTGTTAACTATCACAGACGTAAACTTACTGCTGGGCAAGCTGCATCCTAAGCAGTTTGGCATTCCCATCTTTCCGGAGAAAGCACAGGCTGCCCTGGCGGACATTCGTACCCAAATTGAAACCAGAACGGGTACTTGTCCCGATGCGACAGAACTGCTACGGGGTTTTGAGCGGATTGCCAATGAAACGATGGCCGGGGCTATTCGCAAAATTTCCGTTACGCGGGGCTTCGACCCGAAAGAACACAGTTTACTCGCGTTTGGCGGAGCGGGCGGGTTGCACGGCTGCGCCATTGCCCGGCTACTGGGTATGGAGCGAATTATCCTGCCTTTCGACGGGGGCTTACTGAGTGCGTATGGCATTGGTCAGGCACGAATCGAGCGTATGGCATCGCAATCGGTACTGCGCCCACTGGCGGACGTTGAAGTCCAGCTTGCAGAATTAGCGACTAAGTTAGTTGATCAGGCCACTCGCGATTTGCGGCAGGATATTGGTAGCGATGCATCCATAAATAGTGAATCGGTAAACATTTCTCTACGGCTTCAGGGTCAGGAATCTGCCGTTGACATTCCCTTCACCCAGCGTTTAGAGACTGATTTTCGGGAGAAATACCAGCAACGTTACGGCTACTACCCCGAAGACACCAACGGGCAACCGCGCCTTATTGAAGTCGAAAGCATCCGCGTCACCGTCAGCACCGTTGCCGACGAACCACCGGCCAGTGCCCCCCCCGCGAGCCACCGTCATGCCGCTCCTTCGTTTCAAGCGGGGGAGTACCCTGTTTACGACTGGACGGAGTTACGGGAAGGTGACACCTTTCGCGGTCCGGCGCTGCTGCTCAACGCCACTTCCTCGGCCTTCATCGAACCCGGCTGGCGGGTTGTTGTGCAGAACAGCCGGGACGCGGTAGTTGACTATATTGAAGATGTGGAGACCCTTATTTCCCTCACCGACCCCTCTCTCATAGGGAGAGGGGTCGGTGAGGGAAACGAAGTCATTCAACTCGAACTCTTCACCCAGCGTTTCCGGGCTATTGCCGAGGAGATGGGCGCTCAGCTGCAGCGAACGGCATTCTCGACTAACGTGAAAGAGCGGCTCGATTTTTCCTGCGCGCTGCTCGATGCCAACGCCCAATTAGTGGCCAACGCTCCCCACATTCCGGTGCACCTGGGCAGTTTGGGCGTTTGTGCACGGCTCTGTCTGGAAAAACTGCCCCTCGGCCCCGGCAACGTACTCATCACCAATCACCCGAAGTATGGTGGTTCACACTTACCCGACGTAACGCTGCTGCAAGGCGTTTTTACGGACGCAGGCGACTTGATTGGCTACGTCATTAACCGGGCGCACCACGCCGAAATTGGCGGCAAAGTACCCGGCTCAATGCCACCCGACGCCACGTCATTAGTCGAAGAAGGTGTTGTTCTGGAGCCGCAGTACGTCGTGAAAGCAGGCGCGTTTTTGTGGGAACGGGGTACCGATGGCGTTGAGAATGGAGTGAAACACCAGTTTACGAATGCCCCCTACCCCACTCGCTCTCTATCCGAAAACCGTGCCGACATTGAAGCGGCCTTAGCCTCGCTGCGGGCGGGCGAAACGGCGCTGCAAAACCTCGTCCGTCAGCATGGCTTACCAACCGTGCATCACTACATGGCCCGGCTCCAACAGTCCGCCACCGATGCGATTACAGCTGTACTTAATCCACTCGACGGGCGTACGTTCGCGGCCGAAGAATTCCTCGACGACGGCCACACGATCCGGGTCAATATTGCGGTGAATGACGGACGTATCTCAGTTGATTTTAAGGGCACGTCGGGCGTTCACCCGAACAACCTGAACGCTAATAGTTCGATTCTGCACAGCGCCATTCTATATGTGCTACGGCTGTGGTGCGCGACCGATATCCCGCTCAACGAAGGCCTGATGGCCCCGGTTGATATACGCTTGCCGAAATCATCATTTCTCAATCCGATCTTCCCCGACGAGTCGGCCAAGTGTCCCGCTGTTGTTGGGGGCAACACCGAAGTCAGTCAGCGGTTGGTCGATACGCTGTTAAAGGCGTTGAAATTAGCCGCCTGTAGTCAGGGAACAATGAATAATTTTCTGTTTGGCAGTGACGATTCAATGAACCAGATATTTGGCTATTACGAAACCATTGGCGGGGGCGCGGGGGCAACGGTCGGGGCTGATGGCCGTTCAGCGGTGCATCAGCACATGACCAACACCAAACTCACCGACCCCGAAGAACTCGAACGGCGCTACCCCGTCCGGCTCCATCAGTTCGCCATTCGTGAGGGGTCGGGGGGCGCGGGTCACTGGCGCGGGGGCGACGGCATCGTCCGCGAAATTGAGTTTCTGGAACCCGTTCAGGCCACCCTCCTGAGCCAGCATCGCACCGTCGCGCCCTACGGCCTGAACGGGGGCAAACCCGGCGCCGTCGGTCAGCAGACGCTGATTTATGCCGATGGTAGTAAAGAAGATTTGCCGGGCATTTTCACACGGGCGATGGCGGCTGGCGAGCGAATCCGAATCGAAACGCCGGGGGGCGGGGGCGCTGGCAGCAGCATTGATTATGAAGCGGCTGAATTGGTTCAGGACCAAAAAACAAAATAAATAATCACCGGGTTAAGCGCGTAATTCTGGTAGTCAATCCTTATAATTTACCCAAATCTGCGCTTATGGAAACACTGCACATGCCTACGCTACTGTTGCAAGCAGCGGAACTACGTCCGGGGGACGTCGTTGGCTTCACCTTTTTCACGGGCTACATGGCCATGTTTGCCGCTGCCGTGTTTTTCTTCCTGGAACGCTCGCAGGTAGAAGGCCACTGGAAAACGTCGCTCACCGTTTCGGGTCTAATCACCCTGATTGCGTCCGTTCACTATTACTACATGCGCGATCAGTACTTAGCGACCGGCGAGTCGCCGACCGAATTCCGGTACATCGACTGGACGCTGACCGTACCGCTGATGTGCGTTGAGTTCTATTTGCTCATCAAACCTTTTGGTGGGAAGATAAGCACCATGTGGAAACTGATTGCCTACTCGGTGTTCATGCTATTGTTCGGTTACATAGGCGAATCAATCGACAAAAACAACAGCATACTGTGGGGCAGCGTGTCAACGCTGGGCTACCTCGGTATTCTGTACGAAATTTACTTAGGCGACGTCAAGAAAGTTGCGGATGAGTCCAATGACCGCTCCACGCTGAAGGCAGTGTCGCTGTTGCGTTGGTTCGTGCTGGTCGGCTGGGCCATTTACCCAATCGGGTACATGCTGTTGCCGGGCAACCTGCTGGCCGGTCTGAATGTCAACATTGACCTGGTCTACAACGTTGGGGATGCCATTAACAAAATTGGCTTTGGCTTAGT
Organism: Spirosoma arcticum; assembly: GCF_054779955.1. Taxonomy (NCBI): domain Bacteria; kingdom Pseudomonadati; phylum Bacteroidota; class Cytophagia; order Cytophagales; family Cytophagaceae; genus Spirosoma; species Spirosoma arcticum. Next base: position 42,012 of record NZ_BAAGXG010000003.1, read on the forward strand.
CGTGTATTCAGCCGCCGTCAGCAGTTCGAACGCCCACAAGGAAGAGCCTTATCAGGGACAGGGCACCAGGGATCGGCAGCCAAAACGAGATCTCGACCCCGTCGGCGCACGGTAAGCCAGATTGGAGCAAAAGCAGGCCATTCGGATAGTTTCCGAATGGCCTGCTTTTTTGTTGAATACGTCGCGGGGGGACCACAACACTGACCGATGCAAATTAGTCCACGACCACAAAATCAGGACTGGCGGCCTTTTTCTCTTCCTTGTCTAAAGGCTGGCGCATTACCTCATGCACATCCACCCGAATACGCTGGGCAAGTTGATTCAGAGGCAAATCGTTCCGATCCGTCCCGAACGGCTCTTCGATCTCGACACCGATCATCTCCAGACCAATTAAGAAATAAGCCGTTACCAACATCACCGGAATTGTAACGTAACCGTAGGCTTCAATCAGTGTAAAAGGCAGAATAATTAAATAAACCAGCGTAAAAAACTTGATGAACAGGCTGTATGAGAATGGAATTGGGGTGCTCTTAATGCGTTCGCAGATACCTGACACATCCAGCAATCGGTTGATCTGGTCGTTTAAATTAATCAACTGCGCATCGGATATGATTCGCTCGGCGTATAGGCGCTCAACTCGGCCGCGTAGTTGATTTACCACCTCATTAGGCCAATTACTAACCGACTCAAATTCGTGCTGTTGCCAGTCCTCGGGTAGCTCGAGTTCGGTAATTTGGGGGGTTTCGCGGAGGTGATTTTTCAGTGCAACCCCAAAGTTGCTGATTGTTTTGGCCATGAATACCCGGTCTGCCTGTGCACTTTTGGGTAGTATCGTATTGAACAATACCGACAAATTTCGCGTCGTATTGATTAACACGCCCCACGTACTGCGTCCTTCATAGAAACGATCATAGGCCGTATTCGTACGAAAAATAAGCAGTAAGCTAAGCAGAATACCCAACGCCTGCACGTACTCAGTGGGCGTATTCGCCAGGCGCAGGTCTAAGTAACGCAATTGAATGACCGTAATAACAGTAACGTAGACTATAACGGCACCCAGCCGCTTAAGCAACGATATCGCCGACTCGCTCGTGTGAAAATGCCGGAGTGCGTCGAGCCAGTGTTTTGTTTTATAAATAATCATCAGGACAGTGAATTATTGTTGCGTGAACGTTAAAAAACTACTGGTCAACCGGCTGTACAGAGTAAGTGTTTAGGTAGCTGCGAACGTCCAGCAGCTTGTATCTATTACTGACCTCTAACACATTAGTTGTCTTATGTCAAGACATTATTGTAATTTGTAAACCTAACCGACATACACAATCGTTTTATTAACACGACTATAGTTTTTAGCCACATGATTCAGACGAAACTGATTCCCCGCACGGCCGAAGCCCACGAGCCACCGATGCTCATAAAAACGATGCTGGCCCAGTCACTCAAATACGAGCCGCACCGCGAAATTGTGTACCGCGATCTGTTCCGCATGAACTATGTGGAATTCAACAAACGCGTCCGGCAGTTGGCCAACGTGCTGACGGGGCTGGGTGTTGGGCCGGGCGATACGGTCGCCGTACTCGATTGGGACAGTCACCGCTACCTCGAATGTTTCTTCGCCGTCACCAGCATTGGCGCGGTGTTGCACACGGTTAACATCCGGCTATCGCCCGGCCAGATTCTCTACACCATGAATCACGCGCAGGATAAGGCGGTGCTGATTCACGACGATTTCCTGCCCATCCTGAAGGCAATAAAGGATCAGCTTACGACGGTTGACAAGTACGTCCTGATTTCCGACAAAGTATATACCGATCTCAACGCGGTTGGCGACGTACCGGCCGGTTTTTCGGGTGAATACGAAGCCCTGCTTAAAGGCACGTCGGCAGAGTACGATTTCCCGGACTTTGACGAAAATACGTGGGCCACGACGTTCTACACCACCGGCACCACGGGCAACCCAAAGGGCGTTTACTTCTCCCATCGGCAGTTGTTCATGCACACGATGGGACTGGCTACTTACGTTTGTGGGTATCAGGCGGTGCCATTTTCGGCCATCACGGACGTGTACATGCCCATCACGCCCATGTTCCACGTCCACGCCTGGGGCTTTCCCTTTCTGGCAACTATGCTCTCGGCCAAGCAGGTCTATGCGGGCCGCTATGATCCCGAACTGGTACTGAAACTGCTGCTCAAGGAAGGGGTGACCTTCTCGCACTGCGTACCAACCATCCTGAACATGCTCGTCAACAACCCGGCCGCCCAGCAGTTTAGGGAGCAGTTGAGCCGCTGGAAAGTTATCATCGGCGGTTCGGCTCTGACAAAAGGACTGGCCAAAGGAGCGCTCGATCTGGGTATTGAAGTGTATCAGGGCTATGGCATGTCCGAAACCGCCCCAATCATGTCGCTCACGCAGTTGAACGATACCGAACGGGATTTGCCCATCGACGACCAAATCGAGTTGCGGACCCGCGCCGGACGCATTGCACCATTCATCGAAATGCGGCTCATGGACGACGACGGCAATTTTGTTCCGCACGATGGCCACGCATTGGGCGAGGTGGTGGCGCGGGGGCCGTGGCTCACGCAGGGCTACTACGAAGACGCCGAACGGGGTGCCGAACTCTGGAAAGGCGGCTGGCTCCACACCGGCGACGTAGCCAGCATCACGCCCGACAACTGGGTACTCATTGCCGACCGAACCAAAGATGTTATAAAAACCGGGGGCGAATGGGTGTCGTCCCTCGATATGGAAGACGCGCTATCGCAAATTGAAGGCGTAGCTGAATCGGCCGTTGTTGGCCTGCCCGACGAACGCTGGGGCGAACGGCCACACGCGCTGATCGTGCAGAAGGCGGGTTACGAATTAACAGCCGACGGCATAAAAGCGGGGCTACAGTCGCGGGTGGAGCGGGGCGAACTGCACAAATGGTACGTGCCCGATCGAATTATAATCGTGCCCGAGATTCCGAAAACGAGCGTCGGCAAAATTGATAAGAAGCTCATCCGCTCAACCATGAAAGATCTAATTCTGGGAACAGTAAGCGCGTAATCTAAACACGGAGTCACGGAGAAGACAGAGGAAAATTCCGTGTCCTCCGTGACTCCGTGTTTAAACTATATGACTCGCATTGGCCTGCTTTCCGATACGCATTCGTATCTGGACCCCCAAATTTTCACTTATTTCGACACCTGCGACGAGGTTTGGCACGCGGGCGACGTGGGAGATCTCTCCGTTATGGAGCAACTCAAAGCGTTCCGGCCGCTGCGCATTGTATCGGGCAACATTGACCGGGAGGCCAGCGACCTACCCGGTAGTCAACGGTTTACGCTCGACGGATTAGACGTTTGGATGACGCACATTGGGGGTACACCTCCACGCTACAACCCAGCCGTGCGCATGAACCTTCAACTCAATCCGCCGAGCATCTTCGTTTGTGGACATTCGCATATTCTGAAAGTCGTGCGTGACCCACTCATGAAGAATCTGCTGTTCATCAATCCTGGCGCGGCTGGAAAAACGGGCTTTCACGTTATGCGAACGGCCATCCGCTTTTCGCTCGACGCGGGCCAAATCAAAGATATGCAGGTGATTGAACTGGGCAAAAAGTAAACAGTGCTGGTTAATCATAGACTGATACAAACAAAAAAGGGATTCCCAAATAGGAATCCCTTTTTCTAATCAATGCACTATGACTTATAACGGAATTGATGGTTCGATCTCGGCCGGTTTCGACTCCTTACCTATCTCTTCCTTAACCTCTTCGCTATTTTTATACGCCTGATACACGGTCTCGCGCTCAAACGGACGCTTACCAATCAACCGTACCAGATCATTCTGATACAAGATTTCTTTCTCAAGCAGTTCTTTCGCCAGAATTTCCAACGCATCCCGGTGCTCGGTCAGCATACCTTTCGTGCGAACGTAGGCTACGTCGACAATCTTGCGAACTTCCTGGTCGATCTTTTGGGCCGTCTCTTCCGAGTACGGCTTATTAAAATTGTAGTCCGACTGCTTTGAATCATAGAACGATACATTGCCGATGACGTCGTTCAGGCCGTACATCGTCACCATGCTGTAAGCCAGTTTGGTGATGCGCTCCAGATCACTCAGCGCACCGGTCGACACTTTGCCAAAAATAATATCCTCAGCGGCCCGGCCACCCAGCGCCATGCACATCTCGTCCATGAGCTGCTCGGTGCGGTACAGATACTGCTCGCGCGGCAGGTACTGCGCGTAACCCAATGCAGCTACACCACGTGGCACAATCGACACTTTCACGAGCGGATCGGCAAACTCCAGAAACCAGCCCGCAACGGCGTGACCGGCTTCGTGATAGGCAACGATCTCTTTTTCTTCCGGCGAAATAAGCTTGTTCTTCTTCTCCAAACCACCGATCACCCGGTCCATCGCGTCCTGGAAGTCCTTCATATCCACCGACTCTTTGTCACTACGGGCGGCAATCAGGGCGGCTTCGTTACAAACGTTGGCGATTTCAGCACCGGCAAAGCCGGGCGTCTGAGCCGCTAACTGTTTTGGATCAACGTCGTTCGACAGCTTGATCGGCTTCAGGTGAACCTTGAAAATGGCTTCCCGCCCAATAACATCGGGCTTGTCGATGCTGATTTGCCGGTCGAAGCGGCCGGGCCGTTGCAAAGCCGGGTCCAGTACATCAGGACGGTTGGTTGCCGCGAGGATGATGATACCAGAGTCGGTAGCGAAGCCATCCATCTCCACCAGCAGCGAGTTCAGCGTGTTCTCACGCTCATCGTTGGCACCGGGCATTGAACCCCGTCCGCGCGAACGGCCCACGGCATCAATCTCATCAATGAAGATAATACAGGGCGCTTTTTCTTTTGCCTGCTTGAACAGGTCACGAACCCGTGCTGCACCCACACCAACGAACATCTCCACGAAGTCGGAACCCGACAGCGAGAAGAACGGAACGGCGGCTTCGCCCGCTACGGCTTTCGCCAGCAATGTCTTACCCGTTCCCGGAGGGCCAATCAGCAGCGCACCTTTGGGAATTTTAGCGCCCAGCTTGGTAAACTTGGTCGGATTCTTCAGGTAGTCGACAATCTCTTTGATCTCTTCTTTCGCTTCGTCCAGACCCGCCACATCGTTGAAGGTAATCTTCACTTTGCTGTCAGCGTCGAACAAAGCCGCTTTCGACTTACCGATATTAAAGATCTGGCCACCCGGACCACCCGCTCCCGACATCCGGCCGAGCAGAAAATACATGGCCAGCAACATCACGATCAGGAAGCCCCACGTACTGATTATGCTGCCAAAGTCGCTGCGTTGCTCAAACCGGTATTCAATCTTCTCATTGTCCGGTATTCCCTGCTGTAGCGCGTCAAGGTCCTTTTTGAAGGAATCGGGCGAGGCAACGTTGAAGTAATAATGAGGACCGTGGTTTCCACCAAAGTACGGCTTATCGGCCGTTAGGTTGCGGTACTTGGAACTTTGGGTAGCCTGCTGGGTTAGCGTTATCTCGGCAACCCGATCATTGACCACGACAACCTCAGCCACCTCGCGGTCTTTCATCATCCGCTCAAAACGCTTCTGCGTAATTTCGCGGGTAGCGGAACTCTTGTTAAAAAATGTGATGCCGAGAATAGCGGCAATCAGCACGGCTACGATCCACCCCTGAAAATTGGGCTTGCGCGGCCCACCTCTGGGTGCTAACGGATTTCTATTGTTGTTATCTGACATTTGTTCAGGTTGTACAAACGGATTTAAAGAATAACGTGGTTTTACAAATTAATGTTTCTACAGCCAAACGGTTCGGATAAGCGGTAACTGAAACCCATAAACGGCCCCAAACGCGTGTGTTCAAAACCTATTGGTTCAATGGCACCAGCGTTCCTTCGTCGACATGATGAATTTCGGCATCGCCCCATAATTGTTCGAGGTCGTAGAAAGACCGGCGCTCTTTTTTGAAAACATGAGCGACGACATCGACGTAGTCGAGCAAAATCCACTCCCGGTTGGTTTTACCTTCCCGGTGCCAGGGGTCCTGCTTACTCACTTTGTAAACCTCTTCTTCCACTGAGGTCGAGATGGCGTCAATCTGCGTATCGGAGTTTCCCGAACACAGGACGAAGTAATCACATATTGCGTTTTTTACACGACGCAGGTCCATAACGACGATGTCCTGCGCTTTTTTTTCCTGCATACCCCGAACTACGAAATCACGAATTTGCTCGGCGGTGAATTCACTATTTTTGTTGATTCTCATGCGTTTTGATTAATGGGACACGATCAGCCAATCAGCGGGTACCCTGCCTTGCCGACACGACCTGTCGACGGCACCATTCATTAACTTTCCCCTACTAAACTATACAATCTTTTGTACAAAATCTATCCCAAAACTCTTTTTACCGGGCAAATAATCAAATACCTGCCAAGCTGTCAGTCTACCAACGACGAAGCGGCTAATCTGTTCGCTGAGAACGATCCGGTGGAAGGAACAATTGTCGTAACCGACTATCAAACCGCCGGGCGCGGGCAGCGGGGTAATGCGTGGGAAGCACAGCCGGGTCAGAACCTGATGTTGTCACTTATTCTGAAACCAACATTTCTGCGGGCAACCGATCAGTTCTGGCTCAATATGGCCATTTCGCTCGGCATCACCGACACGCTGCACCCGTTGCTTGGCGACGCGCTGCGTATCAAATGGCCGAACGACATTTACGTCGGCGACCAAAAACTGGGCGGCATTCTGATTGAAAATACCCTGCACGGCTACCACATCGCCTGGTCGGTTGTGGGCGTGGGGCTGAACGTGAACCAAACCGAATTTGCTCACCCAACTGCCACGTCAATGCAACAACAGGCTCCCCTGCCAAACGGCTACGACCTGCCGGGCCTGCTCAGCTCCCTCTGCGAACGCATCGAGCAACGCTATCTACAACTCCGTTCGGGACAAAGTAACGGCCTGAAGACGAACTATTTGGAGTTGCTCTACCGCTACAAAGAAACCCACGCATTTGAGAGCGATGGCCGGACATTCAGGGGAACAATAGTCGGCCTGGACCCATCGGGTCGGCTGTCCATTGCCGAAGCCGGACATGTGCGGCACTTTGGCTTTAAGGAGGTGACGTTTCTGATGGGTGAAAGAGCGAAAGAGTGAATGAGCGAAATGTATTACCGCTGATTTTCGCTCTTCACTCTTTCACTTAATCGCTTCCCCCAACGGGTCGCCGATGCAGCCACTGGGTTCGAGGATGCCGAGCAGCGCTGTTATAGTTGGGGCAATATCGTAGATGTGCGTTCGGCGGAAGGTTTGGCCCGGCCGAACGCCCCAGCCATAAAGCACGAACGGAACGTGGGTATCGTAGGCGTAGCTGGTGCCGTGGGTAGTTCCCTTGGCGCGGCCCTCAAACCAGCCTGCCTGTTGCAGTACGTATAAATCGCCACTCCGGTTGGGAAAATACACATTGCGGAACAGGTCGGCCTGGGCTTCGGGCAAGGCATCGGCGTTCAGGTTGTGCAGGTTCAGCACGTTGACTACCCCCCGCTGTTTCAGCAGCGTTCGTTTAATCAGTTCATAAGCCTCAACCATCGCTACCTTTTTCTCCGCCATCAGGTCGTGGTTGAGGTAGATTTCCTGATTGAAATAGGCCAGTACCCACTGGCCCGGCCCGTAGGCCTTTTCTAAGGCGGTTTTCACCGCATCATTCACTTCACCGTAGCTTTTCACGCCTGCCGGAATGCGGTACTGCTGGGAGAAGGCGGGCACGTCGGCCACGCCATGATCGGCCGACAGAAACGTCAGCCACTGCCCCTTACCAACCGTTGCATCCAACTGCGCAAACAGATCAGCCAACTGCCGGTCCAGCCGGATGTAGTTATCTTCTGTCTCAACGGCGTGTGTACCAAATGAATGACCAATATAATCGGGCGATGAGAAGCTCACGCAGAGCAGGTCCGTCACGTTATCCTGACCCAGTTTTTCCCCTTTGAGAGCGGCCAGCGCAAAATCTTTGGTGAGTTGATCGCCGTAGGGGCTGGTCCGCAGCACTTCGTATTTGGCCCCGCCCGCCTGCACCGCGAACTCGTGCGGAAACACCGGCTTCGCTTCACCGGGCAGCGTCGCTTCGTAGGCTTCGTCGTCGGCGGTACTTTCCGTGTACTGGTTCATGGCCAGCAGCGGTTCCCACTTCTGACCGATAAATTGTTCGGGTAGTTTGCGGGCGTTGAAAGCCTGCACCCAGGCAGGGAGTTCTTTCCCGTAAAATGTACTGCTGATAAAGTTGCCGTCCTTAGAATCGAACCAATAAGCCCCATCAGCCGCGTGACCAGCCGGTAAGATAGCGCCCCGGTCTTTGAGCGCAACGCCCACGACTTTCGCCCGGCCGTCGGTGGCTAACTTGAGCTGGTCGCCAATGGTCGTGACGAGCATATTGCGGGGCGACATTTTACCGGCGGTGCCCGTGTTTCCGAGCGTACTGACGGTCGTATCTTCGGCGCAGTAGACCATTCGGCCGACGTTCCGGTCGTAAAAATCATTCCCAACGATGCCGTTCAGGGCCGGGGCCGAGCCGGTGTAAATGGCCGCATGGCCGGGACCCGTGTAGGTAGCCGCGTAATGATAGTGGTTATTGCGGGCGTTGAATCCACCATCCATCATCCGCCGAAAGCCATTGGTTGTGTATTTGTCGTAGTACCGGTATAGGTAGTCGTACCGCATCTGATCGACCACAATTCCGACCACCAGCTTGGGCCGGTTTTGGGGAGTAGCCGGTCGGGGTGCGGGGGCATTTGTGGTATTTTTGGGTTGGGCAAACGTCGTTACTGTCGCTAACAGCAATAGAAAAGCGGAGGTAGTCAGGCGCATGGAGCCGCTAAGTTGATGGTCGAAAACTACCCGCAAAGCTACGAACAAATCAACCCGGCGACGTACCCCCGTATGTGAACGGTTTGTGAAACAGCCACCTGCATACACTCACCGTTCTACCAGCCCCGGACCGAAACGAATTTTTTTTAACATTGCCGTGTACTTTAAGTTGACTCAGGGACGGCTTCGCTGACCTAACCTATATATGATCCAACTTAATACGCCAGCTTCGTTTTTGCTGACGGCGCTGATTCTGTTCACGGCCATTTTTGGTCGATACGCTCTTTTTTCGTGGAGTTTCTGGTGGCTGTTTAAAGTATCTATGAAAGACCAGTTTGCGCACCGGGCTGTGCAAACCCGCCCCCGCAAGCCCGGTCAGGACCGGCGCGAAATCGGTTGGTCGGCCCTGACGGCTCTCATTTTCACGGCAATTGCACTGGCCGTATTGGTTGCGTATCAGGCGGGCTATACGCAGGTTTACACCGACTTAACTGACTACCCGATTATCTGGTATCCGGCCAGCATTGTCATCGTGCTGTTCATTCACGAGACGTACTACTACTGGCTTCACCGCTGGATGCACCGACCCGGCGTGTACCGCCGGGTTCACCAGACGCACCACGACAGTATCACGACTTCGCCCTGGACTTCTTTTTCGTTTCACCCCCTGGAGAGTACGCTGCAAGCCATTGTCGTTCCGGCACTGACCTTTGTGATGCCGCTGCATGTCTCGGCGATAGGGCTTTTGCTGCTCATCATGACTATTACAAGTGCCATCAACCACCTGAACACGGAGATTTATCCGCGCGACTTCAACCGGCACTGGCTGGGCCGCTGGCTGATTGGGGCCACCCACCACAGCCTGCACCATACGCAGTTCCGGTTCAACTACGGCCTGTATTTCACGTTCTGGGATAAATGGATGAAGACCGAAAGCCCGGACTTTCACCGCCTTTTTGGGGAAAAGACGAAGGGAATGATGAATGATGAATGATGAATGCGCCTACCGGGTGCTTTTGGCCGTTATGATGATGCTGCGAATCAGTTTGAGCAGTTCACCTGCATCCTGATGTATGCTATCAAATTCATTTGATGCCAGATAATCTGTTTCCTTTAATAGTTCAAGCCAGTACATCGTTTCATCAACTTCCTTTTGAGCGATACCCATTTTGTGAATGAAATCGGCTTTGCTCTCAGCGTCGTCCGCTTCACGTACATTGGCTCCAACTGACGTAACCGAGCGAAGCATTTGCTTGCTTAGTACGTATTCCTCCTTGATTTCTGTCAGATATTGGTATAGGCTTATAATACGCACTGCAAATCGAAAACTCTTTTCACGAACTATATTCTCTTTCTTCATTGCACAAGTCCCTCTATTTTATTACTAATCATTCCCTTCTCACTTGCTCCGCTCAATTGTGTACTGCACTAACTGGTGCAGCGACCGGCGGTACGGGGAGTCGGGAAAGGAATCGAGCAGGGTTTGTGCTTCGGCCACGTACGTGTTCATGGCCTCGGTGGCGTAGTCGATACCCCCCGAATTTTTAACGAAAGCGATTACCTCGGCTACTTTTTTTGGATTCTCACTTTCGTTCTTAACGATGTTGATGATCCGGCGTTTCTCCAGAAAGCCCGCTCTGTTCAGTGCATAAATCAGGGGCAGCGTCATCTTTTTCTCTTTGATGTCGATACCCAGCGGCTTGCCAATCTCAGCCGTGCCATAGTCGAACAGGTCGTCTTTTATCTGAAACGCAATCCCAACTTTCTCACCAAACGCGTGCGCCTGTTCGACAGTTGCTTTATCGCTCCCCGCCGATTGCGCCCCCACCGCACAGCAGGAGGCAATGAGCGAAGCCGTTTTCTGACGAATAATCTCGTAATAAACGGTCTCCGTGATGTCTAACCGGCGGGCTTTTTCAATTTGCAGCAATTCGCCTTCGCTCAGTTCACGCACCGCCGTCGACACGATCTGGAGCAGTTCAAAATCACCGTTGTCAATGGATAGCAGCAACCCCCGCGAGAGCAGGTAGTCGCCCACCAGCACGGCAACTTTATTTTTCCAAAGGGCATTGATCGAGAAGAAGCCGCGCCGGTAGTTGGAGTCATCGACCACGTCGTCGTGAACGAGGGTAGCGGTGTGGAGCAGTTCGATAAGCGACGCCCCCCGGTAGGTTGATTCGGTAATTTGACCACACACGCCCGACATCAGAAAAACGAACATCGGCCGAAGTTGCTTGCCCTTCCGCTTCACGATGTAGCTCATAATCTGATCGAGCAGCATAACGTCGCTCTTCATCAAGCCCCGAAATTTTTGCTCAAACAACTCCATTTCAGCAGCAATTGGGGCTTGTATATCGGCAACGGTCAGGGCCATCTTTTCAGTCAGTAAGTTAGTCAGTCGATAAGTTGGTCAGTTAACCAGTCAATGAGTTTATCAATGGCTGACTGATTAACTGACCAACTTACCGACTGACTAACTGAATTTCTGGCAAGTATAGCAAGGAAAGCGCAGACGCCGAAAAAGCCGATCACAAAAGCAATGCAGGCCTACCGGCGGGCCTGATCCGTTTCGTTTTGTTTACTACGTAAAAATTCTCAATTTACCCCAACCTGTCGCACAAACGTCTCCTGTATGGTCAATAACCCAACGCCCCCCGTCCCGCATTCCTCCGATGTTGCCCCCGAGAGCCACCCACCCAAAAAAGCCCTTGTGCTCGGTGGCGGCTCACTAAAAGGGGCGTTTCAGGCGGGGGCCGTCATGGCGCTGTTCGAGTCAGGATTTGTACCGAATCAACTCTACGGCATTTCGGTGGGCAGCCTGAACGCTACGTTTCTGGCCAACGAAGCCGCTCGTCAGCAGGCCGAAACCGGGCAGGTAGATTGGGTAAAAGTAGGGAAATACCTCATCGAGTTCTGGATTCGGAACATTACCAAACCCGGCGACGTAGCCGTGCTTCGGTCGCGGTTCAGAATGGGCTACAACACGCTCATGAGTCGCTTCAATGGGTTATTAGACAACTCCCCTATACAAAATCTTATCCGCCAGAACGTTGATCTGGAAGCCCTCAAAACCGGCCCCGTAACGCTCAAAGTGGGCGCGGTCGACATCATCGAAGGCGACATGCGTTATGCCGATGCCCACGATCCCCACTTTCTGGATTACATTTTCGCCAGCAGTTCACTGCCGTTTCTGATGCCCGCCGTCCAGATTGGGGGCGACCACCGCCGGGCATTTTTAGACGGTGGTTTGCGCGAGGTAGCTCCGTTGCGGGTAGCCATTGAAGATGGCGCGGGCGAAATTGCCTGCGTTGCCTGCCATTCCAAACGGATTTACAACGAGAAGTTCAACTACCACAACCTGCTCAATCTCGCCGACCGGGTGAAAGACATCACTGTCAATCAATTGGTTAACAACGACATTGCCTGGGCCGAACGCTTTGCCGAGCGCGAACAACTCCACGGCCGCCACCTGCACCTGACCATCATACGCCCCACCGATCCGCTTACCCTCAACCTAATGAAATTTACCTCCGACGATATTGGCCGGGTAATCGTGCAGGGCTATCAGGCCGGAACCGACGTGGTGAAACTGAGACAGGCCGATGGCAAGGCGGCTGTGCTGCCGTAGACGTTGTGTCAACGCAGGTCAGCGAAAGCACGATTAAGTCGATTGGTCGTGCTTGTCAAATTCAGCTAAAGTCTGCCAGGTTATTACCTGCGCTTTAGTTCGCTGTTGCGGCTGCTCGCCCCCATAGACCAGATACGGCTTCACAACTTCGGTTACGTGAGGTAACTGAGCGTAAAAATCCAGTCCGTCGAAGAAAGATGGATTAATCGTTTGGCCTGATTTAATCTCTACCGCCCGTTGTACCATTCCTTCATCGGACAACAGGTCAATTTCGTGCCCTGTGCTATCGCGCCAAAAGTAAAATGAAGGTTTTTCGCCGATGTTTAATTTATTTTTGGTTAGTTCATTGATAATCAGATTTTCAAACAGAGCACCCCGCAGAAAATGCGTTTGTAACTGTTCGGTTGAGCGAATGCCGAGCAGCGAACAGGCTAACCCGGTATCGTAAAAATAAAGCTTGGGCGACTTGACAATTCGCTTGTTGTAGTTGCGAAAATAGGGTTGCAGCCGGTAAGCGATAAAGCTGGTTTCGAGCACCGATACCCAACGGGCAACCGTCTTGGCATCCAACCCTAATTCCAAACCAAGTTGAGCGAAGTTTACTAACTGACCGATTCGGCTGGCACAGCTAACCAGGAAAGCTTGGAACTGACTTGTATCCTGCACATTGACAATCTGCCGTACATCGCGCTCAACGTAGGTAGTCAGGTAGTTCGGATAAAAATCAGCCGGGTTTAGCTGTTGCTGATACAGCCGGGGATAGCTGCCCTGCCACAAGTAATCAGCCCAAGCTTCGACCTCGCAGTCAGTTCCCCGAATCTCGTTCAGCGCAAAGGGCAACAGGGTGAACACGGCCACTCGTCCCGCCAGCGACTGGGTGATTTGCTCCAACAGAAGAAAATTCTGCGAACCACTCAGAATATATTCTCCCGGCTGATTGCGCAAGTCGGTGTAATATTGCAGATACGGAAATAAACCCGGCACAGCCTGCACCTCGTCTAAAATCACACCGTTCTTATACGTCTCCAAAAATCGCCGGGGGTCCTGCTCGGCAAATTGCCGGTTATCGGGTAACTCCATGTTCAGATACGTATAATCTGGACACATTAACCGACACAAGGTAGTTTTGCCTGACTGACGAGGCCCGTTAATGGTCAAAATTGGATACTTTGCTAATAATTCTTTCGCCTTCCCTGCTAACAGTCTGTCAATCATCATTTTTACAGATCAGGAATATAATTCCCGATCTGTAAAAATAAGCTATTTTTAACTGATTGGACAGTATTTCTTTAGCTCATCAAGAGTAAATCGTCGGCTAAAGTTGTCATCGTTCTGTTTCAAAAACATCGGCCGGGTAATCGTGCAGGGCTACCAGGCCGGGACCGACGTGGTGAAATTGAGGCAGGCCGATGGCAAGTCGGCTGTGCTACCGTAGTTCATTTATATCTGCCTTTAACCAAAAAAGCCCCGATCATAGTTGACCGGGGCTTTTTTGGCATGAAAACCTTTTTCTCTTAATTGAAGATGTAGCGCAGACCAAGTTGCGCCTGCCAGCGGTTAGCAATAGCCGAACCCGCCTGAAAAGTACTTGTACGGGGCGTTCTAGCGGCCGCATCAAGGTATGGGAACTGGAATACTGGACGACCAGTAGCAGTTGCTCCTGTATTGTCATAACCTACAAAGGTGATAGGCGTGACCGTCGTAGCGAACTGCGCATTACCATATTCCGAGTTAATTAGGTTGGCTGCGTTGAATACATCGAGCGATACTTGGAACGCGTGACGGGTATTACCCAGATTTAGTGAGAACTCCTGTAGCACCTTCAGGTCTATGCGGCTAACAAACGGTGTCATACCACCATTACGCTCAACGTATTGACCGCGACGTGTACTTAAATACGGGTCCTGCTCAATGAAATTGTTCAGATCTCTGTACTGATCTGCTCGTGAGTACGTGACAACAGTGGCCGCACCGGTGCCTGTCGTGATATCACGTAGTTGGATATCGCTCTCATTACGCGGCACGAAGATTAGATCATTCTGATTCTGAGCGTCACCGTTTAGGTCGCCGGCGTACGCGTATGAGATGCGGTTACCCGATGCGCCGTTATAGAACAGAGAGATGGTTGTGGCTGCGCGTTTGTTGAGGTACTCGAGCCGGTAAGCAGCTACACCAATAATCCGGTGAGGTGTTAAAAAGCCGGAATACGAAAGCACGTTAGCGTTAGGATCGCCGGAGATAGAGCGGTCACGCCAGATCGACTGAGCAATCGAACCACCGTCGTTTACCGAACGCGAATCCGTGTACGAGTAGGCCGCCTTCATGTAGAACCCATTGGCAAACTGCTTCTGAATCTCGGCCGTCAGGTTATAGGAATAACCTAAGTTCGTGTTGCGCATCAGAATGGCATCCGAAATATTCGGATTAGCCGCCGAAACCGCCGTTGCCGACGTCACGCCACCCTGCCCAGCCTGACCATAAATCCGGTTGAGTTGAGTTGCCGGGAAACCAGCCGCGTTGTTACTGTAATAAATGGGCCGGTTGTCGCCACCGTCCGAACTGCGCAGATTTTGCGTCGAAACGGGCAGATTGACGTTCTGGTGGTAAACCGCGTTTATATCCTTCGTATAGATACCTTCCAGCGTTAAAATATAGCCGTTTCCTAAGTTGCGGTCAATTCCCAAGTTAGCCCGGAACACCTGCGGAAACTTAAAATTCTGATCGGTGATAGCAATGTTATACGACGTATTGGCAGGAGCACCCACGGGCCGATACGCGTTCACGTCCGGGTTGAAATTACGGGCCGGAATAGCGGTTGTCGAACCTGGATTGTTAATCAGCGATGAGCCGAAAAGAACCCCGTTGTTGCTGGCCTGATTAGATACCCATACGTAAGGCACACGACCCGTGAAAATACCGGCACCACCCCGCACCTGCGTAATTTTATCATCTCTCACGTCCCAGTTGAAACCAACACGGGGTGAAAATAATAGCGACGTTTTCTGAAACTGCGATGTATTCAGTCGTACGCCTTCGCGGAAACCAGTCAGGGCTGCTAAGTTGGTGTTTTGTTGAATTTCAGTTGGTACCGATGGAATATCAGCCCGCAAACCGATGGTAAACTTCAGATTTCGGCGGGCCTGAAGTTCGTCCTGTACGTAAAAACCGTATTGAGCGGCTTTGATTTCGGCAAACGGAAAGCTACCGTCTGGTAGGGCTGAGTACTGAATCTGATAGCGGGTCGGATTGGCAATTGCCGTACCACCGGCAATTGGTCGTTGAGTGGCGTTGCTGATGAACGCATCAACGCTGGCAAACTGGAACTGACCATTGTAGTTCGGCGCAAACCCATTTTTGAACGAATAGAATTCGTTGTACGTCCCGATGGTGAATGTGTTCTTACCGGCGAAAATGGTAAAGTTGTCCGAAATCTGGAATACGTTCGAATTTAGAATGTTGTTAGCTGTGAACGGCTCAAAGCCGAAAGCCGTCAACTGCTGACCTGATCCATTACCAATATCCACCAGAGGGAACGTTTGTGGCAAGTAAGGTGTCTCGCGTTCATCCCGGAAAGCCGAATAACCAACCTGAAGCGTGTTAGCAAATCGGCTACCAAACGTACTGTTCAATTCGCCGATAACCGACTGTAGGTTGTTGTTGATCCGATAGAACGAAGCTAAATAAGGTAGTGCTGTAGCGTTTGGCCCACGTCCCTGCGGTAAAGCGCCCGATGTTGACGGCACAATATCAGCGTAAGAGGTCAGAAAGTTATACTTAACGTTCAGCTTATGATTTTGGGAAATGTTCCAGTCGAGCCGGGCTGTTCCCTTGTCACTATTTGATGGTAGCGTGTATCCCTCGTATGGCCCCGGATCGAAGCCGTACTGCTGCTGGATGAACGTCGATAAACGATCAAGATCAGCGGCTGAAGCTCTCGACACGTTCGTTCCGGTCAGGCCGGGCCGCGCAGCAAGAAAGTTGCCTGGTACACCATCATTCCGGCGTTCACGCTCGTAGTTGACAAACAAGAACAGTTTGTTTTTGATAATCGGACCACCCAGCCGGAAACCAACGTTGTTCAGGTTGAAGGCATTAAGCGGTTGCTCAACCCCGTCTATCTTCTTACCCACGAAGGTTTGATCACGTACATAGTAGTAGACAGACCCTTGAACTTTGTTGGATCCACTACGGGTCACTGCGTTGATACCCGCGCCAGTAAAAGCACCTTGGCGAACATCGTAGGGAGCAATCGTCACCTGTATTTGGTCAATAGCATCAATCGAGATGGGCTGCGCGCCAGCCTGACCACCAACCGTTGATGACAGACCAAATGCATTGTTGAATAAGGCACCGTCTACCGTAAAGTTATTATACCCGCTATTTCGACCGGCAAAGCTCAAGCCATTAGCGCGAGCATCAAGGCGTGTGAAGTCAGCGAATGAGCGGTTCAACGTTGGCAGTGTTGTAATCTGCGTGTTACTGATACCAGTTGCAGCTCCTGTGCGGTTCGTGTTGATAACCGAACTCCGCGATGCCGTTATAAGAACCTCTTCTAATTGCTTGCCCGCTTCAGCCAGCCGGACATTGGCGTTGGCCGAAGTGCCGAGGTTAGCAAACAAATTCTCAACCTTTTGCTCCGTGTAACCAACGTAACTGATAGTCAATGTGTAGGGACCACCAATACGAACGGCGGGAAAATTGTACTGTCCCTCTACATTAGTGGTTGTTCCGTACTGCGTTCCCGACGGTGTGTGAATAGCCACAACCGTAGCACCGGGTAATCCTTGGTTTTTATCGTCGGCAACAACTCCGCTTATCGATGAAGTAGTTACCCCCTGCGCCATTGCCCCGCTCCCCATGAGCACGACCAATAGCAAACTGCCGAACAGCATTAGAGCCACCCGTACTTGCAGTAATTTTTTAGACATAGAAGTGTTTGATTTGGTTAGTATTCGTGATACGCGCATTCGGTTAAGCAAGCTTTCGATTCGGCCGCAAAGATGGGATAATTTTCTGGTGGTGACAACGGTGCTGATCTTTAAAAAGTACTACCATAGATTAGCTTATCGTCATTTTTCGCGGAATAGGTCAAATTCAGGCCCTTTCTGTTCTATTCCTCAATGTTATGTTTTTGTTAAGCCCGCAAAGAGGTTTGGGCACTGCTCAATCACCAGTCGAACCATTAACTGGGTTCGTGCGTAATTCTGCCAACGGTCTGCGCCAACCAATGACGTTAGCGCCTTAGTTTTGCCCCAATATGACAACCGAAACAACTGCCATCAAGCTTACGCAATACAGCCACGGAGCGGGTTGCGGCTGCAAAATCTCGCCCAAAATCTTAGATAAAATTCTGCATACGAATGCAACGGCGTTCCAGCCGCGCTACGAAAGCCTGCTCGTTGGCAACGACTCGCGCGACGATGCAGCCGTGATGGACCTTGGCAATGGTGAGGCCATTATCAGCACCACCGATTTTTTTATGCCCATCGTCGACGATGCCTTCGACTTTGGACGCATCGCGTCGGCCAATGCCATCAGCGACGTGTATGCGATGGGGGGCGAGCCCATTATGGCCATCGCCATTCTGGGCTGGCCATTGGATAAACTCTCCCCCGAAGTAGCCGGGCAGGTGCTCGAAGGGTCCCGCGCCATCTGCCGCGAAGCCGGAATCCCGCTCGCCGGGGGCCACAGTATTGACTCCCCTGAACCAATTTTTGGCTTAGCCGTGACGGGGCGCGTTCGGCTCGATCACCTGAAGCAGAACAACACCGCTACGGAAGGTTGTCGCCTATATCTGACCAAGCCGCTGGGTGTTGGCATTCTGACAACGGCCCAGAAAAAAGGGATCCTGAAACCCGAACACGCCGACATTGCTCCGGCGCAAATGGCACAACTGAACCGCTTTGGGACCGTTCTGGGCAAGTTGCCTTACGTCAAAGCGTTAACCGACGTAACGGGCTTCGGGCTGCTGGGTCACCTCACCGAAATGGCGGAGGGGTCGGGTCTGAGCGCCGTGATCTACTACGACGACGTGCCCAAACTATCCGTTGTCGATGAGTACTTAGCGCAGAAGAGTTTCCCCGGCGGCACGGTGCGCAACTGGGACAGCTACGGGCACAAAATCAGCGACCTGACCGAAACCCAGCGCTACGTGCTGGCCGATCCGCAAACGTCCGGCGGGCTGCTCATCGCCGTGGAGCCGCACGGCACCGCCGAATTTGAGCGGGTGGCTGGGGAAAATGGCTTCGCATTACAATCATTCGGCGAACTGGTTGAGCAGCGGCAAAAAGTAGTGTACGTAAATTAATGAGTGAAAGAGCGAATGAGTGCTACGTGATGCGTCAGCCGGGATGTCGGACCACACTCTTTCGCTCTTCCACCCTTCCACTCTATGAAATTATTCTTCCGCCAAACGGGCGATACCGGTCCCGCCATTATCATTCTACACGGTGTCTTCGGCTCCTCCGATAACTGGCTGACGACCAGCAAGACCATCGCGGCACGAGGTTACCGCGTTTTTGCGCTCGACCAGCGCAACCACGGGCAGTCGCCCCGCGCCGACGATCAGAGTTACACGAGCATGGCCGCTGACCTGCGCGAGTTTCTCGTTGACCAGCAGTTGGACAGCCCAATTCTGATTGGGCACTCGATGGGTGGCAAAACGGTCATGCAGTATGCGATTGACTACGCAAACACCTTTAGCAAACTCGTCGTGGTTGATATTGCCCCCCGATTTTACCCGGTTCATCATCGCGATATTATTCGGGGCCTGAACGCCATCGACCTGATGAACCTGGGCAGCCGCAACGAAGCCGATGCGGTTCTGAGCGGCTATGAACCGTTGGTAGCGGTCCGGCAGTTTCTGCTCAAAAACCTGTATCGTAATGAGCAGGGGCGGTTCGACTGGCGGCTCAACTTACCCGTGATCGAGCGTGAACTACACGGCATTGGCGATGAACTAACCAACTCCCGCATTGTTACCGAACCAACGCTGTTCATACGGGGCAGCGAATCGCCCTACATCACGGACGAGGACATTCCAACAATCAAACGCATCTTTCCAAACGCTCACATCGAGACCATTCAGGGCGCAGGTCACTGGGTGCAGGCCGAAAAGCCGGTGGAGTTTGTGGAAACGTTAATGAAGTTTTTAAATGTATAGTTTGTGGTTGGCTGACGCGAACTGTTCACGCGTCAGCCAACCACAAACTCAAAAACAACTCATGCCTACCCTTTACCTCATCCCCACCCTTCTCGCCGATGATACGGCCGCGCAGGTGCTGCCCCCCCACATTCGGGACGTTATCGAGAAAACCGACGCTTATTTTGTGGAGAATGTCCGCTCGGCCCGGCGGTTTATCAGCGGGCTGAAAACGGCCCGCGTCATCGACGAAACCACGTTTTTCGACCTCGACAAAGACACGCCCCCCGCCGACACGCGCCGACAGATTCAGGAACTTACGGAGCGCAAACGCAACGCGGGCGTGTTATCAGAAGCAGGTTGCCCCGGCGTGGCCGATCCCGGCGCAGTCATTGTCGGCATGGCCCACACGCTGGGCTGGCGGGTGGAGCCGCTGGTGGGACCGTCGTCTATTTTGCTGGCGCTGATGGCGTCGGGCCTGAATGGGCAGTCGTTTGTGTTTCACGGCTACCTGCCCATCGAGAAAGCCGAACGTGCCCGCGCCGTCCGGTTTTTGGAAAAAGAAGCGCAGGGACGACTACAGACGCAGATTTTCATGGAAACCCCTTACCGCAACGATGCGTTGTTTGCCGACGTGCTGGCCAATTGCGAACCCAACACGCGCCTGTGCGTCGCCTGCAACCTGACCGCCCCCGACGCCTTTGTGCGGACGCTGACGATCCGGGAATGGAAAAGCCAAACGCCCGACCTGCGCAAAAAACCAACGGTGTTTCTACTTTTGTAGCAATGATTCAAACCTTCGAGTTCTCACCCTTTCAGGAAAACACGTACGTCGTTACCGATGAAGCCACCCGTGAGGCTGTTATCATTGACCCCGGTTGTTACGAACAGGAGGAGAAAGAAGCGCTGGGTAAATTCATCGACGACCATAAGCTTACCGTCAAATACCTGTTGCTGACCCACGCTCACCTCGACCACGTTTTTGGGGTTGCCTACGTGAAGCGTAAATTTGGTGTCAAGGCTTACCTGCATCAGCAGGATGTGGTCATCTACGACGATGTGCCAACCCGTTGCTTGGTCTATGGCCTGCGGGGGTACGAACACAGCGAAATTGACGTATTCCTGAAAGAAGGCGACCGCTTCCGGTTTGGTAATACCGCGTTAGACGTCATATTTGTGCCCGGCCACGCACCGGGGCATATGGCGTTTGTTAATCATGCCGATCACTACGTTGTTGGGGGCGACGTACTGTTTCGGGGGAGCGTGGGCCGAACGGACTTTCCGTATTGCAACCACGCCGACCTGCTCAACAGCATCCAAACGCAGTTTTTCACCCTGCCCGACGATTACCTTGTTTACCCCGGCCACATGGAGCCAACGACCATCGGTCAGGAGAAGCGGACAAATCCTTTTGTTAAGATGTAGGAACGGACCTCCGGGTCCGTTCGGCCGTCAGGCCAGCTATATGCAGCTCACTCACTCATAAACTGGCCTTGCGGCCAAACGGACCCGGAGGTCCGTTTCTACATGAATCTACTCAAACACCTGCCTAACGCCATGACCTGCGGCAACCTGCTTTGCGGGTGTATTGGTTTAGTAATGGCCCTGCGTGGTCATCTGGAACTGGCCTCCTGGCTGATTGGGCTGGCGGCTGTGCTCGATTTCGGTGATGGCTTCGTGGCCCGAATGGTCAACGCGTCGGGACCGTTCGGTAAAGAGCTGGATTCGCTGGCCGACGTTGTCACGTTTGGCGTCCTGCCCGCTGCTATTGTGTTTCAGCTCTGCTGGTTTCAGGAGTTGGGGAACGTCTCCTACGGGGCCTTTCTGATTGCCATACTGTCGGCCCTTCGGTTAGCCAATTTTAACATCGACACCCGCCAGTCGGAGTCGTTCATTGGTTTACCCGTGCCAGCCAATGCCATGCTGATTGCTGCTTTCCCGCTCATGGGGCGCTATCAGCCGCAGTTCAACGGGCTGTGGGAGAATGACATTGCCCTCGGTATGATGGTCGCTTTTTCGTTCATGCTCGTCGCTGACGTACCGCTGTTTGCGCTCAAATTCAAATCGTTCGGCTGGGCTGCCAACCAGACAAAGTACCTATTTCTGATCGCATCGGCGCTGCTCCTCGTATTTTTGCACTACGCAGCCATCCCGTTTATTATTCTGCTGTATATTATTGTTTCACTAATATTTAATGAGCGAATAGCGAATGAGTGAATGAGCGAATAAATCCGCTACCAAACATTCACTCATTCACTCATTCACTCATTCGCCATTAAAAATGAAATACATCGCCGAAATTACGATCATGACCCGCCCCGAGATTCTGGATCCGCAGGGCAAAGCCGTTAAACTTGGGTTGCATAACCTCCAGATGGACACCATCGACAACGTTCGTATTGGTAAGCATATCCGGCTCGAAGTCGATGCCGATACGGAGGCCAACGCCCGCGAAACGGTCGATGCCGCCTGCCGACAGTTACTGGCCAACCTGATTATGGAGGAGTACTCGTTTGAATTGCAGCCAGCCACGTCAAACCTGTAAGTTTTTGAAACCGGAACGCGTAGTTCGGAACGCGTAGTTCTTGCAGGTTTAGTACCTTTGGCGACTATTTATGATCCGCCCGGACGGGTGAACTGATTACGGTCAACAACAAATGGCTCCGACATACTCAAAAATCTCAGGATTAGGCTTTTACGTACCCGAAACCATCGTAGCCAACGATGATTTGACCCAGTACATGGATACCAGCGACGCCTGGATTCAGGAACGCACAGGTATTAAACAGCGACGCTGGTTTACGTACGGCAAAGACACTAACGCGAGCATGGCTACGGCGGCTTCGCGCATGGCGCTCGAACGGGCGGGCGTTGACGCCAAATCCGTTGACTTAATCGTTTACGCGACGATCACGCCCGATTATTATTTTCCAGGCTCCGCTTTCCTGATGCAGCGCGAACTGGGTCTGGAAGGCATTGCCGTCATCGACATCCGGCAGCAGTGTTCGGGCTTTGTCTACGCGCTTTCTATTGCCGACCAGTTTATTAAGAGTGGGATGTACAAAACTGCCTTAGTCGTGGGGTCAGAGATTCAATCGTCACTGCTCAATAAAACGACCGAAGGCCGGGGTGTAGCCGTCATCTTCGGCGATGGCGCGGGCGCAGCCGTTGTACAGACGACCACCGACCCCGACCACCGGATTCTTTCCACGCACCTGCACGCCGACGGGCGCTTTGCCGAAGATCTCTACGTGAAAGACCCCGGCAGCAGCCGCGACGGCCGCTGGATTACCGAAGCCACCGTTGCCGAAGGAAACTACAACGTGACCATGAACGGCAGCGCCGTTTTTAAACACGCCGTCGTGCGGTTTGCCGAAGTCATCAATGAAAGCCTGACTGCCAACGGTTTCCAGCCCGATGACCTCTCGTTGCTGGTGCCCCATCAGGCCAACATCCGCATCTCCAACTACGTGCAGCAACAAATGAACCTGCCCGACGAGAAAATAGTCAACAACATTCAACAGTACGGCAACACCACGGCAGCCTCCATCCCCATTGCGCTGACAGAAGCCTTCGATCAAGAACGCATCAAACCAGGCGATCTGGTTTGCTTAGCTGCGTTCGGTAGCGGCTTCACCTGGGCCTCAGCACTGATCCGCTGGTAGATTATCCTTCATTTATCATGTCTACTAAATTTCTGATTGTTGGTCTCGGCAACATCGGGCCTGAGTACGCGCTCACGCGCCACAATGCGGGTTTTATGGTGCTCGACCGTCTGGCCGCGCAGTATGGTTTCGATTTTTCGATGACCCGGCTGGCTTACACCGCCCAATGGCAGCACAAAGGCAAGCAACTGTTCTTTGTGAAGCCCACGACGTTTATGAACCTCAGCGGCCGGGCGGTGCTGTATTATATGAAGCAGGAGGCCATTCCGATTGAGAACCTGCTGATCATCACTGACGATAAGGATCTGCCCTTCGGCAAGCTGCGGCTGAAGCCCAAAGGCTCGCCCGGTGGGCATAATGGCCTGCGCAGTATTGATGAGGTGCTGAATACACAGGAGTACGCCCGGCTACGAATTGGAATTGGCAGTGCCTTTTCGAGAGGTCGTCAGGTTGATTTTGTACTGGGGCAGTTTCCGGAGGATGAATTGATTCAATTGCCAGACTATCTGGACCGGGCTGGCGAAGCAGTGAAGGCGTTTTGTGTTTCGGGCATACAATTAGCTATGAATAATTACAATCAGTAATATAATTTTTAAAAGAATTTTTCTTTTAAACTGACAGTTACAAATGATAGATAAACAAACGTAATATAAAAATATTATTCTGATAATCACATCTAAATACCATATTAATCACTCTTTTCAGTTATAATCAACATTATATTCGGAATAATATTTCGACAAGGACCTATATACATTGTGATTTTACAGAACTTCCAGGAGCACCGGGGGGTTATGTATATGAAAACAAAATATAATAAAACAATGAAAACGCGTGTTATCTTTGCATCGTTGGTTCTTGGATTAGGGTTAACGATTTCTCAGGCAAACGCGGCTACCACCACCAACCATGATGATAGCCCGGCCGCCAAAAAGCCGGCAAGTGCGATGCTTGTCAACGGTTCCCAAATGCAGTTTGCTACGTACATGGGGTACAACCTTGCCAAGTTTTCGCAGACTACCAATTGGAAAAATTTTATGAGCGTTGTCTCGTTGTATAACCAAAGCCCGGCCGCTGTGCTGACCATCAGCCCCGCCGACCGCGCCCAGTTCAACGAAGCTGTTGCTCAGGTAAATACACAACTGGCTAAGCAGAAAAACGCCGAAGCCAGCCGTTGGATGAATCAGGCCGATTTGACGGCCCGGATGATCAACTTCCTCTGGAATGCGAATCAGCCCATCAGCGAAACACCTGACGTTCAGTAGTTTAAAATAAATACTGAATTGCCTGGAGTTTTGGAACAGAAAAGAGTAAAAGTTAGTTTTTCATGTAGAAAAGGTTAAGGGTTTAGGAATAGTCAGTATAGGGTTCTCCGCTCAGATCGGGGAACCTTATCTTTTTTTAGGGGTATTTTTGTTCCATGACTATCCAGAACCTCCATGACCGCAACCTAATCCTGTTTGAGTGCATTAGCGGTAGCCGCGCCTACGGTACTGACCTGCCCACGTCCGACACCGATATTCGGGGTGTTTTCGTACTGCCGCAAGCCGACCTGTACGGGCTGAATTACATAGAGCAGGTTAATGACGCCAAAAACGACGTGATCTTCTACGAACTACGTCGGTTTGTTGAACTGCTTGCCAAGAATAATCCGAACATTCTCGAATTGCTATGCGCTCCAGCCGACTGCATCCTTTATAAACACCCTCTATTCGATCAACTTCAACCCGCTGATTTTCTATCGACACTTTGCCGCGATACGTTTGCGGGCTATGCAGTCAGTCAGATCAAAAAGGCGCGGGGCCTCAACAAGAAAATACTGAACCCACTGCCGAAGGAGCGAAAATTGTTGCTCAATTTCTGCTACGTATTAACCGGGGCAGGCAGTTTACCAGTGACTGATTGGCTCGCTGCCAAACGGTGGGAACAAATTAAGTGTGGCTTGGTGAGCATTCCCCACGCCCGCGACGTGTACGCCCTTTTCTACGATGAGACGGCTACGCTGAATCTCCAGGGTATCACCAATAATGCCGATTCGGCGGAAGTTTCGCTCAGCAGCGTACCGAAAGAAATGCAACCGGTGGCGCACCTCTACGTCAACCACGACGGGTATTCGAGCTACTGCAAAGACTACCGCGAGTATTGGGAATGGGTCGAAAAGCGCAACGATGCCCGCTATCAGAATACGCTCGACCACGGCAAGAACTACGACGCCAAAAATATGATGCACACGTTCCGGCTGCTCGACATGGCGGCTGAGATTCTGACGACCGGACGCGTCATTGTCCGCCGACCGAATCGCGACGAACTGCTGAAAATCCGGGCGGGCGCGTTCGAGTATGACGAGTTGATTACCCAAGCCGAACAAAAAGTGGCGTTAGTCGATGCCGCTGCGGCCAACAGTTTGCTTCCGGCCCGTCCGAATCAGATCCAGATTGAGCAGCTTTTGGTAGAAATGCGGACTGCGTGGTATGAAAACCAATGACAGCAGTAGTCAGAGCCAGACTACTGCTGTCATTGGTTTTCACCGTGCTTATTTCACTTCCGGCATATCTGAAGGATCAATCAGCAGGTAGCCAGGGTTGATGCGGGCACCGTGCCAACGAGCGCCCAGGTGCATGTGCGGACCAGTAGTGCGGCCCGTTTCGCCGACAGCCCCAATTTTCTGTCCTTTAGTAACGGTTTGGTTCGGCTTCACGTCTAAGCTTTTCAGGTGAAAATACTCGCTGATTAGCCCACTACCGTGGTCGACGTAGACCGAGTTTCCACTAAAAAAATGATTGGCCGCCATCAGCACGCGTCCATTGCCAATGCTCAGGGCTGGTTCGCCACCCGTAACGGGGTAATCCTGACCGGTGTGGCGGTCGCGGGCCTTTCCGTTGAAGGTGCGGCACGTGCCGAAGTTGCCTTCTCCTTTAGGCAATGGACTGGCGGGTTTGCCCACTGGAAGGTCGAACACGGGCGGGCGTTCGGTGCTTTTATACCGCAGCAGGGGCAGCACGGAGGCCATTTCTTTGCGGTGACGCGCTAAATTCTGCGCCGACACGTCGATGTATTCTGTCTTGGCAAACTCGGTGATGTCCTCTGGAACGCAATGTTTTTCGACGACCCTGAGTTTAGCGCTTTCGAGCCGACCACCGGTTGTCCGGCGCGAAATGGTGTAGGTAGCCGCTTTCATTTCCATATCTACGGGATAGTAGCAGGTTCCGTTGACGGCGGCCCAGGCTTTATTGCCAAAGCTGCATCGAAGGCAATTGCCAGCCCAGCGTGCCACGGCTCCCTGAGCAGCACTAACTGATTTTGGTGCCGTAACTGCTGCATTCTGCCCATAACCGGGCGCAGTGAGGCAGCTAATCAGACTTAAGAGCAGGAATAGTGAGTTCGTTTTCATTTCTATCGTATAGTGAGATTTGTTCAATGGACTAACCCAATCAACTGGCAAATGTTCGGGCACAAAAAAGCCATTCCTCAAGATGGGAATGGCTTTTCAACTTTTCTTAACCTAAACTAAGTCCACTGAATGAATAATGCAGGATGGATAACATAAAATGATGGAAACGAAGCGGATTGCGTATTATCCATTCTACATTATTCATTCCTTAATTATTTCCGCCAACCCGGCGCTGTTCGGCGGAGGTGGCTGAGTTGCGCTGGCGTTCGCCTTTTACGTTCTGATTACCGAAGCGGTAGGTGAACGTGAGGTTTACCCGGCGGCTCTCCCACCGCGACCCAACGTAGAAATTTATATCCTGCACGACGGCCCGGCCCCGGAATTGATTCAGCCAGAACGGATCGTTGACGTTCAATTTCACGTTGCCTTTGCCATCCATGACCTTCTTCTGCACACCGAGCGAAAACCCGCCCTGCGGCCGTGACTGGTAGAAGCCATACTGCGACGCCGAGTTATACCACCCCGACAGCTCGGCCGAAAGCGTTTTGCTGAACGTGAAGTTGTTAGACGTGTACAGATTGTAGGCCACCAGTTTCACTTCGTAAGGCGCTCCCGAGTAAACCGTCTGGTAATGCTGATAGTAGGTGCTGACGTTGTTCTGCATCCGCCA
Organism: Spirosoma arcticum; assembly: GCF_054779955.1. Lineage (NCBI taxonomy): Bacteria > Pseudomonadati > Bacteroidota > Cytophagia > Cytophagales > Cytophagaceae > Spirosoma > Spirosoma arcticum. The sequence goes on from NZ_BAAGXG010000003.1 coordinate 69,347, forward strand.
CCACTTGGCCACCGTCACCGGGAAGCTGACCGTTAGGTTCACGTTGTCCAGATGGCCGAGGTTCTCAGGTGTTACATACGTAGTATTGCGCTCCGGAATCTGCCGGGGTGTTTCGCGGTTAATAAAATCCGTTGTGCGGCTAAAACCGAGCGTTGTCGAAACGGCACTTTTGAACACGTGCGTCAGCTCAACCGAGTTTGTGTACTGAGGCCGTAAAAACGGGTTGCCCTGCTGGTAGGTATACGGGTCCAAGAAGTACACGAATGGATTAAGGTTTTGGTAATCAGGACGGTCGATCCGGCGACTGTATGATAGATTCAGCACGTTGTTGGTATCCAGTTGCCGCGACAGAAATAGCGTCGGGAATAGATTCAGGTAATTGCGGTCAACGCGTTGATTGAGCGTGACCGACGTACCCACCGAGTGCGTGTGTTCAACCCGCAGCCCCGCCTGTACTTTCAGCTTTTTGCTCCGCGTGGATTTGCCAAGCGTACCGGCAAAGTTCACGTAGCCCGCGTTGATGTTCTCCTCGTATTTGAACTGGTTAGACCGGCTATCATCGAACAGCCACTGCTTCGTTTCCTGTTGCAGTGTATCGAAAATTGAGTTGTTGTCGGCGTTGACAAAACTGCTTTTCAGACCCACTTCCAGTTTAGCACCCTTTTTTAACGGATGCACGTAATCCGTTTTGAACGCCAGAATACCAATCGTCGATGGCATACCATTGCGCACGTCTTGCTGGGGGCGAATCAGGCCACCGGCAGGGCCGTAGAAAACCGTGCTGAGGTTGTTGCTATTCTGACCCATGTATCGAACGTAGTCAGCATCGGCGGTCCACTCGCGCCCATTCGCGTCAAATTCATACTTGTAGTTCAGGTTTGCCGTCACGTTTTGCAGCCGATTACCCATGTTAGTTTGGGTTACCGGGTTGCTGGTGAGCTGGCGGCTTTCGTTACTGATGAGCGTGCTGTTCGTACCAGCCGACCGCCAGTCGTTCGAGAAACCGTTGACGACAACGCCAACCGTGCTTTTTTGGTTGATGAAATAATCCAGCCCGCCTTTGTACGAATGCCCAACGAACTGATTCGGACGGAACGACACCTGATCGAAGTAAGTCGTGCGGCCATTGAACGGAATGGTGCGGTTGAGAACATTGCTTTGCGCACTTTCGCGGTTTACGTAGCTGTAGTTGCCGAACAAATTCACCTTACTGCTCCGATTATTCAGGTTCAGCGACGTGTTGAACTTAGGCAGGTCGTCGCGTTGGCCACGCAGGTTGTTAAACCAGCCATAACCCGTACCAATAATGAATGTACCATTCGTGCCGAGGTTCTGGTTCTTTTTCATTTTGATATTGATAATCCCCGAATTACCGGCCGCGTCGTATTTGGAGCCGGGGTTGGTGATAATCTCGATGGTGGCGATATTATCCGAGGGTGTGTTTTTGAGCAGGTTCGCCACCTCCTGCTGCGACAGATATGTCTGTTTACCGTCGATATAGATGATTACGCCCGATTTTCCTTTCAACTGAATCTGGTCGTTCTGGCGGTCAATGGTGACGCCGGGGGCTTTTTCGAGCACTTCCAGAGCCGTGTTGCCACTGGCCACGATGCTGTTTTCGACGTTAACAACCGTTCGGTCAACCTGCTGCTCAATGAACGGCTTTTTGGCAATCACGGCTACCTCCGTCAAGTTTTTCGACTCATCGACCAATGTCAGCGCGGGCAATGCGATGGCGGGATGAGCCTCATCAACCGCGAACGGTGCACTATACGTTTTGCGAAAACCCATCTGTTGCGCCATGACCAAATAGCGCCCCGCTCCCACATTATCAAATACATACTTTCCGGCCTCATCGCTAATGGCTCCTTTTACGAGCGTCGAGTCAGTTGCTTTGAGCAACATCATGGTTGTAAATTCCAGCGGTTTTCCGACCGCGCTACCTACCTGCCCGCTTACGGCCCCTCGTGTAATCACCTGCCCAAAACTCGTTGTCGAGGTGATCAGAATACCAATCAGAAAGTGTAGAGTCGTTTTCATTATCGTGACTTTTTCAGAAGGTTGTGGCGTACTGTGTGCCTTTAGTACATGGCAAAAGTAGGTAGTGGGCATCACAAAGTACCTTATCTTACACAAGCGGTCTGAACGGCGGTATAAGCGGATTTGAGTGGATGATTAGTGCATTTGATACCTATGGTAACAGAAAGATGCAGACGGCGTAATCAACGTTGCATTGCCTGAATAATAATTGCGTTGCCATTTGTCAGGCCCGCTTCACACAGCCACCCAGTCGGGCCTCAGCACAAACACCCACAGCCATAACCAGGCCGGATCGGAAGATGACTGTAGCAACGCGGGTAGCCGGGGTTGCGTTGTACTACTTGCTGTACTGGCTAACCGCTCGTCCATGAACCCGTTCCGGCTTACAGTTGAAGAATCAGTTAGCAGTATTTTATTGGAGCCATTCCCCGTAATGGTCGTTTGGGGGAGCAAAACGGCTGAGGTAGTAATCAGCGCTTTGGCCAGGAGCTGGTTAAGCGCTTTCATGGCTGGTACTCGTTCAGCGTGTAGACGGTCACGTTGGGCATCGTCCGCAGGATGTCGACCATTATCTTCCGGTGATTGGCCCCGACCCCGACAACCACTCGGTTAGCACCCGCCAACCGGGCACGGCTCACGAGGTTGCGGCACATGCCTTCGTTGCGCAACTGCCAGAAATGGAGCATGGCCGACAACTCTTTTTCGGGGAAGTTAGCTGCTCCGAACAGACGCTCGGCACCGTAGAAATTAGCTATATTGAGAAACGCATCGCCCTCTGGTCCGTTCATGAACTGAGTCTGAGTTCCGTCTTTTTCAGCCTGTTTTTCCTGCTTCGTTAATTCGTTCATCCGGTTCATCAGGGTAGCGTACCGCCGGGCATCGACCGAATTGGTATCGGCTTCAAAGCCCGTTTCCCACCGGCGATAGAGGGAGTCTGCACTATTCCAGGCCGCCTGCCACTGTAAATCATACTGCTGACAGTCCATGGGTAGAATCCGGTCCTGATTCAGCTTATCCATCAGCGGGAAGAAGATGTTGTGGTACTCGCTGGACCGGGAGCGGTACAGTGAATCAGGTTCGCCAAGGATGGTTCGGTAAGCCGCGCGTTCTTCAGAACCAAAGGCGGGTTGGACCTGATTGAGCCGGTAAAGCTGGTAGCGGTCGTTGCCAAAATCATGCTGCAGAAAGAGCGCACGGGCCAGCTTCATGCGGTCCTGATGCTGGTTTGGGTGCTCCCGCAGAAGCTGGTAGGTCTGCTGAATAAACTTATCTGGATTTTTGGGCGCTGGATACGCGTGACGCTTAATGTAAGCAATTCGTTTTTCCACGGCCTTTTTGTTCCAGTAGTCGGCCAGAGCGTCGTAGTCTTCGGGCGAGAGATCTTCGCTGAACACCGCGTCGGGCCGGAATGCGAGGGCTTTACCGAGCGGGTAATCGAACTGCTCAACGGGCGCTTTGCCGTAGTCGTGCGATGCGCCGATCAGTAGTATGTCGAGTGGCTGACCGGTGGTTTTGGTCTGAGCAGGACTGGTGAACGGGATGGTTAACAGCAGTAGGGAAGCGAGGAGCGTTTTCATGATTGCAGGGGTTTTTGCGTGATTGATGGGTCAAAAGTGTCCCTCGCTCCTGCCCTCGCCAACCCTATTCGACCAACCCGCCCAACACCTCGGCTAACCCGATTTCAGGCCGACCAACGCCGATGCCTGACCACCGACCCGTTCGTCGGCTGAAACGGGGCGTTGGTCGAACCGATTTGCCATCCGGCTCATCAACTTTGTTTCTTTGATCCATGAAAAATCGCACCCGTACTCTGCTGTACCTCGGCGGCCTGCTGCTATACCTAACCCTCGACGTAGCCCGCCACCGGGACTCGGGCCAGATCTATTGGCAGTTTGGCCTGCTGAACATCATCTACCAGTGGCTGACAATCTACCTGACGCACGTTATTGTGCTAAACCCGTTGTTCGCCCGGAAAAAATACGGCTGGGCCATTCTGGGCGGGCTGGGTTGCGTGGCTTTCTACATCGGCCTCCGCTACTTAGTTGACGAAATATTGATGCTCCACTTCTTCGGTATTCACAATTACTTCGACGGAACACCATTTTCCTTCTTTGTGAAGGATAACCTCTACTTTGCCATTCCACTCGTGCTGATTGGACTAATTTTCAAAATCATTGAAGACTGGTTCGTACATCAGCAGGAACGCATGGCCCTCGTTAGCGAACGCAACACGGCCGAACTGGCCTTTCTGAAGTCGCAGGTGAATCCCCATTTCCTGTTCAACACACTCAACAACATCTACGCGCTGGCCTACACTAAGTCCGACGCGGCACCGGGGGCCATTCTGAAACTGTCGGAACTGATGCGCTACATGCTCTACGATAGTAACAGCACCGAGCAGTCCGGCGCTGCGGGTAGCCCAGCCCGTGTGCCGCTCTCGAAGGAGGTGACGTACTTGGAAAATTTTGTCGAGTTAGAAAAGCTGCGGGTAGTCAATGCCCACGTTCAATTCAGCGTCGAGGGCAATACCGATTTGTTTCGCATTGAACCCCTGCTACTCGTATCCTTCGTGGAAAACGCCTTCAAACACGGCGACCTGACCGATGCCAGCCAGCCATTAGTGATTGACCTGAGCGTGCGGAATGGCAGCCTGCGTTTCGATACGCTGAACAAGAAAACGAGCCGCCACACCGACGCTGTTGGTGGTATTGGGTTAGCCAACGTTCGTCGTCGGCTGGCGTTGCTTTATCCAAACCGGCACACCCTGCGAATTACCGATGAGCCGGACAGCTACGCCTGTTCGCTGGAATTGAGTTTGTAACCCACCACTCTCCTACGTCCATGCGCTGCCTGATTGTTGACGATGAACCTCTGGCCCACGCCATCCTGAGCGATTACATTCGCAAGGTGCCGTTTCTCGAACTCGTCGGTGCCACCACCAGCCCCATCGACGCCCTCACGCGGGTGCAGCGGGGCGAGGTAGATCTGGTATTTCTGGATATTCAAATGCCCGAACTGACCGGCATGCAATTCATGAGTTTAGCCCGGCGGGGTGTGGGCGGTTCTCAATGCCGGGTTATTCTGACAACGGCGTATTCCGAATACGCGCTGGAGGGCTATGAACACGATGTGGTCGACTATCTGCTCAAACCCGTCTCGTTCGAGCGGTTTTACAAAGCGGTGCAAAAGTTATTTCCCCTCAGCCAGGCCGGTGACCCGCCACCGGCACCGACTACAGAACCGACAGTTGGCCTTTCGGCAATGCCGCCCCCCGACGCACCGAAGGATTTTATTTTTGTCAAGACCGAGTATCGCCTGCAACGCGTTGGCTTGACCGATTTTCTATACTGCGAAGGCCTGAAGGATTACGTATCCATTTATACACCGACGGACCGGATCCTGGCCCTGCAAACGATGAAAACGATGGAGGAGAAGCTACCGGCTAACCAGTTTGTGCGGGTTCATAAGTCGTACATCGTGGCACTGAGCCGCATCGAATCCATCGAGCGTAACCGAATTTACATCGGCAAAGCCGTTATCCCCATCGGTGATACCCACCGGGAATCCTTTTACCGGCTTATCGAAGGCTGAACCAGTGAGAGGCCGCAATCGATAAGCCGGTTTTTTCAAAACAAGACTTACAGTTTCAGTCCCACGGCCCACACACTGGCGTCCGGCCCCTGCCCCGCCCGAAAAGGACTGCCCGGTTCATAGCGGCCAAACAGCTTGGCACTGCCCCGGAAGCCAAGTTCGGTGGTCAGGCCCCAGCGAATTGGGCTCAGGTTATATGATCCGTGCGTCCGAACGGCCCGGCCCCCTTCGGGTTTCTCTTTTGTGTAGCTGTCTAACCGCATTCCGGCGTAGGCTCCCACGCCCAGTGTCAAACCCGATTTGAACGCCACGTTCAGGATCACCGGCAGGTTGAATTGGGTTGTCACCAATTTGGATTTGCGCAGATCGACGTCAGCCGCTTCAACAACGAGCTGATTATTCTGCTCGGTTAATTTGTTCCGGTCCGTAAACATGAAATTATTCCAGGCAATCTCGGGACCAGTTGTCAACCGCAATTTGGTGGCTCCGCTCACGGACAGCGGAATGCGTTTCTGCCAGGCCAGCGCCACAAACCGGGAGCCGATGGGCCGGAAGTCGTAGCTGCTGGGCAAAGACCCACCGAAATTGGTGAACCCAACGTAGATACTAAAGTCGCTGACAACACGCTCGATGGCTTTACTGGGTTGAACAGTGCGGGTCGTGGAATCCTGCGTGATGGTGATGGTCGTTTGAGCAAACGAAACGGCCGACGCAACGATCAGGGCCGAGGTAAGAAGGTGTTGTATAGCTTTCATGACGGTTGTCAAATTTATGATGTGTGAAATTTGAAGGTGTCGATCAGCGCTAATCGTTTCCCTGCGTTGTTTGACAGGAAGATGTCAGAACGCCCGGCGGAGGTTGCACGGGTTACCAGAATTTTTCGGCAACAATTTTTCGAGCACAAAAAACCGCGTTTGGGCGGGCACTTGTTGAGTCAAGAGATTTAAGTTGAAACCGTAAATGAGAGTCGTGGAAGTCTCGTTTGCACGCTTATACCTCCACTGGTTAAATTTTACAGCTGCTATCGTATTAGTGGGAAAGAGTCATAAATGAAGTTATAGTTTCTGGCAATGGTAACTATTTTTAGTCCTATTAGGGGAAATTTTTAAACCATTTCTACGCGACGAAATAATACACAACAAGCGCTACACTGGCTACCGACCACAAGCCGTAAAATAGCTTTATGTTCCAAAAGGATATAAGACCAATTACGGCGTAAGGAAAGATCAATAACCCTTTGTTTGGGAGGTCCTTACCCAATGGGTTGATAATATATAACCCTACCAAAATCACATAAAGCAGAATTTTGAGAAGCACCGGGATCGACTTCCTGTAATTATGCATAATTGATAGAGCTGATTTGCTATATAAATACACTTGCATTAAACCGACAACCGTATGACACGGTCCTTGCCCATACCTACTTCACCTACGCATCAGGGCCGTTCGGCGGGAGTCGAGTTTGAGGAAAATAAACAGCAGGATCGAAAAGGACCAGAGCGACGAGCCGCCGTAGGAGAAAAAGGGCAGCGGAATCCCGATCACGGGCATCAGGCCAATGGTCATGCCGATGTTGACCATAACGTGGAAAAAGATGATTCCGGCCACGCAGTAGCCATATATTCTGGCAAACTTGCTGCGCTGCTTTTCGGCCAGAATCACAATGCGCGACAACAGACCGATGAACAGCCCAATAACGACAAAGCTGCCGATGAAGCCGTGCTCCTCGCCAATGGTGCAGAAAATGAAGTCGGTGCTTTGCTCCGGCACGAAGTCGAACTTCGTTTGGGTGCCTTCCAGAAAACCCTTTCCCTGGAGCCGCCCCGACCCAATGGCGATTTTGGCCTGGGTTACGTTCCAGCCCACGCCCAGCGGGTCGATGGTGGGATCGACGAGGACTTTGATGCGGTTGCGCTGGTGCTTTTGGAGGACGTTGTTTACGAAAAAATCGACCCCCGCCACAATTACCATCATGCCCACCCCAATCAGACCCATCGACACAAGGTTGCTGGTAGTGCGGTTGTAGCGCGGCATCAGCAGTACGACAATGCCGAATAGCATAACAACCCCCGCAAAGATGTACAAGATAGGAAAAACCAGCGCCAGAATGAGTAATGCCGCCATGGTGATGCCCACCGCCGGAATCCAGCCGGGCAGTCCTTCGCGGTAAAGCATGATTACGAACGAAGCAAACACCAGCGTTGAACCGGTTTCGTTGGAGGCCAGAATAAGAATACAGGGCAGCAGAATGATACCCCCAATGCGGAGCAGGTCTTTTTGTTTGATGAGGTTCATGCCCGGCACATCCAGATATTTGGCTAAGGCCAGCGCCGTGGCAACTTTGGCAAACTCGGCGGGCTGAATGGATAGTCCACCGAACTTAAACCAGGATCGCGACCCATTGATGTTGGTACCCAAAAACAACACTAAAATCAGCATCAGGATCATGAACGCGTAAATGAGGTAGGCGAACGAATCGAAAAACTTATGGTTGATGACTAAGATACAGATAACTAAGATCACGGTTGTGCCAATCCACATCATCTGCTTCCCGGCATTGGTGGTCATGTCGAACAGGCTGGTGTGGTCTTCGGGGCTGTAGACGGCGGCATACACGTTGAGCCAGCCCATGGTAATACAGCCAAAATAGAGCACCAGCGTGAGCCAGTCAATGTCTTGAGAAAAGGGGTCGTTACGGGACATCAAACGTAGTTTGTGGTTCGTGGTTTGTAGTTTGTAGTTGGCTGACGCCTGAAGGCTTACGCGTCAGCCAATTACAAACTACAAACCACGAACTGGTTATCAGTTTCCGCTCACGCCGGGCACCACAATGGGCTTCGGCTTAGTGGCGGTCATGAGTGGCTTAAGAACGGAGTCTTTTTTGGGAGACTCTTTTCGGGGCTGAACGCGGGACTTTAGCCGGGCCTGCATACCCACCGGCGGCAAGTAGTTGGCCGCTTTTATTTTTGCATCTAAGCGGGCAGCTTCGGTTTTCCGCTTCAGGTAGCGCTCAACCACCAGTGCAGCCACTGATGCAGCCGCGTTGCCACCCCAGCCCGCGTTTTCTACGAACACGGCAATGGCAATTTTGGGGTTGTTCATCGGCGCGAACCCAACGAAAATCGAGTGATCGAACTTGTGGCCCCGCTTGGCGTTCTGCGAGGTTCCCGTTTTGCCACAAAGTTCCGTTCCCGCAATATTGGCCAAGGGCGTCACCGTACCGTGCACAACGGCCCCGCGCATTCCGTCGATCACCGGCAGGTAATACTGCCGGTCAATGCCGGTTTCGTGCCGCTGAAGGTACTGAGCCGGGACGCCTGCGCCCGGTTTGCCAAATCCCCGGATGTAGTGGGGCGTGATGTAGTACCCCCGGTTGGCAATCGTAGCGGCTAAGTTGACTAACTTCAGCGGACTAATGAGCAGTTCGCCCTCGCCAATGCTCAACGAATAAACATTTGAAAACTTCCAGCGATACTGCCCCCGGTACATTCTGTCGTAATCATCGACAGTGGGCAAATTACCCTTCAGTTCGCTGGGCAAATCGACACCGAGCCGCTGTCCAATGCCAAACTTCTCGACCATTTCGTGCCACCGGCGCATCCCAATCGCCGATGCTTTGAACGTGTTGGGTTCGCCATTGTAGTAGATAAACCGGCGGAACACGCTGTAGAAATACGGGTTGCAGGAGTACTGCACCGCGCCCCGCAGATTTTGTCCGCCGTGGCAGTGGCACCGCACGGGCGTTCCACCGTGCCCGTACACCATGCCCGGATGCAGGGAACCTTCCTGCTGCGCAATCAATGCCTGAATCAGTTTAAACGTGGAGCCGGGGCGATAGCTGGCCATAATGGGCCGGTTGATGAGCGGCTTGTAGGGATTCTTAATCAGCGCCCGGTAGTTCTTGGAGAAAAATCGGCTCGACAGCAGGTTCGGGTCATAGGTTGGAGCCGAAACCGACACCAGTATCTCACCCGTTTCCGGCTCTACCGCCACCACCGAGCCAACCTTGTTGATCATCAGGCTGTCGGCGTACTGCTGTATCTCCACGTCGATACCCGTAATGAGGTTTTGACCCGCCACGGCCAGCGTATCGAAGGCGCCGTTTTTCCACGAGCCTTTGTTCACGCCCCGCACGTTCTGCATCATGAACTTCACCCCGCGCTTGCCGCGCAGTTGATCCTCGTACTGCTCCTCCAGTCCATTATGACCCACGTAGTCGCCCTGCCGGTAATAGGGAAGATCCTGATTTTCGAGTTGCTTTTTGCTGATTTCGCTGACGTAACCCAGGGCGTTGGCCATGGTGTGGGCCGGGTAGGTGCGCATGGCACTAATTACCGGTTCAAAGCCCCGGTAGTCGACCAGCGCATCCTGAATCCGGGCGAAATCTTCTTTGGACAACTGCCGCAGAAACAGCGAGGGCTTAAGGGCTGAATAATTTTTGGCCAGCCCCATGATGCTGTCAAACTCCGATTGAGTGATGTTCATCATTCGGCAAAAAGCCGTCGTATCGGGAATTTTGACTTGTTTCGGCGTTACGTACAGATCGTAGACGGGCGTATTGTAAACGAGGAGTTTGTTGTTCCGGTCGTAAATCTGCCCCCGGTACGGTATCTCCACGACCCGCTTGATTGAATTCTTCGACGCACCCAGTGAGTACGTATCGTCGAGCACCTGCAAATAAAACAACCGGGTCAGGTATGCTACTCCGACGAGGCAAAAAACACCAATGATAACCCACTTCCGATTCTCTAACATGATGAGAATAACCCCCTAAACCAAGCTCCGATTAGTAAATCAACCCAAAGATAAGCAAAGGGAATGATGAATTATGAATGATAAATGCCGCTCAGTTATGGTCCATTTATCATTCATAATTCATCATTAAATATCACCACCCCCGTGCCGTTGTCTTCACCCGGCAGAGGTACATATCGGCCGTGATGTAGAGCGTGGAGCCATCGTCGCCCCAAGCGCAATTGGCTGTAGCGACGCCGGTTTTCAGGTGGCCCAGGAACTCACCCGTTGGCGAGAGCACCAGTACGCCATTAGCTCCGGTAACCCACAAGTTGCCATTGCGGTCCACCTTCATACCATCGAAGCCGCCGGTCAAGCTTTGTTTCTTCATTCCCTCAGGACCAAAAACAACGCGCCCCTTGCCCGCCGAGCCATCGGCTTGAAGTGAGTAGGCCATAACAACCGGATTGGCCCCGTCCGACTGGGCGACATATAAGACTTTCTCATCGGGCGAAAGGGCAACACCATTCGGGCGGGTCAACTCGTTAGTGATGACAGATACAGTGCCATTGGGAGCGATGCGATAGACGCCGAACCCGTCGATTTCGCGGGTGGGATCGGTCTCTTTTTTGGGCAGACCGTACGGTGGATCAGTGAAGTAATAGCTGCCATCCGAATGCACTACCACATCGTTGGGGCTGTTGAACCGCTTACCATTGTAATTATCGGCGAGGGTTTTCTTGCCGCCACCATTCCCACTCAGGGGCATGGCCGTTACGCGCCGGTCGCCGTGTTCGCAGGCAATCAGTCGCCCCTGCCGGTCGATGGTCAGGCCGTTGGAACCAGGCTCGTCGCCGTAGGGTGCCACCCCCGTGTAGCCCGACGGTTTCAGAAAGGGGGAAAGCCCGTCTTTCTCCGTCCACCGAAAAATGGTGTTCTGGGGCACGTCGGAAAACAGGAGGTAGTTCCCCTGCTTCACCCAAACCGGCCCTTCGGACCAAGTGAACCCGCTGGCCAGTACCTCAATTTGGGCGTCTTTGGGAACGAGCTTATCCAAACGCGGATCAACGCGCACAATCTGGCCAATGGTGGGGTACGTCGGCTGGGCCAGGACTGGGACGAGCGCCGTAGCGACCAAGCCCGTCAGCAGTAAAAGGGAAATTTTCATCGTATCGCGTTGAAAAGTAAGTACTGTATAAGTACGGGTCTGGAATACTACCGGATCATCAACATTGCATTAGTCTACGCCCACCATCTGCCGCCCCACACCCGGCATACCCGTCGCGGTAGCGCCTTCAGCCTGAATACGCAACGTGGTTTTAGCATCGGAGGTAAAAAACGACACCGTCGCTTTGCCATCGGCCCCGGTTCGGATCATTGGCGACCAGAACAGCGTAGCCCGGTAGTCGGGGCGACGGTCGGCCACTTCATTCTTTACATCGTAACGTGGGGCGTAAAATTCGCGCAGCGGTGCGTAGCCGGGCAGTTTAGCAATCAGCGTACCGGGGGCGGCTTCCTTAGCCAGATCATAGTTTGGCGAACCCCGCTTGGTCAGCACGGAGATAACGCCCCCACCCCCGCGCGACCCGTAGATGGCCGCCGACGCCCCTTTGAGCACATCGACCCGATCCACGTCCTGCACTGATATTCCCATAACCCCCTGCAAGTCCATGGGCATTCCATCCACAACGAACAGGGGTTCAATAGCGCCCGAGAAGTTAGCAGCGCCCCGAATCTGCACCCGTGCGCTCATTCCCGAACCGGTCACCTGCACCCCCGCTACACGCCCCTGAATCACGTCCAGAACGGTCATCCGTCCGACGGTGCTGTTCTGGTCGAACTTGACCGTGGCATCGGGCTGGCCATAAATCACGCGCGAGTCCCGCTCCGGGGTTCGTTTTGCCCGCACCGTCACACTTTGCAGCAGCACCTCCCCATTGCGCCGGATTTGCCGCTCAATCTCTAAGTACTCATTCGTCCGCCGGATAAACTCGGCTAATTCGTCGCGCCGGAACTCGAATGGATTATACGGAACCCGCGCGATGGTGACGGTTGGGGTCAGCAACTGATCGAGGGTGACGACCAGATCGCGGTTCGCCTTGCCCTTCGTACCCTGAATCAGGACGGTCGTGGTGTCGGTGAAGTCAAGGTCATAGGCTGCATAATTGCCGCGTTCATCGGTTTCGCCAGCCAGAAAATCACGCCCAGCGTCCTTTCCGGCACTGTCGCGCCGGGCCAGCACAAACGTTAGCTTCACCTTGCCGCCAATGTCTTTCTGGTTGGGACGCACCACCCGGCCCGTCAGCGAAAGGCCCTGTTCGAGGGGATATTTAATGGGCGGAATCGTCCCCGCCAGTACGTCGGCCCAGGCAAACCGTCGCCAGCCCTGGGTCATCAGGAGCAGATCGAGGTGCTGAACGCGGTTTTTGCGGGCAGGGTCGAAGTAATAACCCGGCTGCTCGATGGTGCCGGTCAGGTCCGAGGAGAGCAGCAGATGCGAGGTGATGGTTGCCCCGTTCGAGTCGGCTTCGGGGGTTAGTCGCGCATCCACCGCCGACAGCGACAGGTTAGCGGGAACGGGCTTACCGGCCGCGTCGGTCGTTGTGACTGTCAGATCGACTTTCTCCCGGTTTTTATACGTCGTTTCGGTGGATGAGAGCGCGATGTTGAGCTGCTCATTTTTGTTGACGAACACCAGCCGCTCACAAATCGGCTTAGCCGTTTCGTCGAACAGGGTCAGTTGAGCAACACCCTCCGGAAACTGGGCCTTTGGCAGTTGTACCACGGCCGAATTTTTGGTCAGCGGCACTTTGGCAGCCTCCACCAGCACGCCCCGTGTATGAGCCACGAGGGTCATGGTCGCGACCGGCGCTCCGGAGGTTGGAGAAACCGGTTTGTTATGACGCAGGTATACCCGGAGATTGTCTTTGTTGCTCAAATTGTCCACCTGCATCACCACGCCCTGCGCCTGCACGGTGGGCATTGGGTATGGGGCCACGCCACCACCAGCGAGCCGCACAAAAGCCGTGTAGGTTTGCCCAGCTTCGGGTTTGAAGGCAAAATAACCCATGCCTGCGTGCAGACTGGCGAAACCAGAAACCGTATCTTTCTTAGCATCCAGCACAAAACCGGATACATCAACAGATCGGCCCGATGAACTTACCGCTTTGAACGCCACGCGCCCATCCAGCCCTTCAACTAACTGACCACCTTCGGGTAAAAACTGTACGTCGGGCTGGCGGGGGGCAGTCTGGGCTGCGCTGCCGGTCGGCTCGGTACCCGCCGGGCGCAGCACCGTCAGTGTTTTCGTGAAGAAATAAGTCTCCGGTTCATTACGCATGAAGTTGGTATAAGCCCGAAGCTGGTAGGTTCCGGCGGGCACCGAATCCGGCAAAATCAACTGGCCGGGCGCATAACTGTCCGTTGCCCGGAACTGCGCCCGAAGCCGGACCCGGCGGGCAACCGGGTCGACCAGATCCACGTACACCACCCGGCTAACGGTGTCAGCGGCATGGCTGCTCCCATTGAACAGGTAGCCTTTCATCCAGATTGTTTCACCGGTGAGGTACGTCTCCCGGTCAGTATGCAGGTACACTTTTTCGGTTGGCCGCTGCTCGTTATACGCCTGTAACCGGTCGATTAACTGCTTGACAAATTCATCGTCGTGTGACTGGAAAGAAGCTAAAAATCCGGCACCGACGACTAAAAACAGGCCCGTGATCCACTGAGATGCCCAACGCATAGAATAGAATTTGAGGTAGAGGTCCTTCGGTTATAAACGGAGCGACTAAATTAGCGAAAATACCCACTTGGCTATGACTGCATCTACCCATAAAACAGCGTTAGTTCTTGGCGCAACGGGTCTCATCGGCGATTTACTCACTCGTCAACTCATAGCGTCTTCACACTATGCGAATGTTAAAGTATTGGTACGCAATCCCTTGACCTGGCAGCACCCTCGTTTGCAGGAAGTAGTGTTTGACTTCGACCGACCAAACGGATTGATTGCGCAGGCCGACGACATTTTTTGCTGCCTCGGCACAACGATGAAAAAAGCGGGATCGAAGGAAGCTTTCCGAAAAGTGGATTACCAGTACCCGATGGACATCGCGCGGTTGGGTCTGGACAATGGGGTCACTCAATTCGCTATCGTCACGGCGATGGGTGCCGACCCGGAATCGTCGTTTTTCTACAACCGGGTAAAAGGCGAAGTCGAACGTGACCTGATGGCGATGGGATTTCCAACGCTGCTCATTTTTCGCCCTTCACTACTGCTGGGTAACCGGAACGAGAACCGGCTCGGCGAGCGGTTGGCCGAGGGCGCCATGCGGTTATTCAGTCCGCTTATCCCGGCAAAGTACAAAGGCATTGAAGCGGCTAAGGTCGCCAGCGCCATGCTGACAACTGCGCAGCAGGGGCTTACGGGCAGGCACGTGTATGAATCAGATGCCTTGCAGGGGTTTTGATATTGGGTTCCCAACGCTAAAGCGGTGGGCTGATAATGGGCTTGCGAATGCCGGACTATCAGCCCACCGCTTTAGCGTTGGGAACACGACGAACGCTATTTCCTCAATTTCTTCTCCAGCATTTTGATATAATACCCACCTACTACCGAACGGGCCTGAAAGCCAACCTTCCGGCCGTCGGTCGTTTCGTGCCAGTCGTTGAGCGGCACCCGGTCGGGGCTTTCGTTGACGTACTTCAGGACGGGCGCAATCAGGGCCTCAAAGTCGGCCGGACGGTCAGCTAAGGTCGCCGTCCACACGATCCAATCCGATTTGGTATACGTCTTGCGGCTGTCTAAGGGCAAACCAAATGGCTGCTGTTTGGTCAGGTAATAGGCGATTTCGGTTTGGGCTACTTCAACCGGAAAAATGTTCAATCCCAGCAGTTTATCCCAGACTAAGTTGTACTTCTGGCTCCAGGTGCCGGGGTTTTCAAAAGTCAGCGTGTAATGACGACCTTCTCCGGCCGACTTGTCCTCGGCTAATTTCATCCATTTGCGGGCCAGGTCGCGGGCCATCTCGGTGTACTCTTTCTCCCGGACCTTGTCGCCCATCCGACCCGCTAAGTAGCCGTAGCTGGCAATACCCATAATTGCTTTGATAGACAGATTGGCATTGCGGGCAATGTGACCGGCAA
Organism: Spirosoma arcticum; assembly: GCF_054779955.1. Classification (NCBI taxonomy): domain Bacteria; kingdom Pseudomonadati; phylum Bacteroidota; class Cytophagia; order Cytophagales; family Cytophagaceae; genus Spirosoma; species Spirosoma arcticum. Next base: position 84,854 of record NZ_BAAGXG010000003.1, read on the forward strand.
AATCGTCGGTACAGAGTTGGTTGGTTGGGTCGAATCCGTTTTTGATCAGGTAATCCGTCCAGATCGTCAGTGTTGGCCAGTGCTGTTTGGCGTAGTTGGCGTTGCCCTCCACGGCCGCAATGGCAGCCGTTAAAATCAGCATATTACCAGACTCTTCCACGGGCATATCCTCGCCGTAGGTTTGCCCATTGGCAATTGGGTACGTGCCAACGTCGTGCGCGGCAAAGGGCTTGGTCCACCGGCCGCTTTCGGAATACTGAAAAATCGGCTCCATCATCCCTTTCAGCAACAGCGGATTATACAGCAGAAACAGCGGAGCCGATGGGTAGGTAATGTCGACCGTGCCGATGGAACCGTTCGAGAAATTCTCCTTCGAGAAAAAGAAGATGGGTAAAGCCGACTGATCCGCGCTCTGAGGTTGTGACGTCCGCTCCGATGCAGCAGGTTTGCTGATAACGAGTTTGTGGGCGGCAATGGCTTGCCGATAGCTCAGCACGCACAAATTAGCATAATCGGCTCCACCAGCCGCAAGCGCATCGGCATACAGTTTTTTGTCGAAGGCGTCGCAGTCAATTTTGAGTTTGGCATAATCCGTTTCGGCATCCTGCAGCGCCTGTTCAATACTCACCAGCGTACCGGGCTGTTTGCCGTTCGCGGCACCGCCAGCCTGACGCCACCAGGCATTGAGCGGCTGACCAAAATACTCAACCGATTTCACGTCGTCGTAGCCAATCAGCAGGTGCCGCTCAACCGCGTTGCCCGTTATCTTGCCCAGTTCCATACTGGTAGCCAGCACGGGCAAACTATCACTCACCATTCGGGGCATTCGGGCGTGCAGGTCGGTTACGCGGCCTTCCCGTTCGAACTGATTTCGGGCACTCAGCAGCGAACCAATCCGTCGGCTGGTGCCTGCTTCTACCGCTGACGCTACGTACAACTGGCCCCAGTCGATTCGAACGTCGTCCCCTTTTCGGCCCAGTACTTTCTGCTCCACCGTGCCCACCCGCATGTAGTCAAGTTTCGGTCCCGCCGACGAGCCGGTGCGGGCCGGTTCGGTTCGGCCGCGTTGCCACGTCACCAACTGGTCGGGTGAGTTAACGGCCAGTTCGGCGGATACGTCCGTGTAGAGTTGCACGTCATGGGCTTTGCCATCCGTAGCCCGAACGCGGTAGCTGATGTACTGCACCGGCCGCGACAAGGCCGTCAGGTTGTCCATTAATAACGGAGCCATGAATGTAACCGTCAGGTCAACGCCCCCGGCGGCAAACGTATACGTCGACTGGGTAGCGGTCATCTGCCGCCCGGTTTGAACGGCAACCGTCTCGTTCAGCAACTGCTCTTCAACCAAACCCAGATCGACAAAACCTGGCCCTGAGAGATTTTGGCTGTGAAAAGCAATTATGTTTTTACCTTTTCGGAGCAAATCGGACGCACTGCGGTGCGTTGGCGTTAGCCGATACGTGGGCGACACCCCTGCAGCGTTAGCCACCAGTTCGCCATTGATAAACAGTTCGTAGTTGTCGTTTTGGATAGCATTCACCAGCAACGACCCCTGGGGCACCCGGTCGAGCATAACGGTTCTTCTGACGTAAATATCAGGGGTAGTCCATTTAGTGTGATCGCCGGTTCGGCTCCCGAACGTTCCTTCGCCAACGGTCCATTGGCTATCGTCGAAGGCAGGGCTGGTCCACGCGTCAGACGTGGGTTTATCGGTCACGAAGCGGGCCTGATACGCCTGTCGCTCCGCCGTGGGAACAATGGTTTCGCCCATGATCGACGGCTTTCCCATAAATCGAAACGGTTTTCCGTCTACCCGAATCAGACCATTCAACTGCTGGGCCTGTCCCGTCCAGTGGCGCGTGGCATCGCCGTTGAGCTGGTCGCCGAACGACCAGACGCTCGTGTACGGATCGACGGTCAGCAAGGGCGTTGCCGGGGGATTGAAAACGCGCTTTGTGACCGATGCCGGTTGGGCCAGCCCGTTAAATGCGGTTATGAATAAGCTAAAAATCACGGCTAAGCAGCTACGCTCAACGGCGGAATGAGGGGCATACCAGTTGCATTTGTAGACCATATTTTCACATTATTTTTATGGGAGTTGACAAAAATTTTTGTTGTCTATTCAATCGACAACATCGGTTAGAAAGCCATCCGTCTCCTGAACAAGCCCTTGCCGGATCAATTGAGCAATGTAATTTTCGATACTCCGGTCTCCCAAACCGTAAATATGGTCATTGGCCAGCCACTCAGTCACTACCTGCTGCGTCGTTTTGGGGGACGTTTGAATAAGGGTAAGAAGCTGGTTTTCGATCAGTGGCAAGCCGTTAGTTCCAATCTGTAGACGGGCTACGTGCGCCAGCAGAGCCACCCGCAGATAGCGTAACCGGCCAAAGTTTTCAGTAAGCAGTTCAGTCAGCGCTGCTGCGTCCGGGGTGGCGTAGGCTTTCCACACCCGAACTACCAACGTCAGTTCATAAACCGTTAACGGTTCAGCCTGTGGATAGAGCGTGGCTAACTGAACACCCGTCAACTGCCCTAACCCTTTGAAATTGCTGATACCGGCAAACTGATTGATGGAGACTTGTTTCAACACCGTTTGGCCCAAATCGACGCGGGCAAAGCAGGCCAGCAGAAAAACCAGATTAATTTGACAGAACAGGTCATGTTCAAACCAGAAAATGACTTCATCATACTCGGCGTAGCGGCAAATTCGGGCGAACTCAGCGACTACTTTTTCTTCGTACGTGTCCTCTTGCAGGCGATCACCGAACTGTGCCATCAACCAGTTTCGGCGCAGTGTCCACAGTTCCTCGTCATTTTGGGGCGAAGCCAGCAACGGACCCTCGGACAGCATTTCGCGCCAGATTACCACGTCACCGGGTAAGCCAGCGCCTGTAAATTGGTGAGCCGTTGCCTCTCCATTGAGTACGTGTAAAGTCTTCATACGGGAAAGTGATTATATTCGGGACCCGCTACGGGTTGCCGGTTTGCATCGACGCCTGTTTCGCTTATCCGTCCGCTAAATCCTTACCAGAACCACCGTGGCCCCTCAATCTACTCCATCAGTACTTGTTCGACCCGCCCGCCAAGGTGACGTAGACGTGGTTTACGGATTCCTGTGCGACCTCGAAAAGACCATGTTAGATCGTAGCTGCTTCCGGGCCATTTTCCGGAAGAATGTAACAAATCCAATGATTCATTACCTCGTTGCCGAACGGGACGAGAGGGTTGTTGGGTTTGTGAGCTATCATATTCAGTACCTGCTGCACCATACCGGCAAAGTCGGCGAAATTCAGGAGTTATACATCAGGCCAGATCTTCGCAACCAGCGCATTGGCTCCCAGCTCATTGCCACTCTCGACGCACTGGCCCATCGGGAGGACCTCGTGCAGTTGGAAGTTACCACCAACCAAATCCGTACTGACACCGTCCGATTCTACGAACGGGAGCATTTTTCCCGCACTCATGTCAAATTAGTCAAATCCTGTCAATTCTGATGCGCTTCCTTATCTGCCTGTTCATTTGTGTTCATTGCGTACTATCTTATGGTCAATCGACAAAAATTGATCGTAAACTTGACCGTCAGCTTCGGGCGACACTGGCGGGGTTCCGGGGTGATGTGGGAATTTATGTCCGTAACCTGCGCACCGGCAAAACCGTTGCCATCAACGCCGACACGCTTTTTCCAACGGCCAGCACCATCAAGATTCCAATTCAATGCAGGCTGTTCGACAGAATCAACCGGGGCGAACTGACGTACGGTCAGGAGTTGGTATATAACGACTCGCTGCATTACGACGACGGCATTGTCGGCTCCCTGAAGAACGGGGCTAAAATTCCACTCAGCGAAGTGGTTATGCTCATGGAAACCGTCAGCGACAACACGGGTAGTTTATGGTGTCAGGCGCTGGCCGGGGGTGGCGCGGCCATTAATCAGTGGCTCGACGTGAACGGCTTCCACCAGACGCGGGTAAACTCCCGGACGCCGGGCCGCGCGGTTAACCAGAAACAATATGGCTGGGGACAAACGACGCCCCGCGAACTGACCGACCTGCTGACCTACATCCGGCAGGGCCGCGCCGTCAGCCCCGGTGCCAGCGACGAAATGTACCGGAACCTGGGGCGTCAATATTGGGATAACGACGGTTTGTCGCAGTTGCCGCCCGATGTGAAAACAGCCTCTAAAAATGGAGCCGTTAACCGGTCGCGGTCGGAGGTGGTACTGATTCACGCGCCCCACGGTGAGTACGTGTACTGCGTGATGACCAAAAACCAGCAAGACGAGAGTTGGGAACGTACCAATGAAGGATTCACGCTGCTGCGAAACGTGTCAGCAATTTTATGGCGTCATTTTGAGCCAAAGTCAACCTGGAAACCGGCCACAGGATATGAAAAGTGGTGGTAGCGGTTGAGTTTATTCGGTTTTTTGAAGACCGCAAATTTGATCTTCCACAATTAGACATGACGTTGTCGATGGATGCCATTTATGAAGGCATTACACTCCTGTCTGATTAGCTTAACTATAATTCACAAGAAGAGCCACCCTTAGCTAAGAGCGGCTCTTCTTGTGAGTCTATGATTTTTAGATTAATTCAGAAACTGTAGGCGAATTTCGTTTAGCTGACTGCGAATTGAGCCGTCGATCTGCTGATCACCAACGCGCAGAATATAACCGCCAACCAGTTTCGGATCGATCTTCTCGTCCAGCTCAACCGATTTGCCGTTCGTATTTTTCATAACGATGGCTTTAAACTGCTCACGCAGTGCATCGGTCAGCGGCATGGTCGTGATGATCGTTGCCCGTTCAACGCCTTTCAGACGCTCGTACTGAATGACAAACTGTTCGGCAACGGCGTCGATGATGGCTTCGCGATTCTTGTTGGCGATGATCTGGAAAAACGACATCGTCAGTTTGTTCAACCGGCTGGCGAAAACGGCTTTCATCACCGCATTCTTCTTCTCGGCTCGCACAATAGGATTCTTCAAAATCAGCGCAAACTGCCGGTTTTGAGCCAGCGTCTGCTTCACAAACTTCATGTCGGTGTACATCGTCTCGGCGATACCCTGCTCCTTGGCCAGATCCAGCAATGATTTGGCATACCGACCGGCTACTGTTGCAATTGCCATAATCGGTTAGTTTAAGCGTGAGTTCGACACCAGGTCAGAAACTAATTTTTCCTGGGCTGATTTGTCACTGAGTTCTTTACGCAGCACCTTCTCGGCAATCTCCAGCGAGAGTGTAACGACCTCTTTTTTCATTTGGGCAACCAGTGCCTGCCGCTCGTTCTGCATCGATTCGCGAGCCTGCTCCAGCATCCGCTGCCCTTCGGCTGCGGCTTTGTCGCGTGAATCGGCCACCATTTTATCGGCTATTTCTTTGGCACCGCGCAGAATGGTGTCCCGCTCAGAACGGGCCTGAACCAGCAGCTTTTCGTTATCGGCCTTCAGCGCGGTCATTTCGACGCGCGTCTTTTCGGCCAGATCAAGCGCACTTTGAATATTATTTTCGCGTTCGTGCAAACTGTTTGCAATGGGTTTCCAGGCAAACGCGCGAAGAATCAGGAACAGGCCGAGGAACACCACCACCTGCCAGAACAACAGACCAAGATCGGGAGTAAGTAAGTCCATGCGTATAAATTAGTAAGTATTTGAGTGCGTTAGTGTTTCATTGTTTGTGCTTGTTGCTCTAAACACGGACACACTCACAAACATAAACACAAGTTTTTGTCAATCTTTTGTTTGAAAATGCCCACCCGTCGGCAACCCCTAACCGGGTGGGCATTTTCCTGATACATCAGCGAGTAGTGGAGCCGACACCTATTGTAGTCAGCCTACTCAACATTGGCGCTGCTGATACAGCTACGGCAATTAAGCCGTAGCAACCAGCAGACAGATAACGGCTGCGAACAACGCAACGGCCTCGATGAGAGCCGCAATAATCAGCATGGCGGTTTGAATACGACCAGCGGCTTCGGGCTGACGGGCGATACCTTCCATCGCGCTGCCACCAATCCGACCAATACCCAAACCAGCACCGATAGCGGCTAAACCAGCGCCAATAGCGGCACCCATGACAGCTACACTACCCGTAGCTTCCAGCAACAAAGCAAACAACATTGCGAACATAAACTTCAAACAGATTTATTAGTGAAACGAAACAAAAGATTGCAAAGTGATTATCAGTCAGTCAGTTAACGGGTCGATTAGTTAGTGAGTAACTTTTACGTCAGCACCTGACTAACTCACCAACTGCCCTACCCTAACTCGGAGGTCGTTTCGTGACCGCCAATGCCATGATCGGCTTCGTGGTTGTCTTCTACGGCACTACCGATGTACATGGCCGTTAGCAGCGTGAAAATGAACGCCTGCAAGAACGCCACCAGCAGTTCGATAAGATTTAAAAACAGGGTGAAAAACAGCACTACGGGACTGATGGCTACGCTCGTCATGGCACCACCCATGTTGTTGGCCATGAATATCAGACCCAGCAGACTCAGAATGATGATGTGGCCCGCCGTGATGTTGGCGAATAATCGAATCATCAGCGACAGCGGCTTCATGAACACGCCCACAATCTCAACTGGAATCATGATTGGCAGCAACAAAAGTGGCACCCCCGTCGGCTTAACGATGTGCATCCAGTAATGCTTGTTACCGCTGAACGATACAATGAAAAACGTAATGACAGCAAGCACCAGCGTTACGGTGATGTTGCCCGTCAGGTTGGCCGCCCCCGGCAACAGGCCCAGCAAGTTGTTGACTAAAATAAAGAAGAACAACGTCAACAAATAGGGCAGATACTTAACGTACTTGGGACCAATGCTGGGTTTGGCGATTTCGTCGCGCACGAACAGGATAATCGGCTCCAGAAATGATTGAATACCGGTGGGCGCTTTGCCTTTGTTACGAGCGTAACCCCGGCTAACGGCGGGAAACAGCGTCAGCAGGATAATAGCGCTCAACAGCAGTGAAGCCACGTTTTTGGTAATGGAAAAGTCATACACTTTAGCGCCTTCCACTTCCTTCCCAGCCGCATCGACCCGGTGAATTTTGCCGTGTTCCTGCTTATAGCCGTTGTAAATTTGATCGTGCGCCAGCCGCGACGATGAGAACAGTTCCAGCCCCCGGTCGGCTGAGTACAGAATCACCGGAAGGGGGATCGTGACGCCATGCGCCAACTCCCAGCCATGCTCATCTTTAATGTGGTGCATGATCATTTCGCCCACATTGAACTTACCTTTTTTGCCCGGAACTTCGCCCTCGTGACCGGGTTCCTGCGCCTGACTAAACGTTAATGCACTCAGAACGAGTGCTGTAGCCAACAAAAATTTACTAATAACCGAACGTATCATATGAAGTGACAGATCGTTTTTACGAATCGCGTCGCAAGTTACGGCTAAGCGCCCAAATCTCAAAACCAGTGTAACATATATATAGTACAAGAAAGTCGAAAACGAAGGTTCGGCGCTGCTCAATGTGGCGGAACAGAAAAAACCCAACGAAGGCTAACCCCAGCACTAAGCGGGCAACCGTCGCGGCTAAGTAGAGAGGCACAAAACGTTCCTGATTGCCCTGTAAACCAGTTGATACCAGCCGGTGTGTGAGAAACGAAACGCTCAGAAAAAAGACCAGTATAATTTCCCAATTCGGGTGCAGCCAAGGCGCGATGTAATATCGGTCAACTACGAAAAATGCAATTGCAAGCAGGGCAGTGAAGATAGTTGCTCGGAGCATAATTAGCTATGTAGATACAGCACTGGCGGTGGTCGGCCTTCCGACCGGCAACCCTTTGCGTCTTACGAACGAATGTTCTCATAACCGGGTAATATTGCTGACGCATGAGGAGACGCAACGTATTCCGTCTCTACTTTTTCGTCAACTGCTTTATAAACAAATACAGCGATGCGCCGATGGCCGTCAGCGAGAGGATAATCGTCCAGATGGGACGGCGGTTGTCCTGCCACTCGTCAATTTTCAACCCAACCCAAACGCCCAGCCCAATAGTCCCCAGCATCTGAAAGGCAATGCCGCTGAACTGCACAAACGAAGTCGTTTTTTCGGTCGTACGCTTCAGTGGGTCGGGTTTGTCAGGCTGGTATGAACGATTCTCTTCGGATTGGTCGGGTGGGTTTTCCATAGATTTCGGCGCGTTAATAGCAGGTGAAGCGCAAAATTCGTTAATTTGGTTTAACGTTCCATACGGCCAGTCCATTGTTGAGCGTTTTGAGTACGAGTATCCACGTGCTATCGTCGAATGTTCCGCTATTTCCCTCACCGCTCATCCCTGTTACTGACGGTCCTTGTTTCACTGACTGGAGGGTTAATTTCGTGTTCGCAGTACAGCACAAGGCCCATCAGTAAGGGATATCATAACCTCACAGCCCACTACAACGCCTACATTATTGCCCGCGATCAGATCGACGAAGCTGAGCAAATCCTGTTCAAAACTCGCCGGGAAAATTACAACCAACTGTTGCCTATTCTCCTGCCGGTCGATTCAATGCTCGCTCAGCCGGTGAAGCCTCAGTTGGACGATGCCATCAAAAAAGCGTCGCTTGTTCCCGAACGGCATCAGAACAGCAAATGGCTCGATAATTCCTATAACCTGATTGGCCGGGCGCGGCTCCTGAAACAGGATTTGCCCAATGCCATCGAGGTGTTCAAGTACGTAAACACCAAGGGCACCGACGAGAACGACAAGCATGAAGCGTTAGTGGGCCTGATGCGTGCTTATGTTGAAGCGGGCGATTATCCAAACGCGCTGAATGTAGCGGAGTATCTGCGTACCCAGCCGCTTAACCGGGCCAACACCCGCGATTTTTACCTGACCAAAGCGTATCTGCACCAGCGGAAGGGCGAGTTTGTCACGGCCGTCGGCATCCTCGACGCTACGTTTCCGGTGCTCAAAAAAGGGGAATCGACCGCCCGGCTACACCTCATTGCGGGCCAGCTCTACGACCTGATCGAGCAGCCCGCCAAAGCTGTTGAGCAGTATCGGCAGGTGTTAAAGGCCCGGCCAACCTACGATCAGTCGTTCTACGCAAACCTGTATGCGATTCAAAGCAACGGACTTACGGGCGACCAGAAGCGGGTGGCGCAGTCGGCCGCTACGTTTACAAGCCTGCTCAACGACCGCAAGAATGCTGATTTGAAAGACAAGATCTATTTTACAATGGGGCTGCTCGAAGCGCGGAGCGGACGAATCGATCAGGCAATCAAGTTCTATAGTCAGTCGATTCAGGCGGCTGGAGCAAACACGACGCAGGTGCCTCACACGTACCAGGAAATCGGTCGGTTGTATTTTGAGAAGAAAGCCGATTATGGCCGGGCGAAAGTTTACTATGATAGTGCCATGACGTTGTTGCCAAAGCAGTCGCCCGATTACGCAGCCGCTGTGGTTCGCAAGAAAACGCTCGATGAATTTGTGCAGTACCAAACCACGATCCGTACCGATGATAGCCTGTTGACGTTGGCCCGAATGGACCCGGCCGCTTTGGATAAAGTACTCGACAAAGTGATTTCGGACCGCGAAAAAGCCGACAAAGCGCAGGCCGCACTGGCACAGCAGATTGTGGAGCGGGCAATGGGCGGTAATTTCAACGCCGTGGCGGGGGCAACCAACTCCGGCCTCCCACCCAACGAACGCTGGGTGTTGTATAATCCCGTGGCGCTCAGCCAGGGTCGGCAGGAATTTTCGGTGCGGTGGGGCAACCGGCCGCTCGAAGACAACTGGCGACGCAGCAGCAAAGAATCGTCGGAAGCGGTAGCGGCTACCAATAGTCCGCTCAATGGTGGTTCGGCCGCCAACGGCATCAACCCAAACGCCCCCTTGTCATCGTCCGGCCTTGGTGGTACGCCACCGGCAGGCCCGGCATCGGTACGAAACGCTCAGAAAGAGGCCTTGCTCAGCCAGATACCCGTTGCCAAAGAAGCCCAGGTGCTGGCGAATCAGCGGATTGAAAACGCCCTGTATAAATTGGGCAAGCTGTACAAATTTCAACTGGACAAACCCGCCGATGCCATACCGACGTTTGAGCAACTACTGACCCGCTACCCCAACACGCTGCCCAAGCCGGAGGTGTACTATCTGCTTCACCTCTCGAATGAGCAGTTAGGGAAGGCGTCGAACTGGAAAGATAAACTGTTGACTGAGTATCCCAACACGTCGTATGCCCGGCTGACGGGACGTACGGCCACGCAATCGACCGACTCTGAAGCACAGGCGCAACGGGTTTACACGGACATATACGAACTGTACAAAGCCAGCAATACGACCGAGGCCCTGGCCCGCGCCGAGAACGCGCTGGGTACTTTTGCGGGTACACAACTGGAAGACAAACTGGCGCTGCTGCGGGTTATGATGATTGGCCGGGTGAAGGGCATCGACGCCTACCGGCTGGCCCTGAACGAGTTTGTACGCGATTATCCCGCCAGTAAGCTATTGCCCCGTGCGCAGGAAATGCAGGCCGCTGCCGACCAGCCAACGGCGAACAGAAAGTAGATTTTAAATTTAATGATGAATGATAGATGATAAATGATAAATGCCTGCCGGTGTAAATCGTTTATCATTTGTCATTCATCATTCATCATTCCAAAATTGATGATTGACTTTGCTCCCGGTACTTACAGGACTGTAATAAAAAAGCTCTGGCGGTATTCACTGATTGGCATTGCGTTGCTGGTTTTTTACGTGCTGGCCGTTAGCTACAACTTCTTCTGGCTCTTTGGCGGGATGCCTAATTTAAAGGCGCTCGAAAATCCGAAGAGTGAAGAAGCCTCGGAAGTGTACACGGCCGACAATCAACTACTGGGTAAGTACTACGTCGAGAACCGTACACCCGTCGAAATATCGCAGGTGTCGCCCAACGTCGTATCGGCGCTGCTGGCGACGGAAGATGCCCGGTTCGTGAAGCACTCCGGCATTGATCCACGAGCGCTTTTTCGGGCAGTAATTGGGGTGCTTTCCTTTCAGGATCTGTCGAGTTCGGGAGGAGGCAGCACGCTGACGCAACAAACGGCTAAGAACCTGTTCGACACCCGGCAGGAGGAGTTGCGCGGTGTGCTGGGGAACGTACCGATTTTGAAAACGATCATCTCGAAAACGAAAGAGTGGATTCTGGCGGTTCGGCTGGAACGTAACTACACGAAGCAGGAGGTGATGATGATGTACCTCAATACGGTTTCGTTCGGCAATAATACCTACGGCATTAAAACGGCGGCCAAGACGTATTTTGGTAAAGAACCCTGGCAACTGAACGTGGAGGAATCAGCCCTGCTGGTGGGAATGCTGAAAAACCCCACTTTCTATAACCCGCGTCTGTTTGAAGAGCGAACCATCAGTCGGCGGAACGTGGTGCTGGGGCAGATGAAAAAATATAAATTCTTGGACGATGTGCAGTTTGCGACCTACAAACGCAAGCCCCTGAAACTGGATTTCAGCATCGAAAACCAGAACACGGGCATGGCGGCTTATTTCCGGTCGGTGATCCGCGACGACATCAAGCGGTGGATCAGGCAGTACAACGAAGAAAACAACGCCGAACTCGACCTATACACGAGCGGGCTGAAAATTTACACGACCATCGACTCGCGGATGCAGGCCTACGCGGAGGAAGCCGTCATGAACAACATGCGCGACCAGCAGAAGAAGTTTTACGAACACTGGCGTGGTCGGAATCCGTGGGTGCAGAAAAATCCGCGAACCAAAAAGTACCAGGAGATTCCGGGTTTTATTGAAGCAAGGGCCAAACAAACCGCCCGCTACAAGCAACTCAAAGCCGAATATGGCAAAGACGAGGACGCGATCTGGCGCGAGATGCGGAAACCGTCGAAGATGAAAGTGTTCGTGTACGGTGGCACTCGCAATGAAAAGGACACCACAATGAGTCCGCTGGATTCCATCAAATATTACAAGCGGCTGCTCAATACAGGGTTTATGTCGATGGACCCGCGTTCGGGCTACGTAAAAGCCTGGGTGGGGGGTATCAATTTCAAGCACATGAAGTTCGACCACGTCCGCCAGAGCCGACGCCAGCCGGGGTCGACCTTCAAACCGTTCGTGTACCTGACGGCGATGGATCAGGGCTTCGTGACGCCGTGCAGCCACGTTACCGACCGACCAACGGTATTTGCCCACGGGGAAGACAACAATAATGGCCCGCCGTGGATGCCAAAAAATTCGACGGGGCGCTACAGCGGACAGGATTTATCGCTGCGGGAAGCGCTGGGGCAGTCGATCAATTCAGTTAGCGCTCAGTTGATTAAAAAAACCCGCGCGGCTGCCGTTATCAAATACGCCAACGACATGGGCATTTTGAGCAAAGATTTGCCCAATAATCCAACGCTTTGTCTCGGCACGGGCGACGTGTCGGTCTACGAAATGGTGGCGGCCTACTGCGCATTTGCCAACGGCGGCACCCGCGTCCGGCCCATGATGCTCGTCCGCATCACCGATAAGGATGGCAACGTACTCAAGAACTTCACCCCCGACGCCAACCAGGTAATCAGCGCCAACCGGGCCTACGAGATGTTGCACCTCATGCGCGGAGCCGTTGAAGAACCCAACGGCACGGCGCAGCGGCTCAGAACGCAGTACAAACTGCTGGAAGGCGGCAACGAAATTGCGGCTAAAACCGGCACTACTTCCAACTACTCCGATGCCTGGTTCATGGGCATGACGCAGCATTTGGTGTCGGGTCTGTGGGTGGGTGGCGACGACCGACCCATTCACTTCCGCACGATTGAGCTGGGGCAGGGCGGACGACAGGCGATGCCCGCCTGGGCGATGTACATGCAGAAGATTTACAAAGACCCAACCCTGACGCAGTATCGCCCGGAGCCGTTCCGCAAGCCCAACAATTTCAAGATCGACTGTGGCGGCTACCACATCGACTCGTCGCAGCGGTATATTCCGCCCAAGGTGGTACCGGAAGACGAGGAAGAGATTTTGCAGTAGAGATAACTGTAAGACGAATTTTTAGGACAGGATTATAGGATTGAATAGGATTTGTTTTACTACCATCCTCCAATCCTGTAATCCTGTCCTGTATTTATACCAAGCCTATGCGCATTCTTCTCGCTCCCGATAAGTTTCGCGGTTCGCTCACAGCCCAGCAAGTGACCAATGCGATGGCGGAGGGCGTTCGTTTAGCCCGTCCTGAAGCCGAAACCATCGCGCTGCCCCTCGCCGACGGGGGCGAAGGAACCGCACAGGTCCTCACTGAAGCCATCAACGGCACCTGGCATATCGCTACGGTCAGCGACCCGCTTGGTCGGCCGGTTGAAGCAGGTTTTGGGCTGTCGGGCGATGGGCAAACGGCGTTTATCGAAATGGCGGCAGCTTCGGGGCTGGTGCTTTTGTCCCGCAATGAACAGAGCATTGTCCGCACGGGCACCTTCGGAACGGGCGAACTGATTCAAAAAGCCATTGACCAGGGCGTTGGGCACGTGGTGCTGGCCATTGGCGGGAGCGCTACGACCGACGCGGGCATCGGGATGGCCAGTGCACTCGGCTGGCAGTTTCTCGATAAACACGGGGAGCCGCTACGTGCCATCGGGATGAGCCTGCCCCGCATCAGCCGCATCGTCCCTCCTACTGCGTCACGCATTGGCGACACTCGATTTGCGGTCGCCTGCGACGTGACGAACCCATTGCACGGACGAAACGGAGCGGCTTATGTCTATGGTCCTCAGAAAGGCGGGACACCGCTCGAAATCCTTTGGACCGATACGGGATTGCGCCGGTTCGCCCGTGTCGTGCAGGAGCAGTTTGGCATCGACATAGCGGACGTGCCAGGAGCTGGAGCGGCTGGCGGACTCGGCGCGGGGGCCTTGTTTTTCCTGAACGCAACGCTCCAGCCAGGTGTCGACGTGGTGCTCGACGCCGTTGACTTCGACCGGCACCTCCAAAACGCCAACTTCGTGCTGACGGGTGAAGGCAAACTCGACAAACAGACTATGCAGGGTAAAGTACTAAAAGGCGTTGCTGACCGGGCTGGTCGTGCGCATGTGCCGGTTGTTGCGCTGTGCGGTACGCTCGATCTTGACACAACCGACATCAACGTCCTGGGTATAACGGCTGCATTTTCGGTGTTGAATCGTCCTCAGTTGCTCGATGAAGCCATTTTGACTGCTTATGACGACGTTCGCCGGGCAACCTTTAGCGTGTGTCGATTGTTACCATAGACAGCGTTTACCTTGCTAATTATGCCCGAATTCGACTACAAGAAAGAACTTGCTAAAGTACCGCACGAGCCGGGCGTTTATCGTTATTTCGACGCGTCGGGCGAGGTTATTTACGTCGGTAAGGCCAAAGATCTTAAAAACCGCGTCAGTAGCTACTTTACTAATTCCAAAGGGCACGACCGCAAAACACTGCGCTTGGTGAGCCAGATTCGTAAGATCGAATTCACCATCGTCAACACGGAATTTGACGCGCTGTTGCTTGAGAATCAACTCATCAAGCGCTATCTGCCGAAGTTTAACATCCTGCTACGCGACGACAAAACATACCCCTTCGTCTGCGTCACCAACGAGCATTTTCCGCGCGTGATCACAACCCGGCGCATCGACCGGAAGCAGGGCACATTTTACGGACCGTTTGCCAACCTGAAGCCCATGTACACAGTGTTGGACATGTTCAGTCAACTCTTCACGATCCGCACCTGCAACTACAACCTTGCTCCGGAGAACATTCAGGCGGGTAAATACAAAGTGTGTCTGGAGTATCACATCGGCAATTGCAAAGGCCCTTGCGAAGGCAAACAGGCCGAGGGTGATTATGACAAAGACATTGAGCAGGTTCACCACATTCTGAAAGGCAACCTGAAGCCAGCGCAGGATTATTTCCGGGGGCGCATGGTTGAAGCAGCCGGAGAAATGGCGTTTGAGCAGGCCCAGAAGTACAAGGACAAGATGGACGTGTTGCAGCGGTTTCAAAGTAAATCGACGGTAGTAAACCCAAAAATTGCCGATGCCGACGTGTTCTCTATTGCCTCCGACGAAACGGCTGCGTACGTCAATTTTATGAAGGTTGTCAACGGCACTATCGTACAGGCGCATACGGTCGAGATCAAAAAAAAATTAGAAGAATCCAACCCGGATCTGCTGGCGATGATGATCGTTGAGTTTCGAGGACAGTACGGCAGCAACGCCAAAGAGATTATCACGAATATTCCGTTGGATGTCGATTTACAGGCGGAAGTAACGATTCCGCAGATTGGCGATAAGAAGAAACTGCTGGATATGTCGCTGAAAAACGTGCTGTATTTCCGGCGCGAACGACAGGAACGAGCAGCCGCCGAAGCCACAGCCAACGCCAGCCGGAACGACCGGGTACTGATTCGACTGAAGCAGGATTTACAGTTAAAAACGCTGCCCGTTCGCATCGAGTGCTTCGACAACTCGAATATTCAGGGCACAAATCCCGTATCGGCGATGGTGTGCTTTGTAGGCGGCAAACCAGCAAATAAAGAGTATCGGCACTACTCGATCAAAACCGTCGTGGGTCCTAACGACTTCGCCAGCATGTATGAGGTGGTTACGCGCCGGTATAGCCGTGTGCTCGAAGAAGATACCGGCCTGCCTGATCTAATTGTGATTGACGGAGGCAAGGGGCAGCTCAGTGCGGCCTGCGATGCGTTGAAGAACCTCGACCTATATGGCAAAGTACCGATCATTGGTATCGCCAAACGGCTGGAAGAAATCTATTTCCCGGAGGATAATCTGCCGCTGTACATCGACAAGAAATCCGAATCGCTCAAACTCATTCAGCGCATCCGTGACGAAGCGCACCGGTTTGCCATTACCTACCACCGCGACAAACGTAGCCGCAACAGCCTGATTAGTGAGTTAGAAAGCGTTGAAGGAGTTGGTAAGAAAACGGCGGAGAAGCTACTGAAACATTTCAAAGGTGTTACCAAAATTAAGGAAGCCACCATCGAAGAAGTCGCAGAGATCGTTGGTAAAGACCGGGCGGTTAAACTGAAGCAGTATTTCGAGACAATGGAGCAATGATGGTATTACGGGCTTCAGTCCGTTTTTATTAGTCAAAACGGACTGAAGTCCGTGATACCCCAACAAAAAAGGAGCCGCTTGGCTCCTTTTTTGTTTTACTTTAAAACTCTTAGTATTCCCAGAGACCATGCTCTGTTTCCATCAACTCATACTCGGTTTGGTACGATTTCATCAAGCCCTCTTTGTCACCATACATGCCAAGCAAGTCGGTGTCGTTGGGGTTTGCTACTTTCGTAATCCGACCATAGAACAAGCGCAGATCAAACGCATCGGCTAAGTTTTTGTGCTGAGCCTGGTTCTGTGGGTTATACCAGATAAATTTCTTCGGGTCGCTGCGGAACAACTTATCAAGGTCTTTGTATTTGAACGTTCCCAGTGGTACTTCCAGACCGGCCGTGTTTTTGTCGGATGGCAAGTAAATAGTCACCGTTTGAATGTCGTAGTACAACCGGGAGCGCTTGCGGTCAAAAATCCAGTCTTCTTTGATTTCCATGATGTTGAACTCCTTAGCGAAGTACTCATCACCCTGAATAGTGGGCGCAACGGCTACTGCGGTATCAATCTTGGGCGCTTCTACAACCGCAGCTTTCGCTCCTTTCTTGCCTTTTGTGGTTTTTGCAGTTGCCTTTTTAGGGGCAGGTCCCCAGCCATCATCAGCCGGTTTAGCGGCTGCTTTCTTAGGAGCACCCCAACCGTCATCAACTGGCTGAGCCACTTTTTTCTTCGGATCAGGTTTCTTGGCATCGCCCCAGCCGTCGTTAGCGCCACCAGCAGCCGTCTCGTTACCGAAGCCAGCCGCGATTTCCTCGGCTGATAGACCACCACCCGTGTTAGGCTGGATCAACCGATCCTGAAACTTCTGGGGTGTCAGTTTCGTAGCTACTGAGTCGTTTGCGTACACATCGATCAAGCCCGCTTTAGCGGCATCAATGAGGTACTTGGAAATCTCGTTGTTTTTCGAGAACATCGACTGATTCTGTTTTTCCTTTAGGTCGATCCGACGCCAAAGGGTCTTCTTCATCATGATGTCGTTCTCGTTGATACCCCGAACCGACAGCGAGTTGGTGCCGGTACTCGGTTTCTCCTGCGCCACCGCTCCTCCGGCTATGGCCAGAAATGTAGCGGCTACCGCTGCCGTTTTAAACTGGTTCATGTCTAACAACTTTTGTGTTTATCTATATGTACTAAACGGCGCTGATACCGGTTTAGTGCTTTTAATTCAGAGGAATAACGAACGTAGGACGGCCCATAGGCACATCGCTGGTTTTACCCTGGAAGTTACGGCGTTCAACACCTTCAACTTCCACTACATACCGGTCACCAGGTTGTGCTTCAGCAGCCAATGACCCAATTGAACCACCACCCGGACCAAGGGCTATTGGGCTACCAACCCGGCGGCTACCCCGAGCCAAAGAAATTGTGATTCCAGAAACCCGGAAGTTCGCGTCATCCGGCGAGTAGTTGCGAAAGCTTTCATCCGCAATGGCATTAACCCGAACACTACGAACAGCCGATGCTGACATACCCCGACGCTCGTCTACTTTCGATCCACCAGCGTATATTTCCAATGTCGGCTTCGGTACCCGATTTACTTTGAAATCGTTTTTACCCAGCAAACTCCCCGCATTGCTTACGTTCAGCACGACGCGGGCAGCACTCGGCACAATTGTAATTTTGCCTTTCTCGCCAGAAGAGAGCACTTGAGCACCATCGGCGGAGAAACTCGGGTTCCACAAGGCACCCAACTGTGGGCTTTGAACGCTCAGCTTATTAGCACAACCTAAGTATAAGGGCGGAAACGACCCCGACTCAATTTCGTAAGATGGTTTCGCCACAAAGTATTCCTGATTGAAGCTAACCGTTTTGTTTTCGCCATTTGGCTGCTGATACGAGATCGAGCCGTTCAGCGTCCGGCGGGCTAATCCGTTTTTGTCATACGCACCGCCCTGCGCCGTAAATTCGATGATACCCTGACCATCCTGAATTCGCACCGGTCCACCGTTCAAGCTCATGCGCGGCTGAATACCCGACGACGAAGCAGCCAAAAACATCTGACCTTTAAATTTCGTACCGGCAACCACCACTTTCGACTCCATGCTCAGCATCGCGAGGATTTTGTCGAACTTCACGTCCTGTGCGCCTACTTTGCTGGCCAGCAGATTCAGCACTTCGCCCTCGATTCGCCGAACATCGGACTGACGCTGAGTGAGCACGGCCAACGCAGCAGGAACGGGCGTCTGCGCAAAGTTCAATTCACCGAAGTCTTTGGTACGTTGATCCGGCGAACGGCTCATAACAGGGTCGTCTTTACCGTCTAATGCCAGCGAGCTATATTTAGCCGGTGAGTATTTTGACAGGCCGGTGATATAATTGTCCAGCTTGCCTTTTAATGAATAAGCCTGCCCGTTACGAGCGCTTCCAATCATGATTTGAGCAACCTTCTCTTCTTCACTCAAATTACGAATAGCCCCGGCCTCGTCGAGACCGCCCCCTGCTTCGGCAATGATGCGTTGCTTGAGGCCGTCTATTTCGCCAATGATGTCAGCCGTTTGCTTGCGTACGTCATCGGCTTGTTTTACAATCGCCAGATCGTTTGCCCGGTTGCCGGATTTGGCTACCGTTTCCCGGATATTGTCGAGCGTGGATTGGTTAACCCGGTTAGCCGACCCCGTTGATTGCTCCAAGCTATTATTTAACAAAACGAATTTTTCCAGAATGGCCGACGTGACCTGCAAGGCCAATAGTGCGGTCAATACCAGATACATCATCCCGATCATTTTCTGACGGGGTGTCTCTTTTGTGCCTGCCATGAAATTATGGTAGTATTTTAAAGGGATTAATTTTAGTTGCCGCGCATGGCGGTAAGCATGCTGCCGTAGACACCGTTGAGCGATGCCAGATTGCCGGTCAGTTTGGCCATTTCGCTCTTAAACTGCTGCGTGTCGCGGGTGGCGTCGGCCATGTTCTCCATTGCCGATGTAAGGCTACCATAGAAAGCGTTCATCGCCTTCAGGTGCTTGTTGGTATCCTGCAATTCCAGTTCGTAAACCGCATTCAGGGCACCCATATTCTTGGTCACTTTCTGAAATTGATCGCGGTAGTCTTTCGTATCGGCGGTAGCATCGGCCATTGAGTTCATCGCCGTGATGGCCGTACCGTATGATTTGTTCATTTCGCTGATCGAACCCGATGCCGACTTCACATTGCGGGCGTAATCATTGGTTGCCACAGTAGCATCCGTCAGGTCGCTCAGTTTCGATACGGTGTCGTTCAAATTGCGAAATCCAGAGCCAAGCCGTTCAAATACGTCCGGTGTTACTTTAGCCTGCGCCAGCATCTGATCCATATTACCGGTCAGGCCATTAGCCTGGGGCGTTGCCTTACGGGCTTCACCTTTGAAATCGTCGGCCAGCTCAGGATAAACTTTCTCCCAGGCGTAATCTGTTCCGCCCGGAACGGGCAACGTAAAGCTCTGCACGGCGTACAAGGCAAAAATAACTACTTCGGTAAGCAGGCCGAGTGTAAGCATCCAGCCAAATTGTTCGTTGTGCGTAATTTTGGCCCAGGCACCGAAGATAACGACGGCGGCCCCGGCACTATAAATGGTTGGTACTAAACGATCCCAAAAGAAATTAGTGGACTTTGTGGTTGCCATAATAGCGATTATTGATTGGAATAGGTAACTGACTTTATGTAGTTATCAGGCTTTTGCCGTCTTAGACGACTTCTTGCTGCTCTTAGTGCTTTTACTCTTGCTGCTACCACCAACTCGTCCACCCCGAGCCGACGCTGTGCGACCTTCCAGATTGTCCATTACGCAACGGAAGCCAATGTACGAACGCTTCTGATCTTCGATCTCATAATAACGCGTTCCGGTTTCGAGGTAGTAGGCAATATCTTTCCACGAACCACCCCGAACCACCTTACGCGGCTCGTCGGCATTTTGGTTATCGGGGTTCATATCCCAGACAATGGCGTTGGAGTTGTCGGCGTAGGCATCGCGGCACCATTCGGCCACGTTACCCGACATGTTGTACAGGCCGTAATCGTTCGGGCTGTAAGCCGTCGCGGGCGCGGTGTACGGGTAACCATCGGCATCGAAATTACCCCGTTGCGGCTTGAAGTTCGCTAAGTAGCATCCTTTACCGTTAGCCACGTACGGATTACCCCAGGGGTATTTAGCTCCGTTTTTACCGCCCCGTGCTGCCCACTCCCACTCGGCTTCGGACGGTAGCCGGAACCGGGGCGAGTTAAACTCCCCTTCTTTGGTGCGGTAATCATTATACGTATTGGTGCGCCACTGGCTAAAGTGCTGAGCGGCTTTCCAGCTAACACCCACAACTGGGTACGTATCGAACGCCGGGTGCGCGAAGTAATACTCCAGCATCGGGTCACCGTTGTGGTAGGTAAAGTCATTTTTCCAGACCGTAGTGTCCGGGTAGAAGTTGGCAATTATCTCTTCTTCGCCCAGCACCGAGACCGAGTCAGCCATGAGCGCATTTACATATTGCCGGTATTCGTGGTTCGATATTTCAGCATCGTCCATGTAAAACGAGCTGATCGTCACCTGGCGGTTCATGTTAATTTGTGTCGCGGCCACGTCTTCGTCGGCCTGACCCATAATAAACGAACCCGATGGTACGAGCACCATTCCGTAGGGTGTGGTTTGTTTGTAACCCTTACGCCCGGTAGCGGTAATCTCCCCGTTTGTGATGCCGACATCACCCCCCTTGCCTCCTTTTCCACCAAACTTCGATTTCACAAACCCGCAACCCTGCATCAGCAGAATCACTGTCGCGACCATCATCACCCGGGTTGCGTTGACTGTAAACCAGTTGTACTTCATCATTGTAGACTATTTTGCCTTCTTGTGCGAGACCAGACTAAAAACGAAAATCTGTTTGGTTATTGTATGTAACGAATAGTTCAACCTGAAATTCTTTGACTGATGTTTCAGGCCAATCAAAATAGTACTATACTGCGCTATTACAGCTTCTTATCCAAAAATACAGCATTCACCGCAGAAAGCCTAACAAGAATGCTGCCATCCTACTACCTGCTTTAAACAGTATCACGAAATTGTGCAACTTTATACGCGTTCAATACCGAAATCGAGGGGTTCGGATAATTGGTTTTCTGCGGGCGTCGGGTGCGGGCAAGGCATAAGCCACCAGGATTTCGTGCGATGTCAGACTTTTAATCTGCGTTCCGCCAGCAACGAGATCCAAGGCGTAGCCAACCCGCAACGCGTTGTTGCGCATCAGGTTTATACCTCCTGTGATCATGACTGCGTCGCCCAGCCGGTAGCCCGCCCCTGCCCAGATTCGATTGTCATACGTACCAATCAGGTTAGCGGTTATTGACGAGGATCCTATTCCTCCAGCAGTGGTGTACTGTACTAAAACCGATGGCTGCACCTCAATCGCGTAACCAAGGCCAAGCCGATAGCCCGCTGTCAGGTTAACGGTACGGTCGAGCGGCTCAGTCGAACGGTCGGTGATGAACGAATATTTGGCCGCGTTCAGGTGAGTTACGCTCACGCCAAGCCAGTAGTCGGTTGTGTTGTAATAAACACCGGCCGAAAAATCGGGCTTTGCCTGACTAACCAGACCCGTTGGTATACCCGGATCTCCGGGTTCGCCGGGTCGGAATAGTTCGCCGTAGTTGATGCCCCGGTTGTACAATCCCGCCTGAACGCCCAGCGCCAGTGTTCCGCTTTTCAGCGCCATCCGGTATGCGTATGACACCTGAACGGCCTGATTAATGTTTGCGCCCAGCTTATCGTTCAACGCGTAAATACCGATGCCCCCTTTTAACTTAGCTAACGGCATATTAAAGGATAATAGCTGCGTACTCTGCGCTCCTCCATCGCTGGCAATAGTTGGCTGATAACCTAAATACTGCGTACGGTGCGTTAGCTGTAGCCTCGACACGCCCTCCGAGCCAGCAGCCGCCGGGTTGTAATAGAGCGGGTTGTACATGTACAGACTAAACTGAGGGTCCTGCTGCGCCAGCGCAGCCGGAGTGATCCAGCCTGGAACTGAAGCAGTCAACAGCAACAGCGTACTAAGAATGTAGACAGTGCGAATCATACTATCTGAGAAAGAATACAGGAACTACTAACCACTGAATTTACGTAAATGCCACAGACGAGACGACCCAACTCCGTGTCTCTACCTTAAACGCCGACGTGCCCAAAATATTGAGCTAAAAAAGAAGGTTAGACGCCTTAAACAGGTACACATACCCATTCAAGGCGTCCAACCTTCTCCCAACAACGCTTGTCGGCTACTTGTTGACTTTTCTGATGTAAAGTTCAAGGGCACCCGTCATTGAGGGGGCGTTGGGCAGTGGCGCTTCAATATCGAGCATCAGGCCTGCCTCGGCAACCGCTTTTGCCGTTGTCGGACCAAAAGCGGCCATGCGGGTACCCTTCTGCTTGAAGTCTGGAAAGTTGCTCATGAGCGAATTAACCCCGGACGGGCTGAAAAACGCAATGATGTCGTAGCTCTCGATTGCCAGATCAGAGAGGTCGGTCGGCACGGTTTCGTACATGACGGCCTCCGTAAAGTGAAGGCTGCTCGTATCCATGAACTCAGGAATATCGTTGCGCCGGATGTTAGAACACGGAAACAGGAATTTCTCCGTCTTGTGTTTCTTAATCAGATCGAACAGTTCCGTGGCGGTTTTGGTCCCGTTGAAGATCTTACGCTTCCGAATAACGATGTACTTCTGTAGGTAGTTAGCCGTTTGCTCTGATATGCAGAAGTACTTCATGTCGGCCGGAACCTCCAGGCGACCTTCCTGACAAATTCGGAAAAAGTGGTCGATGGCATTTCGGCTGGTGAAGATAATGGCCGTATGCGCTAAGATGTTGATTTTCTGACGGCGAAAATCCTTGAACGAAACGCCTTCGATCTGAATAAACGGCCGAAAGTCGATTTGAAGGTTGTACTTACTGACTAAATCGAAGTAAGGAGACTTTTCGTCGGCAGGGCGGGATTGAGTTATTAACAGTCGGTTGACCTTTGTCAGCCGGTCTTCGGCCGATTGTATGCTTGTGTCGTTCATTGAATCTACACTCGTTTCAATGGTCAATTTATTGGCTGCACGTGTCGCTTTGTTTTGGCAGGAAAACCGGAATGGAACTCCTCAACAGCAACGCTGTACAGAAACACTCATCAAAGCGCAAACCGCAGACCAATGATAAGTGGAATCAATTCAACGATACAAAGGTACGAAAATAAATAAAGATTCTTGATAGGCTCCGTGCTTCGGATGACCAAATAGAGCAGCGCTAAACGGGCCGTATAGAACGCGATCAATGGCACCAGCAGGACACTTTGCGACCACGCCAGTGCCGACGCGTTGTAAGCGACAATGGCCAGCAACACGGTCATTCCCGTGAAAAAAAGTAATGACGACTGGAGAGCCTTAAAAAAGTGAATTTTGATACTATCCTTTAGTTCATATAGTCCACCCAGTACTTCCAGTAGCACATACTTGCCCATCAGGGCCAGAAACGCCAGCCCACTCAACAACAGGAACTCACCCGCCAACGCCCCAAACTTCGGTTCGCCCAGCAGCAACCACCGCGATGAAAATAAGGCTACGTTGCGACTCTGCACAAACAAAATCAGGTAAGCCAGCACGAAACTCAGGTTGATTGTGAAAAGTATGTTGGTGCTGCTCAGTGGCCGGTTAATCAGGAAAGACTCTTCCTGCGCCCGCAACGACAGCAAATCGCGCAGGCTATAGAACCGCAGAAAGGCCCGGTGATACAGGCTGAACAGCAGGGCATGAGTTGCCAGCAGAAAAAACAGGCCAATGCCCAAAAAATTCCCATACGCTGAAACTACCCGTGGGCGCAGGCTCAGGTTATCGTCGCGCAGGGCTACGGTTTGTTGAACTGCCGATTTTGGATAACCAATGAAAAGCTGACGGTCGTTGAGGCCGGGAGCACCGTAGAGGGTCACAAAAAGCTCGGGTTGCCGGTAGACGCGGAATAAACTATCAATGCTCAGCACCTGCCACGTACCGGCCCGAAGT
This sequence comes from Spirosoma arcticum, assembly GCF_054779955.1. Lineage (NCBI taxonomy): Bacteria > Pseudomonadati > Bacteroidota > Cytophagia > Cytophagales > Cytophagaceae > Spirosoma > Spirosoma arcticum. The sequence continues at coordinate 108,917 of NZ_BAAGXG010000003.1, forward strand.
TTGCGTTTCAAAGCCGCGTTTATAAATAAATAGCCATCCTGCCGGGTCGAAATAAGCAGTTGATAATGACGGTTACTCTCCAGATCGACGTATGCACTCAGGGCCGTTTTGCTGGCATGCTGCTCGTCGATATACGGTACGTAAGCGCTGACAGGCTCATCGTACACCAGAAAATCGTCGTGGAAATCGTGAACGGGATAATACCGGTTTTCGGGTCCTGTTCCAGTGGTGCGGGGTTGAGCGAAGGCAACGACGCAAAAGAGTGCCGCAATGGATGTTGAAAGAGCGAAAGAGCGAATGAGTGAATGAGTGAAAACCATCCGGTACACAACCACCCAAGTTTTTCGCTCATTCGCTCTTTCTCTCATTCGCTCTTTCACCCATTCACTCATTCACCCTTTATTTACCTAATGCCTTCAGCATGGTATCACCAATGAGCGCGGGCGACTCAACGACGTGGATGCCGCATTCCCGCATGATGGCCATTTTGGCGGCTGCGGTGTCGTCGGCTCCACCTACAATGGCACCGGCATGGCCCATCCGGCGGCCTTTGGGAGCGGTTTGACCGGCAATAAAGCCCACAACGGGCTTGCGATTACCGTCGGCTTTGATCCAGTTGGCGGCTTCGGCTTCCATACCCCCACCAATTTCGCCAATCATCACGATGGCCTCCGTATCGGGGTCGTTCATCAGCAGTTCAACGGCTTGCTTGGTCGTGGTGCCAATGATTGGGTCGCCCCCAATGCCGATAGCGGTGCTTTGGCCCAGCCCGGCTTTAGTGAGCTGATCGACCGCTTCGTAGGTCAGCGTACCCGATTTCGATACGATGCCGATGGTGCCTTTCTTGAAGATGAAGCCCGGCATGATGCCCACTTTACACTCCTCGGCCGTCATAACACCGGGGCAGTTGGGCCCAATCAGCCGCACGTCTTTGTCGCTGAGGTAGTTTTTGACGGCAATCATGTCGCCGGTTGGGATACCTTCCGTAATGCAGATAATGACGGCAATACCAGCCTGAGCCGCTTCCATAATGGCATCGGCAGCAAACGCGGGCGGAACAAATATGATTGATACGTTGGCCCCGGCTTCGTCAACGGCCTCCTGAACGGTGTTGAACACGGGTCGGTCGAGGTGCGTTTGTCCCCCTTTTCCGGGTGTTACGCCCCCAACAACGCTGGTGCCGTATTCGATCATCTGCTGGGCGTGAAAACTGCCCTCCGAGCCAGTGAAACCCTGGACGATAACTTTGGAGTCTTTGTTTACTAAAACAGACATGACGGTTGGTAAATCGTTGGCAATGCGGTTAGTTTTGGGAATGCGGAACGTCGAATGAAGACCATTAGCTGTTGATTATGCAACACGGGATGCAGTCGTAAGCTTCCCCATTTTCTTAGTAAATGGCCAGGGCCTTTGGGTGGCAAAAGTAGCCGAATCTTCGTAAATTACGTGATGATTTTTTCGCACATTCTATCCGGTTCTATTCTGGCAGGGGCGGGCATTGGGGTATTCTGGCATTATTTTGGTCGCATTTCGTTGTTCAACCGGCTGCTGTGGGGCTTCTTTCTGCTAATTACGTCAATGACAGCGCTGATTGGTGTGTTGCAGTACGCTGGCAACGACCTGCTCAAGCCGCTGCACCGATCAATGATCGTTTTGTCCAATAGTTTAGGCGTTGTCTGCGTCGTAACGGCGGTTTATGCCCTGCTCAATCAGCGCATACTTTCCCTGCTTAGCTTTGTTTCAGCGGTTATTTTCGGCCTGTTCCTGTTTATCAGCCTGCTGTTGCCCAACGTTCGAGTTTTCACACCAATCGTTCCTTCCTTGGGCATTCTTGTTTTGATGCTGCTGGCGGTTTTTTCGCTGCTCCAACGTAATAAACGGGGCTTATGGATAGTGCTGGCGGCTATGATGATGGGTTTGGCCACCAAAGCCGATGCCTTCGATGGGTTCATTCATCCCACCGACTTTTATCATTACATCAGCGCCCTGGCTTTGTGGTTTTTTGGGAAAGCAGCCGAGCGTGATAACCAACGGGCGGCACGGCGAGTTTGATACATCAAACCTAACAAAAGTGGATTTATTAGCATTAGCACAAGACCCGGTGCAAACGGCCAAAGCAGCTAAGTTGCGCTACATGACCGATACTATGCCCGGCATCGGCCGCCAGCGCACCAGCGACCAGTTCACGTACGTCGATCCGAAGGGTGACTTAATCGACGACGAGACGACCTTGGTCCGCATTCGTAGCATGGCTCTACCGCCCGCCTGGGAGCGCGTTTGGATCAGTCCCGATCAAAACGGGCACTTACAGGCTACCGGCATCGACACCAAAAATCGCAAACAGTACCGCTACCACGCCAACTGGAATGCTATTCGGAGCGAAACCAAGTTTTTCCGCATGGTAGCATTCGGTGAAGCCCTGCCGCTGCTACGGGCGCGGTTAGCGAAGGACTTGACGCAGCCAGAACTGACCCGCGAGAAGGTAATTGCCGTTGCTCTGAGCGTGATGGAGCAAACACTGATTCGGGTGGGCAACGCGGCTTATGAGAAGGAGTACGGTTCTTATGGCCTGACTACGCTTAAAGACCGGCACGTGAAAGCGGAAGGGGGCGAAGTGCGGTTTAGCTTCAAAGGCAAAAAAGGGATTTTTCACGATATAACCCTACACGACCGCCGATTGGCCAAGCTGGTGAAAGCCTGCCGCGACATTCCGGGCAAAGAGCTGTTTCAGTACTTCGACGAAGCCGGTAACCGAAGCTCAATTGACTCGGGCATGGTGAACGACTACCTGAAAGAAACCATGGGTGACGACTTTTCGGCGAAGGATTTCCGCACCTGGGCCGGCACCGTCAATGCATTGCGGTTGCTGGTGGAGTTGGAGCCGTGTGAGTCGGAGAAGGAACTAAAGAAAAATGTAAATACGGTGCTGGACGACGTGTCACACCGGCTGGGCAACACCCGCACCGTTTGCCGCAAACATTACGTGCATCCGCAAATTCTGGAGGCTTATGAGTGCCAGGATCTGAATCCATACATTAAACAAAAGGCTCGTTTTCGGCAAACCAGTCCGCACGGTTTGGACGGTGTCGAAAAACTGCTGCTGAAGTTCCTGAGCGATCAGGTCAAAAAGGCAGTTAAGGAGCCATCGGTCAAAAAGGAACTGGCGTGAGACCGGCTGCGCTTAGCCAATTGCCCTGACCCAAACCGGCTGGCTGCAACGCGGGCAGACTGAACGGATGGCAGGCTCCTCGAACGATTGCACGTTCCCGCAGTTGCAGCAGGCATAGCGGCCCGGACCGTTAATTTGTTCGGTGTGTCGACTGATTTCTCTGGGTAGAATCGGCAATCCTGGTCGTACCTCGTCCGGAGAAAACTCGAAGATGCTGAATTGACCATCCGCTTCCAAAATAGCGATCCGTACTTGTCCCAGTTGCTCAATGCCTGCGGCCCGCAAGTCGGCAAACATCTCGTCGCGCCCTATATCTTCACGGTCGAAATTCTCGGTCAGGATACAGCCGTTTTCAATGACATAAACGGCCTTACCTTCGAGTACTTCCCGTATGGGTTTATTCCGGTCGCTAATGTAAGTCGCCAATTTGTAGCAGCCCATCATCACCACAAATACGACCACTGCCGAACTCAGTGGTACATCGTGGTAGAACATGGGATCGCCCGCAGCCGACCCCAGGCCAATCAGCAACACCAGTTCATAAATGGACAACTGCCGCACTTCGCGCTTACCCGATATGGTCAGGGCCGTCAGCAGCACCAGAAACATAAACACCGTCCGAAACGCTATTTCGCCGAGATACGTCCACGGGAACTGGTCGATGAGCATTCGTTCCCAATCGAAGGGCTGAACAGGATCGGGCATAGGTGAAAAGAGATTCTACTTTTTATTCTCCGGCGCGTTGTCTTTGCGCACCTTAATACTTCGTTTCAACGCCCACTCTTCGGCTTTGGCCGTAGCGATGGCAATGGCTTTGCCCTCATCGTTACCCTCGGCCAGCAGCGCATTGGCAATGTCGATGGCTTTGTTGCGAACCGGAGCCATAAAATACCGGAGCGAATCAGGGTATTCTTTTTTTGTGTAAGGCATAACGTAATTAGTCGTAAGTCAGTAAATCGTAAAAGTCGTAAGTGGCTTATACAATACTGTCTTTCGCGTCAGCCACTTACGACTTTTACGACTTACTAACTGACCAACTGTTTCACTGAACAAGTTCCTGCGTGATGGTGCTGCTAAGCCGGAGCAGTTCGATTTCGGCCGCTTTGGCGTTGTACTCAGCTTCGATCAGACGAATCTGCGCGTTGATGGCGTTGCGCTGCACATCGCGAAATTCCACAAATGTTGAGTTGCCAATTCGGTAGCGATCATAGGCAATGTCTACGTTCTGGTTGGCTAATTTATTATTCTGAATTTCCAGATTGAGCAGGGCCAAACTGTTTTGATACAACTGATACGTCTGCGTAAGCGCCGACTGAAGTTGCAGCCGCTGGTCGGCCTCCTGATTTTGAGCAATCAGCGTGTTCACACGGGCGTTTTGAATTTGACGCTTCAGGTTATAGCCGTTGAAGATGGGAATTGACGCCTGCACGTTGTAGGTAGGTCCCCAGGCACGACCCGTCCGTACACCGAACCCTCCCTGGTTGTTGATCCACTGATGATTGTAGCCCGCCTGCGCCGTGATGAGTGGTAATTGTTGAGCATTGGCTAAGCGTACACTCACATCAGCTAATGTACGGTTGAGCACGGCCGCCACCAACTGCGGATTGTTGGCCGTTAGTGACTGTTGCAACGAGGGAAGTTGCAAATCGGGTCGGACCAGGATGGTATCGCGAACGGCAAATTCAGTAACTACATCGCGCACCAAAAGCGTATTGAGCAATATTTTGACGTTGCGAAGCGACTGCTGTTGCGACAGCAGGGCCGCACTGTCGGTGTTGTAATCGACCTGGGCGCTCAGAAAATCGACCCGTGAGCGAGTGCCAACTTCAAACGTGGCGCGGGCCAGTTCGAGCCGTTCGCGGGAAATATCGAGCGCCTGTGTAAACGCAATCAGCCGCTGCAACTGCCGGACCACGTCGAAATAGCCCGTAGCTACGTCGGCTACGGTTGTTTCGATGTTGGCGCGTGTCGAGATAGTGCTGATTTGTACCAATTGCCGCAATTGATAATACGTAGCTGACCGGGCATACCCATTAAATACGATGTAGTTCAGGTTAAGACCTGCATTGGACGTTCGGTTAAAGGCGCCATTAATGGCTAATGGAGAACGTAACGCGTCAAGAAACGTCTGGCGAAGGTTTTGTATACTTCCGTTAGAGGTAGCGTTACCCGTCAGCACGGGCAGGTAACCCGCGTTGCCTTTCACGTAATTATTGCGGGCAATCTGCTCCTGCGACCGGTTGATCTGAACCTGGTAATTTTTTTCAGTAGCCTGCGTAATCGCCTGTTGGAGCGTCAGCACCTCGCCCGGTTGCGGGATAGTAGCAATGGTAAACGTTCGCTGCTGAACGCGTTGAATGGCATTTTGAGGTTGTTGGGCAAGGGCCGGAAAGGAGAGTAGACTGAAAAGAAGATAAGTGTTGAGTTTCATTGATCAGACATTAACGACGACTACTGGGTCAAATTTACGAGAATATGCCATTGTTCGGCGGGCATGGCAACTTTCGCTTAACTTGCGGACTTACTTTGCCCATCACCTATGAAATACGTTTTCCTGTTCATTTCTACCCTGGCTATTACGCTATCGGCCTGCTCATCGAAGAAAAAGGCCGATCTTCTCGTTACCAATGCCCGCATCTACACGGCCGATTCGAGTTTTTCTACTGCCGACGCTTTTGTTATCAAAGATGGTGCGTTCCTGGCCGTTGGCTCAGCCAGTAGCCTCACCAGCGAGTACGACGCCGACAGCACCGCAGATTTGGGTGGGCAACCCGTTTATCCCGGTTTCTACGACCCCCACGCCCACTTTCTGGGATTGGGCCAAGTGCTTAGCCAGGCCGATCTGGTTGGGGCCGAATCCTACGACGACGTCATTGCACGACTGCAAACGTTTTATCGAAAGAATCCGCAGGTAACGTGGCTCACGGGCCGGGGGTGGGATCAGAATGATTGGATTGACCAGGAATTTCCAACGAAAGAAAAATTAGACGCGGCCTTCCCGAACGTACCCGTTGCCCTGACGCGGGTCGATGGGCACGCGCTTTTGGTCAATTCAAAAGCGCTCCGGCTGGCGCAGGTAACGGCCACCTCAAAAGTAGCCGGGGGTGAAGTGGTGCTGGCGAATGCCCAACCAACCGGTGTGCTGGTCGACAATGCCATGCAACTCGTTAAGCGGGTGCTGCCCCGGCCCGACAACGCCGACAAAACCCGGATGCTGCTGGCGGCTCAGCAAGCCTGTGTTTCGCTGGGCCTGACAACCGTGTCGGACGCGGGCATCAGCCCCGACGAGATCAACCTGATCGACAGTTTGCAGAAGAGTGGCAAACTGAAAATCCGCGATTACGCGATGGTCAGTCTCGGCGAACCAAACATGAATTACTTTCTGAAACGCGGTCCGTTCCAAACCGACCGGCTGACGGTGCGCTCGTTTAAACTTTATGCCGACGGCGCACTCGGCTCGCGCGGAGCCTGTTTGCGTCAGCCTTACGCCGACCGGCGCGAAACGGGTGGCTTTCTCCTGCTCAGCCCTGCCGAGTTAGAGCGTGTTACGAAATTACTCTATGCGTCTAACTTTCAGGCCAATACGCACTGCATCGGCGACTCGGCCAACCACCTCATGCTGGAGTTGTACGGCAAGTTGCTGAAGAAGTCCAACAACCGGCGGTGGCGCATCGAGCACGCACAGGTCGTTTCGCGGGACGATGTCTGGAAATTTGGCCGATACTCAATTATTCCGTCGGTACAGCCCACCCACGCGACTTCGGACATGTACTGGGCCACCGAACGCCTGGGGACAATTCGGGTGAAGGGCGCGTATGCGTTCAACGACCTGATGAAGCAAAACAGGTTGATTGCGTTTGGCAGCGACTTTCCGGTAGAGGCTCCCAATCCGCTATTTGGTTTTCATTCGGCCGTAGCGCGTCAGGATGCCAAAAACTTCCCGGCCGGTGGTTACCAGATGGAGAACGCCGTTGACCGAAAGTCGGCCCTGCTGGCCATGACGCGCTGGGCCGCCTACGCCAATTTTGAAGAGCAATTACGCGGTAGTATCGCCCCCGGCAAACAGGCTGATTTCGTCATACTCGACCGCGACATTATGACCGTGCCGAACGCGCAACTACGGCAGACAGTCGTTCGGCAAACGTGGATTGGTGGTGAGCGGGTTTATTGAAACGATTCGTGATTCCAACGCTAAAGCGGTGGACTGATAAAGGTTGCTATACATGACTACTGACTCAACGCCCCTTCCCGAGCGGGTTCGTCCCCGCACCCTCGATGAGGTAATCGGCCAGCGTAAACTGATTGGTCCCAACGGGGGATTGCGCCGGGCGGTGGAGGCCGGACGATTACCTTCCATGATTTTGTGGGGACCACCGGGCGTTGGAAAAACCACACTGGCGCTGCTACTGGCCGAAGCCGTCAAACGGCCGTTTGTGGCCCTGAGCGCCATCAATTCGGGCGTCAAAGAAATTCGCGACGTGCTGAGCCGACCCAGCGGATTTTTTCCGCCAGTGGTATTCATCGACGAGATTCACCGGTTTAATAAAGGCCAGCAGGATGCGCTGCTCGGTGCGGTCGAAAAAGGCCAGATCACCCTCATCGGCGCAACCACCGAAAACCCATCATTCGAGGTAAACGGCGCCCTGTTGTCACGTTCGCAGGTCTACATTCTGGAACCCCTTAGCCGCGAGGAACTCATTCAGGTTGTGGACCGGGCCATTGCGCAGGATGCGTTTCTACGGTCGAAGCAGATTACCGTTGAGTCATACGACGCCCTGCTGCGGCTGTCGGGGGGCGACGGACGCAAATTACTGAATCTGTTAGAGTTGGTAGCTTCGGCGCACGTATCGGCGGAGTCACTGGTTATCACCGACGACAACGTAACGGCGGTGGCCCAGCAGAACATTGCCCGCTACGACAAATCGGGTGAACAGCATTACGACATTATTTCGGCGTTTATAAAATCGCTGCGCGGCTCCGACCCCAATGCGGCTCTGTACTGGATGGCCCGGATGATTGTGGCGGGCGAAGACCCGGTGTTCATTGCCCGGCGGATGCTGATTATGGCGTCGGAAGACATTGGCAATGCCAACCCAACCGCCCTGATTATGGCTTCTGAAGCGGTGCAGGCCCTTCGCGTCATCGGTATGCCCGAAGGCCGTATTATTCTGAGCCAGGTGGCGGTGTACTTAGCCACCTCGCCCAAGAGCAATGCGAGTTACGTAGCCATTGACGACGCCATTGCATTAGCCGAACAAACGGCGCATCTGCCCGTGCCACTCCATCTGCGCAACGCCCCCACGAAGCTAATGAAGCAGATTGGCTACGGCAAAGATTACCAGTATGCCCACGCGCACGAGGGCAACTTTGCCCGGCAAAACTTCCTGCCCGACGACCTGAAGGGTCATAAACTCTACGAACCCGGCCACAATGCCCGCGAACAGGAAATCCGGCGTAGCTTATCAACGTGGTGGGGCGAGTGGTACGGGTATTGAGCGCTAAATCACGAAGGGTAGCTGGGTACAGCCTTAACAGAACGGCTTGACTTTAAGCCGAATAGCAGCCTAAACAAAACAATTCTACGAATCACAAACTCGTACAGAAGAACGGTACACAAGAAGGTGCCTCCTACAATAATGATGTATTTTAAACCAATGCTGACCGGCCATTGAATAATGTAATACCCAATTCCGATGAGGACCGTTTGGTGCAAAATATAAAAGGGATAAACCGCTTCGTTCGTGTATTGCAGAAAGGCGTTGCCTTTCCGTAAATAGTGACGTGCGAAGCCAATAAAACACAGAGGCCAGCACCAAATATTCAAGCATTTAAAGAAACAAAAAAGCAGCCAGCCAGCAGTTGTCGTTTCCAGAAACCCTTCTCCGGGTGCGTGCCAACCCCAGTAAATTGCCCCGAAAGCAATAACGCCACAAGCGAAGTACCCCCATCGGTTCTTCTCAATCTGGGGCCAAACTTGTTCATAAATCGACAAGAAAAAACCGTAGATCAGGCAGAGACTGTAGAACGTGAAATTGTACCAGTCAGCCACCAAATTACGAGTATCCGGCCAGGCGTTACGCAGTAGCAATTCGGTTAGCAGCAGGGGCAGGGTGAGCCATAATAAGCCGTAATTAGCCGTGAAAAGAGATACTACTTTCAACCTGTTTCCGCCTTGACGCAGCCACAGAAATAGTGGCAATAGCAACAGCGAGTAAGCAAGCAAATACACCACAAACCAGAGGTGATTCCAAGTAAAATTACCTGATTTGAAAAAATCGGGATAAAAAGACCAGTACGAAGGATAGTTAATGCCGTGGTTAAGTCGTTCGAAATAGACCTGGGGTGGAATAACCAGCACGATACCGGCGACCAACGGGATCAGCAGTCGACGTATCCGATCTCGTACGTATACGACCGATGAGCGTCGGCTGAGCGCAAAGCGGGTACCGACACCTGAAATGAAGAACAATAGAGGTAGCCGCCATTGGTTGACGAACAACATAGGCAACTTAAAATCCTCCGTAAGCTGCTGGTTCTGAATGTGAAAGCCCCAATCCACAAAAATTAGTCCAGCATGGTACGGAATTAATAAACCGAACGCTAACACTCGAAGCCAGTCTAAGTAATAAAGTCGGCTCGTGGGGGCAACAGTGGGCATGTCGGAGAGATTTACAGGAGAAAATACAATAGACTCATATTATTGGAAAGTGTTGCACGTACCGTTTAGTAGTCTCTTCGGCCTGTTCATCGGTTTCCGTTTAGTTTTTCCTGGGTTGGTATCACCGCTACGTCCCGTTCGCGCTCGATCTGTTCGACGTACACGGCATAATCAGCTGGTTCAATTTTGACACCGAAATGATTGGCGTAGGCCTGGGTAAACTCAGCGCCAAAATACAGAATGGCCGCCGTGTAGTAAATCCAGACCAGAATAACGATCAGCGAACCGGCGGCTCCGTAAGCGGTGGTTGTTGTTTCGACGTACAAGCCGATCAGGTAGCGGCCCAGCATGAACAGCAAGGCCGTGAAGAGCGCACCCCAGCGCACAACCCGCCAGGCAATTTTAGCGTCAGGCAGGACTTTGAAAATAATGGCGAATAAGACGGTAACCACCGCCGTGCTCACCATAAAATTGAACCCACTGATGAGCAAAATGCCGAATTTGGGAATATAGCGCGTCAGCATGTCACTCAGCGCCAGCACCAAGCCGTTGACAATGAACGACACTAACAGCAGAAACCCAAGACTGACCACCAATGAAGACGACAGTAGCCGGTCTTTGAGCAGTTTCAGCCAGCCTCGTTTTGGTTTCGCCTTAACGCGCCAGATCAGGTTGACCGAATCCTGAATTTCGACAAAAATCGTGGTAGCACCAATCACCAGCGTCACCACACCAACCACCAAAGCCGTGCTGGTTTTGCCCGACAGTTCCACGGCTTTAATCATGTCCTGAATCTGTTTGGCAGCCTGATTACCCACCAGCCCATTGATTTGCGAAAAGACTCGCCCCTGAATAGCTTCCTGCCCCAGAAAAATACTAATCAGCGACATCACCAGCACCAGCAATGGAGCCAGCGAAAAAACGGTGTAATACGCCAGAGCCGCGCTTAATTTCAAACATCGGTCGTCAATAAACCCGTTGTACGAGTCTCGCAATAATATCCAGACATTGACGAAAAATCGCTTGATTGGCTGAGCGTTCATGGACGGGTGGAATTCAGGTCAGGTTATGCTACTAAAGATTTCGAATGTACCGCTGACCGCCCAATGCCCGCATCTGCCGGGAAATCTGACTCGTTCGGCGCTGAATGTAGTTTGACGGACGGCTGATAGAAAACTGGCGGGGATTGGGCAGCACGGCGGCAATGCGGGCCGCTTCACTACGGGTGAGCGAAGCGGCCGAGTGCCCGTGATACCGCATTGAGGCCGCTTCGACGCCAAACGTCATCGGGCCGGTCTCTGCCACGTTCAGGTACACTTCGAGAATGCGTTTTTTGCCCCAAATCAATTCGATCAGCGCCGTGAAATACACCTCTAACCCCTTACGAAGGTAGCTGCGGCCGTTCCACAAAAACACGTTTTTAGCTACCTGCTGCGAAATGGTACTGGCTCCGCGTGGCCGTTTCCGACGTTGGTTCTCCTTGATGGCATCCTGAATTTCGTCGAAGTCGAACCCCCAGTGCGTCGGAAATGCCTGATCTTCGGAGGCCACAACGGCCAGCGCAGCCTCCCGACTGATGTTGTCGTAAGGTCGCCATTTTTTGTAGATGTGGCCGCTCTCATTCGTACCAATCGTGTCCATCCAGCGCGAAACGATCAAAGGAGTTACCCAAACGGGCACGTATTTCAGCACGATGACGTAACCGAGAGACCCGAAAAAAAGCCAGAGAAACGCCTTGACACAGAACCAGTAACCCCGCTCCAGCAGGGGCCGCTCCCGAATGAACCGGCGGGCTTTTTGCCAGCGTCCTGACTTCTGCAGCCGGTGCGTCGACGCGTGTGAAGCTTTGGGGCGGGGTTGGGGAGTTACGTTGCGTAACGAATTACCGGGACGTTGCGGATTCATAAAATGGGGCTGCTGCGCGAAAATGAGGATTTTTACCGTAGCCTGAATGGCCTGTTAACCTTTTTATTAACGCCCGCCGGAGAAATCGTCGGTCCTGACCGCAAAACACCGACCATTCCACCCGCTCTACTCCACAAATAACGTCGCAGCCACCCGGTCGGCAAAGAGTTTGCCAGACTCGGTCAACCGCAGCCGGTCATTATCCCGTACCAACCAGCCCGATGCGTACAGCGTCATTAAATCACGAGCCTGAATCTGGGTGAAGTCAGCGCCAAGCAACGTGTTCAATTCGCCAACCGAGCAACCCCATTGCGTCCGTAGCCCCGTTAGCAGGTACTCGTTTACCTGGTCAGCAGTGGTTAGTTGTTCAACCGTCGCGGGTAACACCCCCCGCTCGATTTCAGCGATATAACGTGCATTGTTAGCGATGTTGTATTGCCGACTGTGATCCGTATACGAGTGGGCACTCGGACCGATGCCGAGGTACGGCCGTCGTTGCCAGTAGGCTGTGTTGTGCCGGGCATACCGACCCGGTTGGGCAAAGTTGGAGATTTCGTAGTGCTCGTAGTTAGCGCCGGTGAGTGCTTCTGTTAATTCTTCAAACTGTTTGGCTGCCAGTTCGTCGTCGGCAGGGGACAATTTGCCGGTTTTCTCCCAGCGTCCGAAAGCCGTATCGGGTTCAATCGTAAGCGCATAAGCCGACAGGTGCGGCACGTTGAGGGCGAGCACTTTTTGCAAATCGGCCGTCCAGAGCGATTCAAGGCGATTCGGGATACCATAAATTAAATCCACGCTTAAGTTATCGAAACTCGCTTCCCGCGCCAGCCGGACGCATGTTTCAGCTTCGGTGGCGGTGTGGGCGCGGTTCATCCAGCGGAGGGTGGCCTCGTCAAACGTTTGAATACCAATGCTCAACCGGTTAACGTACCGGCGCAGCATCGTCAGTTTCTCGGGTGTTAGATCGTCAGGATTAGCTTCGAGCGTGATTTCGGCCGGTTCGCCGTCGGGCAATACAGTGAAGTGAGCATGAATGGTATCGAGAATCTGCCCTAACTCCGATTCCGTCAGCAGCGACGGCGTACCGCCCCCAAAGTAAATTGTCTCCAGCGCGTTGGTGGGCAAGTAGTCTTTTTGGAGCGCAATCTCGGCGCAAAGAGCATCAACCAGCGCTGATTTTCGGCTCAGGTTGGTACTGAAATGAAAATCGCAGTAGTGGCAGGCCTGCTTACAAAAAGGGATGTGAATGTAGAGATGCATACATCCACAACACCATTAGACTAATTTTTTCTCCAAGACAATGGTCAGGCCCCGCTTTCCCTGTAAAGTACCAACGATGTCGAAACCCGCCCGAATGTTCAACACGAGCATATCGCGCCATTTATTATAGGTTTGCGTACGAATAGTATGATAACCGTTCTGCCAACACCAGTCGTGCTGCTGACGCATGAGTTCAGACGCGATACCCTGCCCCCGGTACGCTGGGTCGACGCAGCCGAGCCAACTGTAAAAATGACCGGGCTTTCGTTCATAACCGAGTTTGCAGCCAATGACCCGTTCATTGTCAAGCGCCAGCAGGGTTAGCATGGGTGCCTGATGGCAGTGGTAGTCGAGGTCAGCTATGAGTTCGTCGCGGGACTGGTTGTTAAATACGGTAATTAACAGGTCGAGGAGCGACGTTAGCAGGGCCCCTGTAGGCAGGCCATTGTGCGGTTGATACTGAAGATTCATAGGGCAAAAAAGGGGCAAAACCGTTATTTTGCAACACGGTTTTAACAATAGATTGTATGACGGCTCCTGAAACAGATTTATCCGAAACGCCCATAGTTGAATCGGACGCGCAGGTAAAACTCCGCGAATTGACCAATCAGAGTTGGAATCTGGAACTGTTTATCTCGGGCGCAGCGCTGTTTGCTACCCTCACTCTGGCCGACGGTCTCGACGATGCACTGATGTATTACCGTTACAACCTGATGCCCGACGAGAGTGGCATTCACGATATAATACCCACGCAAATCGTTAGTTTGTGCAAAGCAGCCTGCTACGTGTTGTTCGGAGCATTCCTGGCCAACTTCGTCATGCGGGCCTTCTGGGTGTCATTAGTCGGTCTGCTGGCTGCGTACCCCGGCGGCATCCGCTACGACCAGATTGCCATGCTAAGCCAGTACGCCCGCGAACAGTACGCCCGTCGGCTGGGTTCGCTGGCCGACTATGTCATCCGGCTCGACCGGCGCTGCAACGTCATCTTTGCGCTGGCATCGGTAGTAGCGCTCATGTTTTTGGTCATCGCCATTGGGTCTGTCGTCCTGATTACCGTCGTAACGATGCTGCAATGGACTTTATCTTCGTCGACCTACGCAGCGTTCCTACATATTTTTCGGTATGTACTCATAGCGTTATATACCGTGTTTATGCTTTTTCTCATTTGCGCCAACATACCCGCCTGGCGTGACAATCCCCGCGTAGCATCTTTATACTTCCACCTCAGTAATGGCATCTACTGGCTCACACCGGGGGTTGGCAAGGCTACTCAGTACATCACGTACACCTTTCTGAGCAACATTTCTAAAAAAACACTCTACCGACGGCTGGGAGCTGTCTTCGCTCTGTTTATGGTGGTCGAAATCGTGACGATGCTTATTGACGTTAACCGCGTTCGGGGTTCCCAATTGTTTGACAGTCGCTCCTTTATGAGCTTAAACGCGGGCGGCAGCGTGGTTGAGTCAACGGCTTACGACAACTTACGTCCCGAAGCAGTTTTGGCGAACCAGGCGACCATTCAGGCCGATGTCATCCGCGAACCCTACGTGCGGCTGTTTGTTGCCTACCCGAAATTGCTGGATGAAGAATTGACCAAACGATTTAAGGAACCACTTTGGCCCGATAGTTTAAAGCGGAAGGAACGGCGTGAACAACGAGCGACTTGGCGTATTGGGGCACTTAACCGCTATTTTCAGGTGCTCATCAACGACTCGCTGTATGCCGATCCGGGCTTTCTGTTCACCGAGCGGCCGGATAACGACCAGCGCGGTATAACCACCGTGCTGTTACCGACGAATATGAAATTGGGGAGAAACACGCTTGAAGTAACCATACCCGACTCGGGCAGTACGGTTCAATCGTATTGCAAGATTCCGTTTTGGTACGTGCCGGAGCAGTAAATCAACGGTCCGGGCATTTCTTGCAGCGTTTGCCCTTTTTGTACTTCTTGCAGCAAGTTTTCAAAACGCACTCGTGACCAATAAACGGATTCGTCTGGCCGGGAGATTTTACTGAAACGGTATTGAACACTTCTTCTCTACGACCGAATTCGGTTTCCATTGTCTATGTGTTGTCCGACTGCAAAAGTAATGTTATTTAGATTTATTAAAAATAAGGATAATGAGAAAGTTTTTAGTAGCAGTTGGGTTGAGCATGGTCGTGAGCGTGGTGTTCGCGCATGAGTTCTGGCTACAGCCGAGCCAGTTTTTTGCCCGCGTTGGCGACAAAATCAACCTTCAGGTGCTGGTTGGAGAAGGATTTTTAGGTGAACGTTCCGAAGGCAAAAAGAACCGCATCATCCAGTACCGCCACCATACCGACGCTGCAGTCACTGATTTGTCTCCTACCCTGTCCGGCGACACCTACGGCGACGTGTCGGTGACCCTCACTACACCCGGTACGAACCTGTTCAGCTTTGCCAATACCCCCAAATCCCTAGCCATGAAAGCCGATAGCTTTCTGTTGTACCTCGAAGAGGATGGCCTCGACAACGTGATTGCGGCCCGCCAGCAACTGGGCGAAACCACTAAGCCCAGCCGTGAATTGTACCAGCGTTGCGTGAAAACCCTCGTGCAGGTCGGCAGCAAGCCGACCGGCACATTCGCCAAAAACACGGCTATGCCGCTGGAGATTATGGCGGTTGAGAATCCGTACGCAAAGCGCCCCGGCCAAACGGCCAATTTTCAAATTCTGTTCATGAACAAACCGCTGTCGGGTGCGCTGGTTCGCTACTGGAACCGCGCTGCCACTCACCAATCGGCCCAAACTGCGCCCGCCGACCAACCGCCCTACGAGGAAAAGCAACGTTCCGACGCGCAAGGCCGGGTCAGGTTCCGGCTGCGGGCGGGCCAGAACATGGTGAGTGTAGTGCGAATGATACCAGCGCAGGATACGGCGTCGGCCGATTGGCACAGCTATTGGGGCAGTCTCACGTTTGGCAACCGATAAACAATTCTTTCTATGAACACTCTCCGCCGTTTTCGCGACTACGCGCCGTTCATGCTCCGGCTATCGTTTGGCTTCCAGCTAATCTACTTTACACAGGACAATATTTTCAATTTCGAGAAAATGCAGGAGTTTGAGCGCTATTTAGCCAAACTCAATTTTCCAATTCCGCTCGTTATGGCCTTTCTGGCCGCTTATGCCGAGTTTATTGGTGGGATTCTGATGATTCTGGGCTGGCAGACCCGGTGGGCCGCTGCGGTACTGGCATTCAATTTCACCATAGCGGTTGTGTTCGGCCACGCCGTTATCAGCGACACCTACGCCAATTCGTACCCATCGTTGCACCTGCTCGCGATGAGCATTTTTCTGTTACTCAACGGACCCGGCAAGCCATCCATCGACGAAGGAGTTTAATGGATAATGTAAAATGAACAATCTGCTCGTGCCATTATTCATTTTACATTATTCATTGTCCATTAAGAATTTCGCCCTTCATGTACAACTGTACCTGCCCCGCAATATCGACCCGGTCACCATTGAGTTTGCATTTCAGGTAGCCGCCCCGCGCCGACACTTGCCGGGCCGTGAGTTCGGTTTTGCCGAGCTTTTCGGCCCAGTACGGCACCAAAGTCGTGTGGGCTGAACCCGTTACGGGGTCTTCGTCGATGCCCGACAGTGGACCAAAGAATCGCGATACGAAGTCAACTTCAGCATCGGCATTAGCCGGGGCGGTGACGATTATGCCCCGCGCCGGCACCGTGCTCATCTCCCGAAAATCCGGCGTCAGGGCTTCAATCTGTTCCTGGGTTTCGTACACCAGCATATAATCGGTTTTCCCCTTAAACACCATCAGTGGCTTCTCCCCTAAACTGGTCAGTAAGGCGGGCGGCTGCACATTGGGCCGTTGCACCACGTCGATTGGGAAGTCGAGCGTGAGCCAGCCATTTTCACCCCGGCAAACCTTCAGCAATCCACTGCGGGAGTCGAAAAAGATCTGGTCAGTGTCGGGTTTTTCTTCTAAGTAAAAAACAACATGGCCCGTTGCCAGCGTAGCATGGCCGCACAAGTCGACTTCAACCGTTGGCGTAAACCAGCGGATATGGTACTGAGCGGGGCCGTCGGTTTTGACGTAGAAAGCCGTTTCGGCGAGGTTGTTCTCGGCCGCAATCTGCTGCATTTGTTCGTCGGGGAGCCAGTCGGTCAGTGGCACAACGGCGGCCGGATTACCCGCAAAAAGCCGGTTGGTGAAGGCATCGAGTTGATAAAGGCGCATAGAGTTCAGAGCTGTGTGTTAAGACGTTGAAAAACGGTTTCGTTGAAGGCCGTCAGCGACGGTAGTTTAACAGCAGCAATGTCAAATTTAGGATTATTACGCTCAAATTCGGCTGGTACTGCTACGGTAGACATCCCGGCCGTGTGCGCCGAAAGAAGACCACTGCCCGAATCCTCGAACGCCACACAATTGGCGGGCAACACACCCAGCTTTCGGGCCGTACCCAAATAAACGTCCGGGGCGGGTTTGTTGCGGGCTTCCAGGGTGGCCGAATGCCAGAGCGTAAGCAGCGAACGAATGCCAATTCGATCAACGACCACCTCGATCAGGCTCATTGGCGAAGCCGACGCAATTGCCGTTGGCATGCCGCGCCGGGCGAAGAACTCAATAGCGGCCACTGCACCCGGCATCGGCTCGGCGAGGGAGGCAATCCGCTCGTGAACATTGTCCGTGATGGCATCCGCGAGTTGCCCATTGCTCCGTCCCGATGCGTCGGCCGTCGACCAGGGCCGCTGGGTATGCCAGTAATTAACTACGTCTAAAATGGGCATGCCCGTCGTTTGTTTGCACTCGTCGTCGGTCAGAATCAGGCCAACCGAACTAAAAACGACGCGTTCGGCGGCTCGCCAGTGGGGTTCAGAATCCACTAATAGGCCATCCATATCAAATATTGCTGCGTGTATCAAAGAGAGTCGTAGAAGTAGAGTTGTAAGTCGTAGAAGTCGTAAGGGTTTAAGAATACGTCGGTCACTTGCGACTACCTTGACTCTTACGACTTACGACTATTTTGCCTGTTTAAACCTCCGCCCGGCGGAAGGGCTTAACGTCAACTTTATCCCAAACGCCCTGTACAATGTAGGGGTCCGTGTTCAAATAATCCGCCAATTGTTCGTCGGTCTCCAGATCGAGCATCAGCATGGACCCAATCATCCGACCCTCGGAATCGAGCAGGGCACCACCGACTATAAACTGACCATCGGCTTTGAGTTGACGGACGTAGTCAAGGTGAGCGGGGCGGACTGCCATGCGCCGGTCGAGTGCATCGGCATCGGTGTGGTCGTAGGCGTGAATAACGTAGTTCATAGAATCGTGAAATAAACGGAATCAGGCAACGGGGTTTTGTTTGAAGTAGTCGATAGTAAGATTATAAAAAGTTCGGGCTTCGGTTAGTAGCAGTTGCGCCTGTTCTTCGGTTATGTACGTGTCCATGTCATAATCTGCCGACTGACGGGCTTCAAAATTACGCTCCATAATTTGACCGGCTTCCTTTCCAAACTTTCCTGTTTTAACAAACAATTCGTGAAACTTAACCCTGGCCCCTTCGTGCTTTTTTGTCGTTATACCTTCTGTTAGTAGTAGCGCACAGGCGCAGTAAAATATGGCGTAATAAGATCGATTGGCTAAAGCCAGAACCTGATTATGATCGAGCAATATGTCGGCCGCGTCGAGTGCGTCATCGGCATGATTCAAATATTTTTGAATTAACTCAATCATACCAGTAATCCCTCACGCCGGGCATTTTCATAAACCGGCATAAAGGAAGACGCGTATTTTCGAGCCGCTACGGGTAGTGGAGAAACTGCCTTGCCATAATCGAGTATTAGATTCATTGTCAACTCGCTCAATCGAAATCCTTCGGCAATCGTATTCACCTGTTCATCATTGAGCAACACCATCAGGTCAATATCGGATTCCTCGTCATAATCGCCACGGGCGTAGGAGCCGTAGAGCACCACGCCATGCAGCCGGTCGCCATACAGGGTTTGCAGGGCCGCTTTGAACTCGCGCACGATGGGTTCGATAGCCGGATTAATGGCTGAATTTAGCGTCGTTTCCATAGTCAAACGTAAGCGTTCCGGCGTTTTCTTCCTAATTTCCGCTATTTCCTGGTCACTACTTGCTTTGTTGTCTAATGAAATTGATTTTCTACTGGTCTTTCGCTTTCGTGTCGGCATCGCTGCTCGCCCAGCCCGCGCCAAAACCAACCGGCTCCGCGAGCCGCCCACCACTCACCGTCGAAACTATTATGCAGGACCCAAAAGTCTGGATTGGCACGTCGCCAACCAGCCCGTTTTGGTCCGACGATTCCCGAACGCTTTATTTCAACTGGAATCCGGACAAAGCTACCAGCGACTCACTTTACAAGGTGACGTTCACAACCGGCCGGAGCAAAACGCTCATCGCTTCTTCGCCAACCAAAGTTAGCCCAATCGAGCGCCGGGGGTTGCCAACCGCTCCCCTGGGGGCTTATAACCGGACCTACACGCAACGGCTGTTCGAGCGGCAGGGCGATTTGTTCCTGCTCGATGTTAAATCCGGTTCAACCCGTCAGTTGACGAACACAGTTGAGGCTGAAACCGATGTTGTCTTCTCCGGCGATGGACAACGGGCAGTCTTCCGGCGCAACGTGACCAACCTGTTCAGCATCGACCTGAGCACGGGTCAACTTACACAACTGACTGACTTCCGAACGGGAGAATCGCCACCAACGCCAAAAACCACCGACGAAGAGAAGTTTTTGAAACAGGACCAGTTGCGGCTATCGACTGTACTGAGCGAACGAAAAGCCAAAAAAGACGAAGGCGAACGCACCAGCAAAGCTGACCGCCCCCCGCATCCAAAAGCCGTTTATCTCAATGGCAGGCAGTTGACCACCCAGCAGGTTAGCCCCGACGGAACGTTTGTGACGTATCGACTGACTAAAAGCGCGGCCAATGCTAAACTGGCTCAGGTACCCAGCTACGTGACCGAGTCGGGCTACACGGAAGAGATTCCGGCCCGCACCAAAGTGGGCGCACCGCAAGCGACGCACGAGTTTTTCGTGTATAACGTTGGCCGCGACACGGTTTGGTCAGTTAACGTCAGGAGCATTCCGGGTATTTATGACCAGCCTGATTATTTGAAGACCACTGGTACGACCAAACCCGACACCGCGAAAAAAGCCCGCCCGGTCATTATTAACGGCCCGGTCTGGTCGGCCGATGGCAAGTTGTGCGTCGTCGTCGTGCGGTCGGTGGATTACAAAGACCGGTGGATCATGCGCTTAGACCCGAGTGCAGGCCCGGCCAGAACACCCAGACTAACCCTGCTCGACCGGCAGCACGACGACGCCTGGGTTGCCGGACCGGGCATTGGCTCAACGCTATCGACGGGCAACATGAGCTTTCTGGCCGATAATCAAACGCTCTGGTTCCAATCGGAAGCCGATGGCTATTCGCATATCTACACCGTTGATGTGCTGACGAACGAGAAAAAACAGTTGACAGCGGGCAAGTTTGAGGTACAGCAGGTGCAGCTATCAAAAGACAAAACGCACTTTTTCCTCCAAACCAATGAAGTTCATCCCGGCGAACAGCACTATTACCGGATGCCCATCACCGGTGGAGAACGCACGCGGCTAACGACCATGACCGGCGCCAACGACGTGACGCTTTCGCCCGACGAAACCCGAATGGCCATTCGCTATTCGTCCAGCAATCAACCGTGGGAGTTGTACGTAGCAGATGTGAGTCAACCGTCGCTGGTTGCCAGTAAAACCCGGTCGGTGCGGTCGGTGAGGACACAGACCGAGGACAAGGCAATCAAACTAACCAGTTCCCAAACCGACGCGTTTAAGGCCTATCTCTGGCGTGACCCAACGCTGGTAACCATTCCCGCCCGCGATGGTCAGACGATCTATGCCCGGCTGTACAGACCCGATACTCCTACCGGCAAAAGTGTGGTATTCGTCCACGGCGCGGGGTATTTACAGAACGCGCACAAGTGGTGGAGTCAGTACTTCCGCGAGTATATGTTTCATAATCTATTGGTCGACAAAGGCTACACCGTGCTCGACATCGACTACCGGGCCAGTGCGGGCTATGGTCGCGACTGGCGCACGGGCATCTACCGGTACATGGGCGGTAAAGATTTAGACGATCACATTGATGCGGCCAAATGGCTCGTTCAGACGCAGGGCGTCGACGCGAAGCGTATCGGTATCTACGGCGGTTCGTATGGGGGATTTATCACGCTGATGGCCATGTTCACGCAGCCGGATGTTTTCAAGGCCGGAGCCGCACTACGACCTGTAACGGACTGGGCGGCTTACAATCACCCCTACACGGTCAGCATCCTCAACGAACCCCAGTCCGACTCGGTGGCGTACCGCCGTTCGTCGCCCATCAACTTCGCCGAGGGGCTAAAAGGGCATTTGCTCATTTGCCACGGCATGGTCGACGTGAACGTTCACGTGCAGGACGCGATCCGGCTGTCGCAGCGGCTCATTGAACTCAAAAAGGAAAATTGGGAACTGGCGCTGTACCCCGTCGAAGATCACGGCTTCGTGGAACCAACGAGCTGGATGGACGAGTACAAACGGATTTTGAAGCTGTTTGAGGAGCGGTTGTGATGCAGACAAGCGCGTTTCAGAGCTATTCGTAATGACCGTGGCAGGAAAGTACATCGATAGTCTCGTCGGTTGCACGGTAAACCAGTTCTAAAGCTGTTTGACCGGTCAACCCTGTAAGGTCTCAAAGACCTTGCAGGGTTAGATCACTCCACCACGACCCGGCTCATCACCCGCCGGTCCCCGGCATCGGCTTTGAGCAGATACGTACCAGCCGGGAGATCTGCCAATGGCCACTCAGCCGACTTTTTGCCCGTGAAGGCCGGTAGCTGATACTGCCGCACCGCCCGGCCCGATGCGTCGAGCAAGCCAATGCCCACCGCCAACCGCTCCGCCTGTTCGATCTCCACCCGCAGCCGATTCCGAACCGGATTTGGCACAACCCGCACCGAGAAAGTCGTTACGGGTTCGTTCAGGGCCGTCAGAATAAAGTCGATGGCGTTCGATGGGGGCGATAAGCAGCCGTTATCGGTAATAATAATGTAGTACTGGCCACTGGCAAAGGGCGCCAGCGTGGGCTGAGTTGCGTTGGCAACGGCCCTGGCGGAGTCGCTGCCCGTGCGGACGTACCACTGAATACCCGTGGTGTAGAAATCGGCCAGCAGCGTCCCGCCCGACTGCGTGATGGTGGGTTTGAACGGCGTCTGATTTTGCGCCTTCATCGACACAAATGCGGTGGCCGTGGTGCAGCGGTTGCTATCCACGACGCTCACCGTATAGGTGCCCTCGGACAGGCCAGTTTGTGTCGCCGTGAAGCTTCTGAGGGTATCCCGGCGTTCCGTCATCCAGTAATAGGTGAAGGGCTTTGTGCCGCCCGCCACCTGCACGGTCGCTCCGCCATTCGTACCCCCCGTGCAGGAAACATTTTTGATCATCCCATTCGAGAGTGTCATGGCCGATGCATCCGTCACAGAAACCGCAATGGAATCGGTACAACCCACTTCATCGATCACCCGGAACCGGTAGGTATTGGGACGAAGATCGGCAATCTGGCTGGCGGGCTGGTAAGGTTGCCCGGCTACCTGAAACTGGCGGATAACACCCGTGCCGCCCGTGCTTGTCAACTGCACCGCCCCCGTTGGGCACACGCAGCAGGCCGCCGGTACAACGGCGGCTTTCACCACCAGCGGCTCCGACTTAACTACCGTAGTTGAACTAACGCTCGTGCAGCCGTTCGCATCCGTGCCAACAATGGTATACTCACCAACGCCGACACCCGTAAATACGTTACTGGCCTGAGGAGGTCTGCCCGATGCTAATTGATAGGTCACCACGCCCGTGCCCCCGGCAGGCGTCAGTGTAATGGTACCGCTGTTGGGGCCGAAACAATTGACCGGCTTAACGGTAGATAGCACATTGAGCGGGGCGGGCTGATCCACAATAACGCTGGCTTTCCCCTGGCATCCGTTGGCATCCTGCACGGTTATTTCATAGGTGCTGGCCGCCAAACCCGTAAACAACGTACCCGCTTGCAGTGGGGCCGTGCCAATCTGATATTGATAAGGACCTTTGCCGCCTTCGACCGATAAACTAATACTGCCGTCGGACGCTCCTGCGCACCGGGCCGGGCGGATAGCCGGTTTGATAGCAAAGGGTGTTGGTGCGCCAATTTCGACCGGCTTTCGCAGCACACAGCCTTGTTTGTCTACCACCAATAATGAATAGGCCGTGTTGGCTTTCAGGTCGAAAAACGTGCCACCTGCCTGAAGTGGACCCTCGTTCAACGAATACCGATAGTCACCCGCACCACCCGACCCCACGGCAATCAATCCACCGTCGGCACCGCCAACGCACTTGGCTCCCACGGCCGTGACGGTAACGTTCACCGGAAGTGGTTCTTTAACCTCGGCAGTAACCCGCGACACGCAGCCCACCGCGTCACGCACCGCAACCGGATACGTTCCGGCCTTCAGGCCGACCAGGGAATTCCCCGCCTGAAATGCCTGCTCATTGAACTGGAACTGGAGTGCGCCGGTGCCACCGCTGGCCCCGATGGTAATCTGGCCGTCGCTCCGTCCCGAACAGGAAACTGGAACCAACTGCGTATTGATGGCAATAGACGGACGAACCGACACCGTGGCGGTAGCCGTCGTTGTGGTAACCGTGCCGACACCAGTGCCGGTAGCGGGCGGTGTTGTTATTGAGCAGGTAGCGGTGTAGGTTGTCGTTTGACCCGGTGCAACAACAATGCTGCTGCCCGTCTGGGCGGTTGACCAGCGAACGATTCCGGTGGCCTCGCAGCCCGAAGCCGTCAGGGTGGTGCTGGTTCCGGCGCAGATTAGGGCCGAACTAACCGAAACCGACAGTACGGCGGGTGCGTTGGCCGGGGTGGTATCGTCGGCGTGGGCTGACCCATTAGCTAACAACAGACTGACAAAGGCAACTACCTGACCGCAGTGGAGAAGAGTTGAAAGAACAAAGCGTAAAGCAAGCCTCATAAGCACTCAGAAAAATTAGTCTAAAGTTTTAAGTGTTTGCGGCTTAACAGCTTAATTGCATGTACACCGCTCCGGCGGCCCGGTCAAAACTAAATACGCTTCAATACTTAAGCAGTCAAGCAGAATTTGCTTAGACACTCAGTAAAACAGGCCCCAGTCGTCGGGAGCATCATTGTCTTTGTCGAAGTTATTGACCCACTCCACAAACAGCAGGCGAAACTGCTCAATTTCTTCGCGCAGCACGTTCAGATAAGCCGTTTGAGCCAGTTTTTCGGCTTTGCAGTAGGATGTCTGAGCCAGCAGTTCGCGGGCGTGCATTTTGATGATGACGGCATTTTCCATGCGCAGCGTGTAGAGATCGCCCCCTTCAGCGCCAACGATTTTAGGAGCCAGCATCATGGCATTGGCCAGCATCTGCTCGTGCATCATCAGCACGTCTTCCTCTTTATTAATGGTCTCGACAATCGCTTGCGTCAGTTCCATAAGCTCATTAGCTTTGCGCAGAATGGGCAGGTTCTTGATCCGCCGATTCTCCGCTTCCATCTCAGCACGAGCCTCCTGGGGATCGTAATCCTCGTCGAAACCGTCCCAGTCCATGAAGTTATCGTCGTCGTCCTCGTCGTCAAAGTTCATTGCGCATTGGCGAAGGGGTTGAGCACCTTCTTATGGACAAAGTAAACCAAAGGAATACCAAAAACAAACGGTTATCGCCGAAATCTCCCCATTGCCCTACCAAACCGGGCAGCAGCAGGCTCGTAGCTGACGACCTATTCTGGATCAATGCGTTCTTCAATCCTCACTGATTTATTTATGCCAGATCCGCAAAAATGAACAGTACTGTGGTTGATAAGGTTTTGTTTACCTAATTTAGTAACTAATTACACCTAAAACACCGTTATTTAGTGTCATATAGTGATTTGTTTTAATAGCTTTATCTGCTTTATTCATTATGAACATACATTTCCGCTCACTCACCGTAGCCATCACTGTATTCATCATCGGTATTGTATGCGCTGGTGAAGCGTCTGGACAGTTCGATGTTACGTTTCCGTTGAACCGGATGGTTATCCAGCGTAACAACACCAATCAGGCCACTGTTCAGATTGCGGGCAGCTACGCCCAGCCATTGGATGCCGTTGAGGCCCGGCTGGTGGCCCGCGTGGCCGGTCAGGGCACCAGCACCAATTGGGCTACGCTGCAGGCCAGTCCGACCAACGGGCAGTTTAATGGCACACTGACGGCATCAGGAGGCTGGTATCGAATTGAAGTGCGGGGAATGCGCAATGGGCAGGTCGTGGCCACCGACAGTGTGTCCCGCTTTGGCATAGGCGAAGTGTTTGCAATTATGGGGCACTCCAACGCCCAGGGGTCCAGTTGCATTATCAATGGCGAAGACAAGTGCGTAACCCGCGAGGGTGCCGTCGACGACCGCGTTACGGTTGTGGGTCTCATTACGGGTACACCCGAATTTTACCAGTACGAACTGACGGCCAACACCAGCATCTTACCCGGCCTGACGGCTTTCTCCCAATTGACGACCTATAGCGGTATGTCGCCCTTCGCCAAAGTGGCGTGGAACTGGGGCCGGATGGGCGACGTACTGGCGCAGCGCATCAACGTACCGATTTTGATCTACAACGCGGGCTTTGGCGGCTCCAACATGGAGTACAATTATAAAGCGGCCTACGACATTCCGTTCGATCACGGATTTATCAAGTACTCCCTTCGGATGCCGTTTGTGAATACGCGTAACCTGATGAACCTCTACGTTCCCTCAACGGGTATTCGGGCGATGCTGGTTCTGCACGGCGAAAACGACCGGGCCAACACGACCGACCAGATAAAAACGCACTACTATGGGGTAATCGACAAGGCGAAGACCGAATTTAACAAACCCGATTTAGCTTGGATCATCGCCCTGTCATCAACTGTAAACGGACCATTTCAAAACGTCCGAAATGCGCAGTACGATGTTTCGCACAATCCGGCTTACCGAACCTACCAGGGACCCGACCTCGACGTGATGACGTCGGTTGAGGAACGGCCCGACGGCGTTCATTACTCAGCAGCAGGTCAGTACCGGGCGGGCACGTTGTGGGCCGATGCCATCACCGACCAATACCTTCAGTCTATCACACCCTACATGGCCGAGTTACAGCCGTTAGCCAGCATTGCCTGCGCCAGCGGCAACCAGCTTCAACTCACCCAGCCCGGTAGCTATTCATACAGTTGGGACACGGGCAGCACCGCCCAAAGCCTCACCGTTGGTGCGGGTACGTATTCGGCCCGGCTGCGCAACGCCCAGAAAAAAGAATACTTTCCACCCGCCGTAACAGTTCCCGGCAGCGTACGCCCGCCAACGCCAACGATTACGACCACGGGTAGCGCATCGGTAATCTGCCAGAGCAGCGGTCTAACGCTAACGTCTTCCAACAGCGCAGACCTGAACCGATGGAGCACGGGAGCAATGACGCCATCCATCACGGTCACGTCGCCGAATGCGTACACGCTGCAAGCGCAGAATGCCGTGTACGGATGCCTGTCAAATACCGTTTCAAAAACAATTAGTTTAGCCGGAACCGACCTATCGCTGTCGATGCGGGTTAGCCGCCGAACCCCCGTTGTGGGCGATACGGTAACGTTCACACTGACAGTGCGCAACGAAAGCGCCTGCGACGCACGCAACGTGTCCATGCAGAACCGCCTGCCGGATAACCTGACGTTTGTGTCGTCGGCCGATGGATTGGCCGTTGCCAATGGCGTTGTGAGCGGCACGGTAGCGGTCATTCCTGGAGGCAGTGCGGTTAGCCGCCGGTACGTTGCCCGCCTGACCGCACCAGCCGTTTATCAGAACGCGGCCGAGGTAGGTGCCGTTGTCAATATTGACCCCGACAGTCAGCCGGGGTCGGGCACCGGCGATGGACAGGACGATGCCGCATCGGTCGATCTGCGCACCAAATCGACGGGTGCGCTGGCGTTGTATGCGTCGCCAAACCCCAACCAAACGCCCCTGCCGCCTGTGCAATCCAATCAGCCCCCAGCCGCGTCTGACAAAGCTGACCTCAGCCTGACAATGCAAACGAGCAGCCGTGTTTTGACGGCGAACGAGTTGGTGACTATCACGCTGACGGTCTCTAACCGGGGCGGGCTCTCGGCTACGGGAATCAGTCTCCAAAATGAGCTGCCAACCGGGTTTCAGTTTGTCAGTTCGGCATCGGGTATGACCGGGAGCGGTCAGGTTGTAGCGGGAACAGTTGGTAGTTTGGCAAGTGGACAAGCAGTTACGCTGACGTTTGTTGCCAGGGCGGGCGGGACCGGAACGGTTGAAAACAAGGCTCAGATTACCGCTGCCGATCAGCCCGATTCCGACTCAACGATCAATAACGGAACCAACAAAGGCGAAGACGACGAAGCGCGTACCGATCTGCGAATAGCAACCCCATAACGTGGCTCGGCCAGCTCGACAACAGGGGATCGACGGGAGCCTTTTCTGAGAAAACGGCCGTGCAATCGAACAAAAACGGGGGCAACCTGTATATTTGTCTGCTGTAAACCCTGGTTCCCTCTGTTTAGAATGACGTATTGTTTAGGTATCAAAGTCGCGTCGGGTTTGATTGCAATCGCCGACAGGCGCCTGACTTCGGGTACGGAGGTATCGTCGAATCGCAAAATTTCGGTTCACGAAGTTGAAAATCACTCCCTCTTCGTTATGACATCGGGCCTGCGCTCGGTGCGCGACAAGGCAATTACATACTTCAGGGAAGTGCTCGCCGAGCGTGACCAATCGTTCAACAAGCTTTACAAAGCAGTAAATGCTTTCGGCGAACAGGTCCGGCGGGTAGCGCAGGAAGACAAAGCCGCCATCACAGCCAGTGGAATGAACTTCAACCTGAACGCCATTGTTGGTGGGCAGTTGGAAAACGACGAGGAGCACAAGCTGTTTATGCTGTATCCCGAAGGCAACTGGGTGGAGGTCGATCAGGGGTCGCCATTCAAAATAATTGGCAACTCCGGCTACGGCAAACCCTTATTATTCAGAAATTTATCGTACGAAACCAGTCTACAGGATGCGCTGAAAATCGGCTTTCTGGCGTTTGACGCTACCCGCGTCAGCGCCAACGATGTAGACTATCCCTTAGATATTGTTGTCTACCCAAAAGACAGTTTTCACATGACCGAGTACCGGCTCGAAAAAGAGGATATGGAGGAGGTGTCACATCAGTGGAGTGCCTTACTGAGCAATTCGGTCCGTAAACTGCCAACGTACTGGATGGACCCCATTTTTGATAAAGTCAGGAGTAAAGTTTAATGGAGAATGGTTAACGAATAATGAACACTGGACGCCCG
Organism: Spirosoma arcticum; assembly: GCF_054779955.1. Lineage (NCBI taxonomy): Bacteria > Pseudomonadati > Bacteroidota > Cytophagia > Cytophagales > Cytophagaceae > Spirosoma > Spirosoma arcticum. The sequence goes on from NZ_BAAGXG010000003.1 coordinate 137,297, forward strand.
GTTGTCATTATACATTACTCATTATTCATTAACCAGTTTCCCCACCCTATGCACATCCACGTTCGCCACGAATCCGAGTACACCTACGATTACCCGGTTGCGCTCGGTCCGCAAACGTTGTATCTCTACCCGCGAGCATACCCCTACCAGCGGTTGCTGGCTTACGAACTAACGATTGACCCAAAACCGTCGCGTATTGTGCGCAACATTGACGTGGAGGGTAACGTGCAGCAGTTGGTTTATTTCGACCATCCCACCCGCCATCTGAGCGTAACGGCTGAGATGGAAGTTCAGTCTGACGAATTCAACTCGTTCGACTTTGTCCTGTTTCCTTTCGACACGCAACGGGTGCCGTTTCACTACCCGAAATCTGTAGAAGACCTGCTACAGCCGTATCTGGAGCAGGTTGGCATGTCGATTAAGGTTAGGCACTGGGCGGAGCAGATTGCAGCCGGGGCCGCCTGGCAGACAACCGCGTTTTTGATGGCCCTGAACCAAACCATTCGTGAGTTCACGTATGAAGTGCGCGAACTGGGCGCTCCTTTCCCCCCCGAACAGACACTGACGCTTTGCAAAGGCTCCTGCCGCGATTATACCACCCTGTTCATTGCCGCCTGCCGAAGCATGGGCATTGCGGCCCGGTTTGTGAGCGGCTACCTACTGGGCAACCCTCAACAGGAGCATCAGCTTCATGCCTGGGCGGAGGTGTATCTGCCCGGCGCGGGCTGGCGCGGCTTCGACCCCACCGAAGGCTCGGTGGTGGTTAACCGGCACGTCTTTTTAACCTCCACTGCCAAACCTGACTTAGCCGCACCCATCAGCGGTACGTTCAGCGGCCGGGCCAACTCGGTCCTCCGGTCGGAATTAACATTTTTATGAGTACCACACCGGATCGAACGTGGTGTAGCCTGATCGTCAGCCCAGCCTTGCCCAAGATCAGACAAGACCCATGAACTGAACCGCATTTTGTCCGTTTTCTGCCCATTGCCGACTATCTTTGTGGACTTATAAGGGCATTTACCTAACCCATCAGCGTGGCATTAATTAAGTCTATTTCCGGAATTCGAGGAACAATTGGAGGGCGCAGTGGCGATGGACTGACACCGTTGGACGTAGTGAAATTTACGGCTGCTTTTGGGCAATGGCTCCGTCACCGTAACCCTGACCGTCAGGTGGTTGTGATTGGGCGCGACGGGCGGCTGTCGGGCGAGATGGTCTCTAAACTGGTTGCAGCTACCCTGCAGGGTCTCGGCCTGAGTGTGATTGACCTGGGCCTGTCGACTACGCCAACCGTTGAACTGGCCGTAACGGGCGAAGGCGCATCGGGCGGTATTATTCTGACCGCCAGCCATAACCCCATTCAGTGGAACGCACTCAAGCTGCTCAACGAAGCCGGTGAATTTATTTCGGCTCAGGATGGGACCGACGTACTGACCATTGCCGAGGCAGAGTCGTTCGATTTTGCCGAAGTGCGTAAATTAGGTCGCTACCGGACCGACGATACGTGGCTGCAAAAACACATCGACCAGATTCTGGCCCTACCCCTGGTTGACCGCGACGCCATCGCCAAACGCAATTTCCGGGTGGTGGTCGATGCCGTCAATTCGACGGGTGGATTAGCCGTACCCCTGTTGCTGGAAGCGCTGGGCGTTGAGCAAATCACCAAACTGCACTGCGAACCAACGGGCAATTTCGCCCATAACCCCGAACCGCTGCCCGAAAACCTGCGCGACATCATCAAAGAGATGGAAAAAGGCGCGGCCGATCTCGGCATTGTCGTTGACCCCGACGTGGACCGACTGGCGCTAATTTGCGAAGATGGGTCGCCGTTTGGCGAGGAGTACACGCTGGTAGCGGTGGCTGATTACGTCCTCAAAAACAGCAGTGACAAATCAGAACAGTCCCGCAACACCGTCTCGAACTTGTCGAGTACGGTGGCCCTGCGCGACATAACCCAAAAACACGGTGGGCAGCATTTTGCATCGGCGGTGGGTGAGGTAAACGTGGTTGAGATGATGAAGGCCCATGATGCCAGCATTGGGGGCGAGGGCAACGGCGGCATCATTTATCCTACCCTGCACTACGGCCGCGACGCGCTGGTGGGCATTGCCTTATTCCTGACCCATCTGGCCCGGTTCGGCAAATCGGCCTCGATGCTCAGGCGGACGTACCCGAACTATTACATCTCTAAAAACAAGATTGAGCTTACGCCGGACATCGACGTTGATGCGGTGCTGGAACGAATTCAGGCTAAGTACGCCCGGAATCCAATCAACACCATCGACGGCGTTAAAATTGAGTTCGACAAGGAGTGGGTTCACCTGCGCAAGTCGAATACCGAGCCGATCATCCGCATCTACTCTGAGTCGGAAACGCTGGCCACCGCCGACCATCTCGCCGGAAAAATCATCAGCGACATCCGGGAGCTATTAGCGGAGAAACGCTGAGTCAACAAAGTGAACAAGTAGGAGTGCCACTGCCTTTTGGCGGTGGCATTTTTCGTTAGTCAATATTCAGCAACACCAGTAAGTCAGAAATAACCCTGTTTGTTCAACACCTTTTGGCAGCAAGTTTCGGCTGGTTACGAATGAGCGGCATTTAACCCCCACTGTGTAGAAAAAACTACTCAACTAAACTTGTATTGATTTGCGAAGCAATACGTTTTCAAAAAACAATCAGCTATGAATCAACATCTTATTGACCATCGTATGCTGTGGCACAGTTTTTAAGGTATAGTAAGAGTATTAGTTAATTGAACAAACTAACTTCAGAAATCATGAGCTTTATAAAAGGAGTATTGACTGGCTTGGCTATTGGCTACCTGACGGCCCCCCGCAGTGGTAAAGAAACCCGCGAGAAACTGTCCAGCAGTGCTAAAGATTGGCAGGATCAACTCAATGAAGGTATCAACCAGGTGAAATCGCAGGTGGATCAGCTTGGTGGCCAAGTGAAGAACACCGTCGATCAGTATAAGGGCAAAGCAGAAGATACCTACGATCAGTTTAAGAACGACGCCAACAGTAGCAAGCAACAGGCCAAGTCGGCCTATAATGACAACGTGGACGATGCCGCTAACGCAGCTAAATCCGGTATCAACGAAGCTGAAAGTGCCTTCAAAATGAATTAGTGCTCTCTGGTTTACTCAACCTTATGAATAGTAAGCTCCCGCCCGATTAGATCGGGCGGGAGCTTTTTTTGGCTCCAGTGCCACAAAATAGTCGCACAGAGTCGATTGCCTGTGTAGCAAAGAACAAAGCCCGGTCTACTTGAGACCGGGCTTTGTTGCCGTTTCAATGAAATGCCTGTTAGTTGCATTAGGAGCAAACTATGACATTCATTCAATTTATCAAAACCTACTTCGTGGAGTACGTCGTATCGTCGGTGTCAAAGCCGGTCCGCTCCGTACGAACGGTGCCTTCTGTGGTGCCGAGGTTCTCAACGTCAACTTCCGTTTTGCGAACCGTATCGCGGATAACTTCGTCGTGTTCGGTTACTTCTTTGCCAATCGAAATTTCTTCAACGACGTTGGCCGTTTTAGAAACTACTGCACGTTCGGCAGTCTCACGCATCTCAATCTGACCTTCCTGGAAGGCGTTCAGATCGGCTTCCGTAGCAGGACGGTTCACTGGATTACGCGTAACGGTTACGCGCTCTTCACGCAGACGAAGGCTTTCTTCAACCGGACGCTCAACAATGCGGCTACGTACACGCACACCACCTGTTTCAACCTCGCGCTTACCTACCTGCAGATTCTCCTCAACAACCTTAATGGTATCGCCGGTATTCATGTCCCGGTCGGTCATATCCGTCAGGTCTGTGCGGTCGGTTGTGCCCATTGTGGTACCCGTATAACCCATAGCACTCGTACCAGCCACACCTGTTTCGGTTGCCATGCTGCCGTATTGAGCATCACGCTCATTTACGTCGACAGCGCCGTTGTCGTCCAGAATGTCGGCAGCCCGCTCTGCTTCATCTTCCGACTGAGCATGAACCGTTACAATCGAACTCCGGTCACCAACCCGCGAATACCGGTCGGCATCATCACCACCGCCAAACAGCGAACTAAAGAAGTTACCGATACCGCTACCTACGTCTTTCGTGTCGTCGGCTACCTCTTCAGCATACGTACCGCTGGTGTTCCTGTTACGATCCTGAACATAATCTCCACCCGTTGACGTAGACGAATCTGTCTGCGTTGCGGATAGGTCAATGCTGCTGCGTGAGAACCCGTCGCTTACTAATGCTTCTACTGCCTGTTGTGCTTCACTGGCGTTGTCGAATACTCCAATTACTGTGAGTGCCATGATGTTGTTAGTTTAACGTTGAAAAGATTGATTAAGATTAATTTATAACGAAGGCTTGACAATCAAACCGAGCGTCCTTCTTCACTGTCGACCCGCTGCACAGTCACCTCCTCCCGGCGAAGCATGACCCGCTGCGTTTCATTGGTTGTTGTCTGCCGCCTGGTAACGTGCACCTCCTCAACCAGCAACAACCGTTTTTCGGTAATCAGTACTTCTTTCAGTACCGGGAAAACCGTCGTGTCTCCATCATAACGCACCGCCGGGGGGGCATCTACGTATTGATTGATGGTGACCCGCTCCACACTGAATGCTTCAGTTGTTAACGGCACATCAACGGTCTGCTCTTCTTCCACAACCGTTTTGTTCACCAGCAAGCGACCCGTTTCAACAACCCGCTTCTCGACCAGCAACTGCTCTTCAATAACTGGAAATGTATTGATGTCAGTCGTGGTCAACCCCTGCGTAAAGGGAAGAGTTAATTCAGTGGGCTTGTCGAAATCTTGAGTTGAATCCATTGGTGGCAGATGCTTCGGGGGGCGGTTATTAATAACCGGTGACGCCTTATTAAAAGAGTTGAACAAGTCTATTTGTTCTACATTTCCTGTTATTTTTATGTTAGCAACGTCTGTATCAGCGGTACAACGTTGCCAGCCCTCTTTTTTGAGCGTCGTCGATCTACGGACTATATTCTGCACTACCGCATCTCGCTCACAGGTCGATCATACCGGCTATAATCGTCCTTGGAATCAGTACCCATTTTAGCTCCGTACCCAGCGGCTGCTACGCCAATCAGCAAGCCAAGGAACCCAAAAATGGCCCCCTTCGACGCGGCCGAGGCAGCATCATCTGCCACGTGACGGGCCTTGATTTCAGCCTCTTTTTTGGTTTGTTCAAACTTAACACGCGCCTGCTGATACGTCTTCGTCCAGTTGTCAACGACCTGTTCGGCTTCGGCCCGGCTTTTGCCCGTCCGTTTCATAACTACGTTGACGGCGGCATTCCGGTCGATTTGATCGGCAACGCCTTCGCCCCGTTTCACGAACTGGTCAATGATACCATCGGCGGTTTCGTCGGCTCCCTGCGGATTAGAAGCAGCTCGTCCGGCGGCATTCTGTGCCTGATCACCTGCCCGTTCAACCTGATTCTCCAGCGCTTCGGGACGCAGACCGGGTTTGCCCGTTTCGCGCAGCAATTAGTTAACTTCACTTTTCAGATCGCTGAGGTCCAGATCCACACCGTTGGCACGTAACTGGTCCTGAGCCTGATCTGCTAATCCCGGCGCAGCAGCCGCAATGCCTGAACTGGCCCTGCTTACGATACCGCTCACTAAACTGCTGGCTCCACCAATGATCCGCCCAACGGCTGTTGTCAGCAGATAAACAGTAAAGAGCGTTACCAAGCACCACGTCAGTACGCCGTGAATAACGCCGTCGAATAGACGCGGTGTGCTGGCCAGCCGACCGGCTACCCAACCACCCACAAACAGCGACAGCAAACTGCTGACGATGTACCAGATGGCGGTTCCAATGCCCAGACCGGCCGCCGGGTTTTGCTCATCAACGGCATCAATTGAACTTAGCCCGACACCAATACCCAGTAGTGTCAGCAACATTTGAGTGACAATAGCCACCAAAACTCCGGCAAAAACGGCGCTCCACGATATGCGCTTCGTTAAGGCAAGTCCTCCCGTTAGCGGGCGTTCTGTGTACGTAGTTGCACGATCCATATTACTTTTTGTGTTAGTTGAAAAGAAGGTGAGAGTTCAGTCGCTCACCAGAGCGCATCTCTGTCAAAACCATGCCGCATTCGTAGTTGATAATCTATACTATTGATTATCAATAGATATAGTAGACAAAAGCTATTTGTCGGTCAATTGCCCTACTTCTCAACGGGGAATTTGTTACTCAAAACTGTGTAGTAAGGATGCATTATTAGGGTTAAGCTGCGGTACTTTTACTTAAGTAATACACAAAGAAAATCCCGCTGTAGCGGGATTTTCTTTGTGTACGTGACTGATTACGCCTTACAACTTAGTGACAACTACGTCGATCCGGCGGTTTTTCTCACGACCCGCTTCCGTTTCGTTCGTTGCTACCGGCTTCGACTCGCCCCGCTCGCGCGTTGCAACCCGCCCGGCGTCGATACCCGCTTTCACCAGCTCAGCTTTGACAGCATCGGCCCGATCCGCCGACAATGGATCATTGAGCGATTCAGGACCGGTGCTGTCGGTGTTGCCTTCGATGCGGATGTTCAGACTGGGATACGCCTGCATAATTTGAATCAGGTCGTCTACATTCGGACGGGCTTCCGTTGTGATGCGGGCCGAGTTGGTTTCAAAGGTCAGATTGTCAAACGTAAATATCTTCGGAACCTGACCACCTTTGACGGCTAAAAACTTGGCTAACTGGAAGTTGAACGAGTTTTCAGCCACGTTCAGCTTACGGCCACCCGGCAGGTCGACACCCACGCGAACCTCAGGACCCGAAGCGGCTGCGTTTCCATCTGTATCAGAGGCAATCGTTTCGGTTGTATCAGCACTAACTACAGTTCCCTCGCGAGCATCTGTGGTCGCGGTTTCGTCACGGTCACACATTCGTGTCAGCAGCAGAAACAAACCAATCAGGCCTAATGCCAGTAGCAGCCAGCGCCACCAGCCCCCCCCTTTGTTGTCGTCATCGTCGGTGCGCACGGTGGACGTGACCGGAGCAACGGGCGTGACCGGAACAACGGGCGTAACCGGCACCGACGTTGTTGTTACGCGGGTTTGGGTAATGGTAGGCAACCAGGCAACAGCCGTAGCGAGGGCGGCTGGGATACTGGCCCGAATGCCGTCGGTCTCGTCCCGAAACAGTGTAGCAAGTTGGGTTTCGCTTAAACTCCCCGTCCGGATTCGGGTATGCAGATAACCCATCAGCACCGACGCGACCAAACCAATCAGGGTGCTGGCCGATGCTTGTTTAATGCCACTGTAGGTAGCCGTCTCCTGGGCCAACTGCCCTATTTGCCCCCCGTGTAGCTTGGTCATGAATTCGTTACCCGATTGAGCGGCTTTCTGGCGGTCTTCCGGCGTTTCGACTAACTGCTCCATATTCTCGGAGTCGAACTTGGCATTGTTCAGCAGGTTATGAATCAGCGTAAGGCCATCGCTCTGATTTGATCGGTTGATGACCCCAGCCGTTACAGCGGGCAACAATCCGTCCACTGCCGTCTTGGTGGATGCTGGATTTTCATCGAGTGTCTGAGCTAAATCGTTGACCGTAGCCGTCGTGAATTTAGAGCGCAGATGCTCCAAGATGTGATTGGTCATTTCAATTAGTGATTAAGAGAACGTTGAGATTGTTAGTAAAATAATTGAACTACGTCACGTTGCTGAGTTCACTATCGACACCGATGTGCTAATCAGCGTTTGTTCGTCAACACAACACGAACAGCAGTGCATGGTTACTTTTTCGTATTGTGTGGTACGAAACTGAGTATAAACAACATGGATAAGAGGGGATTGCCAACGACACTCTCATCGTCAGCAACCCCCTCTTTTGACTTTTTCGCCCGTGTTTTGCACCAGCGAGATGCGTTATTTACCGGTGAGTAGCCGCCGTAGATAGCCTTACACCAATGCAAACAAATCCGTTATGCCCAGCATCCGTTTGCTGATGAAGCCCTCGCCAAATTCTACCCCGATGCGGTGACCATGTTCGCGGGTGCGGGCTTCCAGAAACTTCATGAATGGCTCACCCGATATGTAACTCTGCGGCTCGGAACTATCGGGGTTAAAAAACTGGCTCTGGTACGCTTTGATAGCTTCTAATTTTTGATTCCAATACGGCGACACATCGACCACAAAGTCGGGCGTTAAGGAACGGTCCTGGATGAAGTGATAAATGAAATTGGGCCGGTGAGCTTCCTGCGACTGCCCGTCTTTGCCAACGGTCTTAATTTGCCGCAAACCGGCGTAGAAACACGCCTGAATCACTAATTCAGCCGCCCGGCCGTGGTCGGGGTGGCGGTCATCGGGGGCGTTAGTCAGCACAATTTGGGGCCGATACTGCCGGATAATCGGAATCAGGGCCATCTGGTGCTCCTCATCGTTGCGGAAGAAGGCGTCGCGGAAGCCCATGTTCTCGCGGGCAACCAGCTTCATTTGCTTTGCTCCTTCCGCCGACTCCTTCAGTCGAATTTCCGGAGTGCCACGGGTGCCGAGTTCGCCCCGCGTCAGGTCGACACCAGCAACGGTTTTACCCTGGGCTACCAGCGACAAAACGGTGCCGGCACAAGTCATTTCAATATCATCGGGGTGGGCCGCGATGGCCAGAACGTCAACGGTCATGAAGTATCAGTGGGAAAATTACAGTGTTACTACTACCTGAATACTACTACAAACCCCACCCGAAGGTTCAACGGTGTTTATTTCAAAAAGTTAGACAAGTTCTCTTTCGTGACTAACTGAAACGGAATCAGCGTTTGCTTCTCATACGCCTGACCTTTGGCGGCTTTGATGGCTGTTTCGATAGCTTTCGATCCCTGCTGCTGGGCGTTCTGAAAAATCGTGGCATCCAACGTGCCTTTTTTTACGGCCTGTAATCCATCGGGAATAGCATCGATGCTCACAACAATCACCTTATCGTTCAAACCCGCATCGGTCAGTGCTTTCACGGCTCCCAGGCCCATCTCGTCGTTTTGGGCAAACACCGCGTTGATTTGTGAGCCGTAGGATTGAATCCAGTTTTCCATCAGAGACATGCCCTTAGCCCGGTCCCAGTCAGCCGTCTGGTGAGCAAGGAGTTTCAGGCCGGGGTACTGCTTCAGGATCTCGCGGGCACCCTGCTCCCGTTTTATCTGGGCAGCCTGACCCATGTAGCCGTGCATCATCAGCACGTTGCCTTTCCCCCCTAACTTGTCGGCAATGAACTTCATAGCAATCCGCGCCGATTCCACATCATCCGAACCCACGAAGGCCGACGGTTTCGCGCTGGTCTCCGAGTTGACGTTGATAATTGGAATTTTCGCAGCCAGCGCCTTCGTCACGGCGGGCGAACTGGCTTCCACCTCGCAGGGATTCATGATGATGGCGTCTACGTTCTGCGCAATGAAGCTCTCGACCTGCTCCACCTGTTTGAGCGCCGACCGCTCGGCATCGACGGTGACTAACTCAACACCGGTTTCCTGCGCTTTTTTGGCGATTTCGTCGTGTACGTTGACGATGAATTCATTCTGCATACTGAGCATGGTGACGCCCACAATCAGTTTCTTTCCTGCGTTGTCCTGACCTTTTTCATTGGACGCAGATTGACTGCAACCGATTAGCAGGCTAACGGCGAGTAGCGTGATACCAGGCAGATTCGATGATCTGAGTTTCATTAGGAGTCAATTAGTGGGTCGATTCAAACTGTCCAGCACCACGGCACCGATGATAATGATGCCCATCACGATCTGCTGGTAATAAGACGTGACGTTGAGCAGATCCAGGCCGTTGCTGATGACGCCAATTAATAACGCCCCAATCAGCGTTCCGGTCATGGTTCCGATGCCGCCCGAGGTGCTCGTTCCGCCGATGATAGCGGCCGCAATGGCATCAAGTTCGAAGCCGGTTCCGGCGTTGGGCTGGCCCGTTGTGATGCGGGACGTAAGTAGGATTCCGGCCAGTGCGGCTAATCCTCCGCTCAGCGTGTAAACCACCATTTTCACCCGGCTTAAGGCAATACCCGATGCTCTGGCCGCTTGTTCGTTGCCCCCAACGGCGTACATATACCGACCAATAACCGTCTTTTTGAGTAACCCCGAACAAATGATAAACGCCAAAATCAGGATGATAATGAGCATCGGAACGCCCCCAATTTTACCGCCACCAATGAAATTGAACGAGTCTGATAAATTGGATACTGGACGGCCTTTGCTCAGAATTAGCGCTAATCCCCGGCCAATGGTCATGGTGCCCAGCGTGACAATAAACGGCGGAACCCTGCTCCGGGTGATGACGAAACCGTTAAACGCACCAAACACCAACCCCGCAGACAGGCCAGCCAGTACCGGCACAGCCACCGGATACGTATCGGGATGGGCAAACAAGGCCGCCACCACGCCCGTAACGGCCACCATGGAGCCAATGGAGAGATCAATGCCGCCCGTGATAATGACGAACGTGACACCAAACGCCAGCAGGGCGTTGATGGACACCTGGGTGACGATGATTGTCAGGTTTTGAACGGTTAGAAACTGGGGAGTAATTAGCGAAAGCGCAATACAAATGCCGATGAACGCCAGCATAAGCCCGTACTTACCAATGCCCCGAATGCGCGTTTTGTACGAATTGTCAACTTGATTGAACTGAGTAGTGAAGCCGCTTTTCATTGGTGATCGGGAGAAATTGGCAATTAAGGCTGCATCGCATAGCGCAGGACCGTTTCGGGCGTGGCTTCTTCCCTGGAAAGCACGGCTGTTTGTTTTCCTTTCGCCAGCACCAGTATCCGGTCGCTCATGCCCAGCAGTTCGGGAAGCTCAGATGAAATCAGGATAATAGCGATACCAGCCGCTTTTAACTGGTCGATCAGTTTATAGATTTCGGCCTTCGCCCCTACGTCGATGCCCCGCGTTGGTTCATCGAGGATAATCAGCGACGGAGACGATAACAGCACTTTTCCGATGACAACTTTCTGCTGATTACCGCCACTGAGATAAACTACTTTCTGGTCGGGTCCAGCCGCTTTTATCGTCAGATCAGTCATCATCTTCGTAGCGGCTGCCGACTCACTGCTGGCCCGAATGAACGGTCCATCAGCGTATTTCGATAAGCTGGCCAACGTCATATTATACTTGACCGACAAACCCGGAATAAACCCTAACCGCTTCCGGTCTTCACTAACGTAGCCAATGCCCTGTCGGATGGCGTCGCACGGTGATTTGATGGTTGCCGGTTTACCCAGGATGTAGATTGCGCCACTGTCGATGCGGTCCAGGCCGAAAATAGCACGGGCAACTTTCGTTCGTCCGGCACCCATCAGCCCCGCTATGCCAAACACTTCTCCCGCGTGAACAGCAAAATTGATGTCGGCAAATACGCCGGAGCGACCAAGCTTTCTGACCGACAGTACTTCGTCGCCTTTGCGCCCGGTCGAATTGGGAAACAGGCTACCAATCTCCCGACCTACCATCAGGGTAATCAGGGTGTTTTCGTCCAGTTCAGAAGCCGGGCTGGTGCTTACGTAGTTGCCATCCCGCAGCACGGTGATCGTGTCGGCAATGGAAAATATCTCGTCCATCTTGTGCGAGATATAAATGATGGACACGCCTTTTTCCCGGAGACCCCGGATGATGCCGAACAGTGTAGCGACTTCCCGGTCCGACAGCGCGGACGTCGGCTCATCCATAATAATCACGCTGGCATCGTTGGAAATGGCTTTCGCAATGTCGACCATCTGCATTTCGGCCACGCTCAGGTCCTGCATTTTTGCATTGGGGCGGATGTTCACGCCCATTTGCGCCAGCAGTATTCCTGCCTGATTCGTCAGATTCCGGTCATTTAACCAGCTAAATAATCCGCCCTTCGTTTCCCGGCCCAGGAAAATGTTTTGTGCCACCGTTAATTCGGGAACAATTAGTATTTCCTGATGAATCATGGAAATACCTTTCTTTAGCACATCGTGGACGCTACCGGCTTTCAACTCATTTCCGTCGAAGATAATCTGGCCCGAATCCGGCGTCAGCAACCCGATCAGAATCTTCATGAACGTGGATTTCCCGGCTCCGTTTTCGCCCATCAAGGCGTGTACTTCACCTTTTCGAACGTTCAGTTGAACATTGTCCAATGCCTTTACACCCGAAAACGATTTCGTGAGTCCGCGTACCTGAAGAATGTAGTCTTGGTCGGGAGTGGGCATTGTTTGGTGACGGATGTTACCCCACGGCAGCGGCCGGGGACGGTCGGCCGCTGCCGTGGGGTAGAGCACTCATTAAGCTGTTTCCTTTCTCCCATTGGCAAAGGCTTCAGCCCCTGTGTCTTTCCAGCTTTTCGAGTTGGCTGACTCAATTACGGCTTCGCAGACTTTCTGGGTTTCCAGCGCATCCTGGAACGTGGGTGCGCAAGGGTCACCGGTTTCTAAGCTTTGGAGGAAATCGGCCACCTGATGCGTGAACGTGTGCTCATAGCCGATGCTCGTTCCCGGTATCCACCAACGATTCATGTACGGCTGATCGCTGTCCGTCACGAGGATAGAACGCCAACCCCGAACGACCGACTCATCGCTGTGATCGAAGTATTCCATGCGGTTCATGTCGTGCAAATCCCACCGGATGGACGCGTGTTCGCCGTTGATTTCAAAGGTGTACAACGCCTTGTGACCACGGGCGTACCGAGTCGCTTCAAACAGACCCAGCGAACCATTCTCGAAGTGACAATGGAACAGACAAGCATCGTCGATACCCACTTTTTGCACTTTGCCCGTCAACTGGTGAACCCGTTCTTTCACAAACGTTTCGGTAACGGCCGATACGTCGGTGATGGCCCCGTTCAGCCACATGGCCGTGTCGATGCAGTGGGCCAGCAGGTCGCCCGTCACGCCGGAACCGGCTGCGTCGGCGTCTAATCGCCACAGCGCGGTTCCGCCCTGCGGCAGGTCGGCGTTGATGGTCCAGTCTTGGAGGAAGTTGGCCCGGTAGTGAAAAATACGTCCCAGCTTACCCGAGTCGACGATTTGCTTAGCCAGCGTAACCGCCGGGACGCGCCGGTAATTGTACCAGACTGTATTCTGAACGCCCGCCTTTTCAACGGCTTCGACCATGCGTTGCCCCTCGGCTAATGTGCGGGCGAGTGGTTTTTCGCACAGAATCATTTTTCCCGCTTCGGCAGCCGCAATCGCGATTTCGGCGTGCGTATCGTTGGGGGTGCAGATGTCGACGGCGTCAATATCGTCGCGGGCGATGACCGCTTTCCAGTCGGTCTCGAAGGACTCGTAGCCCCATTGCTCGGCGAATTTCTGCACGTTGTCGGCGTTGCGCGAACAGACCGCTTTCAACACCGGTCGGTATTCCAACTCGGGAAAGAAATGACTAACCTGGTTATAACCGTTGGAATGCGTCCGGCCCATCAGGCCGGTTCCGATTAATCCAATTCGTAGTTCTTTTTTGTTTGCCATGTTAGGTGAGGTTTTCACGATTCATACCAGCCGTGCAACTTACGGACGTTGACCATCGTGGCCAGAATATCGTTCCAGGTCTGCTGGTTGTTCATGACCTGATTGGGGAACATGCAGCCATCCCAGCAGATGTGTTTGAAGGCCTTGGTGAGCTGACCAGTTTCATCGCGTAGCCAAAACCCGGCGTCGTTGGCTACGTCGAGTTTGCCGTTGGGGTCCAGCGCCTGGCAGTGCCGCCCGGTTTTGTCGTGAGAGCCCGAGCCAAATACGGTCCCGTCATTTTGGGCAACGTGAAAGTCGATGGTCCACGGACGCAGAGCCGCCGTCAATGTCTTAAGCGCTTTGGTCAATTCGCTGCGGTCGCTCCAGTCATAATTCTCGGGCAGAATGCGGTCCTGTTCGCGATTGTATCCCATCGTGTACAGCAACGTGTGCGCCATATCAGCCTGGAAACCCATATTGGGCCGGTTAACGGCTTCGAGGGTTTCCAGCATAGTTTTCCAACTGTGCATCCCGCCCCAGCATATTTCACCCTCGGCGGCTAATTTCTCACCGTAGTCGGCCGCTACGTCGCAGGCTTCGCGGAAAGTCTGGGCAATAAGCTTGGTGTTGCCGGTTGGGTCGGCGTCCCAGCTTTGGGGCGAACTGGCCGAATCGACCCGTACGACCCCGCTTGGCCGAACGCCTAACTCGCGTAACCGCTGCCCAACGTGGCAGGCCTTACGAATCATTTCGGCAAACTGAGCACGCTCCTCCTGGCTGCCCATTGCCGGATTGCCCCAAATCGGCGCGACCATCGAGCCGATGTTCAGGTTATACCCGGACACCTTATCGGCCAGCCGTTTAATGTCGTCGTCCGACATGTCGATGTTGAGGTGTGGGTCCATCAGGCCAATGTCAACGCCATCGAACCTGACCCCATCCACCTCGGCGGCTGCGGTCATTTTGAGCATCGTATCGAACGGGATAGGAGGTTCGGAATCGGGGCCTTTACCGACGATACCCGGCCAGGTTGCATTGTGGAGTTTGGGGTAGTTATTTTCGTTCATGGCAAAGGGGTTAAAAAATTTCGGTGATTTATCATTCCGACTGGTCCGCCGGTGCGGGAGGAGGAATCTCAATGTTGCGTATTAATCAATCTTGAGATTCCTCCTCCCGCACCGGCGGACCAGTCGGAATGATAGATCTCAATGTTTCACAGCACTAAATCAGGGTTGCCCGGTCCAAAGTGTTTCAGAATTACAATTGGGTCGGTAGTAGATGGGTTGACAATGGTGACGCCTTCCACAGCCGCCTTTTCGCTCACAAAAAATTCGTCATTCGTCAATTGACCGTACCGAATCAGAGCGGGCGTTTCAATGTCCCAGACGCCCAGTTTCCCATGCCCCTGCATGACAATCAGCCCGTAGGCCGCGCTGTCTTTGATAGTTACAGTCGTTCCTGGAAAAACGGTCAGTTCTTTGGCACTGAATGCGTCTGACTTGTAGCAAACCCAGTTTTCAACGTAACCGTCGGCTTGCATTTGGGCTAAGTCACCAACGGGTTTCGGATTCATGAACCGGTTGGCCATCATGTTCGGGTCAACGTTCAGATCCCAGTCAATGGCTTCCATCAACAGGTCAAAATCACCTCTTCGGTCAGTGGGCGTACCGTTCCAGAGCAAGTCTTCGGGAACAATAGCTTCGTTAACCAGCGACTGATACATAGCAAAAACGTCGGAGGCTTTCTGCGGCTCGTAGGTACACAGGCTCCCCGGCGCGTGGAGCAATCCGGGGGGCACATCCCAGCCAGTGCCGGGTTCGAGCCGGTAAGCCGACGAGAAGTTAGTGATCTTGTTATCGCCTTTAGTGAAGTTGACTAAGCACTCGCGAATCTGTTCTCTGGTAGTGCCGGGCGCGATGCCTATGAACGTGTACGGAAAATCACCCCCGTGGTTATTTAACTGGGGTGGAAAATAATACGCTTCGGGTTTGCCCAACTGACCAATAAGCGCGGCTTGCTCGTCGTTGTGGTGCAGGTGGTGGGGAAGCGGCCCCATGTTGTCGAAGAACTTTGAGTACATCGGCCAGCTACCGTACTCGTTCCAGAGCCGCTCACCGATTAACTCACCCTTGAGTTCATTAACAGCATCTTTCAATAAGAAATGCGCTTCATCCGCTCCGTCCTGAAAAACAATGGCACTCAGGCCCTCATTTTCGCCAGTCAGCGGACCATTTTTCGCGGGTGTAGTGGACGACAGCCAGCGCTCGTCGATGCCGCCCCGTTCACCACCCAGCACGTAATAATCGTCGGGGTGGAGCTTGATTCGTCGTCCCGGTACGCAGAACGACCGGGGCACCCAGGTGGGAGTTAGTCGCAAAATACCCTGTCCCTGCTCCAGGGCTTTTTCCGCTACACTTACAGTCAAGGTTGTTTCCATTAACGTTCATTCTTACTCAGCGTCTGCTGAACGGGTTAGAAATTGATTGATTTGTGTTTGGTAAATTGACTGATCTGCGCCGGATTGTGCAGCACTTCTACCTCTACGTCGTACGTTCGACGTTCACCCGGTTCCAGAAATAAGAGCGTATTCTGCTCCCTCGCTTTGGCCTGGCCAATGGGCGGGTGGGTGCCGGGTTCGATGCCGGTGACGTACTCGCCATTCCCCCAATGCTGCCAATTGGTTAGCCACGGTAGCTGTCCTTTCTGAAACCGCAGTGCCACCGCCAAACCGAGTTGCGCGTTGTGCAGTCCGGCGCTGCACCAGCCCGTGTCATTGGGCGTGGCATCAATGAATGCCACCGCTTCGCCCGTGCCGCTGTGGGTATCCATTGGCGCGGGACACGTTCGGAAGTCATGGCCTTCCTGGAAGATGTCGCCGTTAATGCCACCCTCCCGCGCCTGCCAGTCGCCCTGCCAAATTAGTTTGGTTCCTTCATCAATGAATGGCCAGCCAAAATTAAAATGGTAGAGTAGCATGTGAGGAGCCGATGTATTGGCCCGGTTGATTACTTCGTCGTGAATCCGAATGGTAGGTTGGCCGAGCGTTCCCGAAATGGTCCGTTTCAGTTCCAGACTGGGTCCGAACACCGTCGTTTCCCGCATCCGGCCGGTCAAGCTGAAGTCCAGTTTACCCGCCACCAGATCAGGCTGGATGATGGACTCGATTTCGGCTGGGATGTTGCTGATTCGCCCGTGAATTCCTCGTTCACCGTATTCGTCCTGCTCGGGGCCACCCACGTGCGAGAGACCACAGGTCGTTAGTAATCCGCCGTTGAACGTCCTGAGCCAGCCGAGTCCCCGATCCGAAAAGGGCTGGGGCGTGGTGATCCCGGAATGACTCAGCCAGGCCAAACTGTGCTGGTTGTAAAACGCGTCGGCAATGTCCATCGCCCGGTCAATGATCACTTTGTAGCGCAACCCCGTACCGGTATTGATCCAGGCCACTCGAACACCCCGCCCGGCACCATTGTCGAGCACGGATGTTTCGATGCCGCCCAACTGGGCCGAATTCGAGATTTTGTCTGTCCAGGGTTGTAGTGCCAAAGTCAGAAAAATGGATAATGAATAATGAGTAATGCACAATGAAACTTCTGATAATTAACACTATACATTATCCATCGTTCATTATCCATTTTATACTACAACTGCTTCAGCATCAGGTTCCGGTACTGCACCTTCATGGGTGGGCCTACGTGTACCTGTACGCCGAGCAGCCCTTTTGCCTTGCCGTTGACGGTGTCTTCGTCGGTGACGTCGCTCATCAACACGCCATTGATAAAGTGCTGTAAGTGGTTGCCTTTGACGATGAGGTGAAACTTGTTCCAGTCTTCGGATTTAATCAGCGTCTTCAGCGAATCAGAACTACCCAGCGAACCGGTCACAGTCAGCCCGCCCCAGGCATTTTTACTAACCTTCGCCCGGACCGCTTCCGGTGTTGCCTCACCCGTATAAGCAGGAATCGTCGTTTTCTGTCCGCGATACGCGAGTGTTGTTCGCTTCCGTTCCTCGTAGTTCTGGCCCGTGTACCGGTTTTTCCCGTCGATGTCGGCCTGATAGCCGCGTAGCGCAAAGGGTACGTCGGTTAGCCGGTCGCTACGGTAGTTGATACCAGAGTTACCGTCAGCGGTTATGTTGAACTCACCGGTAAACTCAAAATCGCCGGGTTCACCACCCTGCCAGACAATGAACGAGTTGGTCTTCAGCAACGTAGCGGGCGTGATTTCGCCAACCAAATTACCGTTTTCGACGCGCCAGTAGGTAGGATCACCCTCCCACCCTTTCAGCGTTTTGCCGTCGAATATCTTGACAAAGCCATTCGTCTTCTTTTGGGCCGTTGCGGAGAGTCCACTGCCGATCAGCACCGAAGTCAGCACCACTCCCACCAAAAGAACCCTCAAATTCTCTTTCAACATAATACTCGTAGTTCAGGGCGTTGCTTTATTTTCCTTTCGATGCGCGGTCGGTGGCTTTGTACACATCGCTGTCCGGTTTCCCGCCCGACTTCAGATAGGCGATCAGGTCTTTGAGTTCCTGTGGGTTCAGGCTGTTGATGAGACCCGGATACATAATCGACTCGGGTGAATACCGCTTCGACGTAACGTCTTTCTTTGGAATTTTCCGGAGATCATTGCCCGCAAACGGGTTCTGGGAAATCGAGTAGTTTGCCTTGTCCTCGTTCACTAACCGACCCACGACGGACTCCCCGTTTTTCAGGTAGAAGATCGTCGACGCGTACTGGTCGGAAACGGCCTTGCTGGGATGGATGATGGACTCCAGAATGTCTTTGTTCGAGAAGCGGGTACCGAGTTGGGTCAAATCGGGGCCAATGTCTCCACCAGTGCCTTGCATGGCATGGCAGCTACCGCATAAGGTGGCCGCGTATATTTTCTTACCCGTCTCAAAGTTCAGGGCCGTGGTTGCTGTGTCGACGGTGGCCAGAGCATTGTCCAGCGTCCAGCGCCGACCCGGCCCTTTCGGCGTATAATCAGTCTTGACAATGTCGTTGCCGGAACTGGTCAGTATATCGGCCCCCGACAGTTTATTGAACTTGTCGAACTGATCTTTCGGTACGTGGTTCAACGCCAGTTTGCGTGCCCGGTCGATAAACCCGACGTAGCTCCGTCCGCCCTCGTATTTAAACGCATTGCCAAACCAGGTGAAATACTTCGCACGGGATTCTGGCGTCCAGCCAGTTTCTGCCCGGCTCAGCATAACCGCGTAGTACGTCTGCTGAAGGGGCGGCACTTTCGACAGCATTTTGGCAATATCCATTCCATACTGTGGATTCCGCAAAATCAGGTCATTGGAAGCCGTAGCTGGTTCCAGACCAAGATTTTTACTGCCGGATTCATCTTTTAAGTCCATCTGCGCCAGCGTTTTGTTGACGGCACCCGGTGCTTCTAAGTAAATCAGGACTTTGCTGAGGCCCCGATTCAGCAAGGCTGTTTTTGCCGGATATTTCGGGTTCAGGTACGCGATAACTTTTTCTTTGTCCGCTGCTTCCGGGGCACCCATCCGCAGGAAAATCAGCTCGAAAGAACGTAGCATATCGAACTGTTGCGATTCGGGCAACTTGTCGTAGTTGATTTTCAGGAGCGAATTGATGGCTTTGCTCTTCACATCCGTATTCCCCTGACGAGCCAGCGCCACCATAGCCTGTATCGACCGTTGTGGATCAGTTTCGGCTAAGGCCTTCTCCTGCCACTGCGCTACCGGCTGATGTTCAACGGCAATGCGGGCGGCATACCGAACAAACCGGTCTGGGTGATTCAGATTAGGCCAGGCGGCTGCAATAGCCTCGGCGTTAGGACCTTCGTGGTATTTTTCGAGACTGGTCCTGAGCTTGTGCTCGGCCGTCAGAGCGGGTGCCTGAGACGTAGTAGCCTCAGAACCCGCGTAATAAACCCGGTACAAATCCGACTCCAACCGGCGACCGCCGGTCATAAAATACAGCGCACCATCGGGGCCGATGGTCCCGTCGGTTAAGGGCAGCGGGCTTCCCGAAATAAACTCTTCGCGTTCTCCTTCGTACGTAGCGCCTTTTGGTTTGAGATAAATCGAGTAAATAATGCCAAAACTCCAGTCGAAGGCGAATATTGACTGACGGTACTTTTGCGGAAACTTAGCCGTCTGACCAGACAATACGTTGGTCGGCGACCCCTGCCCAATGTTGAGCACCGGCGGCAGGTTGTCGGGGTTGCCGGGCAGCCATTTGCTGTTGCCGGTACGCCAGCCAAATTCAGCCCCGCTGACAACGTGGCAAATCCGGGTCGGGCGGTACCAGGGCAGACCAAAATCCCACTCCATGTCTGAGTCATAGGTGAACATATCGCCCGCTTCGTTGAAGGCAACGTCGAACTCGTTTCGGAAGCCCGCGCCCATCAATTCCCAGCGTTTGCCTTCGGGGTCTATTTTAGCGACCCAGCCGCCGGGTGCCATCCGGTCGTTGGCATGACCGCGCGGGTCCTTAATGAGCGGGAACATGTTGTCTTCCTTCCAGTTAGAAGGCAACCGATACGCGTCCATTTGCGGTACGTCGGTGTGATTACCGGCAACCACGTAAATCGACTGTTTGTCGGGCGAGAGCACGACGCTGTGCGGCCCGTGTTCGCCTTCTCCCTTCAGTTCCCGCAACATCGTCACCTTATCGAACTGATCGTCGCCGTCCGTGTCCTGTAGGCGATACAGGCCACTGGGTTTGGGGAACTGCTTGCTGGGCCGATTATTGACCATCACGTACAAGCTGTTGAAGGCATACAACAGGCCCTGTGCGTAGCCCATGCCAACGCTGGTATCTTTGGCGATAGCCAGCTTTTCAACGGTGGGCTGGGTCGAGCCGGAACCGATGGCGGGGATTTTTAATCGAAACAGACTACCGTACTGATCGGATACAATCAGCCGACCTTTATCGTCGAAGGTCATTGATACCCACGACCCCTGCTGGGTTTCGGAAGGACTGTAGATGTGTTCGGCTTTAAAACCCGGCTGAAGTTTAAGTTTTTCGGCTTTCGGATTCTCCGCTCCCTGCCGGTTGTTTTCCGGGTAGTTTACGCTGACCCAGGACGCGCCGATCAGAACGAGCACCGAGACCGCCAATCCGAGTTTAGCCTTGTTGATTGTAGTAACCATAACGCTTCTAAAAAATTAAATAATGAGTATCGTTGGAGTCATTTCTGGAGTGCCCCTGTGGACTGGACACACCGCTGTAATTAGCTGAATTAAAAACTAAAATCAGGGGTATTCTACTGATTAGATTGGCGAATTAGCGTTACCCTCACCCCCTGCCCCTCTCCCTGGGAGAGAGGAGGAAGACCTCCGGCTCGATGCACCCCTCTCTCAAAGGGCGAGGGGCAGGGGGTGAGGGGTTACGCTCAGAAATACGGACTCAACGCCGACTCAACGGCGGGCAACGGATAATAGTCGTCCAAAAGGGTAAAGGCGTTCGGCGGGGGCACAGCTCCGGCAGGGAAATAATAATTCAGCGGGTTCGCTTTGACCCGTTCTCCATACGCCCCGATAATCTCCTTCACCCGGCCCGTGCGGACCAGATCGAACCAGCGTTTGTTTTCAAAGGCCAATTCTACGCGCCGTTCCTTAAAAATAGCTTCGCGCATCGTGGCCTGCGCGGTCGCGGTCGTGGCGGCTAAACCCGCCCGTGTCCGTACCTGATTCAGGTACGTAGCTGCTTCGGCCGCTTTACCCTGCTCGTTCAAGGCTTCGGCCAGAAACAGCAGCACCTCGGCATAGCGATATACTGGCAGGTTGTTGCCCGTGTTGTTGTGCAGCGAATGGGGTTTCGCAAACTTTTTGATGTACGGATACTCTTTAATGTCCCGCAAACTCTGGCTTAACGTAACATAGCCAACAGAAATGTCTTTCCGCTTGTCACCGGTTTCGTAGGCGGCAATGATATCCGGCGTGGGTACGTTTTCACCCTCTCCGGTAAGCGGCTGCGGGTTCGACGTACCGGTTATCGCCACAATTTCGGTGGCTGTTATGGGTGTCGGTAACACCTGATAAATGTAGTTGCCGTTGTAACCAGCCGCCCCTTCCAGAAACTGGACTTCAAACACCGATTCGGCGTTGTTCTTGTTGCCCGTCGTGGTCGAAAAAGCGTTGGTATAATCGGGCATGAGCATATAGCCATCGTTGGTGACTACGTCCTTCATCAGCGCTTCGGCCTGCGCCCATTTCTTCTGCACCAGATACAGATTGGCCAGCAGAGTTTTAGCCGCGCCGGATGTTACCCGCCCCGCATCCTGTTTTGCCCGGTTTGGCAGCAGTTTACTGGCCTCCGTGGCGTCTTTGTCAATCTGCGTGTAGATTTCCTCGGTCGTTGCCAGGGGCAGAGCCGCATCCTCCCGCCCGGTCACGGGTGTCAGGTGCAGCGGCACTTTACCGAACAAACGCACCAGTTCAAAATAAGCGTGCGCCCGCAGAAACAGGGCCTGTCCTTTCAAATTGTTTTTCGTATCGGCGCTGGCAAACGTGACGCCGTCAATCAGGGCCAGAATCTGATTGGTGCGGGCAACGATCTGGTAATCCAGCCGGTATTGCTGAAGCACGTTGTCGTTCGACGTCACCTTTCCGGCCTCGCCGGTAGAGGTGGGCAACGCAAAATCGGCGATGTTTTCGGTCGGGTCAACCGCCCCGAACAAAACGTTGCGGGCGTAATACGTATTATCGGAGTGCAGTTCACCCAGGATCCAGATCCGGTCGTTCATGATGGGCCGTAATGGCACGTACGCTCCGTTGACGGCCTGCTGAAAATCAGTTTCTTTCGTGAAAAAGATTTCCGAGCTTAAATTCGTCTCCGGAATTACCGTTAAAAAATCGTCTTGGCAGCCGGTCAGGCATACGCCCAACAGACTGGTTAGCAGGAGTCTCGTTTTCATTCTTTTAGATGGGTAAGAATGTTGAAAGATGAGTTTGATGCGGCTTAGAAGTTGAGATTCACGCCCAGGGTGTAGGTGCGGGGAACGGGGTAGTTCGAGAAATCGACGCCCTGACTCAAATTGTCGCCGGGTCCGTTCCCGTCACCCTGCGCGCTGGTCTCCGGATTGGGGCCACCCCGGTATTTGGTGAATACATACGCCTGCTGGATGGATGCGTACAGCCGGGCCGATTTAAAGAACCGACTCATGGCCCCGAAGGTGTAGCCCAAGGTTATGTTCTTAATGGTGAAGAAGGACGCATCGGCTAAAAAGTGCGTACTGTTCCAGTCCCGCTCGATACCGGTGAAATTACCGCCATTGTTGGTCGCGCCGAATTGCCCATCGCCGGGCGTTATAACGGTGGTAGCGAACCCAGTGGCATTGTTTTTAACCCGGAACCGATCTTTCACGCCCGACACCAGGTTAAATACGCCATCTAAGTTGGCGGTGCTGTACAAATGGCGCACCCAAAGCTGATTGCCGTAGGAGCCAGACCCCTGAATCGCCAAATCGAAGTTGCCGTAGTTGAGCGTGTTCGTAATGCCGTACGTGAATTTGGGGAACGGGTTGCCAATAATCGTGCGGTCATCCCGGTCGCCCCCGTTGGTAATTACGCCATCGCCATTAACATCCCTCAGTTTTATGGTCCCGATAGCCGAGCGCCCCGGAATGATGGGGGAGTTGGCGAGTTCTTCGGCGCTCTGATAATAGCCTTCTTTAACCAGGCCGTAGAACTGGCCAAAGGGCTGCCCTACCTGCGTGATGTGAAACGTACCGTACACCCGGTCGATGCCCGGTGCCAGCGATACAACCTCGTTCCGGTTAAACGAAATGTTGGCATTGGTCGTCCATCGCAGTTTTCCGGTTGTGTTTTTAGTCGTCAGGGCAAATTCATGCCCCCAGAACTTAATTTCACCAATGTTGTCGAAGAAACTACCGAACCCGGCTTCCTGCGGAATCTGCACGGCGTAAAGCAGGTTGGTAGTCCGTTTGGTGTAAAAATCGTAGACAAACTGAATGCGGTCGTTGAACAAACCCAGGTCAAGGCCTATGTCGAACTGTTTGGTCGTTTCCCAGCCCAGATTGGGGTTCGACAGCGACGTTACCACTGCTCCGGTAGCCACGTTATTGCCAAAGACCGAGTTCACGGTATTATTGACCAAGGCATACTGGGTATAGTTACCGATGTTGTTATTACCAATTATGCCATAACTGGCCCTGATCTTGGCGAACGATACCTGTGAAAAGTCTTTCAGGAAATCTTCGTCGGAGACGACCCAGCCTACCGAGGCCGACGGGAACGTACCGAAGCGATTGTTAGCCC
Source organism: Spirosoma arcticum (assembly GCF_054779955.1). Lineage (NCBI taxonomy): Bacteria > Pseudomonadati > Bacteroidota > Cytophagia > Cytophagales > Cytophagaceae > Spirosoma > Spirosoma arcticum. Next base: position 160,968 of record NZ_BAAGXG010000003.1, read on the forward strand.
CGAATCGGGATGAACCATCACTTCGGATGGAGGCCGTCAGCAGGTATTTGCCTCTGTAATTATACGTTAAGCGGGACAGGTAGGACGTTAGCGCCCATTCGTTCACCGCATTGCCCGTGTTCGATGGAATGTCGATGTTTGACCCAACGGGCCGGGCAACAGCCGCCCGGTCAATATTAATCGCCCCCTGAATCGTTGGCAGTCGGTCGTCGGCGTACGTGTTGGCCTGAATCCGGGACACATCCTGCCGGAACCGCTGATTGGTGAAACCGGCCAGTAACTCAAAATTATGATCACCAAAACTCCGGGCGTAGGTCGCTAAGTTTTCGTTCAGCCACGATACATTGTCGTACGTCTGCCGGATCGACACGGCGGTGGTTGGAATCGGAACGTTGATAAAATTAGTCGCCGTCGACGGGTTAAAGAAAAAGAACTTAGAGTTCAGGTATTCCACGTTGATGCTCGAACGAAGCGTCAGGCCATTAATTGGTTTATACTGCGCGTACGCATTCGCCAGCAGGTTTACATTCTTTGTTTCGTTAACCAATTCATTCGCGGCCCGTACCCAGTTTGGATACGCAAAAATATTACCCGTGTTGCCCGGCAACTGGTTGAACCGGGTCAGTTCGCCGTTGGCATCGTAAATGGGCATGACCGGCCAGGTATGCAGGGCGTTGAACAGGATACCTGTTCCCCGGTCGCCATCGGTGCGGGGCGTATTGTCGAACACGTAGGACGGGGCCACGTTGAAACCCACGGCTACTTTATCGGATATGTTGTAGTTTGAGTTCAGCCGGAGCGAATACCGTTTGTAAACGTTATTGAGCACCACGCCCTGCTGATTGAAATAACCGGCCACTAATGAGGTGTTCGATTTTGCGTTGTTGGACGAGATGCTCAGGTTATAACTTTGGATGGGAGCCGTTCGCAGCAGGGCACCGTACCAGTCGTTGTTTTTCCCCTCATACTGGGCCGGATTCTGAAATATATCCGGTACGGCCTGGTTCCGGTCTTCGTAATATTCTTTTTTGTACTGAGCAAACTCAACGGCATTCAGCATGGCTACCCGGCCTTTTTGCGGCACCTGCTGCACCCCCGCAAACGTGTTGAAACTGATGTTTGTCTGACCGGGCTTGCCTTTTTTGGTGGTGATCAGCACGACCCCGTTGGCCGCCCGCGACCCGTAGAGCGAGGTAGACGCGGCATCTTTCAAGATCGAAATGTCCTCAATTTCGTCGGGGTTGAGCTGACCAATGCTGCCCGTAATGGGAAAGCCGTCAATGACGTATAACGGATCGCTGCCAGCCGAAACCGACACCTGCCCCCGAATTCGGATGGAGATTCCCTGACCGGGTTTGCCCGTGGTCTGGTTGATCTGCACCCCCGCTAAGCGGCCCTGTAGTTTCTGGCCGATCTGCGAAACGGGCAGGTCTTTAATTTCCTGCGCACTCACCGTTTGAACCGCCCCGGTTATTTCTTTCTTCAACTGACTGCCATAGCCAACTACCACTACTTCGTTCAGCGTCTGGTCGTCGGGCGATAAAGCAACCGTGAGCGTGGTTTGATCCCCAACAACGATCTCCCTGCTTCCGTAGCCAACAAAGCTAAAGACCAAGGTAGATCGGGTGTTGGGTACGGCGAGCTGAAAGCTGCCGGTGCCGTCGGTGGTTGCGCCCTGCGTGGTTCCTTTCACCACCACACTCACACCGGGTAAACCTTCCCCTTTTTCATCGGTCACCTTACCCGTCACTGGTATGTCTGCTAGGATAAGGCTCGTTAGTGTCTGCCTGGGAACGTGCAGGGCTAACAGGTTTTCACTAACCGATGGGCTGCGGTGGGATAATGTCGTTACCGTTTCCTGCGCTACGCTCCCGGAGGAGCCAGCTACTACACCCAACGCTATTAATGCATAGAGTCTTTTCATGGTTACATAGGATAAGGAGTAGAATTATTAGTGATCCAATTCTAAAAAAGACAATTGAATAGCCAAATATTACCAACCTTGTCTTGTTAACCTTCCTACACATACCTACCGTATACACAATTAACTTAATTAATGAAGACCTCATCGACCAGCAGCAGGGCGGGCTTTCCTTTGTTCGGATGCCAATTGGGGAGTTGGCTTACTGGTTTTGCAATAATTTTCAGGCAGGAAACGGCTTGCGGAGTGAACGAACACATAATCGCTTTTAATGCGGGTGCACTCTTTTTGAGGGGTTGGTCGGGCCTGAGCGTCGCGATTAATTTTAGCTGATCGCGGCTGGTACCGCCCCAGATTTCAACCGTGCCCGGCGGGAATATGCCGGTTTCTTCCTCAACCATAATGCGTAACGCAACGGAACTCACCCAAACCGGCTTTTTAAATTCGGATATCAGTGCCATGTCGTTTTTACGGAAACCCGCCCAGTTGTTAGCCCAGGCCGGGCTGTTGGCGTTGAACGTGCCCAGTTTGCCATCGAAGAATGTGTGAGCACCGTCGGCCTGATGAACCGGGTTGAGCGGCAGCAACAGATTCACACTATCCGGTTTATGGGTGCTTTTATAAAAGTCGAACGTAGCTACCGTGCTGCCAAACCAACCCGCCTTGTACGCCCTGGCTTTAATAAGTGTCGGTTTGTCGATTACCGTTTCGTTGGCAAACACGGGCGAGTTGACGCTGTCCGGCTCGGTTCCGTTGGTGGTGTACCGAATTTGAACGCCTTTGATGGGATGTTTTAGCTGCAGCGCGAGTGACTGACCGAAAATAGTAGAGCTGTTTTTTACCTGCGGTGGATTGAGTTTTATCGGTTCGCTGCCCGCCCCGTTGAATCCGGCAATGAACTGTATGTGCCTGTTCGCTTTTTGCAATTGCCCGATCTGGGAAGCGGTCAGAGCCGTGTTCCAGAGCGAGACGGTTTTCAGGCTTTTGAACGTGCCGATCTGCTTTCTTAAGTCGTCGTAACTCACCCTCGTCCCCGACAATGAGAGGGTTTTCAACTGCTTGAGAGACGCCAGTTCAGCTAATCCATTGCCCGTAACATCCGTGAAGTTCAGGTCTAATTTTTGGAGGTTCTCGAATTGACTGATGCGTTTCAGATCCGCATCGGTCACGGGCATCTTGTTGAGATTCAGGTAAACGACCTGCTGTTTTATCGAACTCAACTCGGCTAATTTCTCGGGTGTGTAGGCCGTTCTGTTGTACAGGTTAACCGCCAGCGCGGGCGATTCTCTGGCTAACGAAGCAACCGTCCGATAATCGTTATTAAGCTGCTTAACCGTCTCTTCATCAGCCGCATCGAAAGCATATTCGTCCGCCTGCTCAACCGGTTTGAACAGTGCAGAAGCAATAAAGCGCAATGAATCCGTGGGCGGCAGGTCGATTACTCTTTTCTTGAAATCGGCCCGGCCCTTTACCCACAATGACAACAGTGTGGTTTCCTGCGGAGTGAGCTGACTTTTGCCCGAGGGTGGCATGTGCTTTTTCTCGTCCAGCGGCAGGTGAATCCGCTGCAACAATAAGCTGCTGTCTGGCTGTCCGGCTATAAACAATTTACCGGTTTTTCCGCCCTTCCGAATCCACTCGGCACTCGTCAGGTTCAGTTCGCCCTTCAGCTTGTCGGGGTTGTGGCAACTGACACACTTCTGCTCAAAAATGGGCTGAATCACGTGGTTAAAAACCAGCGCCTGATCGAGCGGAACGGGAGCTAATTTAGTTTGGCTGCTCAGCGGCTCGAACAGGAAGTTATCACCGTGCGTCAATGTAGCGCCGTAATGCCCCGCCCCAATGAGACAAACAACCGTTGTCAACGCACCCGTTTGAGCAATGCGGGCGTTATACCAGGTCTTATTCCGACCCCAGTAAACCAGTGCCGAAATGTAGAAAATACCCACGCCCGACCACTTATGCCATTGCAGTACCTGACCGCTGTAACCGTCTTCCTTAGACAAAAACAAGCCCATGACGACCGTCACACCGGCGAACAAGGTCCCAACGAGCAATAGATTGCCTAAAAAGGTCCGGTATAAATCAGTTGACGCATTGCTTCCCCGAAACCGAAAAACCTCCATCACCATTGCCAGTAATAGCAGCACAATCGGAAAATGAAGCAACAACGGGTGCATTCGCCCCAGCGGTTGCAGCCAGACGGGCACGACAATACGGTCGCCAAACAGCAACAGGAATAGGGTGAACACCGCCAGCACAAACATCGCCTGCTCCGCCAGACCGATCAGTCGTTTATTCATAATAAAACCGTCAGATTAAGCGATGAGGTCATGTACGACCTTCCCGGACACGTCCGTTAACCGGTACCGACGACCCAAGTGTTTGAAGATCAGTTTCTCGTGATTGAGGCCCAACTGGTTCAACACCGTTGCCTGAAAATCATGCACGTGCACCGGATTCTGCGCGATGTTGTACCCCATCTCGTCGGTTTCGCCGTAGACGATGCCGGGTTTGATGCCCCCCCCCGCCATCCAGATCGTGAAGCAGCGCGGGTGATGATCGCGCCCGTAGTTGTCTTTAGTTAGTTTGCCCTGGGTGTAGCTGGTTCGGCCGAATTCACCGCCCCAGATCACCAGCGTTTCGTCGAGCAATCCACGCTGCTTCAGGTCAGTCACTAAAGCCGCCGACGCCTGATCGACGTCCTTCGCCTGCTTCGCTATTTCGAACGGGAGGTTGCCGTGCTGATCCCAACCCTGATGGTACAACTGAACGAAGCGAACTCCATTTTCGGACAGTTTGCGGGCCAGCAGGCAGTTAGCAGCAAAGGTGCCCGGCACTAAACAGTCAGGGCCGTAGAGCTTGACAATATCGTCCGGCTCTTTGGAGAGGTCCATCACTTCAGGCACCGCCGTTTGCATTCGGTACGCCATTTCGTACTGTTTCACTTTAGCGGTTATCTCCGGGTCGCCAAACTCCTGATACGACAGATCGTTGAGTTGCGCCAGATTATCGAGCATGTCCCGACGCGCCTGCCGGTCCATGCCCTCGGGGTCGCGCAGGTAGAGCACAGGGTCCTCGCCTTTGCTGAACTGGACGCCCTGATGAATGGAATCCAGAAATCCATTCGACCACAGTTTTGAGTAAACACCCTGCCCGTTGCCAATTCCGCGCGACAGCAGCACGGTGAAATTGGGCAGGTTCTTGTTTTCGTTACCCAGCCCGTAACTCAGCCACGAACCCATGCTCGGCCGGTTGCCCTGCTGCGAACCCGTCTGCAAAAACGTCAGGGCCGGGTCGTGGTTGATGGCTTCGGTAAACATAGACTTCACGATACACAGGTCATCCACGATGCCAGCCGTGTACGGAAATAGATCACTGACCCACGCCCGCGACTCGCCGTACTGTTTGAAATCGACGAACGACCCCACCATCGGAAACTCCTTCTGGTTGGCGGTCATGCCCGTCAGCCGTTGCGTTCCCCGGATGGAAGGCGGTAACTCCTGCCCCATCAGTTCCCGCAGTTTGGGCTTGTAATCGAACAGTTCCTGCTGGGCGGGCGCTCCATTCTGGAACAGATAGATCACCCGTTTGGCCTTCGGCGCAAAGTGCGGAATGCCGGGCGTCAATCCGTCTTCGTCCGTTCCATCTCCACGGAACAGATCGGGAATCAGCAACGAGCCTAAGGCCGCACTGCCCAAGCCTAAGCTCAGGCGGGACAGAAAGCGACGCCGGTTAAAATTCAGGCCGTGTTCGAGGATTTCTTTTTCCATTGTGGTCAGAAATTATCTAAAAATAGGCTCATCACCCCACCCCTAACCCCTCCCCGTCAGGGAGGGGAAAACTAATCATGTGCTTGTTCCCCTCCCTGACGGGGAGGGGTTAGGGGTGGGGTATCTATCACGACTTTGTAATGGTTTCTTCTAAGTTATAAATCGTCGTCACGACCCGCATCAGCGCGGCCAATTCGGTACGGTCGATCCGGGCTGGAATGGGGTGTTCCCCAACGGCTAATGTCTTATCGACGTTCGCTTTGGTAAGCTTTTTAAGCTCTCTCTTGTAATAGGTAGTCAACAGCGCTGCTTCTTTTTCACTCGGTTTCCGGCTCACAATCAATCGGAATGCCTTGCTGATTTTATCGTCCACGCCACTGCGTTCCTGCAATAACCGAGCGGCCAACACGCGCGACGCTTCCAGCACCGTCGGGTCGTTCAACATCACCAGGGCCTGCAACGGTGTATTAGTTTTCAATCGTTTGACCTCACATAGATCGCGGTTGCTGGCGTCGAAAATAGCCATCGACGGCGGAGGAACGGTACGCTTAATGAGCGTGTACATGCCCCGCCGGTAGAGGTTTGCTCCGTGATCCTGGGTGTACATCGACAGCAGTCCCCGCCCCGACGTAGCGCCTTCCCACAAACCCGCTGGCTGGTACGGTTTCACGCTGGGACCGCCGATGGTTGGATTCAGCAATCCGCTGCTGCTTAGCACTAAGTCTTTGATAAATTCGGCATGAATCCGGTAACGCGGCCCTCTTGCCAACAAATTGTTGTCCGGGTCAGCCGCTAATTTTTCCGGCGTAATCACCGCCGATTGCCGATACGTAGCTGAACTCACCATCTGTTTGACTAATCGTTTGATGTCCCAGCCGTGCTCCATAAAGTCGACCGCTAACCAATCGAGCAGTTGAGGATGTGACGGCAGATCGCCCTGCATCCCGAAGTCGCCGGACGTTTTGACGATGCCTTTCCCGAAAAACTCCTGCCACAATAGGTTGACATAAACCCGCGCCGTGAGCGGATTTTTTTTATCGAACAGCCACTTAGCCAGCCCCAGCCGATTTTTAGGATAGCTTTCATTGAAAGGCAAAATGGCGGTTGGCGTACCGGGCTGGACTTCATCGCCGGGAGCATCATACGCCCCCCGCTTCAGGATAAACGTTTTGCGGGTCGTGTCCAGATCGCCCATCACCGACACGATCAAGCGGTTGGTATCCCGCTTGTTGACGAACGACAGAATGCTTTTTACGTCTTCGTCACTAATTTCCATCATCGGCTTTTTGGCGTACGTATCCGGCCCGCCAATGACCGATTCCATGCCCACTTCCTTCACGTTATTAAAAAACGCGAAGAGCTGGTAGTATTCTTTGTGCGAAAACGGATCGTATTTATGGTCGTGGCAATGGGCGCATTCCATTGTTATGCCGAGTAATCCCTTGCCAAACAAATCGTTGCGATCCGTGACGTACATCGTTCGGTATTCCTCCTGAATGGTGCCCCCTTCTTCGGTGATTTTATGGTTTCGGTTGAAAGCCGTCGCAAGCAGTTGCTCCTTGGTTGACTTTGGCATCAAGTCCCCCGCTAATTGCCAGGTTACAAAATCGTTGTAGTGCAAGTTTTTGTTGAACGCGTGGATTACCCAGTCGCGCCAGGGCCATTGCGTCCGGTAGCCGTCGTCCTGGTACCCGTGCGAATCGGCGTAGCGGGCCAGGTCAAGCCAATGCAGGGCCATTTTTTCGCCGTAGGCCGGACTGCGCAACAACTGATCGACCGCCTTTTCGTAGGCGTTAGCGCCTTTATCGACCAGAAAGCTATCCATCAGGTTGAGGCTGGGCGGCAACCCGGTCAGATCAAGGCTTAGTCGCTTCAGTAACCGCTCTTTGTCCGCTTCTTCATTGGGCGCAACGCCCGCTTGTTCCTGCTTCTGTAAGATGAAATAATCAATCTCGTTTTTCGGCCAGTCAGTCTGTTTCACTGGCGGGAGTGCCGGTTTCTTCGGAGCGACAAACGCCCAGTGTTTTTCGTAAGCAGCGCCTTGTTTGATCCATTTTTCGATGAGGGCTACTTCACGAGCCGACAGTTTCAGGTTGGACGCTGGCGGGGGCATCATGATGGACGTGTCGGGCGAGGTAATCCGCAAAAAAACCTCCGATAGGTCGGGTTTGCCAGGTACCAACGCATGAGCCGACGGATGCTCTTTCAACGCCTGGTAAGCACTTTCGGCCATGTCAAGCCGCAATCCGGCTTCCCGTTTGTTGGCATCCGGGCCGTGGCAAGCCAAACACTTATCCGACAAAATAGGCCGGATATCGAAGTTGTAGCTGATCTTATCTGGAATAATTTCCGGTCCGTCATTTGTTAGTTTACCGGATGAACCGGTCGTGCAGGATTGTAGGTAAACCACAATCCCGGTAACCATTGCCATCAAGTAATAAAGAGCCTTACGCATACTAAGCTTTTTTTAAGCTGCATCCTCGGTCTGTGTCCTCACCGGGACGCGTAGTCAGACCGTATCCTGGTGTCATGCAAAGCGGTCTGACTACGCGTCCCGGTGAGGACACAGACCGAGGACGAAATGAAAAAATCATCAGGCCAGCAGTTCCATTACCGGTTTCCCGGTTCCGTCTGGCGTCGAATAGAACGGACGTTTTTCAACCTCGTAATGCGTGTCTGGCTTAATACCCAGCGCGTGGTAAATCGTCTGGTGAATGCCCTCAATCCGCACGGGATTTTCAATGGTTTTACAAGGACGTTCGTCGGCGGTTTTACCGTACACGAATCCTTTTTTAATGCCTCCGCCGAACATCAGAATGGAACACCCATCCGTAAAGTGGCGGTGCATCCCGTAAAATTTCAAATCAGAAAGAATTTCCGGCTGTTTAACCTGCTCCTGCACCCTAGCCCCCGGTCGCCCTTCCATCATCATGTCGCGGCTAAACTCGCTGGCCAGCACCACAATTGTACGGTCCAGATGGCCGCTTCTGTCTAAATCCTTGATGAGCTGCGCAATGGGTGCGTCGATCTGCTTTTTCATATCCTCCAGCCGCGTATGCCCGTTTTCGTGCGTGTCCCAACCCTTAAACGGTTCATATTCCGTGGTGACGCTGATGAACCGGGCACCCTGTTCGGTGAGTCGGCGAGCCAGCAAACAGCCTAATCCAAACTTGCCGGTATTATAGATGTCGTAGCTGTTTTTCGGTTCTTTGCTCAGATCGAACGCCTTCGCTTCGGGGGAGTTCAGGAGCCGGTACGCCTGCTCCATCGACCGCCGGAGCGATTCTTTCTGGTAGTCACTGCCATACTCGCCAACCGGTCCTTTACCGATCAGTTCATTGTATAGTTGATTCCGTCGCTCGAATCGTTTACTATCCATCCCGACCGGCGGACGAACACTCTCCAAGCCCTGACTGGGGTCGGGAATAAAGAACGGACCAAATTCATTACCCAAAAAACCAGCGGTATGAAACGCCTTCAACTCTTCGGCCTCGCCTACGGTGAACCGCTGTCCAATGTCGACAAAAGCGGGAATCACCGGATTTTTCGGACCTAACTCCTTGGCAATCCAGGAGCCGAGGTGCGGAGCCGCCACGGTTTGAGGGGGTTCGTAGCAGGTATGCCAATGGTACTGATGGCGCGAATGAAGAATGTGGCCCATGTCGGCGGCCACGTACGACCGAATCAGCGTGCCCTTGTCCATGACTTTGCCGATGGATTGCAGCCCGTCCGAAAAATTAATGCCATCCAGCACGGTCGGCACCGGTTTAAACGTGCTCAGCACCCGGTTTCCTTCCATCCCTTTCTCAAAAGGCGTATAGCGCTTCGGATCGAAGGTTTCGGTGTGGGCCATGCCCCCGGCCATCCAGAGCAGAATCACCGTGTCGGCAGTTCCGGCCGTTTGACCCGGCTTCGTCGTTCGGTTGCAGCCCGACAACAAGCCCGATACCGGCGCACCAGCCGCCAGCGCGGCCAGCGTAGCGGCACTCGTTTTTTGCAGAAAATCGCGTCTGTTGTATGTGGTTTTCATCGTGTTTATGTGTTCTACCCCACGGCAGCGTCCGGGGCGGTCGGACGCTGCCGTGGGGTACTCAATAAATCAGTTGAAACTCAGGATGTAAACTTATCGCCCATACCAAATCCTGAATGCCTTCGGTGCTGGGACTTTTGCCAACAATTCTCTGGGCAACAGCCAGTTCATTCGGTTTTGGCTCCCGGCCCAAGGCTTTCCAGTACAGGTTTCGCACCAACACGTCCGACGCTGGGTACGTGGCTTTCCACTGCTGAGCGCCCCGTTTAAGGGCGTCGTTGAATTTCTCGCCGTTGGTTAGTTCCAAAGCCTGCAGCAGGTTCGCCTGCGACGACCGGCTGGTGCTGACCGTTTCGCGGTTTGGGCGACCGAGCGCCGTCAGAAACGGATCATTCTTGACTAACGACGCCCGTGGAAACGGCATCTCTTTTTTGAGTCGTTTGGGAAACTGCTCCTCCACAATGGACGTATCGGAATAAATTGGAATAAACGCCAGACTAACCGCATCCGTAAACTGCTCGGCCGTGAGCCGACGGCGGACCATGCCCTGAAACACGAAGTTGGGAGCCATAATCAGTTCGGCTTCTTTCACCCCTACCGAAGGCAACTGGTACGTACGGGATGTCAGAATGGTAAACATCAGTTTTTTGATGTCATAGCCGTTCGTGGCGAAATCCGACGCCAGCCAGTCGAGTAAATCCTGACTCCACGGATCGTTATCCATCATATCGACGGGTTCGATAATACCCCGGCCCATCACCTGCGCCCACACCCGGTTGACGACGGTACGATACAGGCGGCCGTTTTTGGGCTGCACCATGAAGTTAGCCAGTTCGCGGAGTCGTTCGTCAGTGGCGGCTTTGCCGTTGATGGTGCCTAATTTCTCGAAAATGATCTTGCGACCAGCCAGTTTGCCCGTTGGCTTATCGCAGCGGTTGATTTCCAGAATCGTGTCGGCAAACACATTGGCGAAGGCGTAGGCGTCGGCTAATTTCCAGTCGCTAATAAAACTGTCGTGGCACGACGCACATTTGAGGTTCAGCCCCAGCAACACCTGCGACACGTTCTGAGCCGCCTGCATCTCCGTCCGCTGACTCGAATTGATGGTGCCCCGCCATTTGATGCCCTTGATGAAGCCCGCCGATTCCTTGGTCGGGCTGACGAGTTCCCTCACGAATTGGTTGTACGGTTTGTTGGCTTTCAGCGACGAGTAAAGCCAGTTCGTAATGTCGAAGCGGCCACCGGTGATGTAGCCCGTGCCGGTATAGTCGTTGCGGAGCGCATCATTCCAGAACGTGAGCCAATGCTGAGCGTAATCGGTGTTGCGGCTTAGCAGTTCCTTCACGAGGATCTCCCGTTTATCAGGTCGCGTATCGGCCACGAACGCTTTCAGTTTATCGGGCGAGGGCAGTAACCCAACTACATCCAAATAAACCCGGCGCAGGTAGGTCCGGTCATCCACGACGGCTTTCCAGGCGATCTTGTGTTTCTGGAAATACACATTGACGAAGCGGTCGACGGGGTTAGTCAGGCCAGCCGCCGAGTCAGGCAGGGCGGGTAAGCGCGGCTCCAGAGCGGCTACTTTATAAATGCTTTTTTCGGCACCACTCGGCCAGGGAGCGCCTTGCTTAATCCAGTATTCGAGCACTTCAATGTCGTGTTCGGTCAGGCGTTTACCTTTGGTGGGCATGGCGTCGTCGTGCCCGGCCGGAAGCTTAACGCGCCGAATCATGTCGCTGTCTTCGGGATGACCGGCTACCAGCACCACACCGTCCTCGCCACCCTTGAAGATGAACTCCTTTTTGTCTAACCGCAGCCCCCCTTTTACTTTGGCAGGGCCGTGGCAACTGTAGCAGTTGTGCGCCAGAATAGAGCGAACTTCGACGTTTAACTCGCCAATCTGCTGGTCGTTGAGGGCTTGACCAGCGCTGGCAAAGGCAAATTGCGAACCACCGGTTGCCGGAGCACTCGGCGTGTTAACGTCTGGCAGTACGCTTGTCAGGTAGTCGTCGCCGTGGGTGAGCATGGCCCCGTAATGACCGGCTAAACTCACGCCAAGTACAGTCACTATCAGCAGGCCCCGGTAGAGTTGCATCCGACCGGAACGAAGCGCAAAAACCGTCCCGATGGCCAGCGTCATCGTTGCCAGCCCCGTCCACTGGTGAATTACGACAGTTGTACCGCCGTAATCGTCCTGCCGGGAAAGAACAAGACCCAGCGCAGCCGCCACGATGGAACTGATGGTACCAATCCAAACCATTGCCGTGATGCCCGCCCGCAGTTCGGTCGATTTGCGAAACCAGCCGACGCCTTCGAGCAGTAGGGCAATGCACAGCAGGCCAACCGGAAAGTGAACAATTAGCGGATGTAAACGGCCCAGAAATTGCCAGAGCCAAAACGATTCAGTAAGTATGGTCATTCCGTTGAGGTAATGAATTATGGGACAGTTTTGAACACCCCCAACCCCCTGAAGGGGGCTTTGGTTGCGAATGAGTGAAGCCCCCTTCAGGGGGTTGGGGGTTAAGTGCCGCTCGGAAAAGTGTATTCCATTTAATAACCAGTATTCTGGGTTAATTTACTGTTAATCAGAATTTGGGGGGCTGGAATAGGCAGATAATACTCAAAATCGGTATACACGTAATCCAGCGCATTATAGGCTACGCCCCCCCGAACCACGGTTGGATTGGCTTTCTCTTTGGCTCCATACGCGTTCATGAAGGCCGCTAATTCAGCCGGGGTTTTCGTGCGCTTCAGATCAAACCAGCGGTGGTTTTCAAACGCCAGTTCAAGCCGTCGTTCGTTCAGAACAGCCGTTCGGAACGTGTCTTTGGTGAGACCCGTCAGAGCCGCCAGACCAGCGCGGGTTCGTATTTGGTTAAGGTAGCCCAAAGCCTCGTCCGTAGGGCCTGACGCTTCGTTAATGGCTTCAGCCAGCATCAGTAGCACGTCGGCGTAGCGCAGCACCGGCCAGTTGTCGTTGGTGCGGCCTGCAATGCTGTGCGGATTGTTAAACTTGGTGATGTACGGCACTGGAACGACTTTACCCGCCAGTGTATATTCCGTTTTCAGCGAAGCCGCCTTCCGCTTGTCGCCGGGTTCGTAGGCAGCAATCAGGTCGTTGGTTGGTATGTTCCGACCACCGGGTACAACCGTTGAAAAGCCCGTAACGGCATTCGACGATTGGCGGGGGGCGAAAACATACGTAAAATTGCTCCACTCGCCCAGGTCATTATCGCCCTGGTACTGAACCTCGAATATGGATTCGGGGCCGTTCTTACGAGCGGTGCTGAAATTATCGGCGTAGTTGGCATTCAGGGTGTAGCCCAGCGTCGTTACCTGCTTCAGCGTCGTTGTGGCCTCCGCATACTGCTTCTTAGTCAGGTATACTTTGCCCAGCAAGCTCAGCGCGGCTCCCTGCGTTGCCCGCCCAATGTCGGCGGTTGCCGTATATTTTGCGGGCAGCAGCGTCGATGCGTCTTTCAGGTCTTTCTCGATTTGGGCGTACACGTCGGCCTGGGGCGACCGAACCAGGTCGAAGGCATCGTTCGGACTGGCTAAGGTGGTCGTAACCAGCACCACGTCGCCGAAGTACTGCGTCAGATTGAAGTACAGATAGCCCCGCAAAAACTTCAACTGCCCTTCTATCTCCTTTCGGGGGGCGTCGGCTACGGTTGCTTCGGGGAGCCGCTGCAACGTGAAGTTGACATTATACAGCGCCGAATAGTATTGATTCCAAAGGTTGGCGATTTCCCCATTGCCTGAGTTCACGGTCGAGAACTCAAACGCTTCCCAGCCACTGGCCCCACCCCGGTCGAGGGGGTTAAAATCCAGCGTGGTGTTGTCGGTGGGAAACTCACCGAACAGATAGGCCGTGTTGGCAATGCCCTGCAACTGGCCATAGGCTCCGTTGAGGGCCTGTTTCAACTGGGCTTCGTTTTTGTAGAATACCCCCGTTCCAATGCGGGTTGGGTCGGTCTGGTCCAGGAAGTCCTCACGGCAGGACGACTGCAACAACCCGACAACACTAATTCCGATAGCAATTATCTTTTTCATGGCTGTGGTAGCGCTTAGAAGTTTAGTTTGATGCCGGTGGAGAACGTTCTGGGAACCGGATACGACTCGTCGTCACTGTTCAGTTCGGTTCCACCCCGCACGCCCGCATCGGGATTACCGCCGGGGTACTTCGTGAAAATGAACAGGTTAGACGCGTTGATGAATATTCGGGCGTTTGACAAAATGGACTTCACCCTGGGTAAATTATACCCAATGGTGACGTTCCGCAGCCAGGTGTGGCTACCGTCGTACACGTATCGCTCGCTGCTCTCGCGCGACCATTTGAAGTAATTGGTGCCGCCCTGCGAGTTTTTAGAACCGGGATTTGAGCCGGGGTTCTGGGGCGAGCGCCACCGGTCTTTAGCTTTGTCGAGGACGTTAAACACGCCATCCATATTCATGGTCGATGCTTCGATGTTCCGGTAGATGTCGTAGTTCTGGGCACCCATGAATAAGATGTTGATGTCGAACCGCTTCCAGTCGGCCGCGAAGGTCCAGCCCCAGGTGTACGCCGGGTTCGGATTGCCAATGATTTTCATGTCGCGGGTGTCATAAGTAACCTCCCCGTTGCCATCGGCATCCAGAAACTTCATGCCGCCCGGTATCACGCCATCCTGCTTGGGCGCGGCATCAATCTCCGCCTGCGTGTTGAAGATGCCGAGCTTTTCGTAGCCAAAAATCATCCCAATTGGCTGGCCCACCTGCTGAATATTGTAACCGCCGTAGAAACCGCCCTGCAAAATGAAATCATTAGCCCCCTTGATGGCCAAGATCTTGCTTCGGTTGAAGGTAATATTCGCATTGGTCCGGAAATTCACCTGACCCAGCTTAATGCGGTAGTCGGCGGCCAGTTCAACGCCCTTGTTCTCTACTTTGCCAATATTAGCCAGCGAGTTGGTGAACCCCGACACGGCCGGTATCGGCACGTTCAACAGCATATCGGTCGTGACCTTTTTGTAGTACTCGAAGGTGAAGGTCAGTTTATTATTAAACAGGGACAGGTCCATGCCCAGGTCCAGTTGATTCGACTTTTCCCAGCCTAATTCTGTGTTGGCAAACGAGGAAACGACCTTGCCTGGCACCAGTTGCCCATTCAGGACGTAGTTGTTAATGCCCAGAAAAGCCAGACTGGCGTAGTTACCGTCATTGGTATTGTTTCGCCCAATATTAAGGTTATTGTTGGCCGTTACGGCGTAGGTATTGTTGCCGGTCATGCCCCAACTTCCGCGCAGCTTCAGGTCTGACACCCAGTCTGATTTCGGAAAAAATGATTCTTCCGAAACCCGCCAACCCGCCGAGAAGGCCGGAAAATCACCAAATTTATTCTCGGCACTGAATCGGGAGCTTCCCTCCCGGCGCCACGATGCCGACAGCAGGTATTTGTCGCGGTAGGAGTAGTTCAGGCGGGCAATGTAGGCCAGCATGGTCCATTTGCGCTCCATTGAACTGGACGAGCGGATGGAGGCTGCGCCTAAGAACGGAGTCAGGTCGTCGGGGAACGTATTGCCATCACCGTAGATTCCCTTCACCGTTTCCTGTTGCGCTGTGAAACCCGCCAACGCATCGAACCGATGATTGGCGCCGATGTTAGTGCTGTAGGTCAGAAGTTGGTCGGCGGCATAGTTCTTCAGTTCTTCGGCGTCATCGCGTTCGGTAGCAATGCGGGGTGGAGCGCCATTGGTGCCGTTTTGAACGGGCAACCCGATGGTCGACGGTACATACTCCTTGTACGTATTATAGTTAATGCGGGCATTCAGCGACGAGCGGAACTTAAGTCCTTTCAGAATAGACACTTCAGCGTAGGCACTGGCCAGCACGTCGGCAATGTTCCGGTTTCGTTTCAGGTTTTTCAACACGAACAGCGGGTTCGGAAAACCAAATACGCCATCCGTTCCATTGTAGTACGGGATTAGTTCGCCGGTTTTGTCATCGTAGGCCGGAAAGCGCGGGTCCATAATCAATGCGCCCCCCACGGTGTTGCTTCGTCCGTCGGTGTTGGCCAAACTCGACCGGGAGTAACTACCGGCCAGATTTACGCCCATCGTGATGAATTTATTGACCTCGCCCGCCAGATTTACCCGCAACGATGCCCGGTCGTAGTCGGTGAACTGAAGCACGCCGTCTTCCTTGTAATACCCGGCCGACACCACCGATTTAATGGGGCCTTTGCCCGACGAAAGGGTCAGGTTCATATCGGTGAACGGCGCACTATTATTCAGAATCAGATCATACCAGTTGGTCGAATACTTGGTTTGCTCGGGAAACCGGTACCCAATCGGAATATCGTCGGGGGTTGGCTCCCGTTTCTGGAAGTAGCGGATGTTATCTTCGAGTACTTCTTTTTTGAACTGCGCAAACTCCACCCCGTTCAGCACCTTCACTTTCCGGGTGTCGGGCAGGGTATTCACGCCATAATCAACGGAGAAGTTTAACGAGGTTTTGCCGTCTTTAGCACTCTTGGTCGTGATGAGCACTACGCCATTCGATCCCCTGGCTCCGTAGATGGCGGTTGCTGCGGCATCTTTCAGGATCGAAACGGTCTCAATGTCGTTGGGATTTAAATTCTGGCCGACCGATGTGCCCACCGGAAATCCGTCGATTACGTAGAGTGGGTCACTCCCCGCCCCAAGCGAGCTGATTCCCCGAATGCGGATGTCGAACTGCTGACCGGGCGTACCGCTTCGCTGTTTGGTAACGACCCCTGGAGCCTGACCCTGGAGCAGCCGGGTGAAGTTGGAAGCGGGTACTTCGCCAATCCGGTCGATACCGATAACGGATATGGCCGAGGTAATATCCTGCTTGCGCTGCGTGCCGTAACCAACAATGACCACTTCGCTGAGGGTCTGGTCGTCGGGGGCCAGCGTTACGTTCAGCGTAGACTGATTACCCACGGCAACTTCCTGCCCGCGATAACCCACGAAACTAAATACCAGAATAGATCGGCTGTCAGGCACGACAATTCGGAAGCTGCCGGTAGCGTCGGTGGTAGCGCCCTGCGTGGTTCCTTTCACTACGACACTCACGCCTGGCAACGCGCTGCCTTTTTCGTCGGTTACTTGTCCCGAGACCGTTACATCTGCTGTTTTGAGGGTCGTTATCTTTTCCGTAAGTTCAGGAATATGCTTAGCCAATAGTGACTCACCGGCTGGCAAGACCCGGTTGGAACGCAACCCTGCCGATTGCTGAGCCAGGCTCTGGAAGCAACCAGCTACCATGCTGAGCGTCATTAATAGATAAAGTCTTTTCATGATCTGTAAGATAAGAGATAGGATTTGGAGACAACTCAATGCCGAAAAAGACAATTGAATAGCCAAATATTACCAATTACAGATCACCAACTTCCCTACACATACCTATAAGTTTATAATTTTTTTTCAAAACCTCGCTCACAGCTCGTCCCGACAGTTAGTTTCTTCGCCAACAACACGGTAGCGGACGAACAAAAACGGGGTGCCAGGTTTTCACCCAGCACCCCGTTTCGTGCAAATCAGGCCCGTTCGCCGTGCTCATAATTTCACAATTTTCACCACTTTGTTCTGCGTTGGTGTACTGACTCGCAAAAAATATAAGCCTGCCGACCGACCCAACCGCACAGTAGCCCGCTCTGTGGCGGTGGCCTGCTCAATCAGTGTCTCGCCTACCGTATGACCCTGACTGTCAAAGGCTTGCAACCGTAGCCGCTCGCCCAGCGCACCCCGTATATCCACGTCCACCGTTTCGGCGTAGACCGGATTACCCAGCACCGACACGGTGAGCGCAGGCGTTGTCTCTACTCCTACCCGTGCTCCACCCGCCGAACAAACCGACAGCCAGTTGTAGGTAAAGCTGGCCTCACTAACCGTACCCGCCTGCGTGGCTTTCAGGGTAATTGTCGGATTGTCGGTGTACAGATTGAGTGTGTACGGTCCGGCATTGGTGGTAGGAGACGACTCGTTTCTGACCCAGAAATTCACCGGCTGACCCGTCAATCCGGCATACTGCGGAGCGAACGTCAACCGGCGCTGCCCCGCCGAAACGGTAGCGCAGTTTACCTGTGTCACCGCCGTGATGGCAAAACCTGCCGGAGGCTGCGTGGAGGCTGGACTGACCGTGATAATAAAGACGGTACTCGCCGATAGTTGACCAGGATCGGTGGCGGTTATGGTCACTTCGGATATACCCAATGCACTGGGCGTACCGCTGATGGTGGCGGGTGCCGAAAACGTCAGCCCGGCAGGCAAACCATTTACCAGAAGCGTCAGGTTGTTGGGCGTCTGCGCATCGGTAAACGTGTTCGGCGGTATGGTGAAGCTAAACGCCTGCCCAATCGTAGCTGACTTATTAGAAATCGGGTTTGCCACGGTTGGGGGCGTGTTTACGCCGGAGCCGCCCGAACAGGCAGCCAACCAGTTGTAAGCAAAACTGGCCTCACCAGCCGTACCCGCCTGCGTGGCTTTCAGGGTAATCGTCGGATTGTCGGTGTACAGATTGAGTGTGTACGGTCCGGCATTGGTGGTAGGAGACGACTCGTTTCTGACCCAGAAATTCACCGGCTGACCCGTCAATCCGGCATACTGCGGAGCGAACGTTAACCGGCGCTGCCCCGCCGAAATGGTGGCGCAACTTACCGGCGTTACGCCCGTGATGGCAAAATTCGTTGGGGGTGGTGAAGTAGGTGTGTACTTAATTCGGTACAGGGCGTTGTCGCTCAAGCTCAGGTAATACAGGTTTCCGTCAAGTCCCGTTGCCAGACCCACCGGCGAACCCGACAGCCCCGTGGCAAATGCGGAGCGGGCTGCCCCGGAGCCCGACACGTCGATCACGTTGATCCACTGACTGCACAGATCCTGGTAGAAGTATTTACCCGTGAAACTCGCGGGGTAATTAGTGGACGGCGGATTAAAAAATGTGCCGCCCGTGATGGCGCACCCGTTCCCATCGCCACTGCCGTGCGGATAAGCAAACGTTGGGTTGGTAAAAGCTGGGTTCGCACTGACTCCTTCTGCATCCGGCCAGCCAAAATTCAGGCCGCCCGTTGTTGCCTCGTTTATTTCTTCGTAAGCACTCTGGCCAACGTCATTAACGAAGATGCGGCCGGTTCCGGGCTGCGTCGTGATCGTGTAGGGGTTGCGCAATCCGTAAGCCCAGATTCGCCGTCTGGGTGCCGACCCGGTCGGGAATGGATTATCAACCGGTATGGTCCCGTCCGGGTTGATGCGCAGGATTTTTCCGAGGTGATTTTCCAGCGTCTGCGAGTTACTGACAACCGCGTTTTCACCCACGCCCGCGTACAGTTTACCGTCTTTGCCAAACGTCAGGGAGCCGCCATTGTGGTTGGTCGCATCCAGCGGTTCCATATCCAGCAGCACCAGTTCACTATTGGCCAGCATGACGTCGCCATTGGCGGTGAATCGGCTGATGCGGTTGTGGCTCGGCCCCGAAGGAACCGTGTAGTATAGATAAACGTACTGATTTGTAGCAAAATTAGGATCGAGCGTCAGGCCAATCAACCCACGTTCGCCCTGCGAGTCTACGTTTAGTTGAACAAAGGGCGTGGGCAGCAGCGTACCATTTTTGATGATGCGGAGTGCCCCACCCTGTTCGGCCACAAAAATGCGCCCGTCCGTTGCGAAGGCGATAACGTTGGGTCTGTTCAATCCATTGGTTACCAGTTGCTGACTGAATCCAGTTGGCAACGTCTGGCCCTGCACATAAGGTGCGGCAAGCAGCAGGATGAGTACAGTAAGCCGCGTGAGAACCAGCTTACTCTGGTTTGTGAGTAACCCGCGCTTTACCTGTCTCCGGAAATTTGTGTACAGATTTTTCATAAATGAGTATCATCTTAGTTAACTATAACCACTATCGGTTATAAAAATAAGCTAAATGATAGACTGATCTGATTATTTTTATAATAATTATTGTACGTGTTTATTAACACTCCATTATAGATTAATTATTCAGACTAATGGGGTCTCCTTAGAAGCACAATACAGTTCAGTAAGCAAAAGCACTTGTCATTACCATCGACACGGCACGAGTGACCCTCTCGGGTGTAGTCCGTCTTATTCGGGTTGCCTGCCCCGGATTAGCCGAAAAATGGTATTTTGCGGCCGTTCCTAACTACGAAGGCATCTTCTTCAGCCTGCTTAGTTCCTTTAAAACCCACCTGCATACACTCGTATCTATGGCTTATAAAGCGCTTGCTCTCCAACTAACCTGCCAGTCTGTTAACCCCTGCACAACCCGCGACGAAGCCGAAGCGATAATGCTCCAGACCATCGACCGCATTGAAAGACAGATTGCCGCATCCGTTAGATTCATCGGCCGCGATACGCTCTTAGTGGTGGTGCCGGAGCATTTTTTAACCGGCTCGCCCTTGGGCGAAACCATCGACGGATGGCGCGAAAAAGCCGCCCTCGATATTGACGGCCGCATTTACGAAGCGCTGAGTGCCATGGTGCAGCGGCAGCAGATTTATTTTTCGGGCAACGCTTATGAACAGGACCCCTTCTTTCCCGAGCTTTATTTCCAGACCAGTTTCATCATTGGCCCCAACGGCGACGTGCTGCTGCGCTACCGGCGACTGAACGCCATGTATATTCCCACGCCCCACGACGTTTGGGAGTTATACGTTGATGCGTATGGCTACGATTCGCTGTTCCCGGTGGCCAAAACCAACATTGGCAACTTAGCCTGCATTGCGTCGGAGGACAGTTTATACCCCGAGATAGCCCGCTGTTTGTCCATGCGCGGAGCCGAGGTGCTGCTGCATTCTACTTCCGAAATCAGCAGTCCGCTGCTCACTCAGCGAAACGTAGCTAAACTGGCACGGGCCACCGAAAACATGGCGTATGTAGTGTCGGCCAATTCGGCGGGCGTGCTTGGTAGTCCCCTTCCGGCTGGCTCTAATGACGGCAACTCCCGGATCATTGACCCAAAAGGGCTGGTATTGGCCGAAGCAGGCTCTGGCGAAAGTATGGCAGCCCACGCCGACATCGACCTGGTGGCCTTGCGGGAGTTCCGGCAACGCCCGGCGGTGGGAAATTTGCTGGCCCGGCAACGGTTCGAACTCTACGCCCAGAGCTACACGCAAACCAGCATTCACCCACCCGGCACACTCCTGAGCCAGCCCGCCGACCGGGCGAGTTTTCTGCGAACCCAGCAGGATGTGATCAAAAAGCTATACAGTTGATCTCACCTACGTAGTAATTTCCTTGACAATGTACTAATTCTGTAAGACTGGGGACTATTTCTATCAATCAGGGGACAATCTACGATACGACTAAACAGGCAATAACTCTCTGCTCTACCTTAGAAGCCTGGCCGGATTGGCCGGGCTTTTTACGTATAGCAAAACCACGGTCAAAATTATGTTTTCGCTCCGTGATACTCACATAAGCGACACTACCCGGATACAAGGTAGCCGACAAACCAACAGCGGGCTAAACCTGTGAACTGGCTTAAGCAAACAGTACGAATTTTCATTCTTCTATTCCCTTAAAACAACTAACGATCATGAAAACAATTTCCATTTTACGTTGGGGTTGCGCACTGTTACTTCTGTCCGCACTGCCCTCATTGGCCCAGAATAATTACGTGGCCAACACGGTTAACTCCGCTTCCCCCGGTAATTTTAATACCTTGGTAGGCCCCTTCTCAGGCAATGCAACCATGACGGGCATTGCTAATACCTTTCTGGGTAATCGTGCGGGCGTCAGTAATACAATGGGCTCTAATAATACCTTTCTGGGAGATCAAGCGGGCGTCAGTAACACAACAGGCAATAATAATAACTTTCTGGGAGGTCAGTCGGGCGTCAATAACACAACGGGCAATAATAATAACTTTCTGGGTAATGGTGCAGGACGGGCTAACACAACAGGCGGTGATAATGCCTTCTTGGGAGGTCAAGCGGGCTTAAATAACACATCGGGCAGCGGTAATGCCTTTCTGGGTTATGTTGCAGGGAGGACTAACACAACGGGCTCTTTTAATGCCTTTCTGGGCGTGAGGGCGGGCTATCATAACACAACGGGCAGCGGTAACGCCTTTCTGGGTTATAATGCGGGCGTCACTAACACAACAGGATCTTCTAATGCCTTTGTCGGCAACGAAGCGGGACAGACGAATACCACTGGCTACAGTAATGCTTATCTGGGTGTTCGGGCAGGCTACACTAATCAAAACGGCCATAACATTGTAGCCATCGGTGACTCGGCGGGGTATAACAATACCATCTCCAACAACGTCTTTGTGGGCAGTAAGACCGGCTTCTCCAACACGACCGGTTCCTTCAACGTCTTCACGGGGGCCTACGCGGGCTACGATAACACCACCGGCTCCTTCAACGTCATCTACGGTCTCGACGGGGGCCGTTTGAACACATCGGGCAGCTTCAACACGTTCATGGGCCATCAGGCCGGGGCCGCCAACACGACCGGCACCAACAACACCTTTCTGGGCTTCCGCGCCGATGTGGGGTCAGCTAACCTGACCAACGCCACGGCCATTGGCAACGGGGCCAAGGTAGACGTGAGCAACGCGGTCGTGCTGGGCAATGGGGCCAACGTGGGCATCGGCACCAGCAGCCCAACCAACAAACTGCACGTTAAGAGCGGCATAACCAACGTATCGGGCGTGCGACTGGAAGGCCTTACCAGTGGTAGCCCGGCGAGTGCAACTAACCAGACCAAGTTTCTCACCGTTGATGGCAGCGGCAACGTCATCCTGGGCAGCACTACCGGCAGTGGAGCCCGCGAGGCAGCCGCAGATGCGCTCTGGGAGCGATCCGGTGAGTTGGTGCGGAGCATGACCGGGAGGGTAGTCATTGGCGAGGGAGTCAGCAAGACGCCAGCCGGTTACAGTTTGTTTGTGGGCCAGGGTCTGCTGGCTGAGAAAGTAAAGGTGGCTATCAAAAACACGACCGACTGGAGCGACAAGGTTTTTGCCCCTGACTACCGGTTGGCCCCACTGGGAGAAGTGGAGCAGTACATCAAAACCCATCAGCACCTGCCGGGCATTCTCTCGGCCGAGCAAGTCGTTGAGCAGGGCATGGATGTGGCGCAGATGAACGCCAAACTACTGGAGAAGATTGAAGAGTTAACGCTGTACGTAGTAACGCTGAATAAAGAGGTTCAACAACTACGGCGACTGAGTAAGCAGCCATCCGGGAAAATCAACTCAGCAAACAAAAAACCAACCTTGTAACCACGAACGCACCATGAAAAGGACGCTATTACTTCTCATCCTGCTTCTGCCCTGTAGCGGTGTTTTCGCGCAGGAATACGCTGGCACAAGCACCGTTACCCGTCCGGTTCCGACTGGAGTGGTTCGCGAAGAGCAGGCAACCGAGCACTTGACAGCCACCAACGCCGTCGAAGCGGGCGCTACGGCCCACTACACGGCCGGGCAATCAATAACGCTGCAACCGGGTTTTTTAGCGAGGGCTGGTTCGGTGTTTCAGGCAACAATTCGCCCTGTTAATAGCCGCAGATCGCCCGAAACCGGCACGACGCTGACGGCCAAAGCCTTTCCGAACCCGTTTGAGACGACAACGACCGTGGAGTACAGCCTGCCCGAAGCCATACGCACCACCCATACCCTCACCGATGCAGCGGGTCGGCCTATTACGCGGCCGGATGGACGGCCGGTTGAGTCGGCCGGTCTCCACCAAACGGCACTCGATCTGAGTCAACAGCCCGCTGGTATTTATCTATACCAGCTCAGGACGGCAAACGGAGTTAAAACGCTACGTCTGATTAAGAAATGATGATTACATAAAGCGGCAACAGTCAGCCTAAGCGATTCTGAACGGGTTGCCGCAGCCTGACAGCGAGAGCCAGTGTCTTTCCACCAACTCGGTAAGCTATTGGCTCTCGATGATTTTTGCCTTACGTCGGCGTTTCAGACGAAACAAACTACTGCCCGCCTGCTCCGGCGTTTGGTCGCCCAGCAGAACGCCCCACGGCCGCAAACTATCGACCCGGTCGAAAATTACTTTCATGATGGCAATGGCCGGGATGGACAAAAACATGCCCGCCACGCCCGCCAAGGCCCCGCCAACCAGCACACCCACGATGGAAGCCAGCGCATTGACCCGTACTTTTGAGTTGACAATGAGCGGCACCAGCACGTTGTTATCGATGAACTGAACGAACAGAAAAACGCCGAGCACACTGGCTATAATAGACAGGTCGGGCTGGTTGCCGAAGGTAGCGAGGACCGCCAGCACCGTAGCCACTAATCCACCGATGTACGGAATCAGGTTCAAGATAGCGGCAATCACGCCGAGCAGCACGGCGTACTGCACACCCAACACCAACAGCCCGATGGAGTTGAGCGCAGCTACGCAGGCCGTTTCGATCAATAAGCCCACCACGTAGCTCTGAATAACGACCTTGATGCCCGACAAGACCTCCCGCACCCGCTCGGTGTGATTTTCGGCAAACAGCACCACCACAAAATGCAGCAGCAGGGAGCGGTAATAGAGCAGCAGAAACACGTAGATCGGCACCAGCGCCATCGTACCGAGCGGCCCGGTGATTATACCCAGCGTACCCGCACTCTGCAAACTGTCGAGCGTTTGGGTCTGGGCTTTCTGGAGGTATTTCTCCTGCTGACGGTAGCTGACGTTGTATTCGCGCCGAACCCACCGTCGGGCATCGTCGGCTAAATCGCTGAGGTTCTGACGAAGTTTGGGCAAATCGTCCGTAAAGTCCGACAGTTGCATGGACAGCACTACCGTTAATCCAGCCAGCACAACAATAGCCAGCAACAGGGCTAAACTAATGGCAATTACTTTGTGCACCCCCACCCGGACGAGCCGATCCTCAACGGGGCGCAGCAATACGGCCAGTAGCCCCGCCATAGCAAGCGGCACCAAAATATCCTGCCCCAGGTAGATAGCCGTCGTCAGAATGGCTAAGGACAGCAGGGAATGCGAAAATTGATGGTAGTGCGGGCGAGTTGATTCGGGGAGCATAGTGAGGTAGTGAAATCAGGTGCAAAATAGACATTTGCCGTTTCCTCACCGCACAGTTCACTTTTCCCGGCTCCAGACCTCATCGACTTTACCGCCCGTTGAACTCTGCCCGGTATGCCGCCACTCCCGCTCGCCAACTCCGGCTTCAAACGTGAGCGACCGGCCCACGCGGCCGTTGTCGCGGGAGAAGAAATCAATGGTTTCGGTGTATTTACCGTCTTTCAGCACGTAGGTGCCGCCCCCACTGCCAGAAAACTGCTTTGTCTCCGGGTTGATAGCCGCCCATTGAAACCGGCTCCCCGTCAGCAATTTGAGCGTTTTTCGGGATCCCCGCTGCATGGTCGTCACCTGACCCGCGTCGTTGGCGCGGCCAGTAATGCGCCACAATCCCGCCAATGGGGTCTGCGCCGACGGTTCATCGACCCGGCTGAACGTTCGGTTTCCCGCCGGGCCACTCATCATGAGTTTCCCGTCGCGCATTGAAACCCGGTACGTCTCCGTTTGGCCAACGCGGCTGCTATCCTGCGTGTCGAACTCGACGGTCATTGTCAACTGATCGGCCGCCTGCTGCCACTTGCCACCCCGGCTACTGATAAATCGGCTGGGTTCATACATCGTTTGCATCAGGTAGGCGTCGGTAAGCGTCAGCATGACCGTAGCCCCCGACGGCTCAGTCAGCCGCCAGGCTCCGGCCATACCGGACTGCGCGGGTTGAAACGCAGCGACTACCCCAATAGTAAGCAGAAACAGGGCACTGAAATAGCGTACTTTCATGGTGCGTTGGGTTTGTTTGGCTTAAAAGTCATCCTACCAGACTACACTACTCAACGGCAACTGAGTAGTAAGTGGCCTGCTCCAGAACCCAGTTCAGGAAGCAACAACGGTCTTTCGTTGAACTTGCCGTAGTTTTGCGAGTTATTCAGCCATGACCTCAAGCATCCGCGATATCGCTTACCAACTTCGGCAGGGACAGCTCATTGCTCTCGCCGACGAAACGGGCTGGTCGGTAGTGGCCGATCCAATCCACGACGGGGCCGTTGAAACCCTGCTCACCCTGCGGCCTGTTATGCCCGCCGGACTATTGCCAACGGTGCTTATCATGAACACCGACCAACTGGGCATGTATGTGGCCAAAGTCCCGGATGTAGCCTACGACCTGGTCGAGTTTGCCGATGACCCACTCACGGTTATTTATGAGCATGGCAAAAACGTATCGCTGCGCTTGTGGGACGACGAAGCTCAATCGGGCGCAACACCAGCCGGAGCGGGCGAATTAGCCGTCAGGCGGTCGCTCAGTGAAGACGTGCAGCGGTTGATCGGTAGTTTTAGCCGCGGGTTGCTGACAATCCCGTTCGAGTCGCTGTCATTGCCGCCAACAGTTACGGAGGTCGTCGCCGAACGATTCGGAACGGTGCCGGGTACGCTCCAGCGACCGCGTATTTTGTGGCTCGCTGTTAATGGAACCATCAAGTTTATTAGAAAATAATACGGAAGCCGACCAAATGAATTTTAAAGATACGCTCGATACCAACCCAATCTTTGCCCGCATTGCGGACGAAGCCGAACGGCTGGGTGTGCCCGCCTACGTCATTGGCGGATTCGTGCGCGATCTGGTGCTGGGCCGTCCATCGAAGGACATCGACGTGGTCTGCGTAGGCAGCGGTATTGCACTGGCCGAAGCCGTTGGCAAAGCGCTGCGGACAAACGTAGCGGTGTTTCCTAACTTCGGTACGGCTATGCTGAAAACTCTACACGAGGGTCAACTGTGGGAAGTGGAGTTTGTGGGTGCCCGTAAGGAATCATACCGGAGCGAATCGCGCAAGCCAATCGTGGAAGATGGCACCCTGGAAGATGACCAGAACCGCCGGGACTTCACCATCAACGCAATGGGTATTAGCTTGAGCAGGGATTCGTTTGGTGAGTTGATTGACCCATTCGATGGTCTGAAAGACCTCAAACGCAAAACGATCCGAACCCCGCTCGGTCCCGACATCACCTTCTCCGACGATCCCCTGCGCATGATGCGGGCTATCCGGTTTGCGTCGCAGTTGAACTTCGACATCGAACCCGACACCTTCGACGCCATCGTGCGCATGAACGAACGCATCGGTATCGTGTCGCGGGAGCGCGTAACCGACGAGCTAAACAAAATTATCCTGTCAACCACGCCGTCGTATGGATTCAAGCTGCTGTATCACGCCGGTTTGCTGGAGCGCATTTTCCCCGAACTGATCGCGCTGAAGGGTGTCGAGACCATCGAAGGCAAGGGCCACAAAGACAATTTCTACCACACGCTGCAGGTGCTCGATAATGTAGCCAGCCGCACGGAATCATCGCCTGCTCTGAGCGAAAATGAACTGTGGCTGCGGTGGGCGGCCCTGTTGCACGACATCGCCAAACCCGCTACCAAACGCTTCGATCAGCGGGTTGGCTGGACGTTTCATGGACACGAGGACCTGGGTGCCCGCTGGGTGCCGGGTATTTTCAGGACCATGAAGCTGCCCCAAAACGAGCACATGCGCTTCGTGCAGAAACTTGTGCGGCTTCACCTACGACCTATCGCTCTTACTAAAGAGCAGATTACCGACTCGGCCCTGCGCCGGTTGCTGGTCGATGCGGGCGATGACCTCGACGGACTGATGGCCCTCTGCCGCGCCGATATCACCTCAAAAAACTACGAGAAAGTCCAGAAACACCTGCGCAACTTCGACCGGGTCGAGCGCAAACTACATGACCTCGAAGCGCGTGATCAACTGCGTAATTTTCAGCCCGTGATTACGGGCGAGTTGATTATGGAGACCTTTAACCTGCCGCCCTCGAAGCAGGTGGGCGAGATAAAAACCTTCGTCCGCGAAGCTATTCTGGACGGTGTCGTTCCTAATAAATTAGATGTGGCTTTTCCGTTTTTAGTGAATGAAGGCCGTAAACGAGGATTAACTGTGGTCAAAGCCCTGTCAGAATTGACCACTACTAACCTAATTAGTACCAAAAACGAAAACTCTGTCTAACTCAATCAATGGAGAATAAAACGAATTTCCGGCGCTTTTTTGGCGCATCGCTCACCATCCTCGGCGTGGTCGTGATCCTGTTCGCGCTAATCGCTTTCTTATCTGACGGCAAACCCGTTTTGGGTCTCAGCGTCTCGAAAGGGGAAGCAGCCGCCCCATTCATCGTTGGCATGATCTTCCTCGTCACCGGCGTTAATTTGGTGCGGGAATCGTAGGAGATGTATGATATTGGATGTAATGTTCTTGCGTCAGCTACATCATACATCATTTAGAAAGTCTTGCCATCAGCAGCCAATCATACGTATTGAGGGGTTGGGGCAGGCCATCGGGCTGAAGTTGCAGGTACATCAGGTGCAGGTGCGTGGGCGAGCGGGTTTTGTAGGCGTTGAAGCCGGTGCGCCCCATTTCGGCAAGTTTCTGCCCGGCCTGCACCCATTGCCCCGGCGCTACGTGAATTTCGCTGTTGTGGGCGTAGTAAAACAGACCGTGCAGCGTTGGATCGTAGACCCAAATCCAGTTGCCACCCCGGTAGTCGGAGCCGGGTTTCCAGGCGGTTTCGATGGCCAGTACTAATCCGCTACTCATGGACAGAATATCGACGGGCTGACTCGTGCGGTCGTCTAAGTTATTCTGATTACGGTCGACGATAAAAATATCCTGAGCCGGGTGGCTGCCGCGTGCGTTGTAATCGAAGAGGTCAAAACCAGTCGAGCGATAGCCTTCGCCGTGGGTACCGCCGATGGCACTGGTCGAGTAGCCCCGTATAGGAAACGAGAAATACCGCCCGGTCCGGCGCAGGCTGTCGCGTTGAAGCGAGTCGATGCGGGGGCTTTCTAAACTCCGGAAACGGGTCTGTAACCCGCGCAGGATGGCACTGAACTGTAGTCGCGCCGAGTCGGGGATAACCCGTTGCTCCCGAATCTGGGTGTATAAGGTTTGAAACTGCTGGCAATACGCGTAGGTAGTCGGCTCGTCTGAATTGGTGATAACGACCTGCGACGACGCCACATTTAAGCTTCCTACCAACAAAGCGCCTGCAATACCCACTATTCGCATGAACGAAGCCCAATCAATCCTCACTACTATTCCTGTATATTGACCGGCCAAAAATACGTAAACGTCCGCATTCGCTATGTCTTTTTCTACCTCTGTTATCTGGATCACCGGCGCGTCGTCGGGCATTGGCGAAGCCGTCGCGCTGGCATTGGCCAAACAGGGTGCCCGACTCATCCTGTCGGCTCGCCGGGCCGACGAGTTACAACGCGTAGCTACTCAAACCGGTCTGCCCGCATCCGACGTGCTGGTGTTGCCGATGGATATGACCGACACGGCGACTCTACCTGCCCACGTCGAGACCGTGCGGCAGCGTTTCGGCCGGATCGACTACGTATTTCAGAATGCGGGCATCACCCAGCGCGGCACAGTTGCCAATACGGATTTGTCGGTTTATGAGCGACTGATGGCCGTTAATTTTTTCGGCGTTGTGGCGCTTACGAAAGCCGTATTGCCGCTGATGCTGGCGCAGGGCAGCGGCCATTTTGTGGTCACGAGCAGCGTAGCAGGCAAATTAGGCACCAAACTACGCTCGGGATACTGCGCCAGTAAACACGCCCTCCACGGCTTTTTCGATGCGCTCCGGGCCGAAACCGCCGACGCCGGGCTGCGCGTAACGCTTGTCTGTCCCGGTTACATCCAAACTCCCATCTCGCTCCACGCCCTCGGCCCCGACGGGCAGGTTCATGGAAAAATGGACGACAATCAAACGAAGGGAATGACTGCTGACAAATTTGCCCGGCAACTGCTGCGGGCAGTGGAGAGGGAAAAAGAAGAAGTGTACATCGGTGGCTCGGAAACGTACGGCATCTATTTGAAACGCTTCCTGCCGGGGGTGCTGTCGCGAATTCTGCGTAACCGAGAAGGAGTCTGAAACAGTTTGTGCCGGGCCGCCGGAGCGGTTCGTAGTTTGTGGTTTCTCCGGCGTCAGCCAACCACAAACTACCAACTAAAAACCTACTTTCCGCTAACCGTGGCTGGCTTGCCCGACTGTTCCATATAATCCACGGCCAGGTGGCAAAGCGATTTCATGCCGAGCACAAAGCAGCTTTCGTCGATCTTGAAATCGGGCGTGTGGTGCGGAGCCGCATCAACAACTTTTGTGCCTTTGGTCATGCCGCCGAGGAAATAGAAGAAACCCGGTACTTTCTGCTGATAGAATGAGAAGTCTTCGGCACCGGTTTGGGCGGGGGTGATTTTAACGTTGCTCTTCCCAGCTACTGTTTCGAGTGTGCCAATCATCTGGTCGGTGAGTTTGGGGTCGTTGTATGTAATGGGATACATGATGTCGATCTTGACGTCGGCTTTGGCCCCGGCACTCTCCGCAATGTTGGTCGCGACTTCGTTGATTCGGCGGTGGATGGTTTTCTGCATGTCAGCATCGAGCGAGCGAATTGTGCCAATCATGTTCACCTCTTCAGGGATAATATTCTGGCGGATGCCCCCGTGAATAGCGCCCACCGTCACCACGGCGGCATTATCGGTGAGGGGCAGGTTGCGGCTCACGATGGTTTGCAACCCCATCACCACCTGCGCCGACGTCACGATGGGGTCTACCCCCGACCAGGGAGACGCGCCGTGCGTCTGCTTACCCCGGAGCTTAATGGAGAACTGATCGACAGCCGCCATGGTCGCGCCGGGCCGGTATTTGATCGTGCCGACTTCGGTTTGCGAGTTGATATGCAATCCGAAAATAGCGTCGACTTTGGGGTTTTCCAGAACGCCTTCTTTCACCATCAGGTAGGCTCCACCCTCTTCGCCAACCGGTGCGCCCTCTTCGGCGGGTTGAAAAATAAACTTCACCGTACCCTTCAGGTCGCTTTTCACGGATGTCAGCACCTCGGCAACGCCCATCAGTATGGCGACGTGTGTATCATGGCCGCAGGCGTGCATGATGCCCGTTTGCTGGCCGTTGTACTCAGTTTTGGCCTCGGATTTAAACGGCAGATCCACCCGCTCGGTCACGGGCAGGCCATCCATATCAGCCCGCAACGCCACTACCGGACCCGGCCTACCTCCTTTGAGCAGCCCCACGACGCCCGTTTTGCCGACGCCCGTTTTGACCTCCATGCCGAGTGCCTGCAAGTGAGCCGCAATTTTAGCTGCTGTTTGAAACTCGCGGTTGCCCAGTTCGGGGTGCTGGTGGAAATCCCGACGCCAGGCAACCACCTTTTTTTCGAGACTCTCGGCGGTTTTGTCTAAGCGGGCGTTCAGCGCTGGTGCCTGGCCGAAAGCGGTTGGCAGTAGAGAAACTCCTGAGATAAGTGCGATTACGCAGGTCTTGTAGTTATTCATCGAATACGTTACCAGTAGTTACAGATGCATTGAGAAGGCAATTTACCACATACTCATAACAAACAATTGCCTAATGGACATAGTGCGCAATTTTATTTCTCACTGAACACAATTCTCAAAACTAAGCACAATTTCCAAAAGGGCGTTCTGATTTAAACTATCGTGTAATTTCCGAAATCCATGACGTACTAATTATTCGTATAGACAGTATCTTTGTCACCCAATTTAACAGACTCCAATGTAATTTTAATCTCTACTCACTTATGCGCAAAATTTTATTAGCAAGCTGGCTTCTTTCTCTGCTGTTCTGCTTGCCAGCATTGGCACAGGATGTGACGGTAAACGGCCGGGTCACTTCATCAGATGATGGCTCCGCTCTACCGGGCGTGAGTATCCAGGTAAAAGGAACAACCCGTGGCGCAACGACGGACGCCGAGGGACAGTACCGCTTGAGCGTGCCAGCCAACGCCCGATTGGTATTCAGCTTCATTGGTTTTGATAACCAGGAGATTGCAGTCGGCAATCAGTCTACGATTAATGTATCGTTGACGAGTGGCGCTCAAAGTCTGGACGAGATTGTGGTAACCGCCCAGGGTATTGAGCGCGACAAACGGTCGCTGGGTTATTCGACGCAGGAAGTTGGTGGTGCATTGCTCCAGCAGAAGTCCGAACCAACGTTGCTCAACAGCTTGCAGGGTAAGCTGGCGGGTGTGCAGATTACGGGCGCGTCTGGCGCACCGGGTGCCTCTACGAACATCAACATCCGGGGTATTACGTCCTTCAACGGATCGAACCAACCGCTGATTGTGGTTGATGGTATCATTTTCAACAACGACGTCAATAATACGCAGAACACGCTCTTCGGCTCTCAACCGGCCAACCGCCTGAACGACATCAACCCGGACAACATCGAGTCGTTAAACGTGTTGAAAGGACCAGCCGCAGCCGCGCTTTACGGGTCGCGGGCGTCGGCCGGTGCCATTGTTATCACGACTAAGTCGGGGCGCAATCAGAACAACAAAACGGAAGTCACGATCACGTCTTCGTACAACGTACAGAATGTGTATGGCATTCCGCGTTTGCAGAACGATTTTGGTCAGGGGGCTAACAACCTGTTCGTCAATAATTCGACCAACTCGTGGGGACCTCCGTTTGTAGGCGGGCCAACGTCGATCACTAACCTTCAGGGACAGGAGCGTCCCTATCGGGCGTACCCTAATAACGTACTGGATTTTTACCGGCAGGGCAGTATCCTTCAGAACACGGCCAACATTGCCGGGGGCGACGCAACCCGAAACTTCCTATTGTCAGTGGGCAACACCAGCCAGAATGGTATCTCACCAAATACAAAGTTTGTGCGAACTAACATTCAGATGAGTGGCGAGACCCGGCTGAATAACGGACTACGGATTACAGGTACGGCTTCGTACGTACAATCCGTACAGCGGGGCATCGGTGGCGGTAACGGTGGCAGCGCGTTTGGGCAGTTGACGCGCATCCCGCGCAGCTATGACCTGACCGGCGAACCAAATACCGATGCTAACGGCCGGAGTCTGTACTTCAACACGACGATCAACAACCCATACTTTGCCGCTAACAACTCGATTGAAAGAGGCCAGGTTGACCGGTTCTTTGGTAACTTCACGATTAGCAAAGATGTATTTCCCTGGTTGAATGTGCTGTACCGGGCAACGGGCGATACTTACACTGACCGGCGGAAATTTACGGAATCGGTTGGCTCAGCCCGCACCCCATTGGGATCGGTTTCGCAATTTAATACATTCCAGTCGGAGTTAAATGGCGACCTGATTATCACGGCTAAGACCAACAAGTTTTTCTTAGAAGGACTAACGGCCAATCTGCTGCTGGGTAATAATATTAATCAGCGCCGGAATCAAGACCAGAACGTAGTTGGCACATCACTAACGATTCCTGGGTATTTCAACGTCAACAATGCATCGGTGTTCACCAGTAGCACGGAGGAATCAGAAATACGCCGGTTGGTTGGCTACTACGGGCAGGCTTCGTTCGGCTATAACAACTACCTGTTTCTGGAATTGACTGGCCGTGCTGACCAGTCATCGACGCTGCCAGCTGCCAATAACCTATACTTCTACCCATCAGCAGCGGTCAGCTTCGTACCCACAGAAGCGTTTAAAATTCAATCAGATGTGTTGTCGTACGCCAAAGTGCGGGCCAATCTGGCACGGGTGGGTCGTGATGCTGACCCGTATTTGTTGACCTCGTTTTATAACTCGGCTACTTTTGGTAATAACGTAGCCAGCGTCACTTTCCCTCTGTCGATTGGTGGCACGAACGTTCCGGGTTTTGACATCAATGGACGGATTGGCAGTCAGGATATTACGCCGGAATTTGTGACGTCGGGTGAAGTAGGTATAAATTTAGGTTTCTTTCAAAACCGGATTGGTGTTGATGCGACGGTATATAATACGCGCTCGACCAATCAGATTTTCAACGTAGCGGTTGCTCCGTCGTCGGGTTTCGACACGCGCACGACTAATGTGGGTGAACTTACCAACCGGGGTCTGGAACTTGTGCTGACGGGTACGCCGGTCCGCACGAAAGGCTTCAAATGGGACGTAGCGCTGAATTACACGTTGAACCGTAACAATGTCGCGTCGATTATTGAGGGTGTGGAGCAATCAGTTATCGATGGTAACTCATTTATCGGCATTTCGCCGTCGATCTTCATTGGTCAGCCGTACGGAGTCATTGTCGGTTCTGCCAATACCCGTGTGCAAAGCGATGACGCAACCAAAGCGAACTACGACGCAACTGGGCAGTTTGCTGGTCAGAACGTAATCAACCCGCTGAATGGTCTTTTTGCCCCAGCGACGGCCGGTAAGGTGATTTCAAATCTGCAACCACGCTACACGGCTGGCTTAAACAACACATTTTCGTACCGGGGATTAGTGTTGCAAGTGTTGGTCGATACGCGCCAGGGTGGTCAAATTCTGTCGTTTGGCGCGGCTGACGTACGCTCGAACGGTTCGCTCTACGCAACGGGTATTGACCGCGACCAACCGCGCATTTTACCCGGTGTGATTCCAGTTACCGGCGCAGATGGTACCGTGACGGGTTACCGGCCTAACAACATTCAGCTACCAGCGCAAACTTACTGGGGCGGTTTGGGAGGCTTAGGCTCGGAAGGAGCGGCTTTTGACGCAACGGTGTACCGTCTGCGCGAGCTGTCGCTGAACTATTCATTGCCGAAAACACTGCTCAACAAGACACCGTTTGGGCAAATTTCGGTGGGTGTGAGTGGCCGTAATCTGTTATTCTATGCCCCAAATTACTTTGCTGACCCCGAAGTTAACACGCAGGGGGCGGGTAACATTCAGGGGCTCGACCTGAGTGGTGCGCCTAACACCCGAAACTACGGTGTTAACGTGCGTCTGACTTTTTAAAAACGTTTTGCTTTAACAGATCAACCAATGATTCGTCAGTTCAAAAAAACATATATTCTGGTGCCGTTGCTGATTAGTTTAGGCGGGTGCCAGCGGTTTCTGGACGTTAATGTAACGCCTAACCGACCCACGTCGGTTACGCCAGCCGTATTACTACCCACAATCGAGGTGGGAGCCGCGTTCGCCAATGCCAATGAGTTGAACCGGTTCACTTCGGTAGCCGTGCAGCAGTTGACCGGTGCTGGTGGAACGCCATCCGCCACGGACGTTTACGTCACGAGGGGCGATGATTTTAACAATCAGTGGCAGGGCGAACTCTATAACAGTACGCTGATTAACGCGAATGAAATCATTCGTCTGGGTGATGCAGGGAACGGAAAAGCGTATTCGGGCATCGCCAAAATCGTGAAGGCGTATGGTTTCAGCTTAGCTACCGACTTGTGGGGCGATGTCCCCTACTCGCAGGCGTTGCAGGGAGCAACCAACACACAACCCCGGTTAGACAAGCAGGAGGATATTTACAAGGGGAATGCATCGTTAAATATTCAAAGCCTCTTCGATCTCGTACGCGAGGGTCTGACCGACCTGAATTCGGTTACGCTCACGTCGGGGGGTCTTGTGACGGGGGGTAGCCTTGCGCCGGGCACGGATGATGTAGCCTACCGGGGCAATATTACCAAGTGGAAGCAGGCTGGCAACACGCTGCTGTTGAAATTGGCGAATACCATCAGCCGGAAAGATCCGGAATTGGCCAAAACGGTTATCAACGAGGTACTGACCCGGAATGTGTACATCAAATTAAACGCCGACGACCTGAATGTATCCTTCGGTGGCAGCGTTGGCAGTCAGGATCCCCGGTACACGTACACGGTCCTGAGTCTTTTTAAAGACGACCTGATTATGAGTACGCGTTACCTTACGCTCCTGCGGAGTTTGAATGATCCCCGCCTGCCCGTATTTTTCACGAAACCAGGCGCTGATTATGTAACGCTTGATAACGGTTTCCGGGGAACACTACCCACGCCGGTCACAAACTGGTCGCGTTATAACAGCTACGTAATTGGGCAGAATGGTGAAGGACCGGTTCGGTTACTGACCAACTTCCAGCGGGCATTCATTCTGGCGGAGTCGGCGCTGATACTGGGTACACCGGGTGATCCGCAGACGCTATACGCTGAAGGTATCCGGGCGTCGATGACGCTGGCGGGCATTCCAGCAGCGCAGATCGACACATACATAACGGCCAACGCGCTGAAGGGTACGCAACAGGAACAACTGGCGCAGATTATGACCCAGAAATATATTGCTTTTACGGGCAACGGTATTGAAATCTGGAACGATAACCGCCGGACCAACTTGCCTGCGCTCCCCCGTTCGCAGAACGCTGCCGGTATTGATGGCACACCACAGGTTCGGCTTGTGTATACATCAACCGAGGTAACCCGCAACCCAAACTTCCCCAACCCCGCCCCGCAAACCAACGTAAAGCTGTGGTGGGACGTTGATTAACCAACTCATTTTTTATCTACGCACACATGAAATTAACAATCATAAAAGGGTTTCTGCTGGCAACGTTAGCAATGTCTAATTTTGCCTGCGAAGACGATTTGGTATACAGTGAGCTGGTTCGCGACAATCGTCCTGCCGTTCCGGTCACATTTCCCGGCACAACGACCTACGGTTTCAACCCGTTTGTGCTGACTTCTCTTTCGGCGGGTGGCAAAATTGAGTTTACGGTGTCCATTCCGTCGACCAGTGGGCGCACAATTAAGGAGATTACAAAAATTGTGGGCGGTGGTACAGGCATTAACGTTGGTACGCTGAACACTGCTACGGCTACCACGGCGTTTAATACAGCGCCCATTGCCGGTAGCGGAACGACAGTCGTTTTTAGTACGACGATTGCCGATTTTAAGAGGAAGTATCCGGCGGTAGTGACTGCGCCCGTGGCCCTGCCAAATTACACCGAAATTCAGTTCATCTTTCTGGTGACACTCGATGATGGTACGCAGATTATCCCTACACCAGTTCGGGCCAGAATTGTTGCGTAAATTACATTGATAGGGCCTCGGCAAACAAAAAAGCCCTCTGCGCAATCAGAGGGCTTTTTTGTTTGCCTGACTGATGGACAAACACACGGTGAATTAGTTATCTATTTAATGATAAACTCCCGAATTGCCGGTGTTGGTCACTACCTGCCCGAACGCATCGTTACGAACGACGAGATAGCACCGGGTATGGGGGTAGACAGCGCCTGGATTGAAGAACGCACTGGTATCCGCGAACGGCGGTACGCCAAAGCGGGTGAAGAAACCCCAGCCACAATGGGAGCCGCTGCGGCCCGAATTGCCATTGAGCGGGCGGGCATTACGCCCAATGAGGTGGACTTCATTGTTTTTGCCACGATGAGTGCCGATTATTTGGTACCCGGCTGCGGTGTGTTGCTCCAGCGGGAGTTGGGCATTACTACTACCGAAATCGGGGCGCTCGACATTCGGAATCAGTGCTCCGGCTTCCTCTACGCGCTGTCGGTAGCCGACAAATTTATTAAAACCGGTACGTATCGAAACATCCTGGTAATAGGGGCTGAGCGACAGTCGTGTAATCTGGATTTCTCCGTTCGCGGGCGCGACGTGGCCGTGTTGTTCGCGGATGGAGCTGGGGCGGTGGTCTTACAGCCAACCAACCAGCCTGATCGGGGCATTCTGTCAACGCATCTGCATTCCGACGGCACCCACGCCGAAGAGTTGTCGATCATTAACCCCGGCAGCCACGGCAACTATCACTTTAACCAGTACAAACCGCAGTACCTGAACGCGGAAAATAATTTTGTGCATCTTAACAATGGACCGTTCGAGCCACCGTACTTGTTCACGGGTGTGTTTAAGGGCTTTCTGGTTCTTAAAAAAGCATTCGAGAAATTTCCCGCCGTCATTTGCGAGGCCGTTTGCTCCAATAACCTCACGCTTAGCGACGTAGACATGTTCGTGCTGCACCAGGCCAACGGACGTATTCTGGAGTATGTGCAACGCAGCATGAACATTCCCGACGCAAAACTCTGGACTAACATTCAGCACTACGGCAACACGACCTCCGCTTCCATACCAATTGCCCTTAGCGAACTCTGGGAAGCCGGAAAAATACAGGATGGCCACCTACTTTGTTTAGCGGCTTTCGGCAGCGGCTTCACCTGGGCATCAACCTTGGTTCGCTGGTAATGTCGGTTGTGCGGTTCCCCGCCAGATTTGTAGCTTTGTCAAAGCAAAAACGACAACCTATTTCTACCATGCACGTTGGCGAAACATTTACTTACCGCTATCACTTCTCCCAGGACGACGTCCGCACGTTTGCCGACTTAACCGGCGATGATAATCCCCTCCACCTCGACGCCGATTACGCGGCCACAACGCCATTCAAACGCCCTATCATGCACGGTATGCTGAGCGCAAGCGTGTTTGCGCGGGTGTTTGGCCGAAATTTCGGCGGCACGGGGGGCGTCCACCTGTCGCAGTTGCTGGAGTTCGTCCGGCCTATGTACCCCGACACCGACTACGAAGCCCGCTTCGAGTGCAAAGGTATTGACACGAAGCGACACACGGCCGAAATCAGTTGCATCGTCGTGGACCCCGCCACCAACAAAGTAACCCTGCGTGGCTTAGGCGTTGTATTCCACAAAGAGATGTTTGTTTAATTTTCGATATATTTATCAGAACAAAGCCGCTGATAATTATGCAGACGCTCACCCGCCCAATTTCGTATCGAGAGTTCAGAGAGATGGAGTTTGCCGAGCACGAACTCGAGGAATTCATAGTTGAACTCATTGATGGACAAATTGTGCCCCGTAACTACCCCACCGCAACGCATCAGCGTATTTTAGCCGATCTTCATTTAATCATCGGCAGTCACGTTAAAACCAGTCAACTGGGCCGGGTGCTCTTCGCGCCCTTCGGGGTTGTGCTGGACGACTTCGACGACGTTCAGCCCGATCTGATGTTTGTTACGGCGGCTAAGCAGAATATTATTCGGGAAGACGGTATCTTCGGTATACCCGACCTGTTGGTGGAGATAATTTCGCCGAGTTCAATCAGAACTGACCGGGGCAAGAAATTCAAACTGTACGAGCGGATGGATGTGCCGGAATACTGGATCGTGGACATCAACAACCGCAGCATCGAGGTGTATCAGCGTCAGGAATCAGGCTACGAACTGGTGTCGTTTGCAGCCGAACAAGGCGAGGTTGAGTCGCTTGTACTGGCAGGATTACGCGTTGAGGTAAGGGCGTTATTTATGTAAGCATGAGTTTAACACAGGCCACCCCTACCCCAGCCGCCAAAAGATACCGCAGCGTGGGTACGGCAAATCGATGGCTCCCAAAGTACCCACCCAGCAGCCCACCCGCGAAGGCCGCGCCGATCCAGCTGTACAAAGACGAATCGGGCGAGTATCCCTGGCTCACCAGCCCAAACAGGCCCGAGAGCGAATTAACAAAAATAAACAGGGCTGACGTAGCCGCCACTTCTTTCAGCCGCGCCCAGCGAAACAGCAGCATCAGCGGGCTGAGAATAATGCCCCCGCCAATGCCGATCATGCCGGACAGCAAACCAATAACGCCCCCCGTTAGCAATCCTGCGCCCAGCGGCACAGGCTTCGGCTCCTCCTCCCGGCCACGCACCGTCCAAACTAATCGAATAATGACCAGCAGCAGGCACCCCGCCAACAGTTGCCGGTAAAGCGTGTCACTTAGGGGGATCTTGGCCCCTACAAACGCCAGTGGCACACTCGCCACCGCAAACGGCCAGAATTTCTCCCACCGAAAATAACCCGCCCGGTAAAACTGCCAGAACGAAACCGTAGACACGAACAGGTTAAGCAGCAGCGCCGACGGTTTCAGCAGAACCGGCGCAACGCCAAACAAGGCCATTGTAGCTAAGTAACCACTGGCCCCGCCGTGCCCAACGGACGCGTAAATAAAGCCGACAACGAACAGGCAAATCAAAAAAAAGAACGGATAATCCATAGCAGGTCAGGCAAGTTGACGATCAGTACGTTCCTACCGAAAGCATGACGAGCGTGCAGGCATTGATGGGTTCGATACCGTCGTTGCGTAGCTGTCGGGCAAAATCCGGATTTTCGGCACCGGGGTTGAAAATAACACGCCGGGGCTTTAATCCCCGGATGTAGTCGTAAAAAACAGCCTGGTTGCGCGGGCCAACGTACATCGTCACCGTGTCAATGTCCAGCAAATAAGGCTGGTCGGTTTTGATCGGGTGCCCGTCGATGGTTCCTTCCCGCAGCCCCAGCAGTTCAATAGCATGGCCGCGCTGCAACAAGCTGCGGGCGGCCCGATTGGCATACCGATCCGTATCGTCGGTGGCTCCGACCACCAATGTTTTTTTCTCCTGAACAGTATCCATGCGCGTACTCATTAGCAATAAAATGCGGCATTGGGCAGCAATCACCTGCATTAACAAAGCTAATAGCATGGCAGTTTCAGATGCGATGAAGCCATCTGTTGAGTTTTAGCCCAACAAGATGATGCTCGCCTATCAAGCGTCCTCTTTTTTTTACTTATCAAATGCGTGTCTACACCTGCTTTAACCCGTTTTTTTCTACTTGTCAGCATTTTTTGTGTTGGTCGCGCTAACTATTTTGTTTTACATTTGTTGAACAATTGTTAAACAAAGTACCCCGCTGAAGCACGTGATCTTCGACTAATTAAGCAACGCATACTGACCACCAATCCCGATGGAAAAGAAAAACGAAAGCTTTTGGCATGAGAAGTGGACACCAATTGTGTTCGATGGCATTGACAACTCACCCCGTTACCACGTTTCCAGCTATGGTCGGCTGCGTAGTTTTCAGTCGGTGGCGAACGCGGATCAGGCCAAAAAGAGTGGCAGTGCTGAGGGTACGCTCATAAAAGGGTCCGTTATTCAAGGCTATCGGTCGCTTAACATCCGGTCGGGGGGGAAAACCCTGAATCGGTACGTTCATAAACTGGTAGCTGAGTATTTCGTGGTTCGCCAAAGGCCCGAGCAAACGTTCGTAATCCACGTAGACCATGATAAGAAGAACAATGTCTACACCAATTTGCAATGGGCTACGAAGGATGAGATGATCGAGCACAACCGAAATAATCCAACCATTAAAAATCGGCCTGCCCTTTACCGAACCCGCAACTACAAACTGACCGAGAGCAAGGTCATTATTATTAAAAAACTGCTCCGCAGCGATAAGAATCGGTTGAAAATGATCGCTAAACAGTTCGGCATTACGCATACGCAGTTGAATCGCATTCGGTCGGGCGAGAACTGGAAACACGTGACCATCGATGAAGACACTTACCGGGACCGGGATGCATCGACCGGATTGGTTGCCACTCCGCTTTTCGAGTGATGCCTGCATGACCACCAGTTAGCCAACGGATTACCGCTAAGTCGGTCCTATTGCATAACCGGTTGTCCATCCAACACCATTGGCACACTTGCCAGCGGCAGAGAAAGAAAAAACGACGTGCCGACGCCCTCGGTGGTTTCAAACCAGATGCTGCCCCCGGCGTGCTCCACGCCCCGCTTGGCAATGGCCAGTTCCAGCCCCGCCCCGCCCCGCTTCGTGCTGAAATTAGGCAGGAACACTTTCGTCCGAATGGCTTCGGGAATGCCTACGCCATTGTCGTGAATCTCAATTTGTACCTTGTCGTCCCGCGCATAGAGCTTTAGGTTAATAGACGGTTTCCTAACCGGCGGCACGGACTGAATGGCGTTGATAAGCAGATTGGTCAGAATGCGCCCCATCAATTGCCGGTCACCAATTACCATCAGCGGCCCGGATGCTATCTGTCGAAGGAGCGTAATGCGGGAATTGTCATCATGAAAATCGGCAGCTTTGTTCATTACGCCCGTCACCTCAAACACTTCATTCCGGGGTAGCGGCATTTTATCAAAATCGGAGAACGACGTGGCAATATCACTCAGGTTGTCAATTTGGTCGAGCAGCAGATCGAGCGTTCGCTGAATGACCTGATTACGGTCTGACTCGCTGTTTCCTCCGGGTCTCCTGTCGACTTCGCTGATGTTGGGTAGTTGGCGCTGCAGGTGTTGCAGCGTTAGTTTCATGGGGGTCAGCGGGTTTTTGATTTCGTGCGCTACCTGCTTGGCCATCTCGCGCCAGGCCGACTGTTTTTCGCTCTGGGCAAGCGCCTGCTTGCTTTCTTCGAGGTTAACGAGCATCCGGTTATACTCCCGAATGAGCAGCCCGATCTCGTCGTCGGTGTGCCAGGGCAGCGGTTCGTTTGGCCGGTCGAGGTTTGTTTTTCTAATCTTCTGGGTCAGTAAACGCAGCGGTTTTGTCAGCACGTTCGACGCGAAGTACGATACCACCAGGAAGAACAGGAACAGGACCGTGAAGATGCTCAGCGCCGATTCAATCACTTCGATTATCTGCCGGTCGAGTTCAGGACCGGCGTAAAAATAGGGAATGCTAAGTATCCCCAGCAGCCGTCCATTATACGATTTAATGCTCGCGTAAGCCGTTCGGTATTGTTTGGTTCCCAGCGATTCGTTAAGCAGTATTTGATTTTCCTTATCGTCAATGATGCGAATGTAAGCTTCTGGATTAATGCGTTTGGACAGGTGACCACTCTCATATAACAACGGACGCGTAGACGTGTAAAGCTGCCCCTGCGTGTCGAACAGGTTGATGTCAATATCGGCGTCACGGGCAATTTTGCCCAGTTCCTCCTCCATCGACGCCTTACTGCGCTTCTTGGCCTGGAGGTGCTCATCCAGATAAGACAGAAAATTGGCGGCAATGTTCCGGGTATTGCTGATGTACGTGTTCTCCTGATTATCAATATAATTGGAACTGATCACGCCCAGAATAATCAGTATTACCAGTAACAGGGGCGCAAAAAACGCTACGTTAAGCAAAATCTGAATACGGGTCGCGTAGTTGATGCTGAACTGGGAAAAGCCGTAATTAACCGCGTAGATAACGATAACCAGGAGTACGGCCAGCACCAGCAACAGGTACAGGAACGAGAAATTAGCAAAAATGCTCCGAAAGGGATACTCCTCCGACGATACCACAACAACGCGCCCGTCGCGGCCACGCTGCGCCAGGTGCTGGTAGTCATTAGCCGACAACCCGTTAATGAACAGTGCCGAATCGGCCAGCATCGACAGCGGCATCTTTCGTTCGTAGTTGTAGCTGCCCGTGCTGTAAAGCAACCGGGGCGTCGGCCGCTGACGCTGCGGTTTGTTCAGTGCCGACGAACCGGAACGCGGGTCGTTGAGTCGTGGGTTGCCAAAAATTGCGTAGCTGTATTTCTGACTGTTGGGATTCTGACTAAACTTGGTGTCGACTAATAATTCGGGATAAACGCTCGCTGGCCGCTCGTTGCGCAGCCGCAAATCGAGCACAACGTACCCAATTGTGTCCCGTGCGGGGGTAGCGGCCGGTTGGGCTGGGGGCGGCACCGGTTGTCGGAGGGGAACGAAACAGACATACTGCTTAATGAACTGATTGCTCGCTTCATTAATAAAGTACACGCCCGGATACTCCGTCTTAAAGATTGACCGGCGATAACGGTTCGTGAGACTGGCCAGTGTTGTGGCGTTCTGACTTACGTCGAGTGGTGCTCCACTGGCCCGAAACGAGGATACGTCAATGTCATATTTATCAATGTATTTATCCAGATGCAGCGTTTTGACCCGTTGCTGAATCCGCTCCCGCACCAACAGCGTATCGGTTAGCAGGGCGCGGGCAATTTCAGCATCACGCGTGATGGACTCCTGGGCTTTACTGATCAGGAACTCACCGAACTCGTCGTTTTCGGCCAGGAGCTGCTTGCCAAACTCACGCTCGTAGACCAACTGCTTTCTGATCTCCTGATTATAAACGACGTAGGCGGTTGTGACGGCGAAGATAAAGGCCGCCAGGAACAGATAGATTGACGTCTTGTACTGAAACGTGTACAGTGTTTTCGGAAACTGGCCCGTATAGGCGAGCAGAAAAAACAGACCGTTGAGCAGCAGGATAGACCTCAGTTGCCAGTTGAGCGCAATAAACAGACCGGCCGTGACGGCCGTGCCCATCACAATCAGCAGGATCCCCCGAACATGTCTGTCGGATCGGTTGTAACGCAAAAACAGGCTGACCAGCAGGTGAGTCAGCAAAAAGTAAATAAAAGCAATGGCTACGAATACCAGCAGGCACACAATTTTCAGCGGTGAGAATCTAATATTAAGCGTGATATCGAGCGTAAACTGCGACTTCTCATAAATGTTGTTGAGTTCGTCGTAGCAACGGCTGAACACAACGTAACTCAGCACAACCAACCCCACCGACAGCACGTTACAAACCCATTCGGGTCGGCGCAGCAGAAACGTGTAACTCCACGAGCGGTGGTAATGCTTGACCCAGTATGAAGCCAGCACGATCGCCACGGCAGCGTTCAGCAGCAGATCGCCCAGCGACGGCACCAGCACCGACGATGCGTAAAATTTGGGGTTGAAC
This sequence comes from Spirosoma arcticum, assembly GCF_054779955.1. Classification (NCBI taxonomy): domain Bacteria; kingdom Pseudomonadati; phylum Bacteroidota; class Cytophagia; order Cytophagales; family Cytophagaceae; genus Spirosoma; species Spirosoma arcticum. The sequence goes on from NZ_BAAGXG010000003.1 coordinate 205,005, forward strand.
AGATCTGATTCGACAAACAAAAACGGTACGCCAAAGTAAAGCATCACCACCCGCAGTAAAACAAGGTAGCCCGCCAGCCAAATGAAACCCCACTCGTGCTTTCGTTTCTGGTTCAGCCCAATTATAAGTTGCAACACGTATAATCCCAAAAAAATAATGCCCAGCGATGCCAGAATAACGGTGTTAACGGGTGTTGACTGATTGCGATAGGCATCTACCTGGGGCGGCACAACCGAGAACAAAAAAACGGGTGTGTTGTCGTAAATAGCCTGGTAGTTGTTTTGGCGCTGATCAGTAATGGCTTTTGGATCGAGCGCAAACAGCGTAGCGTTGTAACCCGATTTCAGGTACGCATTATTGTTCTGATAGGACCGGTACACATTCACCAGCGAAAACACATCGACTGTGCTGTTATTCCTGCGAATGCGTTCGTGACTGACCACGTAGCGCCCCTGCTCAAAATCGACCAGCCGGGGGTGCGTTACAACGGCCACGCGGTCATAATCGGGAATAAACCGGTAATCGGACCAAAACAGCAACTGCCCGTTTTTAAATACAAAATACGGGTAACGAGTTGGCAGGCTCAGGTCAGCGAAAGAAGGGTTAGATTTTTTCCTGAGTAACGACACAACATCGCGTAACTCATTGGTACTGACGCGCATTTCGTCTTTGACACGCTCCTGAACCGTATTCAGGTATTGCTCATCGGTCGCGCTCGGCGCATCGCGTTCCAGTATCAAATAGCACAGTATCGACAGACCAACCGATAGCACGGCCAGTACTAAAAAGATATGTCGTTCGATACGTTTCACAGTGCTGAGGAAGTAGATTACCGATGTAGACCTAAAATCATGCCAGAATCAGCGATAGCAGCATATTATGCCTGAAAACCAGGAAATTAATCAGCCTGGCAACGCACTGGCAGCAACCGCACACATGAATAAACCTGAATAGTTACCTATTTATCCACTGTGTAGCCGCCCGTTTCATACCCGATTTCGGCACCCAGTACGTAGAGTAAATGTTTACGGTCGATAATGACACGAACCCCGTCAACGTTATACACATCGTCGGCCGGACCGGGCATGTCGAAACCCAGCAACCACGACGATCCACAGCCACCACCACGCACACCCACCCGCAGCCCGTATTCAACCGGAATTTTATTGGCTAAGAGCGTGTCCAGAATTTGTTGACGGGCTTCGACCCGAACACGAACGGGATTGTTGAGCATAAAAACAGTAAACAACAAGTAACGAACCGTACGTACGGTTCACCGTAAAATTACCTATTTTACCCAATATTACTTCTTCCAATATGGAGCTATTGAGCGACTTCCTGAAGCTAATCGTACCGGCCGGCCTGGTTCTTTATGGTATGTACCTGACCGTTAAATTATTGTTGGAACGCGAAGCTGACCGGCATCGCTTCGACGTTAAAAGCCGCTACACGGAGAGCGTCGTGCCGGTGCGGCTACAGGCCTATGAGCGGATGGTGCTGTTTCTGGAGCGCATCAGCCCCAACAATCTACTGCTGCGGCTGGGCGGCAGTGCAACCACTGTACTGGAATTTCAACAGCGGCTGTTGCAGGAAATACGGGACGAATACAACCACAACCTCTCGCAGCAGGTGTACATGAGTCAGGCCGTGTGGGATCAGATTCAGGCGGCCATGAACGACGTCACAACGCTCATCAACCAGGCCTCGGGCGACACCCGCCCCGACGCTCCCGCCCTCGACCTGTCTAAACGCATTTTTGAGCGCATTATCGAGAAAGACCGCCTTCCCACCACCAACGCGCTTAAAGCCGTGAAAGACGAAATTCAGGCGATGTTTATGTAAAAAAAGGAGTCATAAGAAGGTAGTCGTAAGTGGCTGATGCACGAACCACAGACGCGTCAACGACTTACGACTACCTTCTTATGACTCCTTTCAAAACACCCCCGCCGACAACGTCATCGCTTTCTGGAAGGCTTCCTGATTGATGGAGGGGGCAAGTCCGTCCTGCGCAAGCGTCTGAATAATTTCCTCTGTTGGCAGGTTGCCGGTCAGTTCATCGGCCGCCATCGGACACCCGCCGAAGCCACGCAATGCCCCATCAATACGCTGCACCCCCGCCCGAACAGCCGCCCGCACCTTGTCGGCCGTTTCGCCCGGCCGGGTATGCAGGTGCGCGCCAAATTCAACTTCTGGAAAGTGACCGATCAAGTGCCTAAACAGGTTTTCGATGGCTTCTGGCGTCGATGAGCCAACCGTATCGGACGGGGCAATGATCCGGACGCCCACGTCTACCAGACGCTCACTGAATGCACTGACCAATTCGGGACTGTAGGGGTCGCCGTACGGATTGCCAAACCCCATCGACAGGTAAACAACCAGTTCTTTACCCGCCTGGACGCACCTCGTTTGTATACTTTCCACCTCGTCAAATGCCTGCACAATGGATTTATTCGTGTTCCGTTGCTGAAACGTTTCCGATACCGACAGCGGAAACCCAACGTACCGGATCGACGCAAACGGGATGGCTTCTTCCGCCCCGCGCACATTAGCCACAATAGCCAATAAGTTCGTTTTGGTGCGGGATAGATCCAGACCAGCCAGCACGTCGGCCGTGTCGCGCAGTTGCGGAATGGCTTTGGGCGAAACAAATGAGCCGAAATCAAGCGTGTCGAAGCCAACCTGCAGCAACGCGTTGAGGTATCTAATTTTAAGGTCCGTTGGCACAAAGTGCACCAGACCCTGCATGGCGTCGCGCGGGCATTCGATGAGTTTCATGGGCGGGCAGGCTGTGGATAACGCGACAACACGGCCAGAATCAGCATGGCGGCTGCACAGATGCCCAGGCCACCGGCCTCGCGGGCCATCTCGATGTTCATGCTCCGCATTCCAACTTCACTGAACAGAAACCCTTCAAAAGCAGGTGGCCACTGGTACACCGCTGCGACCACATACAAAACCGCCATCCCGACCAGAAACCACCAGCGGGCCAACCCGGCGTAAGCCATCAGGCAGGCCACAGCCGCAAAGCCGTAGATGGGAACCCAAAGCTCCGGGTCGGGGTCGTTGTACTGGAAAGCCGCAAACAAAACGAACAACAAACCAAAAATGATCGATAGGATTTTACGCATGGTGTTGGCAGTTAGAGAGTCAATCAGTCGGTCAGTGGCTTTCGCCGGTCCCACCCCGGCCGGTGCGGTCAGCTACTTACCGACTTACCAACTCATTGACTGATCGACTTATTTTATTCACAATACTCCGCGACGGCGTTCGTCGCGTCGGCATACCCTAAATTCCGGGCTTGCTTCAAGCTCAGGCAACCGGCCTCCCGTTCGTTTTGCAGCAGTTGGGCCAGCCCCAACCCGTAAAATGCCTTACCAAATTTTGGGTCGGCCTGAACGGCCTGCTGAAAATCAGATGTCGATTCAGCTAATTGCTTTTGTTGAAACCGGAGATTACCCCGATTGTAAAATGCCAGTGCGTTTTTAGGGTTTAACGAAATAGCCTGCGAAAAATCATTCAGGGCGGGCTGAATCTGATCCTGAGCAGCAAACAACTGCCCCCGGTTCAGGTAAATTTCAGCCGTAATGCGTCGGCTGGTATCGGGTGCCAGACGGATCGCGTCTGAGTAATCCTTTAATGCGCTCGTGAGGTCGTTTTGGGCTACTTTGAGCAGGCCCCGATTGTAATAGGGCCGATAGAAATCCGGCTTGAGTTTAATCGCCTGATCGTAATCCAGTCCTGCATTCGTGTAATCTTTTAATTCAAAATAAGCCACGCCCCGCGAGTTGAAAGCCTCAACATTGTCAGCGTCGGCCTCAACAGCCTGATTGAGCACCTGCACAGCCTCCCGAAATTTGCCTTCTCTCAAATACGTACGCCCCCGCTCTACATGCTCATCCGACGATTCGCAGGCGCTGATACTGACCAAAATACACCAGATAAGCCACGCTGAACGCTTCATGTTTTTTCGTTTTCAGGGCAAAGGTACGGGCGAAATTTGGTCGTTTGGTTAATAGTTGCTTAACTTTGCATCGGCAAATCGGTGCTACCAGCTCCTGCTGAATCCCCCAGGTCTTGACCGAAGCAAGGGTAAGTGGTCGTAGCGGTGAGACATTGGTTTGCCATTTTTTATTTTAGGCCGATTCGTTACGAATTGGCATAGGTCGCCCCGCCGTCTTTAGCTGTTTGTGCGTTTTAGCTGTACCAGGCCGCTAAATTTCCTGCCTCTTTACATGGACCTGCTTACTCAACTGACCGCATCGTACCGGGCTACGTTCCACGACAACCCACTGCTCATCTGCTCGCCGGGCCGCGTCAACCTCATCGGCGAACATACCGACTATAATGAAGGATTCGTGCTACCGGCCGCCATCGATAAAGCCATCTACTTAGCCGTTGGGCCGCGCCTGGATAACGAAATTCACCTCATTGCCCACGATCTTCAGGAAACCCATACCGGATCGCTCGCTACCCTCATCCCTACCCACACCTGGGCCGATTATTTATTGGGCGTGGTATCCCAATTGCGTCTGATGGGCCACCAGCCCGGTGGGTTTAACTGCGTCTTTGGTGGCACCATCCCACTTGGGGCGGGGTTGTCATCGTCGGCCGCGCTCGAAAACGGAATTGGCTTTGCCCTTAACGAACTGTACCAATTAGGACTGGACCGGATAGCACTGCTCAAAGTCTCGCAACGAGCCGAAAACGACTTTGTTGGGGCTAAAGTTGGTATCATGGACATGTTTGCCAGCATGATGGGCCGCGCCGGACACGTGATTAAACTCGACTGCCGGTCGCTCGACTATACCTATGCACCCCTGCAAATGGAAGGCATTCGTATCGTACTCTGCGACAGCCGGGTGAAACACTCACTCGTAACGTCCGAATACAACACACGTCGGGCCGAGTGCGAATCAGGCGTACGATTTCTAAAGACCTATTATCCCGATGTTAACAGCCTGCGCGACGTGACGATGGCTATGCTCGACCGTCACCTGCGCGACACTCAGCCGCTGATCTACCGCCGGTGTGCCTACGTGGTGCAGGAAAACGGGCGGTTGCTCGACGGCGTAGCCGCGCTCGAAGCAGGCGACATTGATGCCTTCGGCCAATTAATGTACGGGTCACACGAAGGTTTAAGCCGGTGGTATGAGGTGAGCTGCCTCGAATTGGATACGTTAGTCGACATTGCCCGGCATCAGCCCGGCGTGTTGGGAGCCCGCATGATGGGGGGCGGCTTTGGTGGCTGCACCATCAATTTAGTGCGGGAGGAAGCCCTCGACGCGTTTATGACCGTGATTACAAAACAATATAAAGTCAGTACTGGTAAAGATACCTACATTCACGTCTGCAAAATTGAAGAAGGAACGCACGTAATTAACTCAATTTAACCATGAAATTTTTCATTGACACGGCCAACCTGGCCGACATCCGCGAAGCTCAGGAAATGGGTATTCTCGACGGCGTAACCACCAATCCTTCACTGATGGCCAAAGAAGGCATCACCGGTAAGGATAACGTGATGCGCCATTATAAACAAATCTGTGAAATTGTCGATGGTGACATCAGCGCAGAGGTGATTTCGATCAAATATGACGAAATGATTAAAGAGGGCGATGAGTTAGCCGAACTCGACGAGAACATTGTGGTGAAGATACCCATGACCGGCGACGGCGTGAAAGCCATTAAATACTTCTCCGAGAAAGGTATCCGTACCAACTGCACCCTAATTTTCTCGGCCGGGCAGGCACTGTTGGCAGCCAAGGCGGGGGCTTCGTACGTATCGCCGTTTGTGGGTCGGTTAGACGACATCTCGACCGACGGTATGGCCCTGATTGAGCAGATCGTGACGATCTTCACCAACTACGGCTATACCACCGAGGTATTGGCTGCGTCAGTACGTCACCCGATGCACGTTATACAGTGCGCCGAAATTGGTGCCGATGTAATCACAGCTCCGCTGAGTGTCATTAAGTCACTGCTCAACCATCCACTCACCGACAGCGGTCTGGCTAAGTTCTTAGCCGACCACGAGAAAGCAAACTTACCGGTGAAACAGTAAAAATAGTCGGTCAGTTGGTCAGTCAGTGAGTAGCTCACTACACACCCGCGTCAGCTACTCACTGACTGACCAACTCACTAACTAATTGACTCCATTCATGTTCTCCACCGAACCCGTTCTTAGTCTCGACCACGCCGACATTTATCAGGGCCAGAAGCTGGTGCTGGGCGACGTGTCCTTTCAGATCAATAAAGGCGATTTTGCGTACCTCATCGGGCGCACGGGCAGCGGCAAGTCGTCGTTACTCAAGATCCTTTATGCCGATCTGTGGCTCCGAAATGGCAAAGGCTTTGTGGCAGGCTACCCGCTCGATGCACTCAAACCCCGCGACGTGCCGCAACTGCGCCGAAAAATCGGTATCGTTTTCCAGGACTTCCAACTGTTTTCCGACCGGTCGGTCGAAGACAATCTGAAGTTCGTGCTGAGGGCGACTGGCTGGAAAGATAAAACGGAGATGAGCAACCGCATCGCCGATGTACTGATGCAGGTGGGGCTGGGGACGGCCCAGAAAAAGATGCCCCATCAACTGTCGGGGGGCGAACAACAGCGGGTGGTCGTGGCCCGCGCCATGCTGAACGAACCCCAGATTCTGATTGCCGACGAGCCAACCGGTAACCTTGACCCGGCGGTGTCGGATCAGATTATGAAAGTTTTCCAGGCTATCAACAACGCTGGTACGGCCGTGCTCATGGCCACTCACAACTACGAACTGCTCAACAAGTACCCCGCCCGCGTCCTGCGCTGCCAGGATGGTCAGGTGGTAGAATTGATGGGGTAGAAATGATGTAGAATGCATAATGGTTAATGAACAATGTAGACCTGACATATTCACATTGTTCATTAACCATTATGCATTCTACATCCTACATCATTTCTACATTAACCTTACTTGGCTTTCAGATACGCAAACGGAATAACCATTTCCTCCAGCGACACGCCCCCGTGCTGGAACGTGTTGCGGTAGTGATTTACGTAGTGATTGTAGTTGTTGGGATAAGCAAAGAAATAGTCTTCGAGCGTGAAGACGTAAGCCGTTGATACGTGCGGCTTGGGCAAAAACAGCCGCTCTGGTTTGCGGCCTACGAACAAGTGGTTATCATCGAACCCTAAATTCTTGCCCTGCTTGTAGCGCAGATTCGTATTGGTTTCGCGATAGCCAACGATCTTGGCCGGTTTCTGCACCCGAATCATGCCGTGGTCGGTGGTGACGATGAGCCGCCCACCTTTAGCAGCAATCTTCTGAATAAATTCCAGCAGGGGCGAATGCAAGAACCAGGACCGGGTGATGGACCGGTAAGCCGATTCGTCGGGGGCCAGCTCCTTGATCATCGCCATGTCGGTGCGGGCGTGGCTGAGCATGTCCACAAAGTTGTAGACAACCACATTCAACTGATTCTGCAACAGGTTGTTGAAATTGTCGACGAGTGATTTCCCTTGGTTGACGTTTAGAATTTTGTGGTACGACATCTTCACATCCACGCGGCTCTGCGTGAGTTGTCGGCGCAGAAATTCGTCTTCGTGGTTGTTCAAACCTTCGTCCTCGCTGTCGTCGTTGACCCACAGGTCGGGGTGTTTGCGCTCCATCTCACTCGGCATCATACCCGAGAAAATGGCGTTCCGGGCAAAGCTGGTCGTAGTTGGTAAAATCGAATAATAAGACGATTCTTCTTCGACCGTAAAGTACTCCGCCAGTAGCGGCTCAATTATTTTCCACTGGTCGTAGCGCAGGTTGTCGATCAGCAGGAAGAAGAGAGGTGCCTCACCCGATGCGCCATTTTGATTCAGCAACGGAAACACTTTCTTGCGCATCAACTGGTGCGACATCACGGGGCTGTCCATCTTGGGTTCGTTCAGCCAGTCTTCGTAGTTTTCCATTACGAACTTACAGAACGTTGCGTTGGCTTCGCTTTTCTGCATGTTCATTACTTCCAGCATACTTTTGTCCTGCGACGTATCCAGTTCCAACTCCCAATAAATAAGCTTTTTGTACACGTCGGCCCATTCCTCAAAACTCATGCGGTCGTTGTACTGCATGGAAATGTTCCGAAAATCCTGCTGGTAACCGATGTTGGTCCGCTCAGTCACGAGTCGTTTGTTGTCCAATATTTTCTTGACCGACAGTAGAATCTGATTGGGGTTGAGCGGCTTAATGAGGTAATCGGCGATCTTGGAACCAATGGCCTCTTCCATAATGTGTTCCTCCTCGCTCTTGGTAATCATGACCACCGGCAGGTTGGGACGCATCTGCTTTATCTGCGACAGCGTCTCCAGACCCGTCATGCCGGGCATCATCTCGTCTAAAAATACAACGTCGTAGTTAGTTTGCTCAACCTCATCGAGCGCGTCGGCTCCACTGTTAACGGGGGTAACGTCGTAACCTTTATTTTTCAGAAACAGGATATGAGGCTTCAGGAGATCAATCTCATCGTCGGCCCAGAGTATCGAATAGTTTTGCATGTGTGCTCGATTAAGGAAACGTATAGTGAGTCCGGCCGCACCGGTTGGTGGCTGGAAAGCAGAAAAGCTGCTGTACTCTAAACGTCCAACGCCCGCTTCTGTTCGCGCGGTTCAGCGTTAAGGTTTTTTAACAGGGGAAGGACTGAGTTTTTAGTTTGTAGTTTGTGGTTGGCTGACGCGTGAGCCGGACGCGTCAGCCAACCACAAACTACAAACTAAAAACCTTCTCCAAATCCTCCGGAGTGTCAATACCCTGAGTGTCCAAATCGGTAAGGACGGTGCGGATGCGGTAGCCGTTTTCGAGCCAGCGTAGTTGCTCCAGACTTTCGGCCAGTTCGAGCGACGAAGGTGGTAGCTGCGTCAGTTGGGCCAGTATATCCGTGCGGTAGGCATACAAACCAATGTGTTTGTAATACGTATGCGCGGCCAACCAGGTATCAGTCGGCTTGCCACGCAGGTACGGAATCGGCTGACGGCTGAAGAACAGCGCTTCGCCGGTGGTGCTCAGCACGACCTTCGCTGTGTTCGGACTGAGCAGCGTTTGCGGGTCGCTGATGGCCTTCACGAGTGTTGCCAGTTCCGTTACACCGTCGAGTACCGAGGTGAGCAGGTCGATTTGGCGGGGCTGGATAAACGGCTCGTCGCCCTGAATGTTAACGACGTAATCAGCGGGGACACCAAGTTGCTGCACAGCTTCCTGACAGCGGTCGGTGCCGCTCTGATGATGCACCGACGTCATCACCACCTCGCCCCCGAAGTCGGTAACGTGCGCCCGGATTCGCTCGTCGTCCGTGGCCACCACCACGCGGCTGAGCGAGGTTGCCTGTCGGGCCTGCTCCACCACGCGCTGAATCATACTTTTGCCGTTGATATTGACCAATGGCTTGGCCGGGAAGCGCGTTGATGCGTAGCGGGCGGGGATTATACCGAGAATGACCACCTTACTGGGTTTTAGTTGCGGGTGTAAAGTAAACGGAAAGCGTTGGAAAACCGTTTTTGGGGAAAGCAGCCGTATTTTATCCTAATTTTACGAACAACGCCGTCAACAGTCGGCAGGCCGGGCACGACTCAACCGCTTTGTCCCTGCGTATATCCATGAAAAATCAGCTACTCATACCCCCCTTCCTGCTTTTGCTAAGCGGTTTTCTTTACGCCATCCCGTCCCCTGGCGGGTTCATAACACGGGACCGTGCTACACGAACCGACTCCGTTGGTATTGAGAAAAAGGGCGGCAAACGCTTCATTCTGCACCGGGTCGATCAGGGGCAGACGCTCTACGCCATTGCCCGGCGGTATGGCCGGTCGGTGGCCGATCTGAAAGCGGCTAACCCCGATATGAGCGAGTCGGTACGCTACGATCAGGTGGTGCGAATTCCAATTCCCGACGGTGCGCTCAACCGGAAAGAAGCCAAGGCCATCGACAAAGCCATTCGTAAAGAAGAAAAACAAGTTGAGCGCGAGGCCAAAGTCACTAATTCGGCCACCGTACCAGCCGCCAAAAGTGCTAAAAAAGCGGATGACCCGGCGCGGGCGGGCATTCACGTGGTTGAACCGGGACAGACGCTCTACAGTTTAGCCGTTCGGTACGGGGTGCCCCAAACCGACGTTCGCAAGTGGAACAACCTCGCCAACGATAACGTGTTGATCGGTCAGGCCCTGATTGTCTCCGAGAAAGCCTACCAGGCCCGAATGCCAGCAACGGCCGTCGCGTTTATTCCGCCAAAAGCGCCCGACACCCCGGCCCGGACCAGCCCGGCAAAATCGACCGAAACCAAACCGACGTCGACCAGCCGACCGGAGACAAAGCCAGACCGCTCCGCTCCCCGCAACCCCGACGAATCGGTGGCCGATAACCGCCGTCCCGACGCGCCCACGGCACCGGAGCGACCCGACCGACCCACCGGTGCCAAACCGGCTGACGTGGCCGTTGTTGAACTGCCCCGACCCGGCAACGATGCGCCCATGCCCGCGCGGGGTCGGCGGGTGTCGAGCAGTGGCGTAGCGGAGATGATTGAAGGGGCCGACGACTCAGGCAAATACCTCGCCCTGCACCGCACGGCTCCCATTGGCACACTGGTTCAGGTGCGCAATGAATTTAACAACCAGAGTTTGTGGGTTAAAGTCATTGGTCGTTTGCCCAACACGGGCGTCAACGACAAGATATTGGTTAAGCTTTCGGCGCAGGCCTTCGCGAAACTTTCGCCCGACGACCGGCGTTTCCGGGCTGAAGTCAGTTACATTGTCCGGTAGGGAACCCCGTTATGGAAAAGGAAACGAAAGAAGAACGTATTGCCCGGCGTCACCGCGAACGCGACGCCCAGATGAAATCCTCACCGGGCTACAAAACCTTTGCCGTCATGTTCACGATGGCTTACCCGTTCATTGCCGTATTCACATTTGTGATGTCGACGATTCTGGCTCTATTTTCGGGTGTTTCGCGGGCAATGGCGTGGGTCGCCAGCGGGGGAGCGAGTAAGTAATGAAAAATGGACGGTTTGGTGATCCGGAATGGACAATGAATAATGCTTTACGCGTTCAAGTGCCTACTGCCCATCATCCAGTACCCATTGACCATTTTACATTAAAAGATTTTCTCGATGCGAAGGCCGATTTGTACAATCGGCCTTCGTTCATTGAGCGCGACCCTATCAGCATTCCGCATCGGTTCAGCCGGAAACAGGACATCGAAATCATGGGGTTCTGGGCGGCCGTTTTGGCCTGGGGACAGCGGCCGGTGATCCTGAAAAAAGCAGCTGAACTGGTCGAGCACATGGACGGTGCGCCCTACGATTTTGTCCAAAATCACGAGGAGAGCGATCTGAAACGGTTTCTATCGTTTAAACACCGCACCTTCAACGCAACTGATGCGCTCTATTTTCTGCACTTCTTCCACCAGTATTATCAGGCCAACGACTCGCTGGAAGATGCGTTTCTTAACGTACCGGCGGGCTTTAGCTCGTCTGAGACTGACGGGCTAAAGCCCGCCGGTACGCATACAGTCGGTACGGTCGAACAGGCCCTCATCACGTTCCACGACCGCTTTTGCTGCGACCCCTTCTTCCCCGCCCGAACGCGCAAGCACATCGCTACGCCCGCCCGCAACTCGTCGTGCAAACGGCTGCTGATGTTTCTGCGGTGGATGGTCCGGCAAGATGACCGTGGGGTTGATTTCGGTTTGTGGATGCGCCTGCGCCCCGACCAATTGGTGATGCCTATCGACGTTCACGTAAACCGGGTGTCCCGCCAGTTAGGGCTGCTCACGAGACCCCAAACCGACTGGAAAGCAGCGCTGGAACTCACCGAAACACTGCGCCAGTTCGACCCGGCCGACCCCGTCCGCTACGATTTCGCGCTGTTCGGGTTGGGCGTTGAGGGCGAGTTATAAACTGACTTGTTCAAGGGTTCGCTTATTATTTGTTCGCCCGCTTCCACGCTTCCGAACGCTTCGTGCATCTTGGCGCGGTCGAAGGCCCGTTCGTTGTTGGCTAACCAGATCGTGGCCACGCCGTTACCAATGAAGTTGGTGATGCTGCGGGCTTCGGACATGAACCGGTCTACGCCCAGCAAAAGCGCCAGCCCTTCCACCGGAATCGCTTTCACGGCCGTCAGCGTACTGGCCAACACCACAAACCCACTGCCCGTAACCCCGGCAGCCCCCTTAGACGTCACCATCAGGATACCGATTATGGTGAGCATCTGGGTTAGATCGAGTTGAACGTCGAAAACCTGCGCCAGAAAGATGGTTGCCATCGAGAGGTAGATCGTCGTGCCATCGAGGTTGAACGAATACCCCGCCGGAACCACCAGCCCAACCACCGACCGGGCGCAGCCCATGCGCTCCAATTTTTCCATCAACGACGGCAAACCGGCTTCCGACGACGACGTGCCGAGCACGATCAGCAGTTCTTCGCGGATGTAGCGCAGAAACTGCCACAGGCTGATGCGGTATGACCGGAGGATGAGACCGAGGATACCGAAAATGAACACGGCCATCGTGGTGTAGACCGTACCCATCAGTTTAGCCAGCGGCAGCAGTGTTGCTACTCCGTATTTTCCAATCGTGTAGGCCATACCGCCAAAGGCACCGATGGGAGCCAGCAGCATCACCTTGTGCAGTCCCCAGAAAACGTATTTCGACAGTTGATTCATCCAGCCAATGAACCGCTCCCGACCGCCGTAGCGGCTGAGCAGGACGCCGAACACAATGGCCGCCACCAGCACCTGCAGCGTGATGTTGTCGAAGAAAAACTTTACCCAGCTAAATTCCGTAGCGCCTTTGGTGTATTTCGAGATGTCGCCCCCGCTGAGTTGGGCGGTCGATACGCCCGCGCCGGGCCGGATGACGTTCGCCACCAGTACGCCAATCAGCAGCGCCACCGTCGTGACGACTTCAAAATAGAGCAGTGCCTTCGCTCCTACTTTGCCCACTTTTTTGAGATCGCCCATGCTGACGATGCCGAGCGCAATGGTCAGGAAAATAATCGGGCTGATGAACAGCTTGACGAGACTGATGAAAAATCCACTCAGAAACTCGCTGAACGTAGCGCCCAGCGTCAATTCCTGACCCATCAACCGACCTTTGAGCGGAGCGTCCAGCACCGGTGCCAGCGCGAGGTCAGGTCGAAAATGGCCCAGCAACACGCCCAGCGTAATGGCCGTCAGTACCCAGAATGTCAGATTGGTAAGTAGTCTTTTCATAGCGTGCAACGAGTGAATTGCCTTTCGGAAAGATAGGCGGTTCTTTATCCGTCACCAAAAAACCACCTTCATTTCGATGTAGTCACCAATTCATCCTCAGCCGTTAACGTTGCGTGTCGTTTGCTAATTCGGCCAAACAAAACCGGGTCCCGACTACTTACCTAAATGTAACAACCTGTCTCGTCAATCATGCCGTTTACCATCTCTACGCAATCATTTGGTCCGCTGGCAACCGGCTCCGAACCACTTACTGAATACGTACTCGAACACGAGGAAACGGGTGAGTTTTTGAGCATTATTCCCAGCCACGGTGCCCTGCTGCGCCAGTTGGTTTTGCGAAAAGGTAATGAGTTGCTGGCCTTAATTAAAGCGCCCGAATCGCCCCAGGCCCTGCTGGCCGATGAGAGCTATGCCAGCGCGTTATTGTATCCGTTTCCGAGTCGAATTCGGCACGGCATCTACCGGTTTGGGGGCGAAGACTACGCGCTGCCCATGAACGAAACAAACCGCGACAATGCGCTGCATGGCTTCGTACACGGCAAGCCATTTGCCGTTGTCAGCCAGGAAACAACGCCTACCTACGCCCGGCTGGTGCTGCGCTACGAGTATCCGGGTTTGTTGGCTGGCTACCCATTTCCATTTGCGCTGACCGTTACGTATGAGCTAATTCAGGCCAATCAACTGCTGACTGGCAACTTCACCAACGACCGCATGTGTGCCCTGCGTATGAGCTATTCGGCCCTGAACACCGGAACGACGCAGTGCCCGGCCGCATTTGGCTGGCACCCTTATTTCATGCTGTCCGAGGAACCGGTTGATGAGTTGACGCTTTCGCTGCCCGACCGGGCAACCATTCTGCTCGATGATGACATGATTCCGACCGGGCAACAGGCCGCCGAACAAGCCGCCACGATTCCCCTGCGCGACCAAACGCTGGATACTCCTTTTGCGCTAACCCCGGCCGTTACCCCCGCAACGGTCAGGCCGTTTGTCGAAACCATACTGACCTCACAGAAAACGGGCATCCAGCTTATCGTTGGGCAGCAGACCGGCCCCGGCAGGTTGAACTACATTGTCTGTTACACGCCCCCCCGGCGCGACAGCGTAGCCATCGAACCTCAAACAGCCAGCGTCAACGCCTTCAATACCGGCGAGGGACTGTCTACTATAGAGCCGGGGGATTCATTGGACGGTACGATGTGGGTACGGCTGGATTAATGGCGTATATTGATCAGCGTTCACCCAATGCTCAGTCAATGACTATACCAGTTTTCTACAAATTATTGCTTCGGGCAACCTACGTCACAACGGGGATGCTTCTAATCTGGATTTGCTTAGATGCGTTCATTAGCGGAACCGTTTGGGCGGGAATGCCGGTAAGCAAATCGGCCCTGACCGTTGAGTACTGCGAGTTCAACCACGTTGATCGGTTCTTTCACCAGCCCATTAACACTTATTCCAATTTAACGTACTTCTTCTGGGGTGTGCTGATTTTACTGATTGCGTGGCAGGATTATACCAATCGAACTAAAACGAACCTAAACAGATTGGAGCGCTTCCCCCTGCTTTCTGCTTTAATGGGTGCTTGCTTTGTGTACCTAAGTGTTGGGAGCGCGTTTTTTCATGCTTCGCTGACGTATGCTGGCCAGCGGGTCGACATGAATGGCACCTACGGAATTATGCTTGCCCTAATCGGCATTGCGCTCTATCACATCGTTCACAAAATCACTTTTACCACTACTCAAAAACACATTTGGATTTTGTCTTTGGTGGCGATTATCGGCTTGTTTTTAGAAATAGCGCTCCGGGTATCGAGTTCCCAATTAGTACCGGCTTTAATTCTGTTTCTAAACGTACTGATGGTCGTGCATTATTTTCAATTCAGAAGAGAGCGCTCGATTGTGCTGGTCATCATCAGTTTCGCGTTGATCGTAATCGCCATAAAAATAAGGACGCTGGATGTGCAAAAGGTGGGTTGTGATCCCCATTCAATCATCCAGGGTCATGCGGTATGGCATCTACTGACAGCCTTAAGCAGCTTCTGTAGTTACTCGTTCTTTCGCTTCAACGGTAGCGTGACTAAACCTTTCTTAAACTGATTTACGACGGTCCTACTTAGGGCAACTATAACTGACTAATTGACAAAATAACGATTTGTATACGAATTTTTACGCCAAAATGTCCGAAAAATGGCTCCGGTACGTGGTTTGTTAGCGAGTAGTATAGGGTGAATGATGACGGCATTTCATTCTCCATTACACATTATTCATTATCACGCCCATAACCATGAACTTTAACAACTATACCATCAAAGCGCAGGAGGTCGTGCAGCAGGCGACCCAAATTGCGCAGGGCAATAGTCAGCAGACCGTCGAAACCGGTCACGTGCTGAAAGCCATTTTGGACGATGATCCGAACACTGTCGGATTTTTGAGTAAGAAAGCAGGCGTCGATACCAGCCGCCTGACGCTTGCCTTAGACGCTATCGTGAACGGTTATCCCAAAGTGTCCGTTTCCGGGAATACGCAACAGGGTATCTACCTCGGCAATGATCTGAACGCGGCCCTGCAACGTGCGCAAACCCAGATGAAAGACTTTGGCGACGAGTACGTCAGTATCGAAATGATGCTGCTCGGTCTCGTGGGTGGGAAAGACGCCGTCGCCACGCTATTGAAAGACATTGGATTTTCGGAAAAGACCTTAAAAGACGCCATCAACGAATTGCGTGGCAACAATAACCCTGTGAAAGACCAAAACGCCGAAGCGACCTACCAGTCGTTGCAACGCTACAGTATTAACCTCAACGAACGCGCCCGCACTGGCAAAATCGACCCGGTCATTGGCCGCGATGAGGAGATCCGGCGGGTGCTGCAAATCCTGAGCCGCCGGACCAAGAACAACCCGATCCTCATTGGTGAGCCGGGTGTTGGTAAAACGGCCATTGTCGAAGGACTCGCTCAGCGCATCGTGTCGGGCGACGTACCAGAGAACCTCAAAACCAAAACCATCGTCTCCCTCGACATGGGCCTGCTCATTGCGGGTGCCAAGTACAAAGGCGAATTTGAGGAGCGACTAAAGGCCGTTATTAAAGAAGTGACCGACTCCGACGGGCAGATTATTCTGTTCATCGACGAGATTCATACGCTCGTAGGGGCGGGTGCTGGGGGCGAAGGCGCGATGGATGCGGCTAACCTCCTGAAACCGGCCCTGTCGCGGGGTGAACTCCACACCATTGGAGCTACGACGCTAAAGGAATACCAGAAGTACATCGAGAAAGACAAGGCCCTCGAACGCCGTTTCCAGACCGTATTAGTTGATGAGCCGGACGTAGCCGACGCCATCAGCATCCTGCGCGGCATCAAGGATAAATATGAACTGCACCACGGCGTACGCATCAAAGACGATGCCGTTATTGCGGCCGTCGAACTCTCGTCGCGCTACATCACCGACCGGTTTCTGCCCGACAAGGCCATCGACCTGATGGACGAAGCAGCGGCCAAGCTGCGGCTCGAAATGGACTCGGTACCTGAAGAACTCGACGAACTCAACCGGCGCATTATGCAGTTAGAGATCGAACGCGAGGCCATCCGGCGCGAAAATGACAAGGAGAAAGAAACGTCGCTGAACCGGCAAATCGCCGACCTCAGCGACCAGCGCAATGAACTGAAAGCCCGCTGGGAAACCGAAAAGGAATCAGTTAACGAAGGCCGGACGCTAAAGGAGCAACTCGACCAACTGCGCTTTGAAGCCGAACAAGCCGAACGCTCCGGCGACTACGGCAAAGTGGCCGAAATTCGCTACGGACGCATTCCTGAGATTGAGCAGAAACTTACTGAACTGACCAACAGCGAAACCAACGGCGGCTCGCCCGACCGGATGATGCAGGAGGAAGTTGCTGCTGAGGACATTGCCGAAGTAGTAGCCAAGTGGACGGGTATTCCGGTGCAGAAAATGCTGCAAAGCGACCGCGAGAAACTGCTTCATCTGGAGCAGGAACTCGGCAAACGCGTCGCCGGGCAGGCCGAAGCTATTGAGGCCGTGGCTGATGCCGTGCGCCGGAGCCGGGCCGGAATGCAGGACCCCAAGCGACCCATTGGCTCGTTTATTTTCCTGGGCACCACGGGCGTCGGTAAGACCGAAGTAGCCCGGACGCTGGCCGAGTACCTGTTCAACGACGAAAACGCGCTGGTCCGCATCGACATGAGCGAATACCAGGAACGCCACGCCGTGAGTCGGTTGATTGGTGCTCCTCCGGGCTACGTGGGCTACGACGAAGGCGGGCAACTGACCGAAGCCGTGCGCCGGAAACCCTACTCGGTGGTACTGTTAGACGAGATTGAAAAGGCACACCCCGACGTGTGGAACATCCTGTTGCAGGTACTCGATGAAGGTCGCCTGACGGACAACAAAGGCCGCGTGGCGAACTTCAAAAACACGATCATCATCATGACCTCGAATATCGGCAGCCACCTGATTCAGGAGAAATTTGCCGAAGACGAAGGCTGGAACCACTCGCTCGTACTGGACGAAGCGAAGACGGCGGTGATGGAGTTGTTGCGGCAAACAATCCGGCCGGAGTTTCTGAACCGGATCGACGAGATCGTGATGTTCGAGCCGCTGACGAGGGCCAACATCCGCAAAATCGTGGACATTCAGTTCCGCGATATCAAGCGCCGATTGGCCGAAACCGGCATTCAACTTGACGCTACGGACGAGGCCCTGACCAAAATCGGCGAAGAAGGTTTCGACCCGACCTTTGGTGCCCGCCCGCTGAAACGCGTGTTGCAGCGCCGGGTGCTCAACGCCCTGTCGAAGTCAATTCTGTCGGGCGAGGTCAGAAAGGATTCCGTCGTGCTGATGGAGTTGGACGATGACGGCGAAATCGCTTTCACGAATTTAGACGCTGAAATCGAATTATAATTGACAGATTTTAGGAAGCCCGGTTGCCTTCAGGTAGCCGGACTTTTTTGTGTTCTACATGCTTATATTTGTTTGTGAACATAAATAGTCAGTTGTATGCTAAACGTTCAATACGTTACCGATCCCAGCGGCAAGCCTCTCTACGTACAGGGCCCATCAAAGAATATGAAAATTGTTGGACTGAGGGCTAAGACAGTCTCATTGGGGCCCTAAACAACAATCTGCGGGGCGGTAACGTACTGCTTAATTTTTGTTGGATTTGTTGGCGTTTAGGTGACCAGCTATGGCATGAATGCAGATTGTTCTTTAAACTTGTATTCTAATTTCATCTACCGACTCAACCATGACACGTCTAACCAAAACCCGCGTGGCACCGCTCGCGTTGGCGGCCCTTATCCTGCTCGAAAGTTGTGCCAGTTCGACTACGATTCAATCGAACCCAAGCGGGGCGAAGCTTTACCTGAACAGTAGCTACGTCGGCACCACGCCCTACCGGCATACCGACACCAAGATCGTTGGTACGACGACCTACATCCGCCTGGAAAAAGAAGGGTACGAACCGTTGAATACGTCATTTTCCAGGGATGAACAAGCGGACGCAGGCGCTATCATCGGCGGTGTTTTTCTGCTATTTCCATTTCTGTGGACCATGAAATACGATCCGTCACACATCTACGAACTGGCACCTCCCGGCTCTTTCCAGCAACCTGGGGTTGCTCCAATGCCGTTGGCCAACGACCCCGCTTCGGCCAGCCCCAAAACCGCCAAGCTGCGTGACCTCAAGAAACTACTCGACGAAGGAGTTCTAACGAAAGAGGAGTACGAAAAAGAAAAAAAGAAGACGCTCGATTCTGATGACTAACCCAGCGCGGCCGGTATGTTTACCGGCCGTTTCTGCGTTCGTACTCCACGAAATCAAACCCGGTCTCGTGGCGCTCGTCGGCGGGGTGCGGTACGCGGCTTATCTCATCCCACTCATTTTTATCGTACTCCGGAAAATACGCATCACCGTCGTAAGCTTTGTGAATTTCGGTCAGGTACAACGTGGTAGCAATGGGTAAGGCCATGGCGTAGATCTCCGCCCCGCCAATTACAAAGATTTCTTCCTGATCAACCGCTTGTGCTTTGTCGATTGCGTCATCAAGCGTATGCACCACCGTTACGCCCGCAGCCTGGAAATCCGTATTCCGAGTAACAACGATGTTCGTTCGATTGGGCAGCGGCTTGCCGAGGGCTTCCAGCGACTTACGCCCCATGATGATGGGATGATGGCTGGTCTTCCGTTTGAAATAAGCGAAATCGTCGGGCAGGTGCCACGGTAAATCGTTTTGCCGACCGATGATGCCATTTTGCGCTACGGCGGATATGAGGCTGATTTTCAATACTAAACTGGTTTATGGTTCGTAGTTTGTGCCGGGCGGCTGGTGCCGTTTGTGGTTAGCTAACGCAAAAGCAACATATGCATTAGCCAACTACAAACGGCACCGGCCGCCCGGCACAAACTACGAACCTATTTAACTCCTTTTCGCCGTTCCATCAGCTCACGCCAGGTAGTAACGATAATGCCTTCTTGTGCTATAAACGCCTTTAAAACTGGGTCCATCATGGCCAGCATATCCCCTTTTCGGGTGGGACTCGATGTGCTGATCTGGTCGAAGGTGGACGTTGGGGCGGTACAGTGCATAATAACATACGTCAAACCCGGCTGGGCCGACGTTAGCAGCTCCACAAATTTCTGGGTCTTGTATTTTCGTAAATTCTCGTCAGTTACAGGAGTCCCGGCCGGTAAATTCCAGCCGTAGCTGGTGCCGTCGAGGTCGTCGAGTACAGGCAGACCAGCGTCCCAAAGTTGTTTGCCCACCTGCGCAATCAGTTGCCGCTGCGCGGGGGGTACGTTATTCACCTTGATAATTAGCGACGCGTGACCGCCGGGAAACAAAATCGGGATTTTCTCCTCAATGGCAACTTTGACATACCGCGACAAAAACTTGGGTTGAAACAACGTACCCATGTGCGAGTCCATGTGCGTTGGCTGAAGACCAAACGCCCGGTAGCGGGCCAACTGCGCCCGAACTTCGGCTTCTACCTCGTCGGCCGACGCGTGCTCAACCACCTGCGCGACCGAGTGCCAGAAAGCGCCCTGTTCATCATACAGCCCCGGCGCTTTTTCGCGCCCCACCAACGGCGACCACCGGTAGGCATCCCACTCCGATGTCAGGGTCAGGTGAACGCCCGCATCGGTGTTAGGGTGCTGTTTGAGATACGTGAAAAACTGGGGCACCCAGCCGCACGGCATCATCACACTGGTTGAGTTAGCGATGCCTTTGTCGAGCGCATTCATCGTCCCCACGTTCGACTCGTAGCTCATTCCGGCGTCGTCAACGTGCAGAATGATAACTTTCTTACCCTTGGGAAAGCCTAATTTCTCGGCGTAGGTTTCCGTTTGCGCCTGCGTTGTTGTTACGTTGACCAGCAATAGCAAGAGGCAGAGAAATGATAACTTCATGGCTATGTTTTGGTGATTACCATACCTGTAAGGTCTCAGACCGGGTCGGACCGACGCATCGGCGCGTATGGTCCGCCGTTGCGGCCCTTGCAGGTTTACATCAAAGCTTATTCCCCCGCAAAAACTCCTCGGCTGTCATGCGCCGTTTCCCTTCGGCCTGCAACGAATCGACGGATAACCAGCCATCAGCCGCCCGCACCAGAATTACTTTTTTATGGTCTGTATAAGCCTGACCCGGCTCAGCCACGAATGGCGACTCATTGGCTACAGAAACCTGATAAACCTTGAAGAACTTACTATTAATTAGCGTCCAGGCGGTTGGAAAGGGCGACAGGCCACGCACGAAATTTCGGATCGTAACGGTGGGCTGGTTCCAGTTGATCTCGGTAGTTTCGCGGCTTAGTTTAGGCGCTGGTTTGGCGTCGGCAACGGCAGGCTGGGGCGTTCGGGGGTAGTTACCCGCTTCAATGGCTCGCACCGTTCGCAGCACCAGGTCGGCCCCGCGCTCCATCAGCCGGTCGTGGAGTGTACCAGCCGTGTCGTCGGGGTAGATTGGCTCCTGATCCTGAAAAATCATCTGGCCCGTGTCAATTTCTTTCTCGATAAAAAATGTCGTAACGCCCGTTTGCGTCTCGCCATTAATGATGGCCCAGTTGATAGGCGCGGCCCCGCGGTACTGAGGCAGCAGCGACCCATGCAGGTTAAACGTACCAATTGTTGGCATTGCCCAGACCACTTCGGGCAGCATTCGGAAGGCGACGACAACCTGTAGATCAGCCTTGTAGCTGGCTAACTGTTCCAGAAATACCGGATCGCGGAGTTTTTCGGGTTGCAGCACCGGTAGGTTGGCGGCCTGAGCGGCTTTTTTCACCGGCGAGGCTGTCAGCGTCAGCCCACGTCCCGAGGGCCGGTCGGGGGCGGTGACCACCGCAACGACGGAGCACCCCCCGCTCAGCAGGCGCTGTAGGCTCGTAACGGCAAAGTCGGGCGTTCCCATAAACACAATGCGAAGCGGTAGTGGCATGTATCGATGAATTGGTTTTTAATCAGCAACTGGGCTTCGTATTGAAATAGCCCGTAAGTATTCTTATTTTTGTCGCTCAGACGCGTTACTACAACGCGCTGCCGTCAGAATGCAATCGGCCGAAAAACGGCTTTATCTATGCGACGAATGGCTAACCATGTTCCTGAACCGTTCGCTTCGGTACTCCGACGGCGACACTGACGCGGCTGCAAAGAAAACCAATTTGGTTGCAGAACGGTCGGTGTACCGTTCTTTTTGTTTTTAGTGGCTCGTCGCCAAATCAATGTGAAAAACGAGTAAGTAAAGTACAGTAATCATGGCAAAAATATCTTATTACACCGAAGAAGGCCTTAACCGGCTCAAAGCTGAGTTAAACGAACTAAAAACTAAAGGCCGGACGGCCATCGCCCACCAGATTGCCGAAGCCCGCGACAAGGGCGATCTCAGCGAAAACGCAGAATACGATGCGGCTAAAGACGCACAGGGCCACCACGAGCTAAAAATTTCAAAATTGGAAGAGGTAGTGGCCAATGCCCGCGTACTGGACGAATCGACAATTGACGCGTCGCAGGTATCGGTGCTGTCGAAGGTGAAGATCAAGAACGTAAAGAGCGGAGCCGAAATGCTCTACACGCTCGTTTCGGAAGAGGAAGCCGACCTGAAAGCCGGGCGGATTTCCGTCGGGTCGCCTATCGGCAAAGGGCTGCTGGGCAAGCGCGTCGGCGAAAAAGCGACGATCACCGTGCCAGCCGGTGTGCTGGAGTTTGAAGTTGTCGATATAGCGCGGTAAAAAGAGTAATGAATCGGTCCGCCGACGCGGATAAACGATGAATGCGCTGGAGTTGCAATCATCGTTCATCCGCGTCGGCGGACCGATTCATCATTCATCATTTATTTCCTCATGCCAACTCTCTTTTCCCGAATTGTGGCCGGTGAAATTCCGGCTCACAAAATTGCCGAGACCGACGATTTTCTGGCGTTTTTAGACGTGATGCCCACCGCAATGGGCCACACGCTGGTAATTCCAAAAAAAGAAGTCGATTACCTGTTTGCCTTAGACGACGATCTGTACGCCGGTCTGATGGCGTTCGCCAAACGCATTGCCCCTGCCATCGAACGCGCCGTGCCCTGCAAACGCATTGGCGTGGCCGTAATTGGACTGGAGGTGCCCCACGCGCACGTTCATCTGATTCCGCTCAACTCGATGGCCGACATGGATTTCGGCAGCAAGCTGAAGCCGAGCCAGGAAGAACTGGCCGAAACGGCGGAGAAAATCAGACAGGAGTTGGGCTTTTGAGTTTGAGGGTTTGTAGTTCGTAGTTGGCTGACGCGTGTTTATGCTGGCGTCAGCCGACTACGAACTACAAACCCTCAAACTACAAACTCTCTTTATTTCAGCTTCTCCTTCAACCGGTTCATCTCCCCGGTGGGTGCCGACCGTTCATATAAAATGCAGTAGACGGCGTTCACGATGGGCATGTCCACCCCAAAACGCTGATTGATTTCGTAGATACTTTTGACGGCGTAGTACCCCTCGGCAATCATGTTCATTTCGGCCTGCGCCGACTGAATGGTGTAGCCCCGGCCAATGAGTGTGCCGAACGTGCGGTTGCGGCTGAAGGGCGAGTAGGCCGTTACGAGCAGGTCGCCGAGGTAGGCCGAGCCGCTCAGGTCACGGTGTTTGGGGTAAATAGCATCGACAAAAAGCTTGATTTCCTGCATGGCGTTGGACACCAGCACGGCCTGGAAGTTGTCGCCGTAGCCCAGTCCGCGCGTGATGCCGCTGGCTAAAGCAATGATGTTTTTCATAACGGCGCTGTATTCAATACCGTAAATATCATCGACAGGCGTCGTCTGCACGTACCGGCAACGCAACAGTTGAGCCACGTCTTCGGCGCAACCCGCGTCGGGCGAGGCAATGGTCAGGTACGACTGCTTTTCCAGCGCAACTTCCTCGGCGTGGCACGGCCCGGCAATTACTGCAATCTGCCCGGCCGGTACGCCGTACTGTCCGCTGACCCAGTCCGTAACGAGTTGATTCGACGCCGGAATCATACCTTTTATGGCCGATACAACGCGTTTTTCGGCAAAATGATCGGGTTTGAGGCCCGTCAGCGCATCGGCCACGAAAGCCGCCGGAACCGCCAGAATCACGTAGTCGCTATCTTTAACCGCTTCCCGAATTTTGGTGCAGACTTTCACCTTGCGCGGATTCACCTGCACGTCGCTGAGGTAACTGCGGTTGTGGTTGTATTTTTTGAGGTGGTCGGCGTCGGTCTGGCTGCGCATCCACCATTTGATCTGGACATTGTTTTCGGACAGGATTTTAACGAGCGCCGTAGCCCAGCTTCCGCCCCCCACCATCGTTAGGCGGGTTGGTTGAGTCATTTTCATGGGATGCAAATACGGGAAAAAGGCGGAAGACAGGAAACCAGTGTTTAAACAAGGCGTATCGTAGTTGGCCGCAGCCTGTTGCAGGATTAACCGAATAGCAACCAGGTTTCCTGCTGCGTAGGCCACAGTTTTTTCGTGACCACGTACTTCGCCCGGTCTTTCGAGAAACGCAGCACGATCTCTTCGGGTATGAGCGTGACGTGGGTGGAGGACTGAGCTAAATTGTTCGGGATAGAGGGGCGGGACCGATTGGTTATTAGTGACTAAATCGCCATTTTGCAGAACAAAAAAGAAAGAAACGTTATGCTAACGCACATCGATATTGACATTCAGAATGAGCAGGAAGCTACCCGCATTCTGTCGTTGCTGAACCGTGAACACATCCCACACCGGGTACACAAAAAAGTGGTATTCACCGAAGAAGAGCGGGCAGAAGCGCAGGAGCGAGTCATGCGCGGAGCACCTACACTAAACGTCGACGAAATGCTGGAATGGCTTAAAGAGTCTAAAAAAGACCGTAAACTGCCTTTCCGGGACGACGAATGAGACTTCTGGACTTCAACCTGCTTATCTACTCGGCGCAGGATGAATACAAATTTTTGCGGTCGCTCATCCGTGACAGGCAAACCTACTTGTCTGCCGCGTCAAAAGTAGAAACGTTAGGTTACCACAAGCTGTCTACTGACGAACGACTGTATTTTGAAGACATCTTTAAGTCAGCTACTGTCCTGTCAATTACCGACGACGTTGTAGATAAAGCGGTTGAACTTCGACAACAGAAACGAATGTCATTTGGCGATTCCATCATTGCTGCCACTGCCCTGCTGAACGGCTTTGACCTATACACCAACAACACCAACGATTTCATCCACATCCCCGGCCTGACGGTCGTCAATCCGCTCAACGAGCAATAGCATCTGTTTTTGCTGTTCTAACCCAGCACCCACCAGCAATTTATAGTGAGTGATTCAACAGGCCTGCCCTTCAATGGCTGTTGGTTGCCGTAGGTGTACTCTATTTTCGCATATTTGCCTACCTCCTACTCACTAATCCTGCTCTAAACCGCTCACCTACACCACGATGGAAATCTTTCTACTTGCTGTCCTGCTTGTCCTGGTTCTTGTGGCCAACAGCCGGTTCAACGCCGTTAAAGAAGCAGTCAACCTTCAACACACGGTTATCAGTCAGTTACGGGCTGACCTGCTCGCCTTTCAACAGGAACTTCGTAGCCAAACCCCTCCGCCCCCAATAGCCCAGCCCTCGCTGACTGATAACCCGGCGGAATTACGTACCGAACGGGCAACGCTCGTTGTTCCACTCACTCCGCCAGTACTGGAGCCGGAGCCGGTTAGTATGGCATCCGATGTTTTGCGGCCAGAAAGTCAGCCCGAGCCAGTTCTGGATCGTCTACCCATTCAGGAGCCGATCATGCCTGCTGAGCCGAGGCTCTCGTTCTTCCAGCGATTTATGGCCGAAAACCCGGATCTGGAAAAGTTTATCGGCGAAAACCTCATTAATAAAATTGGCATTGCCATTCTGGTGGCGGGCATTGGCTACTTCGTGAAGTTCGCCATTGACCAGAACTGGATCAACGAAATTAGCCGGGTGCTCATTGGCGTGCTGGCGGGCGGGCTGCTGCTGGGTCTCGCGCACCGCATTCGTCACACGTTCGGGGCGTTCAGTTCGGTGCTGGTGGCGGGCGGGTTGTCGGTGCTGTATTTCACGATTGCCATTGCCTTTGCCGACTACAAGATTTTCAGTCAAACGGCAGCTTTCGGGCTGATGGTGGTCATTACGGGCTTTGCTGTGCTGCTGTCCATTGCCTACAACCGCGTTGAACTGGCCGTGATGTCGCTGATTGGCGGATTTGCCACGCCGTTTATGGTCAGCACGGGTCAGGGCAATTATGTAGTGCTGCTGTCGTATCTGCTCATTCTGGATGTGGGTATGCTGGTGCTGGCGTATTTCAAGAAGTGGACGATTGTGCATTTGGTGGCCTATGGATTTACCGTGCTGCTCTACGGTTCCTGGCTCGGCCTGTACGTGCTGGATGCGCCCAACGCTCCGTATGGTGGCGCACTTATTTTCGCTACGCTGTTCTACATGGTTTTCATGGCCATGAACCTGATTTACAACTTACGGTCAGGAGCGAAATTCTCGGCGGTAGAAATTAGTTTGCTACTCAGCAACACCGCTTTTTACTACGCAGCCGGGATGTTGATTCTGGCGAACGTGCAGCAGGGTGCTTATCAAGGTTTATTTACGGCCGCGTTGGCAGTTGTGAACTTTGGTATTGCTACCTTACTATACCGACGCGGCACGATTGACCGAACGCTGATTTACCTGCTCATTGGTTTGGTTATTACCTTCGCCAGCCTAAGCGTGCCCGTGCAGTTATCCGGCAATTTCATTACCATGTTCTGGGCGCTCGAAGCCGTGCTGCTGCTGTGGTTAGCGCAACGGTCAGGACTGACGCTGCTGGCAACGGGAGCCGTGCTGGTGATGGGCCTGATGCTGATTAGCCTGACGATGGACTGGTCGGCGCTGTACGTGGTCGAGTCCATTCCCGCCCGGTCGCCCCTGCCCATTTTGATCAACAAAGCGTTCATCACCAGTTTAGTCGCTATCGGTAGTCTAGTGGTCACGAACCGGCTGTTGCGAAATCAGTTGTCGCCGTTTCAGTTCTGGGCGGGTCAGTTGAGCGTGGCGGCCTACCAACGCATCATTGGCTACCTGACGGTTATCATTACGTACTTCGCGGGAGCTTACGAGCTTGATTACCAAGCCACCATTGCGTTCGGATACGGCCCCAACCGGACCGTTTTAGTGGGTGCCTATAACCTAACTTTTGCCCTCGTCCTGCTGTTCATTGCCCGGCGGTATGCCGTGCGAAATTGGCTGTTGCAAGCGGCTGCGCTGGGTTTGCTTGTGCTGCTGTTATACGTGATGGTGTTCGACCCGGCGGTGCATGACCTGCTGGGTGCGTATGTTCAGGGCAATGAGCCGGGTCGGGTCGGTTATCCGGTTCATTACCTGAGTTTGGTTTGTGTACTTGGCCTGTTGTTTCTGCTGCACACCCTCCGGCCTTTGCTGACGCCCTTGCCCCCACTCATCGACCGACTTTGGCCCTGGTTTCTGGGATTCGTACTGGTTTACTCTGCCAGTTCGGAATTGTTTTCGCACGTAGTTTATTTCAACTTCTCGGGAGCCAACCTACCAGTTTCGCCCGCCCAAAAGGTCGCCGTGGCTACTCGCTACGCTGATCTGCTGACCCAGATCAACAAAGTAGGTTTACCAATTCTGTGGGGCGTTTGCGCATTTGCGTTCATGTACGTGGGTCTCACGCGCCGAAACCGCCAATTCCGCATCCTGTCGCTTAGTTTGTTTGCGCTGACTCTGCTCAAACTATTTCTGTACGACCTGCGGGGCATTTCGGAAGGCGGGCGGATTGCGGCATTTATTTCACTGGGTGCGTTGCTGCTCATTATTTCGTTCATGTACCAGCGCATCAAACGCCTGATTCTCGACACCGACGCTCCCCAACCTGCCCCCTCCGACGTATGAACAAACTAATCTGTCTGTTACTGTCGGGTTTGCTGATTCAATCGGCGGGTTGGGCACAGTCGTTTCGATTCCGGGCTACCGTCAATACGGTTGAGCAATCGGGTTTCCACCGGATTCTGTTGCCGCCCGGCGTAGTTGGCCATCTCAACGACAATCTGACCGACGTCCGGCTCTATGATGGTCAGCAGCGCGAAGTACCGTACCGACTCATCCGGCAACAACCCACGCAAACCGTGCCATTTGTGGATTATGAGCTTGTCAGCAAACAAGCGCTCCCGAATGTGGCGACAACGGTAATCGTCCGCAACCGGACCAAAAACCCCATAAGCTCCTTGGGAATTGTCATAAAAAATACGAACGTGGGCAAAAAGGGCCGGCTCAGCGGCAGTTCGGATGCTCAGAACTGGTACGCCATCGACGATAACCTCTGGCTTGAGCCGACGCAGGCCAACCAACGCACGACCGAAACGAAACGGCTTTCGTTTCCGCTGAGCGATTATGAATATTACCGCCTGGAAGTGAACGACTCATTGAGCACACCGTTGAACATTCTGCGGGTTGGCCGTTACGCCCCGGTGGCATCAGCGGGCGCATACACAGCCATTCCAGGCCTGGCCGTCACGCAACGCGACAGCAGTGACAAACGCACGTACGTTCACCTGACCCGAACCGACAATGCCCGATTCGATAGATTCATCTTTAGGACTGAATCGAATACGCTCTTTCGTCGGCGGGCTGAAGTTGGGCAGTTTCGCTCCCGGAAATTGAAGCGGGGTCGGATTGAGCAGAGTTTCGAGGTGGTGCGTTCGTTTGAGTTGAATACTGCCGACAGCAACATCGTGGACTTGCCCGGCCTAAAAGCCAAAGACCTGTACGTTGTCATTGCCAATGACGACAATCCACCACTCCTTATCCGCGACGTTCGGGCGTATCAATTGACGACCTATTTACTGGCGAACCTGACGGCCGGTTCACCCTACCAACTTCGCTTTTCGGCCGACGACGTTGCCGCTCCGGCTTACGACCCGACCCAGTTCAGCGTCAACGTACCGGCTAATCCGCCAATCATCACCGCGAGGACTATAATGGCAGATCAGGCTGGTGACGCGAACAACGGGTCGCTTTTTACCGACAGCCGCATTATCTGGCCCGCCCTGGGACTGGTGTTAGCGGTGCTGGGTCTTTTGTCGTACCGGATGCTGCGGGAGATGGGACAGCCGAACGGATGAGCCAGACCAAACCGCCAACTCACCTTACTTCCTCGAAGAAATACGTTTTTCGTTCGTTCTCCACGTCGTCGTAGGTGTAAATGGTGCGATGGCGGTTTTTGCGGTGATAATTAATCAGCACAAAATCGCCGATGCAGGCGCTGGTGTGAATGAGCAGCAATATCACCCAGAACAGCCAGTATGCCGGTAACAGAACCCAGCCAAAGAGCAAACCGGCCGTGATAATGACAAAAGGCAGCGCAGCTACAAACGCCAGTTCGCGCGTGGTAGCCGGGAAATTTTGGCTGTAGGCATACACCATCAGGCTTTTTAGCGAGTACCCATAGCCAATCTTAGGTGCGCCGACGCGTTTGAAAGCCAGTCCGTGGATAAATTCATGAATCGGCAGCAGGATGAAGAAGCCAATGAAAGCCGCGCCAATCTGCCACAGTAACGACCCTCCCTCCCCACTGGGCTGGCTCTTCAGTGAGGAGCCGCCCACGTACCCGATGACGCCCCCAATCAGCGCCAGGCCCACTAAAGGCAACCACCGCTGCAGACCGCGTTTGGGGCCAGTCTGGTCTGCTTTGGGAGTCATACCTAATTCGCGAACGATGAAGTGATTCATGTCGTCAAGGGCAAACGATTCGATCAGTAGGTAGCGGCCGGACGAGTGAAGCTGGTCGACGGTGGGGCGCATGAGGTCAGTAAATTAGTTTCTGTAACAAAGCAAAAGTGGGTTGGTTCTCCTGCAAAAGCAACGCTATGAAACAGATTGACCAACTGCTCCACTTATTCGGGGCCGACGATACCGCGCAACCGGCGGGCGTATCGCGTAAAGATTTTCTGAAAACCGCCAGTCGAACGTTGGCCGTAGGTGTAGCCGGTGGACTGGCCGCTTCCTGCAAAACGAACCAGGCTGCGGGCCGCTACCCAGCCAACCCGTCAACGGTCTACCGGTCACCAGCGGGTCAGCAGGTGCCGTCGTCGGCTCCCTACTCGCCCCCGGCCAAGGTGCCCCAAAAGGTAGATGAACCCATTGAGTTGGAGCCGTGGAAATCCGACGCCGACCGTAAATCGGCCCCAACGCCCACGCCCCTGCCCCGCGATCAGCGGGTGGGATACGCACTGGTAGGTCTGGGTCACCTGACGCTCGAAGAACTCCTGCCCGCGTTTGGCGAATGCAAAAAGTCGAAGCCGGTGGCACTGGTGAGCGCCAGCACCGAGAAGATGCAGAAAGTGGCCCAGCAGTACGGCATCAAGCCCGAAAGCTGCTACAGCTATGAGCAGTATGACCGGCTGAAAGACAACCCGGAGGTGCAGGCCATTTACATCGTACTGCCCAACTCAATGCACGCTGAATACACCATTCGGGGAGCGCAGGCCGGAAAGCATATTCTGTGTGAAAAACCGATGGCCAACTCCGCAGCCGAGTGCCAGGCCATGATCGACGCCTGCAGCCGGGCCGACCGCAAACTGATGGTCGCTTACCGGATTCAGTACGAACCGAATAACCGGATGATTCGCGACATAGTGCGGTCGAAACAGTTTGGCAGTCCCAAGTTTGTGGAAGCCTTCAATTGCCAGAGTTCGGCCAATCCGAAGCACTGGCGACACATCAAAGCGCTGGCCGGGGGCGGGGCGCTGCCCGACATTGGGTTGTACTGCCTGAACACCACGCGTTTTATTCTGGGCGAAGAGCCGACCGAAGTCTTTGGTTACCAGTATAGCACACCCGGCAACGCGCTGTTTCGGGAGGTGGAAGAGGTGATGTCGTGGCAGATGCGGTTTCCGAGTGGCGTGATTGCCAACTGCGCCACGCACTACAACGTGCACGAGTCGCGCCGGTATCGGGTGCTGGCCGAACGCGGCTGGATGGGTCTCGATCCGGGCTTCTCGTACCGGGGCATCCAGATGGAAACCGCCCGCGCCGACGGTATGATCGAACGAAAGGAAACGCCCATTCTGAGCGAGAAAAACCAGTTTGCCACCGAAATGGATCACTTTTCGGATTGCATATTGAGCAATAAACAACCGTTCACGCCCGGCGAAGAAGGTCTCCAGGATCAGAAAATCATGGAAGCCATTTACCAGTCGGCGCGGGACGGTCGGCCAGTGAAGCTGGCGGCTGTGAGCAAAAAAGACGCTTTCCGGGGACCGGAGCCGGACTTGCAGTAGAATGGCTCACCAGGTAAAAACACAAACAGCCGGGGCTTGCGCTCTGGCTGTTTGTGTTTGGTATGGTAAATTAACCTCGTTTGTAATATTTCATGGCTTCGGGCAGCAGCGCCTGCAAATCCCGAATCCGGCGGGTGTCCGACGGGTGCGTCGACAAAAACTCAGGCGGCTTGCGGCCGCTACCACCGGCTTTGGCCATGCGACCCCAGAAGTTGATAGCTTCCTGCGGATTATAACCCGCCATGGCCATAAAAATCAGCCCCAACCGGTCGGCTTCCGACTCTTGTTTTCGGTTGTGGGGCAAGGCCCGGCCAACCTGATAGGCAACCGGCAAAGCCGCCCCAACCGCCTGCATCAGCACCGAACTCGCCTGGGTACGGCTGTTTTCAGCGGCCACTCCGGTTACGATCTGTCCACCCTGCAACAAGCCGTTGGCCACTAAGCCTTCACTCATGCGCTCGGCACCGTGTTCGGCAATGGCGTGCGAAATTTCGTGGCCCATCACCGCTGCGGCCCCGGATTCGTTCTGCGTGTAAGGCAGAATACCCGTGTAAAAGGCCACTTTTCCACCCGGCATGCACCAAGCGTTGACTTGTGGGCTTTGGATCAGGTTAAACTCCCACTGAAATCCGTTCAGGCGGCTGCCGAGGTTATTCGCGTTTAAATACTGCTCCATCGCCTGACGCAGGTTGTTACCAACGCGCTGAACCATCTGCGCGTCATTATTTCCCCGAACAACGCGGCTGGTATCCAGAACGCCCCTGTAACTGGAAAAACTCAGCGGCAGCAGTTGCGCATTGGAAACGAGCTTAAGCTGGCTCCGGCCCGTGAGCGGCACCTTCTGGCAACCGATGGCTAAACCAATCAGCACCATAGCGATCATCATTTTCTTCATCGAATAATGGGGTTTTGTTAAGTACTTCATTCAACACTATACGACCGTCAACGTAGCGGCTTTGTTCAAATTTTTCCGAACGAGCGCGGTCAGGCTTGGTTTAGTTCTTAGATTTGTGCCATTCAGATTCGTTTAACGGACCGTCGTTTCTAATCGTTTTTCAACGCATCAAAGCAGGTTTTAGCCTGTGCTACTGATGAAAATTATCGCCGTTGGCCGCAATTACGCCGAGCATATCAAGGAACTCAACAACGCACAACCCGACGACCCGGTTATTTTCATGAAACCCGAAACGGCCATTCCGCTGAAAAACGAGCCGTTTTTCTACCCTGATTTCTCCAGCGACGTTCACCACGAAGTTGAAATTCTGGTCAAGATTAACCGGGTTGGCAAAAACATCGACGAACGGTTTGCGCACAAATATTACGATGAGATTGGCGTGGGCATCGACTTCACGGCCCGCGACGTGCAGAGCAAACTAAAAGCGAAAGGGTTGCCGTGGGAGTTGGCTAAAGGGTTTAACGGGTCCGCGCCGATCTCGGGCTTTGTACCGAAGGCCGACTTCGCCGATCTGCAAAACATCAACTTTCGATTAGATGTCAACGGCGAAACCCGGCAGCAAGGCAACACGAGCCTGATGCTGTTCAAAATTGATTACCTGATCGCATTCGTATCGCGGTATTTTCTGTTACAGCAGGGCGACATTTTGTTCACCGGCACCCCGAAAGGCGTCGGCCCGGTGCAAATCGGCGACCGGCTAACGGCCTATATTGAGGACCGCAAAATGCTGGAGTTTGACGTTAAGTAATGAATTGAACGGTATAACCGCCATTGGTCATCAGTGAGTAAAAAGCAAAGTTGGTTTGGGTGGTTAGTCTGGCTAATCAGTGCGGGTACGGCCTTTGGGCAACTGCCGACTACGCCTGTACCCGTTGGTGAGACGCTACGCACCGCGCAAACTCCGTCAACCGGCTATGTGCAGCCCGGCACAGTTCAGCCTGGTTATTTCCTGTTCCCAATCATGCCGGGCGGAGCCAATTCGCTGTCGGGCGGGATGGGCGATTTGCGGGCGAACCACTTCCACGCGGGTTTAGACATTCGCACGGGAGGCCGCGAAGGGTTGGACGTACACGCGGCTGCGGATGGGTATGTGTCGCGGATTGCGGTGTTCACGGGCGGCTACGGAAACGTCCTTTTCATCAAACATCCCAACGGCCTGACTACGGTTTATGGCCACCTCAAAACGCTGAACGACACCCTCGGCACGTACCTCCGGGAACAGCAGTACGCCCGCAAAACGTTTGAGATCGACCTGCGGCCCGAACCGGGTCAGTTCCCGGTTAAGCAGGGCGACATCATTGCCGCATCGGGCAACACAGGTGGGTCGGGTGGGCCGCACCTGCATTTTGAAGTGCGCGACGCTAAAGACAACCTTATTAATCCCCTGCTTTACGGCTTTTCGGAACTCCGCGATGAGATACCCCCCTACTTTGAGCGTATCGCCCTGAAAACCATGACGCCGACCTCACGCATCAACGGCGAATACCAGCGCGTCAGCTACGTCCCCGTTCGGCGGAGCGATGGCACCTACACGATCACGAAACCCATTACGGCGTCGGGGCTGGTGGGGCTGGAGGTGCTGGCGTATGACAAAACGAGCGGGTCCCCCTACCGCAACGGCATCAGTTGCTTAGAGATCCGGCTCGACGGCCGCGAGGTGTTCGCCTACAACATGAACAGCTTCCCTAACGAGCAAACACGGTTTATGAACGTTCACGAAAACTACGAAGTTGAGCAGATGACCGGTCAGCGCTACCACCGGGCTTACATCGCCGATGGAAACGTACTGAACCTCTATAAACTGCAAAGCAACGCTGCCTACCGGGGTCGGTTGCCGCTGTTAGATGGCCAGCCGCACGAAGTTACACTGACACTCTACGACGCCTTCGACCACGCAGCCCGGCTGACGTTTACGCTTCTGCCGGAAACCACCACGAGCAACTACCCTCGCGTGGATTCGGTTGACCGTCAGCTACTAAGTGATACAGTTGACTCCGAACAGGCCCGTGTAGCACCAATCATCAATGATCCAGTCATTGGAGCGCCGACCGTCGTAGCGCCGACCGTCACCATTACGACGGATGAGAACGTGTTGAAATTGACGGTGAAGAATATTTCAACAATTGATCCGCCGGTAGCCAAATTGTTCACGGGACGGACTATCACGGAGCAACCCGTGAGCTACGTGGGTATCAACCAGGCCATTTATCTCATAGATTTGCGCCGGACGATGCCCGACTCCGTACAGTTTGGGCGGGGCGTGGTGCGAACAAATTTCAAAAAGCGCATCATACCGGGCCGGGCGGAGGTTTTGGTGGATGGGAACGCCCGATTGGAATTCAGCCCCAAAACCCTGTTTGATACCCTGCATCTGGCCATACGACCCGTGGCGGGTGGTGGTCTGGAAATTAATCAGCCGACGATTCCACTCAATGATTACCTGACGGTTCAGTATGTTCCCAATTACCCAATTGCCATCGACACCATGCGTACGAAGGCGTATTGGACGAGTGGTGGACGGGAGAGTTTCCTGGGCGGAACGTGGACCAACGGGCGGATTCAGTTTAAAACCCGGTCGCTGGGGCGGTTTCAGTTGCTGACCGACGCTAACCCGCCAACGGTCGAGATTCTGTCGGCAACGCCGAAAGGCATCTCAGCTAAAATTCGGGACGACTTGTCGGGCGTTGCTCAGTTTCGGGCGCTGGTCAACGGCGAATGGGTGTTGATGCAGTATGATTACAAACGGGCGTTGCTCTGGTCCGACAAACTGGACCCAGACATGCCGTTTGAGACGGGTGCCGAGGTGATTGTACAGGTAAAAGACCGGTCCGGCAACATTGGCTCCGATAGCATAACGATTGAGGAACCGCGCCCGGTCGTCCGGCGAAAAGCCACGCCGAAACGCAGAAAAAGAAGGTAAAACTGTTTGTAGTTTGTGGTTAGCTGACGCCCGAAGGCTTGCGCCGGTCCCCCGGTGCAGTCAGTCCCGGCGGGAAACCGCAACTACAAACCACAAACCACAAACTTAAAACCCATGACCTTGAATATTGGCGACCCCGCCCCCGACTTCAGCAGCATCGACCAAACCGGTCAGCCCATTCGGCTGTCGGATTACCGAGGCAAAAAAGTGGTTCTGTACTTTTATCCCAAAGACAATACATCGGGCTGTACGGCTCAGGCGTGTAGCCTGCGCGACAGCCACGCCGATCTGCGGGCGGCTGGTTACGAGGTGCTTGGCGTGAGCGTCGATAACCAAACCTCCCACCAGAAGTTTATCAGTAAGTATAACCTGCCATTTTCGCTCGTGGCCGACACCAACAAGCAGGTGGTCGACGCTTATGGGGTCTGGCAGGAGAAGTCGATGTACGGCCGGAAGTACATGGGCACGGTCCGAACTACGTTTCTGATCGACGAAAACGGCATCATCATCGACATTATCGGCAAGGTCGATACCAAAAAACACGCAGAACAGATTTTAAAATAGGTGGCGTATCATGGTGATACGGCAACCCGGCGGCCACGTCCGGGTTTGCGTAAACAAAATCATTAACCTAACACCCGGACGTGGCCGTCGGGTTGCCGTATCACCAGTCTACCAAAACACATGGAACTCGAAAAACTCGAAGGCATCGCCACCGCCGTACGGCGCGACATTCTCCGCATGGTTGCAGCCGTTAACTCTGGTCACCCCGGCGGCTCATTAGGCTGCACCGACTTTATGGTTGCACTCTATTTTGAGATTATGCGCCGTAAGAAGGACGAAGATGGAAAGCCCATTTTTGACATGGACGGTCGCGACGAAGATTTGTTCTTTCTGTCAAACGGCCACATCTCACCCGTTTTTTACTCGGTGCTGGCGCGGGCGGGTTATTTCCCAATTGACGAACTGGCCACGTTCCGTAAACTGAACAGCCGCTTGCAGGGCCACCCCGCCACGGCTGAGCACATTCCGGGCGTTCGCATTGCGTCGGGGTCGCTGGGGCAGGGGTTGTCAGTGGCTAATGGAGCGGCTTACGCTAAAAAACTCAACGGCGACGACAAGCACGTGTACGTGCTGATGGGCGACGGTGAGCAGCAGGAAGGGCAAGTTTGGGAAGCGGCTCAGTTTGCGCCGAACAAAAAACTCGGCAACCTGACGGCCATCATCGACCTCAACCACGCCCAGATTGACGGCACCACGCAGAACGTGAATGACAACCGCGACCTGGGGGCTAAGTACCGGGCGTTCGGCTGGTTTGTGGATGAGATGGAAGGCAACGACATGGCCGACGTGATCCGGACGCTCCGCAAATCGCAGGAAGACCCGGAGGTGCCGACGATGATTCTAATGCACACTGAAATGGGTTTCGGCGTCGAATACATGGTGGGCAACTACAAATGGCATGGCACGGCCCCCAACGCTGATCAGCTTCAACAAGCGTTGAATGGCCTACCGCTGTCGGTGGGGGTGTCGGATTATTAAATGTCCCGAACAGCATGGCTCCGGCCACCCGGCCTGCTGTTTGCGTCTAAGATAAATGCAAACAGCAGGCCGGGTGGCCGGAGCCATGCTGTTCGAGACAACAAACATGAAAATCAAACGGGTTGTCATTGAAAATTTCAAGTCCATTGAGCGCATCGAGCTTATTGAGCCGAATCCGTTCACAGTCTTTGTCGGCCCCAACGGGTCGGGCAAATCGAATATTTTCGAGGCTTTGGAGTTTGTGAATATTGATTATGTATCTGATAGGGCTATTAACCTGTTTGGCGTAGATAAAATCGGCAGAAGAGTCGCAACGGCAGACAGTTTCAGCTTTCGGTGCGATTTAGAAGGCTTTAGCGTTGTCAAAAACCATATTTCACAGCGAACAGGAATTAGTACATCTGAAGGCTCCGAATTGCTTTTTGAGGCAGACATCAGGCGTATGATGTTTAAGTATGACTCTGACTATCAGCAATTTATTACAAACTTCGCCAGAATCTTCGTGCGCAATGACAGGATAGTAAAACAACCTTTTAAAGATGACAGTCGATTATCGTTAGATGCAAGTAACCTTGAACCTGTCCTAAAACGCATCTTGAATGAAGATGTATTACGATCCGAAATCTTCGAGTGGTTAGAGATGTTCGTACCAGGATTCACGGCAATTGAGATCGATGATAGAAATGAACTTCATTGGTTCGAGGGACATACCTCGGAGTACTTTACCAAAGACCTAATCTCAGACGGTACATACAATATTCTGGCTCTGCTGACTGCCGTATATCAAAGCGATGAGCCGCAATTTCTGTGTATTGAGGAGCCGGAAAACGGCTTACACCCTTTAGTAATTGAATCATTGATTTCATTCTTTCGAAATGTGTGCACTGAAAAAGGGCACTACATTTGGCTGAATACCCACTCGGCCTCGTTGGTTTCGCAACTCCAACCCAGCGAAATAGTGCTGGTTGAAAAGAAGGAAAGTGCAACAGTAATAAAACAGGTTGGTAGTCGAAATCTTTACAATTTGGAGGTAGACTACGCTTGGTTGTCAGGCGCACTGGGAGGAGGATTGCCGTGGTAAATGTTGGCTTTATGGTGGAAGGAGCAACCGAGCGGCTCATTATCAAATCAGTGGCTTTTCAGAACACACTTCATAAGATGGGACTGGAGGTAGCAGGCGACGTAATTGACGTGAGAGGTAGAATGAACTTGTTATCGGATAAGACTGATGGAATCCGCCAAGTATTATGGCAGAATGGAGCAGAGAAGTTGATAATTTTGACTGACAAAGAAGACGTAGCTTGCTATAGTAGTTTGAAAGCACAGATAAACACGCCTGTTGACTTGATTGCTATTGCAAACCGGACCATCGAAGCTTGGTTTTTGGCCGACTCAGAAACATTATCAACGTTATTTCAAACCAACTTTTATTGCGAGTTTCCTGAAGCAGTGGTCAGCCCAATTGACGCACTCAAAGCACACCGACAGCAGTTCCGGGGAATTGGTATTGGTGACAAGAAAGTGTTTGCCCGGACAATGCTCGCTAATGGCTTCACCATCGAGCAGGCGGCTCAGCACCCCAACTGCCCGTCGGCGCGTTATTTTCTAACTAAATTGCAAACCCTCGCTTCGGCGAACTGATCTCAAAACGAACGAAAACAGACGCAAGGTATTGCGTCTCTAACGAGATGAAAAAATACGAATACACCGAAAAGAAAGACACGCGCTCGGGCTTCGGCGCGGGCATCGCGGAACTGGGCCGCTCGAACCCCAACGTGGTAGCGCTGACGGCCGACCTGGCCGGGTCGCTCAAACTCGAAACGTTTATAAAGGAAAACCCAGAGCGGTATGTGCAGTGCGGCATTGCGGAGGCCAACATGATCGGCGTGTCGGCGGGGCTAACCATTGGCGGCAAAATCCCCTTTGCCACCACGTTCGCCAACTTCGCCACGGGCCGGGTGTATGACCAGATCCGGCAGTCGGTTTGCTACTCGAACAAAAACGTCAAAATCTGCGCATCCCACGCGGGCGTGACGCTGGGCGAAGATGGGGCCACGCACCAGATTCTGGAAGATCTGGGCATGATGAAAATGCTGCCCAATATGACCGTGATCAATCCCTGCGACTACAACCAAACCAAAGCTGCCACCCTCGCCATCGCCGACCACGTCGGGCCGGTGTACCTGCGCTTTGGCCGACCCGTGATTCCGATTTTCACCCCCGCTGACCAGAAGTTTGAGATTGGCAAAGCGTGGCACGTGAATGAGGGCGACGCGGTGTCGATTTTCTGCACGGGGCACCTGGTTTGGGAAGCCATCAAAGCGGGTGAAATGCTGGCCGAAGAAGGCATTGAAGCGGACATTATCAATATTCACACGATTAAGCCATTGGATGAAGCCGCCATTCTCGCATCGGTGAAGAAAACGGGGTGCGCCGTGTCGGCTGAAGAGCACATGCTCAACGGCGGTTTAGGCGACAGTGTGGCGCAGGTGCTGGCCCGCCACTTCCCCGCCCCGCTCGAATACGTCGGCGTGCACGACACGTTCGGCGAGAGCGGCACACCCGATGAGCTGATGAAGAAGTACGGACTCACCGCCGACAAAATCGTTGAGCAGGTGAAAAAAGTAATGACAAGAAAATAGGTTTGTAGTTTGTGGTTGGTGGTTTGTGGTTGGCTGACGCGTCGTATTGCTTACGCGTCAGCCAACCACAAACCACCAACCACAAACTACAAACTGACAACGAATGACTGACGCAGAACTCCTCGCTAAATACCGCGATCCGTCGAGCCGGAACTACGCCTTTAATCTGCTGGTGCGACAGTACCAGCAGAAAATTTATTGGCACGTCCGTAAAATGGTCATCGACCATGACGACGCCGATGATTTGGTGCAGGAAACATTCATAAAAGTGTGGAACAGCCTGGAACAGTTTCGGGGTGATAGTCAGTTATATACGTGGATATACCGCATTGCTACCAACGAATGCCTGAACTTCCTGAGCAAGAAACGCCGACGATTTTTTCTACCTATTGGCGACGTTGAAGGCGAATTAATGGAGAAGCTGGAAAGCAACTCTGACTACGTCACGTCTGGGGGGGAACTGAGCGGGGAGCAGGTGCAACTAAAGCTACAGAAAGCGCTGCTCAAACTACCCGACAAACAGCGGCTGGTGTTCAACATGAAGTACTTCGACGATATGAAATACGACGAGATTGCGGAAATAACCGGAACGTCGGTAGGCGCGTTGAAGGCGTCATATCATCTCGCTGTTAAGAAAATCGAGGATTATCTGACGAAAACGGATACAACCGATTAAACCTCAGTCATACTGATCTGTCAAATTCCAAACAACGCAGCAACTAAATCGTGTAACTTGTACACATGTAGCTAATGAATGATAAAAATCCTTTCCGGCTCGACGAACTACCACCCGAACACCCACTTCGGCAGCAGCCGTTTACGGTGCCGGATGGCTATTTCGACCAGTTGCCCACCCGGATACAAGCTCGGGTAACGCGTCGGCCCAAACCAGCCTTTTCGATTAGCTGGTCGTGGCAGCGAACGGCGGCTTCTCTTGCCGGAGCCAGTCTGATTGCCGTGCTGATCTGGCAAACGCTGCCCCAACGGCAGGAATCGCTGGGCAGCGAGGTGTTGACGGGTGTGAGCGATGAGGTGATTGCGGCTTACTTAGACGACCAGGGCATTGAGGCCGCTGAACTCGCCGACAGCCAGCAACTGCATTCTTCCTTAGGCAACGACACCACGGCCATTCAGTACCTGAACGTGAAACCAGCCGATATTCAAACAATAATTGACGAGCAGAGCGTACTGGATACCCAGCAGGCAGGCTCCTGATAGCAGGTTAATACACTACCCAAATGAAACAAGCATGGATTAACTGGCTGATTGTGTTGACCTTAACGGCTCACATAGCCGGAGCGCAGGATGACGCGAATGGACGCCAAAAAATTGAATCAGCAAAAATTGGCATGATTACTAACCGGCTGAATCTGACCACCGATCAGGCTCCTCAATTTTGGGCCGTTTACAATGAATATAACGGCAAAAAACAGGAGCTGAACCGGCGGGTTCGGCAGCTTAATAACCAACCGTCGCGGAGCAATCTTAACAACGATCAATTGGTGAATGGTCTGCGCGAAGTGAATGCAACCAAGCAGAAAATCGCCGATCTGGACGAAGAGTACCTGAGTCGGTTTCTGAAAGTTATTTCGCCCGCTCAATTAGCCGAGCTGTATAAAACGGAGCAGGTTTTCAACAAAATGCTGCTTCAGCGCCTGAATAACCAGAATAAGTAGCTGTTTTGGGAACACACAAAAGCCCGGTTCGATGAGTCAAACCGGGCTTTTGTGTGTTCGATTTACCCCACCCCCGGTTCCTCCCCGTGAAAAAAGTGGAGGGGTTGGGACGGTCGGCCGCTGCCGTGGGATAGAGCGCGATCAATACCGCACCACCTTGAATCGGGATATGCCACCGTCGAAGCGTATGGTCATTTTTTTTGTGGCAGCTTCGTAACCAGGACTGACAAACTCACCCCCGCCAACGTCCGTAAAATCGTCTAACTGTTCCAGATTGAGTGCGCTGTCTTTCTTGATTCGGCAACCTACTTCCTTCGGTACGCGCACCGTCACCGAAGCCGCCCCGACGTCTAATTTCACGTCTGACACATCCGCTTTCGCGCCTAATTTCAGGTCGAGATCGGCGGCACCAACAGCTATTTTCAGATTTCTGACGGTGTAAGCGCTGAGGTCCAGATCACCCTGTCCTGCGCCGAGAGCCACGTCCATTGTCCAAACCGGTTTCGCATTCAGATGAACATCGACGCGATTCTCAAACTTACCATTGGATAGATTGACTTCCTGATTTTCTTCGGTCGGTTTAAGCTCAATCGTCGGAATGTGCGTCGTCGCGTCGCGGTCGACCGACATCGAGTAGCTACCAACGCTCTGCTTCGTATCGGCTTTGATGAGGTCGCCTGTTGGGTCGCTGATGATGAAGCGGCCCGCACCTCCCGACAGTTTCAGTACGGCTTCGCGGGTTTCGGCGTCCATCGACTCCGAAAACGTGTTAGTCTGCACCTTGTCTGTATCGGCATCATTCCGGCGTTCGCGTTCCGACCGATAGGCTTCATCCGCATTTTCATCATCGCCGTTTGTGTCGTCGTCATTATCGTCATCATTGCTGTCATCGTCATTCTCATCATCGTTGTCCTCATAATTCCACCGCATGCCATAATTGTCACGGTCGCGGGCGAAGAAACCGAACAGCGTAGTGGGCACGGCAACGGCCAGCATAATTGTGGTGATAAAAGCCGCTGCATTGCCGCGCCGTTCCAGGATCAGGTTAACACCCGCCAGAATCAGCAGTACCGGCCACAGGTTCACGAGTGAGTGCCAGTCTACGTCTAACCAGCCCGCCCGCCGGGCCAGGAATAAGACGCCAAACGTCAGCAGAAATATACCCCAGAATAATCCGTTTCGGCGTTGCATGATCAAATGGGGTTGTTGGGGTTGTTCAGGTCGTTCGGACTATTGGGATCATTGAAATTGTTGCGGTTCTGGTCGAACGGCGTTTTGATCCGATCCCGGAAAATCAGCCACAGCCCGATAGCAATCAGGATAAACGGCCACAGATCGCTGAAGTCGATGTCGAAATACCGGTCGATCAGGAACATAACGCCGAGCAAAATCAGGATGGCTCCACCGATAAGGCCCCGGTCGGGAGATGCAGGTTGATTGGGATTGTAAGGGTTCATAGAAAAAACAGGGTTTGAATACACGGTTAATTGATTGACGGATGCCCCGAAAGGCTGCTTCGGCATGGCGATCCACAAGATAGCGTAAATCAGCAAGGCCGGAAAACCCGGTAATGGAATGCCGATCAGGAAAAGTAGCCGCACCACCGTGCGATTCAATCCAAAATAATGGGCTAAGCCCGCACATACGCCCCCGATCATAGCCTCGTCGGAGATGCGTTCCAATCGTTGTTTCATGGCTTATAGTGTCTAAAACCGATGTAAACGTAGCAGGTAGCGGTGTCGTGAAGAAATAGAATTAGACAAATGGACGCGCGTATTGATGGATGTGTGTTTTGACTGATAGTAGGTTATACACAGTAGTAGAAACCGCACCGGCGGACCGGTAAGGGATTACGTCTCTAC
Organism: Spirosoma arcticum; assembly: GCF_054779955.1. Taxonomy (NCBI): domain Bacteria; kingdom Pseudomonadati; phylum Bacteroidota; class Cytophagia; order Cytophagales; family Cytophagaceae; genus Spirosoma; species Spirosoma arcticum. The sequence goes on from NZ_BAAGXG010000003.1 coordinate 247,612, forward strand.
CTCAATTGCTTCCAGAATGTCCATTAACTCGCCAAACTCTTTGCTGCCGGGTCGCTCTTCATTACCTCCACTGAGGGCAATGCCCCGCACGGGCAGGTCGGTCAGTAGACCGTGGATATTGCTGACTGATATTCCGGTGCCAAGCAACACCGGATAGCGGCTTGCCACCCGTTGCAGTACGATTTTAAGGTCATCGTCGAGATGTAGTGTTCCATTACTTTCGAGCAGTACATACTCGGCTCCGGCCGAACCAGTCAGAAAGAGTGTATCAAGTTGGTCGAGCGTCAATTGTGACAGATTGGCGCGAAGAATAATCGGCCTTCCGAACGTACCAAGATACGGCAGCAGGGCCGCTTCGTCAACCTCCAGCAGATCGGGTTGGTAGGTGTCGAGCAGTTGCTCAATGACGTCAGGATCGGTGCTCGTAGTTTCGCCCACGATTAGTACGCCAGCCACCCACGAGCGCATTTCGGTAAATTTAGCAGGTTCAACATAGTCCGGTGAGTCGGCGTCCATTGAGAAACCGAGCATATCGACGCCCATGCCAGCGCAGTAGCGGGCATCGCTGAGGTTGGTGACGTTGGAGATTTTAACGAGGGTTTTCAGGGCCATCTTTTCAGTGATCAGTGGTCAGCCAACAGTAATTAGTGTACTGAACAGGACCGCTAAGTTAGGAGCAGTCACAATTGATAGTGTACTGTTCCACACCGGAAATGTTCGGCATCGGACACGTTTTGTCCGAAATCGTACACCCCCGGCTCAACAAAACCTGCTTTCAGCGCTTCAGGACACGATCCTATGAATTGGCCCTTTATTTGTTCTACAAACATTGATTATACCAATACGCATGAAACGAACGTACTTAGGTGAGTTTGAAGAAGTGGTCCTGCTAACCGCAGCCGTGCTCGGCGAGGGCGCGTACGGCGTGGCCATTACCGACGAACTGGACCGGCAAACGGGCCGCTTGGTGAGCATTAGCGCGGTTCATGCCGCCCTCCACCGGTTGCAGGAAAAAGGGATGCTCTCGTCCCGCTTAGGCGATGCCACCGCCGAACGGGGCGGACGCCGGAAGCGCCTGTTCACCGTCACGGCGCTGGGCAGCCGGGCCTTGCACGACATTCGGGCGGTACGTGAGCAATTATGGGCATCCATTTCGCCAAACGCCTTACCCGCCGTCAGTATATGAAATCGCCTGAAACGTCTCACCCACCCCGCGCGGCCGACCGTCTGCTGACCTGGTTTTGCGCTCCGCATCTACTGGAAGAAGTGCAGGGCGACTTGCACGAACGCTACGGCCGGGACGTGCAAATGGCCGGTGTCCGAACCGCGAACTGGCGCTATTGGCTCAACGTGCTCCGGTTTATGCGCCCGTTCGCCATCAAGCGGAAGCAAAGCGAGTATTCTTCACCTTTTCTGCTAAACCCTGACATGTTACGGAATTATCTCAAAATCGCACTGCGCCAGTTGTGGCAAAACCGGCTGTTTAGCCTGCTTAATATTACAGGATTGACGGTCGGACTGGCCGTCAGCACGTTCATTGCGCTTTACGTCTGGCATGAGTTTCATTACGACCGCTTTCAGCCGTTTGCCGACCGCACGTATCGAATTCTGGGCACAACGAAATTTGGAGAGCAGGACATCACGTTTTCCAGCATCCACGAATCGTTCGGGCGGGAAGTGAAACGGCAAATTCCCGACGTAGCACAAATAGTCCGGTATTCAGACGGGCTGGGCGATGTTGTGCTACAGTCAGACCCAGACCATCGATTTAAGGAAATAAATATTGGCTATGCCGACGCTGCCTTGTTACCAGTGATGGGGTATAAACTACTTCAGGGCGACGCCAAAACGGCCCTGAGCGAACCAGGGCGAATTGTACTGACCCGTCAGTTGGCCGAGAAGTATTTTGGGCGTCAAAATCCGTTGGGCAAAACGCTGCTGTTCGACAAGCATTTTCCGCTCACCGTTTCGGCCGTGCTTGATGACTTACCAACTAATTCGGTCATCGGGTTCAATGGGTTAGTTTCACTGAGTTCCATGCCGACACTGGGGACACATCAGCAGGGCGCGTTCAAAGGTGGTGGTTTTCTGAGTACCTATGTAGTCCTGCGTCCGGGGGCAAACGTCAGCGCGGTAGAGAAGAAATTACAAAAAATAAAAGCGGACGTAAAGTTCGCCGATATCACCGCCAAATACTTTCTTGAACAACTGCCTTCACTCCATCTTGACAGCCGTAGTGTTCCGAAGGATATCCGACAATCGCTCTACATTCTGCTTACGATTGCGCTAATTATTCTGTCATTGGCGATCATCAATTACGTTAGTCTGACTACCGCCCGCGCCACGAAACGCGCCCGCGAAGTAGGGATTCGCAAGGCCATCGGCGGGCAGCGACGCGAACTGATCGGTCAGTTTTTTCTCGAATCGTTTCTAACTACCACGCTGGCCTTCGGTTTATCGTTGGTGTTGGTTCGGGTCATGTTTCCTTGGGCCAACCACACCCTCGATCTGCACATGGACAACCGGGTGCTGAGCCAGGGGCCGTACTGGGGCCTACTGCTCACTTTGTGGGGTAGCTGTTCGTTGCTGGCCGGAACCTATCCGGCGTTGTCGCTCTCCGGTTTTCGGCCCGCGCTGGTGCTGAAAGGTGCCGTAAGTTCGCGGTACGGGGGTGCCAGGCTGCGGCAGGTGTTCACAACGATTCAGTTCACCACCTGCATTGGCTTGCTGATTTGTAGTCTGGTGCTGTACACCCAAATGCGGTTTTTACGCACAAAAAATCTGGGTATCACTCGGGCACAGGTTGTGGCTATATACATCGACGGCGACATGGTACCGCAGTTTCCGGCCCTTCGCGACGCGGTACGGCAATGGGCGGGAACTGACAATGTAGCCATGACAAACACAAAGTTGTTCACCAACAACATAATGACGTGGTTTTTAACTGCCGAGAAAAACAAGAAACAACTTGCTGTTAACGCCCTAACCGTTGACAAACCTTTTTTCAACATGATGGGTGTCCGTTGGCAGCACCAACCCATTGGCTGGGAAACTGGCCCTGTTACCAAGGAATTGACGATTTATAATCAGACCGTTATGAAAGAAGCGGGCATCAGCGGTAATCCACTGCAACAACCCGCCCCCTTCAAAGATCAACCCGTTAACGGAGTCGTGGCCGACTTTCACGTACGCAGCCTGCACGGGCCGGTATCGCCGATGCAAGTAACCGTCGTTAGTGACACAAACCGTTCGGTCATAGCAAGCGGTGGTTATCTACTGGTTCGGTTAAAGCCAGAAACCAACGTACCGGAAGCTCTCGCCCAACTCAAGACAATCTACGACCGCAACCAGCCACCCGCCCCGTTCGACTATTATTTTCTGGATGATGCGTATGATCGGTTGTACGCCAAAGAAGCCCGGTTAGCCCGGCTGTTTAATGGGTTCACGGCCCTCACCTTACTCGTAGCGTGTTTGGGATTGCTCGGATTAATGACATTCTCGGTCGAAGTGCGCACCAAAGAGATTGGGGTGCGAAAAGTGCTGGGCGCCAGCGTTACCAGTCTTGTGGCGCTGCTCTCGAAAGACTTTCTGAAGTTAGTCATCATTTCGATTCTGATTGCTTCACCCGTTGCGTGGTATGCCATGAACCGGTGGTTACAGGACTTTACTTATAAGATCGACATTGAATGGTGGGTATTTGCCCTGGCGGGCGGTTTAACAACAGGTATTGCCCTGCTGACGGTCAGTTTTCAGAGCATCAAAGCCGCGCTAACGAACCCGGTCAAAAGCCTGCGTAGCGAGTGAGCGTATGAATACATCTCCTACCCCGCCCCACTGGGCCGACCGCCTGCTGACCTGGTTCTGCGCTCCGCACCGGCTGGAAGAAGTGCAGGGCGATCTATACGAGCGCTACAGCCGGGATGTACGAGTAGTAGGTGTCCAAACTGCCAACTGGCGCTACTGGCTCAACATGCTGCGATTTATGCGACCGTTTGCTGTTAAGCGCCAACCGAGTGAGTATTCTACACCTTTTTTGCTAAACCCTGATATGCTACGCAATTACTTGATCACCACTCTGCGCAGCCTTCGGAGAAATCCGGTTTACACGGCTATCTACCTGACGGGCTTAGCCGTTGCCCTGGCGTTTGGGCTGCTCACGTTCACGTTTGTTCATCACGAGTGGTCATTCGACCGGGCGTATCCAGACGCCGACCGCCTTTACCGCTTCGAGTCCACCGACTTGTTCGACTTCGATAAAATACCGGCCCGCTCCCCGCTTAATCTACCCTTTTTACCCACCGAAATACACCGGAGTTTTATCTTTCCGGTGGTGTTCAGTCAGGAGATCAGGTCGCAACTCCCCGAATTGCAGGACGTTCTACGCGTCACGGGACTGAGCGATGGTTTAGTGCGACATGACTCCATCACAGTGCACGAAGAAGCCATCGTGTTTGCCGATACGAACTACTTCCGCTTTTTTGGTCGACCGCTCATCATTGGCCAGCCCGACCGAGTACTCGCGGGCCTGACAAATGCCGTTATCTCTGAGACCCTTCGCCAAAAACTATTCGGCCCGAGAAATCCTATTGGTCAACCCATTCAGTACGAGAGTCAACTCTATACAGTTTCGGGAGTGATGCAAAACCCGGACGATAATACATCGTTTCCATCCGAATTGATTCTACGGGTGGAAAGCCAGTCGAATTATCAGAGTAACCTCACTCAGCGATACAATAACAGTAACGTGTACACCTTGGCAAGACTACTGCCGAGTGTTAGCCTCGACCGGGTACGGGCTAAATTGAAGAGTCTTGGGCCACTTTTATTTAAACAGCCCCTCGACGACCGGCGCAATGCTTCGCTACCAAACAGTCCTCAGATTAAACCGGACGATTTTCTGCTGACGATCCGTCCGCTGACCGACACCCATTTTTCGTTCAGTGATCGCTGGGAACGGGCCGTCTCACCGACCAATGTCTACCTACTAATTTTTATCAGCCTGTTAATTTTGCTGGTGGCCGGGCTGAACTACATCACCATTTCGCTGGCGAAGCTGGGCGGGCGATTGCAGGAGGTGGGCGTTCGGAAAGTGGTCGGGGCGGTGCCGGGTCAGTTAGCGGGTCAGTTGTGGATCGAAACGGTGCTGGTCGTCAGCCTTGCCTCGCTGCTAGGCATCCTGATAGCCGTGATCCTGTTGCCAACCTTTAACAACCTGACCGACCGGCAGTTTCAGGTACTGGATTTGTTGCGCCTACCCAATCTGGCGGGGTTGCTGGCCATCGGATTAGGGATCAGTACCCTCGTCGGTGTATATCCCGCTTACCTGTTTGCCCGGTTCCGTCCCACCCTATTTTTGGGTCAAAATCGCACATACCGCATCAACCCAACGCTGATTCAGGGAATGATGACTACGCAGTTTACAATCTCGCTGGTGCTGGTGATGGCTGCGCTGACCATGTACCAACAGTTGGCTTACGTCCGCAATCGGGATTTAGGATTGAACAAAGAGTTGGTTTTGAAGGTGAAGAATCTGCGGATATTCGATGAAGGCGTTGGGCCGGTGCTTTACGACCGGATGCTACGCTATAAAAATCAAAATGCCGACATACTGAGCGTTGCGGGTAGCGCGGGCGGTTACGGGGAGGGCGGTTTTAACCGGAATGGCACGATGATCAACGGTCAGCAATACTGGGTGCTGGAACAGTATGTCGATTATAATTTTTTCAGTTTACTGGGCATGTCGATTGCTCAGGGCCGATCGTTTTCCCCGGTTATCTCATCCGATACGGCCAGCAGCGTTCGAGCGGTAGTTATCAATAAAACGCTGGCGAAACTGCTGGGTCGAGATTTGATTTTTAACAAACCCCTGGATGTGCTCAACGGCCGAACCGTGGTGGGTGTGGTGAACGATCATAACATCGAAGACCTCACGAAGGCTATTGCACCGGCTACCTACAAATTAGCGTCGAAGTACTACGGCACGTTTTACCTTAAACTCACCCCCGGCAACGTAGCTGCCAAAGTAGCCCGTATTGCCCGCGACTGGCCACCGTTGGCCGATGGGCAACCGTTCGAGTACTCCTTTCTGGATCAGGATCTGGAAAATCAATACCGCGATTATCAGCGCTGGACTACGCTTACCCAACTCGCCACGGCTATTGCCTTACTCATTGCCGCGCTGGGTTTGTTTGGCCTGTCGGGTATTCACGCGCTAAACCGACTCAAAGAAGTAGGCATTCGCAAAGTGATGGGAGCCACAACTCAGCAACTGTGGACGCTACTGAACCGCCGAACGCTGACGTTGGTAGCGATTGCTTTTGGGCTGGCAGTTCCCCTGTCGGTTTGGCTGATGAACCGCTGGCTGGCCAATTTCGCTTACCACATTTCTATCGGTTGGGAATTGGTAATGCTGACCGGCCTACTGGGTTTTCTGACGGCCTTGACCGCCGTCAGCTACCACTCGTTGCGAGCCGCGCTGATGAACCCGGTGGAGAGTTTACGGAGCGAGTAGCCGCGCGCAACGCTTAACAATTCTTAACAGCCATTGCTGCCTGTTTATCAATATCTTGCTCCCGGAAATAATGCTCCTCAAAAGCAACGTTCCGATTAACGGCTGTGTCATTGGCATGAGCCATTTTCTGACCACCTGACCTTCATGTATCGAGTCATTTGTACCACACTCCTTTCTTTATTGACGTACTATTTGTCGGCTCAAAGTACGCCAGCGAGCAACGTCCCCATCGAGAAGAAACAATACCATACCAAAAAAATGGTCAGCTCGCCCATTAAATTGGATGGTGTCCCTGACGAAGCAGCCTGGGACGCCGTGGCCTGGGGTGGCGATTTCACGCAGTACCAACCCAACGAGGGCAAAGGCCCGTCGCAGCCAACGAGTTTCAAAATACTCTACGACGATAAGTTCCTGTACGTTGGCTTTCGTTGTGCCGATGCCGCTCCCGATTCGGTCGTCAAACGGATGAGTCGGCGGGATGAGTTTCCGGGCGACTGGGTCGAAATCAATATTGATAGTTACCACGATAAACGCACCGCTTTTTCGTTCTCACTGTCGGTTTCGGGGGTGCGGGGCGATGAGTTTGTCTCGCAAAACGGTAACAACTGGGACACGAGCTGGAACCCGATCTGGTACGGCAAAACGCACCTCGACACGCTGGGCTGGACCGCCGAAGTGAAAATTCCGCTGAGCCAGTTGCGCTACGGCAACGAGGCCGAAAAAGTCTGGGGCATTCAGGTAACCCGGCGGCTGTTTCGCAAAGCCGAACGCTCCATCTGGCAGTATATTCCGCAAAATTCGGGCGTGTGGGTGAGTGGATTTGGGGAGTTGCACGGCCTGACGAACGTGCCCGCCCAGAAACAAGTTGAAATCGCGCCGTACGTCGTGGCCCGCACCGAAACGTACCGCAAAGTAGAAGGCAACCCCTTCGCCACCGGTGCCGATTCAAAAGTCACCGTTGGGCTGGATGGCAAAGTAGCGGTAACGAGTGACCTGATTCTCGACTTCACGGTCAACCCCGATTTCGGACAGGTCGAAGCCGATCCCTCACAGGTCAGGATCGATGGTTTTCAGAATTTCTTCGAAGAACGTCGCCCATTTTTCATCGAGAGCCGCAACATTTTCGATTATCAGCTCACCGGCTCCGAAGCGGGCGACGATTATGATTCAGACCTCTTGTTCTACTCGCGCCGGATTGGCAGCTCGCCCCACGGCAATCCCTCATTAGCCAACAACGAATACGCGAATATTCCCCAGAATACTGCCATTCTGGGCGCGGCAAAATTCAGCGGCAAAACAAAAAAAGGCTGGAGCATCGGCGTTCTCGAAAGCATCACCCAACGGGGCATGGCGCAGATCGACCGCGACGGCGACCGACGCAGCGAAGTAGTGGAACCGCTCACAAGTTATTTTGTCAGTCGCTTACAAAAAGACATCAACGCGGGCAACACGGTGCTGGGCGGCATTTTTACGGCTGTCAACCGGGAAAACAATCTCAACAATCAACTCCATACCGGCGCCTATTCGGGTGGGCTGGATTTTTTGCATTACTGGAAAAACCGTACCTGGTACATTCGGGGAAACGTCGTTTTTAGCCGCGTGGAAGGCTCCAAAGAAGTTATCGCGAACACGCAGCGGGCGTTTGAGCATCTTTTCCAGCGCACCAATGCCCCGGAAGTGGTCGTGAACGAAAACCGCACGTCGCTTACGGGTACGGGCGGCACCATCCGGTTTGGGAAATCGGGTGGTAAGTCGGGCAAGTTAGGGCAGGTGTTCAAGTTTGAAACCGGCGCTACGTTCCGTTCGCCCGAACTGGAACTGAATGACATTGGCTTTATGCTCACGGCCAACGAGATCAACCATTTCACCTGGGCCGGGCTACAGTACCCCAAATCGTTTTCTGTTTTTCGCTCGGCCCGCGTCAACTACAACCACTGGTCGCGGTGGGATTTTGGTGGGCAGTTTCTCTATCAGGCTTTCAACACCAACGCGCACGCCAACTTCAAAAACAACTGGCAGGTGGGCGGTGGCGTGACCTGGAATCCGTATGAGGTATCGAACAATGCCCTGCGGGGCGGGTCGTCGCTGCGCCGGCCGGGGGCCATTGCGCAGTGGGCGTACGTTCAGAGTGATTCGCGCAAAAAAATGGTAGCCGACCTGAATGTGTCTACGGTGTGGGGGTTTGAGCAAACCGTGCGAAACAGTAATTACAGCGTGGGGCTTCGGTTGCAGCCCCTCGATGCGCTCAACATCCAGTTAAGTGCGGGTTACAGCAACAACTGGCGGAAACAGGATCAGTTCGTAGACAACGTGTCGTACAAGGGTCAGACCCGCACGATTGTGAGCGAGGTAAGCCAGAAAACGATGCGCTACACCCTGCGCCTGAACTACAACATCACCCCCGACCTCACGCTTCAGTACTACGGTCAGCCGTTTATCACGCGCCCGCTTTACAAAAACTTTGCTTACGTGACCGACCCGCTCAACAAGGTGTATGACAAGCGGTTTCGTCGGTTCAGGGCGGGAGAAATCCGTTTAAACAGCGACGGCTACGCGGTTGATGAAAACCAGGACGGGTTGACTGATTATACTTTTGGCAAACCTGATTTCAATTTCGTACAGTTCCGGTCTAATCTGGTCGCTCGTTGGGAATACAAGCCGGGGTCTGAAGTGTACTTGGTCTGGTCGCAGGGCAACACGCCTGATGTAGCCACCGACCTCGATTCACCGCTGAACGGCAGCCTGTTCGACAACGTGTTTGCCCAGCAGTCGCGCAATATCTTTTTGGTGAAGCTAACCTACCGGTTTTTGAAGTAGGAGTTAGTTCGAGGGACTATTATGTCAGAATGCGAAAAATTTTGTTGAACGGAATCTCAATACCAACAACAGGGTCTTTAATAATTCCCTCCGTAAACGTTAGCTTTCCTCCATCTAACGTGCGAATAACTACCGTTTGCAACAGCGGCACGATAATCCAGACAGATTGAACACCAGCCGGAAAATATACCGTACTGATTTTATCCGTGATTTCGCTCAGAGCCTGCTTGGGCGATAACACTTCAACCGCAATAATTGGCGCTTCCGTAAAGTAGATGATGTCAGTATTCCAATCTTCGGGAAGGTTTGGAAAAACCGAAATATCAGGCTTGACCGGCTTTCCGTTCAGTTTCAACTCCAACTCTGGAAACGTATCAAAATCGCTGTCGAACAATTCAAAATGTGTGCAAATGCGCTGAATGGTACGTGAATGATTGACAGACATAATGTCCTCGGAATGAAATTCTCCGATTAAATCGTACGTTGTCTCTTCCATCGTTCATTGAATTTTTCCAGAATGAATGTCTAAAGATAGCCAAAAGCCGCTGGCTTTACCCGGAAACCAAACCCGGCCTGTTGATTGTTCGCTATGAAGTCGGTAATCGTACCGAACACTTTATAAATCGGAGGGCTTTGAACCCTCGCAGATCACACAATGAGCAAACACGGACGTATTTTGGTCGCCATGAGTGGCGGCATCGACTCGTCGCTGGCAGCCGTCATGCTGCACGAACAAGGCTACGAAGTCATTGGCATGACCATGAAAACGTGGGATTATGCCTCCTCGGGCGGGACTAAAAAGGAAACCGGCTGCTGTAGTCTCGATAGCATCAACGACGCCCGCAACATTGCCGTTAGTCTCGGCTTTCCGCATTACATCTTAGACATCCGCGAAGAGTTCGGCGACGCCGTCATCGACCATTTCACGGGAGAATACCTCGAAGGTCGCACTCCCAATCCGTGCGTGATGTGCAACACCCACATCAAATGGGACGCGCTGCTCCGCCGGGCCGACCGGCTTGACTGTGCCTCCATCGCCACGGGTCACTACGCACACATTCGTGACGAGAATGGCCGGTATGTGCTTTCGAAAGGCGTCGATACGCTGAAAGATCAATCCTACGTGTTGTGGGGCGTGTCGCAGGCCAGTTTGAGCCGGACGGTGCTGCCGCTGGGACACCTCCGCAAATCTGAAATTCGGGACATGGCCACCGAACGCGGGTTCATGGAACTCGTGACTAAGTCGGAATCCTACGAGATCTGTTTCGTGCCCGACAACGACTACCGGGGTTTCTTGAAACGGCGCGTACCGGGTTTGGAAGCCGACGTCGCGGGTGGTAATTTTATTATGGAAGGCACCAGCAAAATTCTCGGCAAACACGAAGGCTATCCGTTCTACACCATCGGTCAGCGGAAGGGATTGGGCATGGCGTTTGGGCAACCGATGTTCGTGACCGAGATTCGCAAAGACACGAACGAGGTGGTGCTGGGTGTGGACAAAGATTTGTTCCGCGATGGCATGATCGTGAGCAAACTGAACCTGCAAAAATACCCCGTCATCACCGGACCGATGGAGACCGTTACCAAAGTGCGTTACAAAGACGCAGGCACCCCGGCCACGATTTCTCAAACAACCGACCCGCGCACGGGCGACGACCGCATCGAAGTGCTATTTCACGAAGGCGTGTCGGCCATTGCGCCAGGGCAGGCCGCCGTGTTCTACGAAGGCGACGACGTGATTGGGGGCGGCTGGATTATGAAGAGTTTTCGACGGTCCGACGCTCGGCAGGGGGATGCATGGCAAAGCGAGTGCGCTGATGTAGACCGCCAGTCGGTTGCGTCTTCATTGGCTGCTCAGCTTGCTGGATGATCCAAAGTAATCCATTGATTCTAAATAAAGAGCCGGTCGTGATGAGAAAATCGCACCGGCTGTTTACTTTGTTGGCTAAACTAATCCCAGTCGATGAAACTATTCCTGTTGCTCACCTGTCTTGCGCTGCATTCAACCACCTGCCTGTATGCTCAATCATCACCGACACCACCCAAAGGCCACCCCAACACCAATACGGCAGGCTGGAAGCCGCTTTTCGAGTCTGACCTGTCCGACGCAGGATTTCCCAAAGGCGTCTGGACCACATCAGAGGGCGTCCTGACGGCCAGCGCCGACAACACCATCTGGACGGCCGTACCCTACGATGATTTTGTGCTGGATTTATTGTTTATGACGGCCGACGGCACCAACAGTGGCGTGGTTGTTCACTGCTCCGACACGACTAACTGGATTCCTAACTCCGTCGAAATTCAGATTGCCGACGACTACGCCAAACAATGGGCCGAGTCGCCCACCAACTGGCAGTGCGGGGCATTATTCGGCCATCAGGCCCCCACAAAAAGCGTGGTCAAAAAACCTGGCGAGTGGAACCGCTACACCGTAACCTGCCAGGGCAAAATGATCTACATTGTGCTCAACAATCAGTTGGTCAACAGTATCGACTTAGCCAAATTCACGTCGGCTAAAACCAACCCCGACGGTTCGCCCGTACCCGAGTGGCTCAACAAACCCGCTGCCGACCTGCCGCTGCGTGGCTTCATCGGTTTGCAGGGCAAACATGCCGGAGCACCGATTTACTTCCGAAATATGAAGATTAAGGTGTTGTAGTGCCGAATCGGCACTACATACGCCCGGCGGTTGTTGTGTCTGTATGCAACCCGAATCCCAAACCCGCCACAGCCGCGCCCTGCCCGAACTACGTTTTTCGCTCAACCTGCTCTACGTTGGGCGGTTTTTGCTGGGCATGAAAGCGCCGTCAGCCACTGATCTGGACGCATTCGATGAACGCATTGAAACCGTTACGGATGAACTGGTTGCCACAGAGCTTCTTCATGAAGCGGCCATTTTAGCGGGCGACGTTTTGTCCACGCCCAACCCCGAAACGGCTTCTCAAACCGACCCCACGTAAGCCGCAATCACCGGTTGCAAGCGCGGGAGGATCGCTTCGATCTGTGCTTTTTCGTCACCGGTCCAGTGGCGGGGCTTGTCAAAAACGCATGGTTGCAGAATACCCCACAGTTGTCCGTCCTGTTGAATGTGGGCGTGAATCAGGGCACGGTGTCCGAAGGTTTCCCGCTCGAAGCTGCGGTTCAGCACGTCGGGCGTGGCGGTTTCCACGTCGTCTACATACACGGATGGTTTCATGGTCAGCCCGGCGCGGATAAGCGGATCTTCGGCAGGCAGGTCGGTGGTGTCAGGTTGCCAGTCGGGTTGGATGGTGTTCTTGTCCGGAACCTGGTCATTTTTTCGCCAGCAGAAAGCGGTTCGGCCCCGCGCTTGATCGGGCTGACGGACGTATAGAAAACACCGGTCGGCATTGAGTGCGAGACCCACCGTCTGCACAATGTCGCTGAGCGTTTCAGCGGGCGAGTGGCCCTTTAGTAGCAGCGCGTCGATGGCTGCGGGGAGTGATTCCATGATTGTCATGTCCATTTAACTGGTCTATCATCCCCCGGGTTTTTAGAAATTACGGTGCTAAATGCATCGGCCCAACGTTTGGGGTTCGCAGCAAACCCGTTTCTTTGCGCTCGCATACAACCTCCCCTGCTCATGCCCGATTCTCTCTTTGATATCCATTCGTGGGCCGCTCTGTTCGATATGGACGGCGTTATTGTCGACAACACCAACTTCCACATCAACGCCTGGCTGCAATTTTCACAGCGTCACGACCGGCCCATTACGAAAGATCAGTACCTCGAAAACATCAACGGGCGCGTCTCTGCCGATGCGATGGCCTATATGTTCGGGCGCACGGTATCGGCCGACGAGTTAGTTGAATTTACGGAACAGAAAGAAAGTATTTACCGGGAATTGTACGGCCCGCATCTCCAGCCTGCACCGGGATTATTGCCATTTCTGGATGACCTGAAGGCCGAAAACGTCCGGTTAGCCGTGGGCACATCGGCCCCGGTGAGCAATGTCCTTTTCACACTCGACGGTTTGCCACTGCGGCCCTATTTCGACGCCATCGTGGATGCCAGCATGATCCGGCACGGCAAACCCAACCCCGAAATCTACCTCACAGCCGCCCAACGCGTGGGCATCGACCCATCCCGTTGTATCGTTTTCGAGGATGCCTTTGCGGGCATCGAAGCAGGGTTGCGGGCGGGCATGAAGGTTGTTGCCCTCGCCACGACGCACACGCATGACGAACTGAAAGACTCCGGTGCTGCGCTGGTTGTCGATGACTTCACGGGGCTAACGGTTAATGCGGTACGGGCACTGGTTGACTGAGTAAAACCTTACTTTTGCAACAAGTTTGTTCTTACGCATGACACTACCTGAATCGTTTATTCCCGCTGAACACGGCTTTTTCTTCCCCGCCGAGTGGCACCCGCATATGGCTACCTGGCTGAGCTGGCCGCACACCGAAGCGTCGTGGACCCGCGACCGGCAGGAACTGATGTTTCCGGCTTACATCGAGTTCATTAAAACCATTGCCGAAAGCGAACCCGTTTGCATCAACGCCCATAACGAAACGGTGATGCAGGCGGCCAAATTGCGGCTGCTGCTGGCCGGAGCCGATATGAGTCCCGGCGGGGAACCGCGCATCACGCTCCTGCCCCACCCCACTAACGATTCGTGGTGCCGCGACCACGGCCCGGCGTTTCTGATTAATCCGGCAAGAAAAGAGCGGCTGATCGTCAACTGGGGCTACAACGCCTGGGGCAATAAATACCCGCCCTACGACCGCGACGACCTGATTCCAGTCCAGATTGCGCAATACCGGCACTTAGATTATGTAACGCCGGGCATCATTATGGAAGGCGGTTCGGTGGAGTTTAACGGAGCCGGAACGGTGCTCACCAGCCGGGCGTGTCTGCTCAATCAGAACCGCAACAGTCACCTTACGCAGGCCGATATTGAGCGGTTTTTGTGTGATTATTACGGCGTTCAGCAGGTGCTGTGGGTGGAGGAAGGTATCGTGGGTGACGACACCGACGGCCACATCGACGATACGGTTCGGTTTGTGAACGAAGACACTGTTATTGCCGCCTACGAAGCCAATCATAACGACGACAACTATACGTTTTTGCAGGACATTCACCGCGAACTGCGTGTGATGCGCCTGCCAAACGGCAAGCAGTTCACTATTGTCGAGTTACCTATGCCTGATCCCGTTGTCATCGATGGGCTGCGGTTACCGGCGTCTTACGCGAACTTCCTTATCACCAACGGGGCCGTTATCGTGCCAACCTTCCGTTGCAATAAAGACCAAACCGCTCTGGACATTATCGGTCAATGCTTCCCCAACCGTAAAATCGTCGGCATCGACTCGACCGATATTGTGTGGGGACTGGGAAGTTTCCATTGTTTAAGCCAGCAGGAACCTTCCAGTGAACAATAAACAGGTATCAGTCAACAGCCAACAATTATTACTGGCTGTTGACTGATACCTGCTGGCTGATACCTGTTCACTGATAAATGTAATTATGTACGATAACAAAACCTTCCGCTCGGTTACCAACACCAGCAACGGCGAGGTGAGCAGCGAAACCACATTTTACTACCACCAAAAGGGCCAGATTGTCTGGGCTGATTATGCGGGTGGAGCCATCACGAAAGGTTTTTTGATTGCCACCGTGCAGGACGACAACAGTTTGGACATGCGCTATCAGCACGTCAATACGCAGGGTGAGTTGATGACCGGCCGTTGCCACTCCACACCCGAACACCTGCCTGACGGTCGGCTTCGGCTCCTCGAACGCTGGCAATGGACCAGCGGAGATGGTTCATCGGGGGAATCTGTAGTTGAAGAAGTAGGTTAGTTGAACGGGCGCGTCGCCAATAAGCGCCCAAACGAATCGTTGTTAATTCACGAATGTTTTCACCACCGAATCTGTTGTCAGTTAACCTAAAAGCAGTTAATTCAGACGCTATGCGCCAACTCACCGGCGGTTTCTTGCTGGCCTACCTCCTCATCGCCTGCAAAACAACCGCGCCAGTGGTTCAGCAAACGCCCCCGCCACCCGTCATTCTCTCGCTGGGAAACAAGGCGTTTACCACCGATGATTTTTTCCAGTCGTTCACCAAAAATCAGTTGTCGTCGGACTCGGCCCAACGCACCGATATCAATCAGTATTTCGATCTGTACACTAACCTGAAGCTGAAGGTTGTGGCCGCCGAGGACGAAAAGCGCGACACAACGGAAGCCTTCCGGGAAGAGATGAATACCTACCGCAAGCAACTCGCGCAGTCGTACCTGACCGATAAAGTGCTGGTCGAATCGTTGGCGGCTGAAGCCTATCAGCGGATGCAGCAGGAGGTCAACGTGTCGCATATTCTGGTGCCAGTGGTCGAAGATGCGGCCCCGACCGATACGCTAACCGCTTACCAAACCGCCCTCGCACTCCGCAAACGGGCGCTGGATGGTGAGGATTTTGCCACCTTAGCCCAGGCAAATTCAGGGGACGCAACCACCGCTTCAACCGGCGGTAACTTAGGTTATTTCACGGCGTTCTCGGTCGTTTATCCCCTCGAAACAGCAGCCTACACCACGCCCGTTGGAACGGTGTCGCTGCCCGTTCGGACGCGGTTTGGCTACCACCTCGTCCGCGTCAACGACCGGCGACCGGGCCGGGGAACCGTGCGCGTGGCTCACATTCTGGTACGTATAAGTCCGGGAGCCGATGAAAGTGGGCAACAGGCAGCGCAGCAGCGCATTGACGCAGCCTACGCCCGACTGCAAAAAGGAGAATCGTTCGAGACGGTCTGCCGGGACGTATCCGACGATGCCACGTCTCGAGCCAACGGTGGCGTACTCCCCGGCTTTGAAACGGGTCGGCAGGTGCCTTCGTTTGAAGAAGCCGCCTTTGCGCTGGTCAAACCCGGCGATCTGTCCAAACCCGTGCGCACCAACTACGGCTGGCATATCCTTAGGCTCATCGACCGGCGGGGTATTGGCTCGTTTGCTGACTTAGCCCCGGCCCTACGTCAGCGCGTCACAACCGACACCCGCGCCGACGTGCTGCGGCAGTCGACCGTGCAGCGGCTGATGAAGGAATACCCGGTTCAGGAGGTGAAGCCAACCCTCGAAAACGCCCTTCAGAAAGCCGACAGCACGTTGCTGCTCGGACGGTGGCGGCAACGCGAGCCGCTCGAAACCAGTTTGCAGGACAAGCCTATCCTGACTATTGCCAATCAATCATACACCGTCAATGAGTTTTTCGACTACGTTCGGCAGCGGCAGCAACCGCCCCGGAATCCAGCCATGACCGCCACAACGCCCGGTTCAGTAGCATCCACTGCTGGCTCGCCATCCGTTGCCATGCGCCGACTCTTCGACCGCTTCGTGGGGGACCGGTTGATTGAGACTGAAGAGAAAAACTTAGATAAAAAATCTTCTGAATTCCGGGCCTTGCTCAATGAAATTCGTGATGGAGTGCTGCTTTCTCAATTGATGGAGGAGAACGTCTGGGAGCGGTCGATGGTGGATTCAACCGGTCAGCAGCGGTATTTTGAGCAGAACAAGGACAAGTACCGCTTTCCCGAACGGGCGGTGGCCACCATCGTTGTAGCACCAAACGATGCCCTGCTCAAACAAGCCACCGATATGCTCAGGGGCAACCCACCGTATCAGCTCCGGCGGGCGGGCGCTACGCTTACGTATGACCAGAACCAAACGGCCTTCGCACCCAGTCAGCGCGAAAGCCTGTTCGAGGTGCTGTCGGTCCTGCTGCGCAACCCCGATTACCTGGTTGAGGTGAGTAGCTCACACGCCCCGGCTGAGGGCGACTCGGTTTCGGCCGGACGCATCCGCTCCGTAGTTCGTTATTTGCAACAAAACGGCGTATCGCTCAGCCGAATCGCCGAGAAAGATTATCAGGGCGCACGACCGGGACCTGTTTCCAAAGACCCCGCCGTTCAGCGCACGGTAACGTTTCAGTATTTCTCAAATGCGAAAGCCGACGCAGCTAAAATTTTGAGTGCTCAATTTCAAAAAGAGTCCGGCAACTCATCGGCGGGCGACCCGGCCATAACAGTTACGGAAGGTTTGTTTGCGAACGGCATGAACCCTTACCTCGATGCTGCCGGCTCCTGGAAACCCGGCACCACGGTATTGCATCCGGCGGGGAAGGCCGTGTCGGTGTCCATCAGCCGCATTGAACCAGCCCGTCCCAAAACGTTTGCCGAAGCGCGTGGGGCCGTTATTAACGATTACCAGGCCGTGCTGGAAAAGCAGTGGCTGGCTCAGCTTCGCCAGAAGTATCCCGTTAAAGTCAATGAAGAAGAGATAAGAAAATTGGTTAAATGAGAAAGAGAGTTGGTCAGTCGATGAGCCGGTCAGTTGGTGAGTAGCTGACTGACCGACACATTGACTGACCAACTCACTGACTGATTTCCCTTAAAAATGGTTAAAAATCAGCGCGTACGACGTTCCCTTCGTATCTTTAACACATGAAAAAAGTAATCAGCAGTGCACTTATCGGGTTGGTTGGCTGGTGCCTGACCGCCCCCGTTTTTGGGCAGGGTCAGGGCGTGAGTCTCAACAAAATCATTGCAAAAGTTGACAACTACTACGTGCTCCGGTCGGATCTGGAAGAAACCGTTCAGTCATACGCTGGCCAGAACCAGACGGCCCCGCCCAAATGCCAGTTGCTGGAAAGCCTCGTTATCAACAAGATGATGCTCGCCAAAGCCGAAATCGACTCGGTTGTGGTGGAGGAGAAAATCGTGGACAGCGAACTCGACCAGCGCATGGCCTACATGGTGCAGCAATTCGGCTCCGACAAGAACATTGTTGAAGCTTACGGCAAGAGCTTAGAAATGCTCAAAAGTGAACTGCGCCAGCAGGTGAAAGACCAGAAGATTGTGCAGAAAATGCAGCAGAAAATTACGACCGACGTGAAGGTGACTCCCCGTGAGGTTCGTAAGTTTTTCGACGCTATTCCGAAAGACAGCCTGCCCTACATGCCTGCCGAAGTGGAAGTAGGTCAGATTGTACGCTTTTCTAAACCGACCAAGGAGCAGAAAGAAGCGCTGCGCCAACGCCTGTTAGACTATAAAGAGCGCGTACTGAAGGGCGAGGATTTTGCCAAATTAGCCAAAGAAAACTCCGAAGATGTTGGCTCAGCACCCAGCGGGGGCGACCTCGGTTTTGCCAAACGCGGGGCCATGGTAGCTCCGTTTGAGGGCGCGGCCCTGAAGCTCAAGCCTAATGAAATCTCCGACGTCGTGGAATCGGATTTTGGCCTGCACCTGATTCAACTCCTCGAAACGCGCGGGGCCGAATACCACGCCCGCCACATTCTGCTCCGGCCCGACTACAACCGCTTGGACGTAACCGGGCCAACGCAGTATCTGGACAGTCTCAGAAATTTGATTCAGATCGACTCGCTGAAGTTTGAAAAAGCTGCTCACGACTTCTCAGACGACAAAACCACCGCCGATGCGGGTGGCCTGCTCCGCGAGCCGCAATCGGGCAGCAGCCGCCTGGCGATGGACGGTTCGATGGAGTACGCCATGTTCCAAATGCTCGACACCATGAAAGTGGGCAGCATTTCGGCTCCGCTTCCTTTCCGTACTGAAGATGGCAAAAGTGCGGTACGGTTATTGTATTTCAAAAGCAAAGTGCCGCCCCACACCGCCGACTTCAAAGTGGACTTCGAGAAATTGCAGAACATTGTGCTGACCAACAAAAAGAACCGCGCCATTGATGAGTGGTTCCGTAAGTCCGTTGCCGACGTGTATATCACCGTTGACCCCGAATTCCAGGATTGTCGTATTTTTGGCACCACGCAAAACAGCGCGGCCACCTTGGGCAGCGGAAATTAATGACTAATGAGTAATGGATAATGTAGAATGGACACTGATCTGCCGGTCATTATTCATTCTACATTATCCATTATTCATTGTTAACTCTACATTATTCATTTTACGTTAAATCATGCCTTACACATCAGATGTTGCGGCTGCGGAAGCCCTTACCAGTTCCTATCAGAAACTCAAAACCGAAATTTCAAAAGTCGTTATTGGTCAGGACGATACGGTTCGGCTGCTGCTGACCGCCATCTTCTGTCAGGGTCACTGCCTGCTGGTGGGCGTGCCGGGATTAGCCAAAACGCTACTGATTCAAACGATTGCCGGGGCGCTGGATCTCGATTTTAACCGGATTCAGTTTACGCCCGACCTGATGCCGTCCGACATTCTCGGCTCTGAAACGCTCGATCAGGAGCGCAATTTCAAATTCATCAAGGGACCCGTCTTCGCCAATATCATTCTGGCCGACGAGATCAACCGGACGCCCCCCAAGACGCAGGCGGCTCTGCTCGAAGCAATGCAGGAATATTCGGTCACCATTGCCGGTCATAAGTACGGGTTAGGTCGGCCGTTTTTCGTGCTGGCGACGCAGAATCCCATTGAGCAGGAAGGAACGTATCCGCTGCCGGAAGCGCAGTTGGACCGGTTCATGTTCAACATTTTTCTGGACTACCCTTCCTATCAGTCGGAGCTGGAAATTGTCAAAAGCACGACGTCCGATAAGAAATACGACGTGCAGCGGGTGGTGACGGGCGAAGAAATCCGGGAGTTTCAGCAGTTGGTACGCCGGGTGCCGGTGGTCGACAACGTGGTTGAATACGCCGTTAAACTCGTTCACAAAACGCGCCCCAACACGGAGATGGGGGCCGCCGATGCCAACCAATATTTGGAATGGGGCGCTGGCCCACGGGCATCGCAGGCGCTGATTCTGGCCGCTAAATGCAATGCCCTGCTCACGGGTAAATATTCACCCGACATTGAAGACGTGCGGGCCGTGGCTATGCCCATTCTGCGTCACCGCTTGGTGCGCAACTTTAAAGCCGAAGCAGAAGGCATTTCCGTCGAGCAGTTGATAAAGCGGATGATGTAAATTATAAAAGTCGTAAGTCGAAAGAGTCATAAGTGCTGACGCAATAACAATACTCACATCAGCACTTATGACTTTTTCGACTTACTGACTTACGACTCTTTTCTTTCCTTATTCGTCCGGCCGAGGTAATCGTCGTTACCCATGCCGGTCGAATCATCATCGACACCCGATGCATCGACGTTTTCGGTCTCGATGTTCACCAATACGGCCTTTCCTTCGGCTTCTTCCTGAGTTTGGGTCTGACGCCCTTCGTTGGATTCCATACTGCGTTGCTGGTTTTGTTTATTTATGCAACCACAAATGAGCCGCCGGGTTTACAGTCATCAGGGGTTACCTTGCCAAATCTTGCCGCACGGGCGGCCCGGCCACTGCGACACCGCCGTTGGAATTAATTAGGGAGAAGCGTTTTATCAGGTACTTATCAACTGGTTTACTGGATTGGCTCATTGCGTTGCTGGGCAAAAAGCCAGTCCAGTAAGCCGGGCGTTTTTTCAACATCTTCCCAGATATTATGACCGGCATTTGAAAATTCGGTATAATGAGGTTTTCCGCCTGCTTTTTCAATTCCCCCAATCATATCCCGTGAGCCGCTCACTGGAACGTTCCTATCCTTCTCTCCATGAAAAGCCCACACAGAAACGTTCGTGAGGGTATGAGCCAGCGTTGGGTCACCTTCTCCACAAATCGGAATGGCTGCGGCAAACAGTTCTGGATGCGTACTGATGAACTGCCACGATCCATAACCACCGCGCGAGACGCCCGTCACGTACCGTTTTCTTTTGTCGATTGAGAACGACTTATCCAGAGCAATAATAGTTTCAATAGCCAGTGGAGCCATAGAAGGCATATTGGGATCACCGCCCCAGCTGGTATTTGGTGGGCATCGCGGCACAAAAAGAAAGGAAGGGTATTTTTTTCTGTTTTCTTCAGTAGATAACCACTGAGCTGGCGGGCAACCGTCAATCTGCCGCACATTATCGTCCGCGCAGGAATAAGGCAGGCATACCACCAGCGGGTATTTTTTTTGGGGGTCGTAGTGCAGTGGTTTCAGGAGTCGATACAGCATCGTGTCTCCCTTAGTGCTGACATATCTTCCAGCGTCAAAGGGCTGCGCCAACTCCATCGCCCGGCTGGATACGTGGGTCTGCCCATAACCTTCACCCGCTATTCTGACGCCCAGTACCAGCGTACAGATAGCGAGCAGGACCACAAGACCCATCAAGAAATCTGACCCTTTAAGCTGAGTTGTATCCTCGCTCTGGTTCTTTACACGTTTTGCCTCACCCAAAAAATTCAGGATGAACAAAACAGGCAGTAAGCTGCCAACTAACGTAGTCCATTGCCTGATCTTATCCAACGTGGGATGAATCGAGACTGACTGGAAATCTATGTATAAGATCAAGGCTGTCAGTTGAGCAAGGCCCAGGATTAGATAGCAAACGCCCGCCGTTTTTAGCCAGTACCTTTCTCCTGCCCTGGACACGATCAGGCTGATTGCGTAAACGATACCAGCACTGACGACAAGAAAGAAGATAGGGGTCGTATAAATTACTAATTCGCGGTTCAGAAAGAGTAACCACCTGAATGTAAATACACAAAAATTAGCTGCGGTAGCCAGTAGCCCCGCCTGCAGGGCAAACCTGTGTTTTTTGTTATGGTGATACAGCAACATGAATACGGATGCTGCCAGAGAAATCAGACTCACCAGGAAAAACCAACTACTTATTGATTGCAGCGAGACTATTCCTATACCAAGCTGAAAATGAATAACACTCTGGAGTAAGCCAGCAGCCACAGCCAGTCCTAAACTGAAGTTTGCATAGCTGTAAAAACGGTTGGTCATCATGATCGGGAATTCAGATAATCCGCTGACAATGATACGCTATAAATGCAGATCAATAACCGTGAGCAATGATGTACACATCGGCAAGGCGACCCGTTAACCTTTCAGAAACCAAACTAACTCTGCGGACACGCGTATGCCCACCCGATCCCCAATCCGTAAGTCGTCGCGAGTGGTCAGCAAACGCACCCGGACGTAACGCGACAACTCAACCTCAACTTCGGAGTGGCTGCCTTTGAAGAACACCGCCTGAACCGTAGCCGCCACCCCGGTTATATCGAGTTTTATTTGCTCCGGTCGTAGACAGATTAATGCTTCGGGTAAATTAGGCTCGGGTAACCCCAAAGCGGGCAGGTGTTTTGCTTTCAAGATATTAACCGAACCCGTCAGACGGGCGGCATAAGCCGTTGCCGGTTGGTGGTACACAACTAACGGCGGGCCGAGCTGCACCAACCGGCCGTCGCGCAGAACACCCAGCGTGTCGGCAAGGGACAGTGCGTCGGTGGCCTCGTGGGTAACGAACAGGCAGGCCGTCGCGCGTGACCCTGCCTGTTCCTGTTTAATTAGATCGAACAGCAAATCGCGGATTAAAAGCCGGTTGGGCAAATCGAGGTGGCTGAACGGTTCGTCCAGCAATAATACCGCTGGCTTGTCGGCGACGGCGCGGGCAATGGCGGTGCGCTGCCTCTCCCCCCCCGACACCTGACGCGGCAGTCGGTGCTGCACGTCGGTCAGGCGGCAGCGTTTGAGCAGTTCATCAACGCGGAAATCGCGGTACGTCTTCTCAGAAAAACGCAGGGCATAAGCGATGTTCTCACGAATCGACACGTTGGGCATCAACTGATACTCCTGATGCACGAGCCGGATTTGTGGATGACCCGCCACCAGCACCTCGCCCGGCCCCGGCACCCGTTCACCGGCCAGCCGCACCTCGCCCGCATCGACGTCGGCCAGCCCCGCCAGCAGATTCAGCAGCGTACTTTTACCCGAACCACTAGCCCCCAACAGTCCCATAATCCGGCCCGGTTCGAGCGTGAGCGACACGTTGCGGACGGCTTTGACATCGTCGGCGAAGGATTTGGAAAGTTTATGAGCCTGTAGCAAATTAGAAGTTAACCGTTATTTTTTTGCCAGCGCGTATAGGATAAACACCAGCAACAGGAAACCGGCTATCAGCAGCCCTATTTTCCAGGCTGATTTCGGCCGGTCTCCCGCGATGCGCCCCGTTTGGCCGTTAATGATGAAGCGGTAGGGCTTGCCGTTGTAGACGTACGCGCAAATCCAGAGCGGCAACAAAATGTGCTTAAACGTTAGGTTAGTCAAGCGGGTACTTACGTTGAGACTACGCTGGGTGTCCCCGCCTACTTCGCCGGAGCAGGCGTTTTCTTCCCGCGCCCGAATATCGGCTTCGGCCCGGCGGGTGCTATCGGGCAGGTCGATGCTGTACACTTCCGCTTCCCAGCCCAGCAGAAAACGCGGGTCATAATCAACAACGGCGGTCAGGTCATAGCTGCTGGCTTCGGCGACAGTCTCGTGCTGGTTGGCAAGCTGCTGCGAAGCCATCGTCAGTACGTCGTCGTAAAAAGCCGAATGCGAGCCACTGCGCGGCTCCCAGCGAACGCGCTGCTGTTGCTGATTAACCGTGCCGCCCTTGCCGTCGGGCACCGGCACCGTCACGTGGTAGTAGAATCCGGCTTCGGCTTGCCAGTTGGAGTCGGCTTGGGCGTCGAAGGTGAAGAAAGGGATGTAGATACCCCGAAAGTTATCGGGCGTGGCTCCAGCCTTCAAGTCGGAAGGAGCCAGCCAGTCGTCACCGATCCAGCGTTTGAACCGTTCAGCCGCCTGTTCGCGCGACAGTCGGAAGGGCAACACACCCACCGGTTCAATGAGCCGGGTTTTGCGGGCTTCGGAATTGATATTCTTGGTCCCACAAAACGCACAGGTAATCGTGGGCACGTCGGCGTTAGCGGTCAGCCTGGCTCCGCAGTTGGGGCAGCCGAACACTTGCTTTTCTTCCGTTACGGTGCTTATCAGCTGTTGGCTATTAGCCTGATGCGCGTTCAGGGGGCGCTCGTGCAGTTTATTTTTAGTGAGCGGAATCGCTTGGGTGCTCCCGCAGTGGCCGCAACTGAGTTGCTGCTTCTCGGGCGAAAACTGCATCTGTGAGCCACACGTTGAACATGGAACCCGAAACAGACCCGCCTGAGTTGGTGATTCCATTGCCTATTCGGTGCGGCTACCGGTTGGGAGATAAGAAAACAAAGGGACAATCAAAGTTTCGCTAACAACTCGGCTTTCTTGGCCGTAAACTCCTCTTCGGTCAGCACCCCAGCGTTTTTGAGGTCGGCTAATTGCTTCAGTAATTCCATCGTTTTGGCTTTATCATCGGCGGCTGGCTGAGCGTTTTGCGCGTTGGCTCCTCCCATGAAATTCCCTAAGCCGCCCATCAGGATAGACGTACCAGCCACCCCGCCTTCTTCGGCCGCTTTTTCGAGCGATACCCCCGCCTGAAACTGTTGAAAACGGGCCATATCGCCCGCCATGTTCATCTGGGTCGTCTTGTCTAGGAACGCTTCGACTTCGGGCGGCAGGCTGGTGTTCTCGATGTAGAACCGCGTCAGTTCCAATCCGTAGGGCGTGAAGTCGTTTTGCAGCATCGGATGTAGCTTTTCGCCTACCTCCTGATAGTTGCGGGCCAGGTCGAGTACCGAAACACCCAGTTCGGCCACCGTGTCGGAGAACTTACTAACAATAGCCGTGCGGAGTTGCTCTTCCAGATCGCCAATGCGTACGATGGGAGCCGTACCGCCAAACTCCCGGATAAACAGACGCCCGTCGGTAACGCGCAGCGCAAACACGCCAAACGCCCGCACCCGCACCTGCTTGAACTCCGGATCGCGCACGATGATCGGGTTCTGCGTACCCCATTTCAGGTTGGTAAATTGCCGGGTCGACACAAAATATACATCGGCTTTGAAGGGCGACTCGAACCCGAATTTCCACGACCGCAGCGTGGTCATGATCGGCATGTTTTGGGTGGTGAGTTCGTAGCGACCGGGTGGATACACGTCGGCAATCTTGCCTTCGTTCATGAACACCGCCACCTGCGACTCCCGAACGGTCAGTTGCGCTCCGTATTTGAGGTTGTTGCCGTTGTCGGGAAACTTCCAGATCACCATGTCGGACGAACCGCCGTGCGACGGTCCGACATCCACCCAGTCAATAACCTCAATTAGTTCGTTGCGAATGAAATCGAAAAGGCCCATCGGCTGGTGTTTTTTGGTTAGAATGCGTGGTCAGACCGTGGTCAAACATACGAAAAAAGCAACCCTAATCAGATTCACTTCGGTGAATGGCCGGTTAGACAGGATAAGCGGTTAGCCTACGCTAAAAAATAAAATTTGTGCTCAAAAACTCAGATTTGTGCTGGCCTACGATCTCGTTCAAAATAGCTTTGTTATCGCTCGTGTCCTTCGTCGCCACCGCCGACCGGATGGAGAACGACCGCAGCGCATCCTCCACTGACAGCGTTCCCTCGGCCGAATCTTTACGGCCCGTAAACGGAAACGTATCCGGTCCGCGCTGACACTGTGCATTAATGTTGACGCGGCTCACCAAGTTCACCAGCGGGTCGATGAGCCGGGCAATGGCGTCGGTATCAGTTCCGAAAATGCTGGCCTGCATCCCGTGATCATCCGTGATAAGGTACTCAATAAATTCCTCCTCATCGTCATAGGCCACCACCGGTACAATCGGACCAAACTGCTCTTCGCGGTAGAGCCGCATCCCTTCGCGCACCGGATACACCACTGCCGGGCGGAACAGCGACGCCAGTGTTTCGCCACCGCCTTCGTTCACGACCGACGCGCCCCCTGCTTCGGCATCGGCAATAATATCGGCTAAGTACTGCGTCTTGGCGGGTTCGGGCAGGGGCGTTATCTGCGTACCACTGTCCCAGGGCATACCGGCTTTTAGCTTGCTGACTTCGGGGTTGAAACGGCGCAGGAACTCGCCGACGATGGAGCGGTGCGCCCAGATAATTTTGATGGCGGTGCACCGCTGCCCGTTGAACGACAGCGAACCTAACAAACACTCTTTTACGGCTACGTCGAGGTCAGCATCGGGCAGGATGATGGCCGCATTCTTAGCATCGAGACTCATAATCGACCGGAGCCGGTTCAGCTTGGGGTGCTGCCGCTGTAACTCGTCGGCCACGCGGCTGGAGCCGATCAGCGTCAGCACGTTGATTTTGCCCGACTGCATCACGGGCGGCACCACGTCGGCTCCGCGCCCGTAGAGCGAGTTGACAACGCCCTTCGGGAAGCTCGTTCTGAACGCTTCCAGCAGCGGGTAATGCAGTAGCGAACCGTGTTTGGGCGTTTTGAACAGGATCGTGTTACCCATCAGAATGGCCGGGATGAGCGTCGTATAGGTTTCGTTGAGCGGATAGTTGAACGGCCCCATCGCCAACACAACACCAAGGGGCGACCGGCGAATTTGACCGATAATGCCCTCCTCCATCCTGAACCGCGACGAGTTGCGGTCCATATTCTTGAGCGTGTCGATGGTGTCGTAGATGTACTTCACCGTCCGGTCGAACTCTTTGGTGGCGTCGGCGAGGTTTTTACCAATCTCCCACATAATCAGGTTAATGACTAATTTTCGCTGTTCCAGCATCTTGCCCACAAATGTCTCCATGCAGGCAATCCGCCCGGCCACCGACATCTGCGGCCACTCGCCCCGGCCATTGTCGTAGGCGGCTACGGCCGCATCCAACGCTTCGAGCGCTTCGGTGGGACCCGCCACCGGATAACTGCCTACCAACTGGCGCTGCAACGTACCGTCGGGGCCGGGCACGCAAACCGGCGAATACACCTCAGAAACTTTACCGCTCCACTGGCGCATTTCGCCGTTGAGCAGGTACTCGCGCTGGTGAATGGGTTCGATGCGATACTCAGCCGGAATTTGCGAAACGTCGGCCGGAAACAGGTTTGACAGTGAGGAGGTTTGGGTTGCGTTCATGTGGTTTTATTAGGTTGGATTCGCTCAACAGAAGGGAGAACGGCGGCAAACTTCACCATTCGCCGGGCGATTTGCAACCCACTTTGAAACAAAACGCGCGTGCTCCCGTAGTTTAGCACCAGCCAATCACACACGGATTGACTATTCCAACCCTCCTGCCATGCCTTTACTCATCACCATTCTTGGCCTTATTGTCCTCATCCTGCTCATTTCGCACGTTCGGCTGCATACGTTTCTGGCCTTTTTGGTGGTCTCGCTGGGCGTGGGATTATTGTTGGATATGTCCCCTACCCTTATTTTAGGAGCTATCCAGACGGGTATTGGCAGTACATTAGGGTCTGTTTTGAGCATCATTGCGCTGGGAGCCATGCTGGGCAAGCTGGTGGCCCAAAGTGGGGCTGCTCAGCGCATAGCAACGAGTATGATGACGCTGGTGGGCGTTAAAAACGTTCGGTGGGCTTTTTTAGTAACGGGCTTTATCGTCGGATTACCGCTGTTCTATTCCGTTGGTTTTCTGCTGCTGGCCCCCTTAGCCATTACCGTGGCGCATCGGTACAAACTACCGGCGCTGTACGTTGGATTACCCATGCTGGCGTCGCTTTCCGTCACGCAGGGCTATCTGCCCCCGCATCCGGCTCCGCTGGCTATCCTCCATCAATTCAACGCTGATATGGGCCTGACGCTGTTCTACGGCATCATCGTAGCCATCCCCGCCATCCTTATTTCGGGAATTGTGTTCGGCTCAACGGTGAAACGATATACGACGCTCCCAAACCAATCGCTCATTGCTCCGGACCTGACCGACGAGCAGATGCCCTCAACGTCCGTCAGTTTCCTGACCGTTTTACTGCCTATTCTGCTCATCGGCGTGAGTACGGTATTGAGTCCGTCTTTGCCCAATGGCTCCTTAGCTAAACAGGCAATCTTATTCGCAGGTGAACCCGTGGTGAGTATGTCCATTTCGGTGCTGATCGCTATCCTGACGCTGGGTGTCCAACGGGGCAAGTCTATGACCGAGGTCACGGACCTGCTGGCATCTTCGATCAAAGACGTGGCTATGCTTTTCCTGATTTTCGGCGGAGCGGGCGGCTTAAAGCAGGTACTGACCGATGGTGGCGTGAGCCAGTCCATCGCCGACCTGATGCAGAACTCCTCGCTGCATCCCTACGTGCTGGGCTGGGGTGTGGCCGCTATCATCCGCGTGTGCGTGGGATCGTCTACTGTATCGGGCATCACGACGGCGGGGTTTGTGCTGCCGCTGCTGAAAGTATCGGGCGTGGAGCCGAACTTGATGGTGTTGAGTATTGGGGCGGGCAGCATGATGTTTTCGCACGTCAACGATACCGGCTTCTGGCTTTTTCGAGAGTATTTTCAGTTGTCGATGGCTGACACGCTCAAAACATGGTCCGTGATGGAAACCTTGGTCTCGGTTAGTGGCTTAGCCGGGGTAATGGCGCTGAGTTTAGTGGTTGGGTAGCAGCCCGCTGGGGAGAAACTAATTCAGTAATTGACAGAAATTACATACATTGGTCCTGTGTTGTACCCTAAGCGCACTGACCCGCTTTTCATTCATCCTTGTAAACGTGTTAACTCATGAAAAAGCCATTCTCTTTCTTACTAATCAGTTTTGTAGCCGGTGCAACCCTATCTGCCGTTCAGGCGCAAACAATCGACTTAAAACCCGTGTGGGAAACCGATACGACGTTGCGGACACCCGAATGCGTCCTGTTTGAGCCGGGCAAAAACGTACTGTACGTAGCCTGCATCAACGGGAATCCGACGCTGGAAAATAAGACCAGTTACGTTTCTAAAGTCGGTCAGGATGGCAAGGTGATCCAGTTAAAATTTACCGAAAACCTCAATTCCACCAAAGGAATGGGCATTTCGGGCGATAAACTGTACGTCACCGAGATGACGCAGGTTGTGGAAATAGCGCTGGCTACCGGCAAAATCCTCAACCGGTATCCGATTGAAGGGGCCAAATTCCTCAACGACATCGCCGTTGATGCTAAGAAGGGCGTGGTGTACGTGACGGACTCCGGCGACAGCAAAGTCTGGGCATTAACCGGGGGAAAAGCCAGTGTCGTTTTAGCCGGTGCACCGCTCAAGGGACCCAATGGTCTCCTGTTCGAGAACGATCAGTTATTGATCGGCAACGGCGACGGGTCATTGCTCACGATGAATCCAGCCACGAAGAAATTAGACACCGTAGCCAAGGGGATGGGGGGTATTGATGGCATTGTGGCTTTGGGAAACAAGGAATACGTAGTCACGGAATGGGGCGGGAAGATTTGGCACGTCCGGGCGGACGGCACCACCGAGTTGAAAATAGACACGTCGAAAGAAAAAATTAATTCAGCAGACATTGGCTATAATCCAACCACCAAAGTCCTATTTGTACCTACTTTTTTCCACAATACCGTAAAAGCCTACTCGCTTAAGTAAGTTTTATTCGAATTGGCTCGGAGCGTGAAAATTCAACGGAAATAGGGCAGTTATAAACAGAAAGAGCGCTGACTGTCAGCGCTCTTTCTGTTTATAACTGCCCTTAGTAGAGCTTTTTGTACCGGGTGCCGGACTCGAACCGGCATGTCCTTGCGAACAATGGTGTTTGAGACCATCGCGTCTACCGGTTCCGCCAACCCGGCGTTGAAATCGGTACGTGTGTCAAACGTGGGTGCAAAAGTAAGCGTTAATAGACAATGTACAATGAGTAATGTATAATTCTGTGAGGTTCCCCTTTCTTGATTATGCATTATCCATCATTCGTAACGCAACGCTTCGATGGGATCGAGTTTGGAGGCCCGCACGGCCGGGTAAATGCCCGCAAACAAGCCCACCGCTACGCAAACGACGATGCCGAGACCCATCCAGGCCCACGGCACAATGAACCCGCCCTGCCCCCGGCTAATCAGCGTAGCAATCAGGTTGCCCACGCCAAGTCCGAGAATCACCCCGCCCAGTCCGCCCAGAATACAGATCACGATGGCCTCGATCAGGAACTGCTCCCGGATGCGCTGGGGCGTGGCACCAAGCGACTTACGGATGCCAATTTCGCGGGTGCGCTCCGTCACCGACACCAGCATGATGTTGAGCAGGGCAATGGCCGCGCCCAGCAGCGTAATGAAACCGATGCCGAAGCCGCCAATGCGCAGGTAGCCGGTAATATTTCCGGTCTCTTTGGCGAGCTCGTCGGCCCGCTCAATATCGAATGAGTCGGGTTGCCCGAGCGGGTCGCGCCGAACCTGCCGCATCGTGCCCCGTGCTTCGCCAATAGCTTCGTCCTGATCCGATACGCTCGGCACCGACGCCGTGATGTCGAACGTCTGGCGCTGCGACCCGGCCAACGCGCGGGCATTGTCGAGCGGAATGAGGATGATACGATCATCACCCCCACCCGAAAAACCGCCTTTCTTGGCCAGCACACCCACAATTTTATACTGATTGCCCGACACCCGGATCACCTGATTGAGTGGGTTAAGCTTCTTTTCAAACAGCTTAGTGGCAATCTCACTGCCAATAACGGCCACGTTAAGCCCGTAATCAACATCGTTCTGAGTCAGGTTCCGGCCGCTCTGGAGAACAAATCCTTTCACGGTCAGGTAAGCCGCATCGCCCCCCGTCAACTGCACGTTGGGATTGGTTTTTTTAGAGCCGAACTTAGCCTGGGCGGCTCCGGTCACCACCGTCGACACGGCAATGGTGGCCCCGTAGGGAAACCGCCGTTTAAACTGCACAGCGTCGAAATAGTCGATGGGTTCGTCCTGTTTCTGCACCCGCCCCCCCCGCCGAAAGGCGTCCTGCCGGGCTACAATGCTAAATGTGTTGGCACCCAGTCCCGACAAACTGCTGTCTACCGAATTTTGAATTCCGTCAATAGCTGTCAGAATACCCACGAGCGAGGTAATGCCGATGGCAATAATCAACGATGTCAGGATAGTGCGCAGCCGGTTACCCAAAATGGAGCGCATGCCTTCGCGGATGTTTTCAATGAGGTTCATTTAGCACAATAATTGCTTATCTTTCGTTATGACAAAGCTACCATACGCCTTACTAATCGGAAAGCCAATGAAACGGTTGCTGTTACCGCTTATCCTTATTCTGACGCTGACAAGTTACGGTTGGGCGTCCAAAATTCTGATTCCCATGGACGATACCCAAAAGAATCACCTAAAGGCTTATGGCATTGCGTATTGGGTACTGAAAACGCACGATACCGAAATCGACTGGTTGCTCAACTACCGGGGCGGCTCGTTTATGATGCCGCAAAGTCAGGCGTTTATCAATGAAATGGTGATCCGGGGTGTTAGCTACGAAGTCATTTCTGATGCGCAGTCGGGGCAGATTTTGGCGGAAGTTGGCGCTGCCGATGCCAACATGGATGCGGTGAAGTTGCAAAAGCCGCCGAAAGTAGCCGTCTATTCGCCCAAGACTAAGCAACCCTGGGACGACGCCGTGACGATGGTTATGGCCTACGCCGAAATTCCGTACGATGTGGTGTTCGATGAAGAGGTGATGAACACCAAACTGCCCGAATACGACTGGCTCCACCTCCACCACGAAGATTTTACGGGGCAGTACGGTAAGTTTTTTCACTTCAAAGACCAGCCCTGGTACATTGCCCAAAAGCAGGAAGCCGAGTCGATTACCCGAAAATTTGGTTTCTCGAAAGTGCCCCAGTTGAAGCGGGCCGTGGCCCAGAACATCCGCGATTTTGTGCTGGGTGGCGGCTACCTGTTCGCCATGTGCAACGCCACCGATACGTACGACATTGCGCTGGCAGCCCAAAACACCGACATTGTCGATTCCTTCTACGACGGCGACCCGGCCGATCCGAACGCCAGCAACAAGTTAGATTTCAGCCAGACGTTTGCCTTCCGAAACTTCCAGGTCTACACCAACCCGTACCTGATCGAATTCTCGACCATTGACAACCAGCCCGAAGAGCGCGGTTTGAGAGAGGACAACGATTACTTTACGCTGTTTCAGTTCTCGGCCAAGTACGATCCCATTCCGACGATGCTGACGCAGAATCACCTGAACGTGATTAAGGGCTTTATGGGCCAGACGACCGCGTTCAAGAAAAACCTCATCAAGCCCGAAGTCGTGATTATGGCCGAAAATCGCTCGGCGGGTGAGGCCCGGTACATTCACTCACCCTACGGGCGGGGCTTTTTCACGTTCTATGGTGGCCACGACCCGGAAGACTACCGCCACGAAATCGGTGAGGAACCGACCGATCTTAATCTGCATCCGAACTCGGCCGGTTACCGACTGATTCTCAACAACATTCTATTCCCGGCGGCTAAGAAGAAGAAGCAGAAAACGTAAACGATGAACGCTGCAAACCGACGGGTCACCTGTCGGCTAATTTCACCGGCACGTAACTTCGGTGCTATTAAACCACTCACTCCACTCCGTTCATTAATGAATAATTTTTACAGCAACGCCAAAGCGCAGGCCGGAAAACACAATTTCAGGGGCGGTAGCTTGCTGGTGGTGGAGGACAATCCTGACCATTGGATGCTGATCCGACATGGGTTACAGCAGCAGTTGCCGGAGGTAGATTTCGCGTGGGCAGCAACCGCCCCGCAGGCCCTGGAGTATGTCCATACGGGTGTAGACCAACACTTAGAATTACCCCGGCTGATCTTACTGGATTTGTACCTGCCTGAGCGACAGGACGGTTTCAACTTTCTGACCGCGATCAGAACTGCCACGCCAGTTCTGCAACGGATACCGGTTGTTGTGCTGAGCAGTTCACATCATAAGGAGGATGTTAGGGAGGCTTATCAATTAGGCAGCTCGTCTTACTTAGTGAAACCCACCGAACCAGGCGAATGGGAAGCTTATTTCAAAGCGATTTTTGAGTATTGGGGCCGAACGGCTACGTTGCCAGGCGCCCCTCCCCGGTAGGTAGAATTGATAACCAATAGCTGCTGTTCCTAGTTTACCCGCTGCATGGTAAAAAACTACACCAAATGGGGGTTGAACAAACGGCGCAAAGACGGGTATTGGTTGTTGACGACGACGAGGACGATATATTTTTTCTGTCGGCATTGGTCAAGGCCCATTTTCCCGCTGTTACACTAACGCCAATCTCTCAAAGCGATCAGGTAATGACTTATCTACAGGACGTGGACAAGCGGCCTACCCTGATTTTTATGGACCTGGACATGCCCCTGTTAAGCGGTTTGGAGGTGCTGCTGCAAATTCGTCGGCAGGCGGATCTAAACGCGATTCCGGTTATTATCTGGTCTGGGCATCTGAATCCCGGCGACGCAGACCGCTGTTATGAGTCTGGAGCGGCAACGGTCATTGCGAAAGAAGCGTCGCTACGTGCGATACACCAGACAGTTGAAGGCATTTTCAATTATTGGTTTAACCTGGTTCGGCTACCATAGGCATAGTCTGTCAGTTTACCTTTCTAATTCGGGCTACCCAACCGCCACCGCCAGCCAGTTGAACGGGTACTTTGGCCCCTGAAGAGATCTTAATCACTTCCTTTTTGTAATCAGTACCATCGCGCCCGGCGTTCAGACCATCTTTAAAGACCTCAGCTTCGTAGGTCCCGCCGGGTAAAAAAGAAAAATCAAGCGTCAGGTCACGAGGGGTCCAGTTGGTCATGGCCCCTACAAACCAGGTATCGCCCTTCCGCCGGGCCAGAGCTACGTACTCGGCGACTTTGCCATCCAGCGCCACCGTCTCATCGAACGCAGCGGGAATTTTTGTCATAAAATCCGTGCATTCCTGCTCTTTTATGTACGCCGTGGGGCTATCCGACAGCATCTGAAAGGGCGCTTCAAAGACTACAAACTGAGCCAGTTGATTACACCGCGTACCCTTGGCTAAGGGTAAATTATTGATCGGTCGAAAATTGGCCTGATTTACATTCCGAAACGCGCCTGAGGTATAATCCATTGGTCCCGCCATCATCCGAATAAACGGGATGCTCACTGTGTAGCGGGGCTGATCTTCGTTGGCCCACTTGAAGTTCTCCAGGCCCTTCACGCCTTCGTAGCCGATGACGTTAGGGTAGGTTCGCTGTAGTCCGGTTGGCTTAAAAGCGCCGTGGTAATCGACCAGTAGCTTATTGTCGGCCGCGAGTTTGGCAATGTCGTAGAGCGATTTTACGGCTACCTGATCGTCCCGGTCAATGAAATCAATCTTGAAGCCTTTGACGCCCATCTTCGCGTAGTGCGGAAACGCTTTCTCCATCTGCTGGTTAATGACCGACCAGTAGGCCCAGATCACAACCCCCACCTTTTTCTGCTTGCCGTAATCCACAATCTCCTGCATATTCAGAGCGGGATTAACCTTCATCAAGTCTGCCCGATCCGACCAGCCAGCGTCGATCACGATGTATTTCACCTGGTTAGCCGCGGCAAAGTCAATGTAGTATTTATAGGTTTCGGTGTTGTTGCCCGCCTTGAAATCAACGTGCGAAATGGTCCGGCTACTCCACCAATCCCAGGTAGACTGCCCCGCTTCAATCCAGGACGCATCCGCAATCCTGGAAGGGGCCGCCAGTTTCTGTACAATATCGTTGTTGAGCAACTCTTTATCCTGCTCGCTGATGGCAATGGCACGCCAGGGAAATTGGCGGGTGCCCGCCGTTTTGGCAATGTACTCGGCCCGTTTGGTCGGAATCAGATTCATGTTTCCCGAACCACCCAACTGAGCTTCCAGTGGGTAAGGCGCGTAGACACTTTTAAAGCCTTTCCCACTTTCATTCAGGTTAACGTACATGCCGGGATAGTCTTCCAGGTCGGCTTCCAGCAGCACCACTTTTTTGTTCTGACCTACATCAACCAGCAGAGGCAAAAAAGCCAGCGAGTCTTTGGGAAACTGAGACAGATTAATTTCGTGATACAGCGCTTCAAACGAAGAGTTGAAGTTTTGGCCACCCCGGTAATCCCATTGAATTGGAATGAAGGCCTTGTGGTCGTCGGTGAAATTGACGTTGGCTTCTTCGGCCTTCACGATCAGTTCTCCTTTGCGCTTCGTGAAAAACCGATAGGCTACCGCGTCGTTATACACCCGAAAAATGACGCCGTAATCGCCTTTGCAATTCAGGGTAAGCTGATTGTACTGATCCGCAATAACGGCTTTCTTATAATTGATAGCCTGAATGGTGGCATTAACTTTCTGCACGGGCGCGGAGGTGATCCGGGCATTATCGCCCAGCACGTCGCCCCCTTCCAGTTGCAGGGCAATTGCCGAGGGCGCAATGAGTGGCTGCCCCTTGTGCATCACCGACCATTGCAGCTTATTGGCCGCATCGAGGTGCACGCTAAGGTTGCCGTCGGGTGATTTGAGGTCGTATTGTTTACTTAGCTGCGCCTGTAACACGAGTGAGCTTCCTAAGAACAGGAACAGAACGGCACCGTATTTTTTGCTCATCTCAATTTTAGGAGTAGGATTTGAAAAATAGACTTAACTGATCGGAAACAACTGTGTTTGTCGATGAGAATGCATTACGTTCGCCGACTAATTTCAGCTGCTCACGTGTGCAATTGCCGACTCAAAGCTACCGCCCCATACCCGGACGGCATAGGGCAGTTTGTTACCAAATGGGGGTTGCTATGTTAAGCCGTGGCCGCTTTCTGCTTCTCGGCGGCAAACTGCGAGGGAATCATTCCGTACTCCTGCTTAAAGTACTTGGCAAAGTTCTTGGGGCTGTTAAAGCCCACTTCGTAGGCCACCTCGGCCACTGTCAACTGGCTCTTGCCCAGCAGTTGAGCCGCCCGGCGCAGCCGGATGATGCGGATAAACTCAATCGGCGATTTATCCGTTAGAGCGAGCAGTTTTTTATACAGATGCACCCGGCTCATGTTCATTTCGTGGCTTAGCTCTTCTACCGAGAAGTCCGCGTTAGCCATGTTTTTCTCGACGATGGCCAGTGCTTTCTGAATCAGTTTGTCGTCGAGCGACGTAATGGTAATCTCGCCCGGTGTAATGTCTACCGGCGGCTGGAGAGCTTTCTTGAGCAGGTTCTGCTGCGCAATCAGGTTCCCGATGCGGGCGTGCAGAAGCTGTGCGTTGAAGGGCTTGGTGATGTAATCGCTGGCGCCCGTCTCAAACCCTTCCAAGCGCTGCTCTTCGGCCGAGCGGGCGGTTAGCAGCAGCACCGGAATGTGGGCCGTGTGCCGGTCGGCTTTGATCCGGCGGCAAAGCGCAATACCGTCCATTTCGGGCATCATCACGTCGCTCACGACTAAGTCGGGGCGGTGAGCTTGCACCAGATTCCAGCCTTCTCTGCCATTGGCCGCTTCCAGCAGGGTGTACTGCCGACTTAGGTTGTCTTTCAGGTAGAACCTAAAATCTTCGTTGTCTTCCACCAGCAGAATCACCGGTTTCTTAACCCCGTTTTTTGCTGGCTGACCAGTATCGGGCAATGGCACGTAGACCGCTTCGGTGGGTTCGGCGGATTCCTGAACCGGTTGGTTGAGAACCCTAAAGTCGGCTTCGGTTCGCAACGGCAACCGAACCGTAAACGTGCTGCCTTGGTTCGGTTCGCTCTGGACCGACAACGTACCGCCGTGAAGCTGCACAAACTCCTTAGTGATGGCCAGCCCAATGCCACTGCCCTGGTTGATGAGGGTGCCCGGCAGATCGCTCTGAAAAAACCGCTCGAATATTTTTTCCTGCTGCGCCGGGGCGATGCCAATGCCCGTATCGGTTACCCGAATCATCAGCCACGGTTCGACGTCGGCGGTTGGCGGGGCGTCGGCTTCTGCACCAGCGGGGT
Organism: Spirosoma arcticum; assembly: GCF_054779955.1. Classification (NCBI taxonomy): domain Bacteria; kingdom Pseudomonadati; phylum Bacteroidota; class Cytophagia; order Cytophagales; family Cytophagaceae; genus Spirosoma; species Spirosoma arcticum. The sequence goes on from NZ_BAAGXG010000003.1 coordinate 284,457, forward strand.
AGTGCAGGGTAAGGGCTACGTGACCCTGCTCCGGCGTGAATTTAAAGGCGTTGGACAGCAGGTTGAACAGAATCCGCTCTACCTTGTCCTGATCGAAGACCGCGTCCAGCTCCGCTACGTTGGCGTCGAACATAAAGCTGATGTGCTTGCGTTCGGAGAGGTCGGAGAACGAGTAAAAAATCTCGCGGCTGAAAGCCACAATATCCTGGCGGGTGGGGCGCAGGGTAAGGCCTTGCACCTCCATTTTCCGAAAGTCCAGCAGTTGATTAACCAAGTTCAGCAGGCGTTTGGCGTTGCGGAAAATCAACTGAAGCTGCCGCTGCCTGCCCGTGTCGTTATCGTCATAAATAAGTTGTTGCAATGGACTGATAATTAGCGTCAGTGGGGTTCGGAACTCGTGACTGACGTTGGTAAAAAACCGGGTTTTCATTTCGTCTACCTCGCGCATCTGCCGGGCATACTGCCGGTCCTGCTCTATCTGAAAGTTCAGCCGCGCCCGTTCCAGCAGCACCCAGCGAGCCAGCAGCAACAGTGCCACCACCAGCAGGCCATACAGCTCGTAGGCCACCGGACTGCGCCAGAACGGCGGCAGGACCCGGATGCGGAGCCGGATGGACGACTCGTTCCAGTCGCTGTCGTTATCGGCCACGCGCACCCGAAATACGTAATCACCGGGGTTAAGATTGGTAAACGTGGCTTTCCGAACCCGGCTGTCGGCGGTCAGCCAGTGGTCGTTGAAACCGTCTAACTTATATTGATACCGCACCTTCTCGGGATTGAGAAAATTGAGGGCGGCAAACCCAATCGAGAACACGTTTTGCCGGTGCGTCAGCGTAATGGCGTTGCTGCTGCTAATGGACTGCGTTAACGGCACCGAACCATCGACTTCCTGACCAGGCCGAACGGAATTGTTGAACACCTCGAAATCAGTCAGCACGACCGATGGCCGGATGGTTGACGGTTTTAACGTTTCGGGGCGAAAAAGGGTAAAGCCGTTCGCTCCGCCAAAAATCAATTCGCCCCGGCTGGTGCGGAGAGCCGCGTGCTGGTTAAACGCCCGGCTCGGCAAGCCATCCGATTCATCGTAGTTTTTAAACCGATACGTTGGTTCACCCGCTCCGTTCCGCCCAATGGTCAACTGCGAAATGCCATTGGGCGTACCGAGCCAGATGGCGTGGCTGGCGTCTTCCACAATGGTTTGAATGGCATTATCGGGTAATCCGTCTTCCAGTCGAAACGCCTGAAACGTTTCCGTCCTGGGGTCGAATCGATTTAATCCGTCAAAGGTGCCCACCCAGATGATACCCTGACTGTCTTCAAGCAGCGAAATGATATTGTTGTTACTCAACCCTTTAGGATCGTTATTATGGTTGTAGTACCGTCGAAACTGACCCGTCTTACCGTTCCTGATGTTGATACCGCTGGACGTGCCAACCCACAAGTTACCCGCCCGATCCTCCACAATGGAGGATATATAGTTGGAATGATTGAATCGGCTATCGCCACTCCACTGACGATAAAATCGCCGTTGCTGCCGGTCGAAACGGTCGAGACCACCGCCGAGCGTACCAATCCAGAGGGTGTGCTGGTGATCTTCAAACAGTTCCCAAATGTTGTTGTTCGACAGGCTGCCGGGCTTGCCGTCGTGCCTGTAGGTTGTAACCTGACTGCCCCGGAGAGCGTATAGCCCGCCCTGATACGTGCCAACCCAGAGCGTCTGCTCGTGGTCGAGCAGGAGGCTGACCACCACGCTGTTGGGTCCGGCAGCTTTGGCAAACGCGGCCGAAGGCGTGAAGCGATTGGCAGCCCGGTCAAAGTAGCTCAGTCCCCCGCCGTTGGTGCCAATCCAGAGATTCCCCTTTTTATCTTCCACGAAATGGTTTACGTCGTCGTGGCTCAGGCTGTTCGCATTCGCAACCCGGTGGCGATAGAGCGGAAACCGCAAACTGTTTTCGTGGTAGTAGCTGATGCCCTGCTTGAACGTGCCGACCCAGATGATGCCGTCGGCATCCCGGTGAAAATCGTAAATGCTGTTCTGACCGATAGTCGTTTCGTCGGTAGCCGCGTGGAGCAGGTAGCGAATGGTGCCATTCTTTTTGTCGATCAGGTTAATGCCACCGTGGTCAGTGCCGATCCAGATGAGGCCCCGCTCATCCTGGGTAATGTCGCGAACGAGGTTATTATTGAGCGAAACGGTCCCAAGAACGGTCTTCGCCTGATTCACCCCGCCCGGCCCGGTGGTTTGGCCGGGGCGATTCCGCTGCAGGTGGGTTAGCTGGTTGGTCCGGCTATCGAGAAAGAAAACGCCCTGGGCATCGTCGTTGGCATACAGCCACAGGTCGTTGTCGGTGTCGATAAACAGCCGGTAGTCGTGCCGGTCATTTCGGGTCATGTTCAGCAACCCATCCGTGCGATACACAACCCGGTGGGTCTGCGGGTTCAGCTTCTCCAGCAGTCCCGACCGGTGTACGAGCCAGATGTTTCCCCGATGATCTTCGTGCAGGGCCGTGAGGCTGTCATCGGCGGGGGTGCCGCTGTCGGTGGGCCGGTGACGCACCGGCTCCGTTCGTTTCGTGGCGCTCCGGTAGCGATACAGCCCGGCCGTTGTCAGCAGCCAGTAGTTGCCCCGCCGGTCTTTACGAATGTCGGTGAGGGTTGTGGCGGGCAGACCCATTGCCTGGAGGAGTGGCGGCAACTGGCGGTAGAATTGTTCGGTAACCGGGTCATACACGGCGTATCCCCGGCGCGTACTGACCCACATCCGGCCAAACGGGTCTTCAAAAATACGATTGACGTAATTATTGGGAATCGACGTCGAGTCGCTGGGTGAGTGGCGAAACACCCGGAATGAATACCCATCGTAGCGGTTCAGGCCCGACATGGTACCAACCCACAAGAAGCCCCGGCTGTCGCGGGTTATGCAGTTCACCTGATTGTTAGACAGCCCTTTGGTGGTCGTTAGCCGTTTGAACGCATACCCAGCCGATTGGGCACCGGCTTCGGACAGTAGCCCGGCCATGAGCAATGCACCTAAACCAACGATATAAACTATAACCCGCATCATGCTTCTTCCCAACTGTTCAACCCTGTGAATGCGTACGCAATACAGTATAATTTTGGCCACTTATGTAGTGGCAACTTGTTAAATTATTCGCCTTAAAGTTTGACTTATAGTAATACAAGCCGTTAAAGATAATTCATAAATGCCTACTTCAGCCAGAGTGTAGTCAAAGAAAATTTTACCGTTTTTAGCAGCAAACAGATTACGTTTTGAGGATCAGTTGCGAGCGTTAGCCGGGTTGATTTAATGGTCAACCTGGGTAAGAAACAGCCGCACTACCCCTATAAAATCAATAAATTCTCCAAAGGTTTACATTTTATACCCTCAATAGAGACATTCTGTACCCCTGTGACTGATCTGACTAATCGTCATTTGTAGGGCATTACCAAAATCACCGAGAGTTGCACGGGTGGGTTTGCGTAGCGTTCATCAAAATTTAAACCCCTACTCGTATGATGCTTTTCTTCCAGTCAAACACATTCACGTTCCGGCCGGGAAAACCGGAATTTCCCGCCCACAACCAATCAGTCAGTCTGCCCGTCGGCGGGCCAACGTCAACGCCCAAACCAACGGTCAGAATTGACAGTAAGCTCAGAGTGAACCTCGTCCGCAGTTTGGTGGTGGTGTTGCTGACCTGCTTCGTCAGTACCTATAGCCACGGGCAAACCATTGTGCAGCAGTACGGACAACTGCGCGTGAGCGGCAACCGAATTGTCGACAAAAATGGCACGGCCATTCAATTGCGGGGTATGTCGCTCTACTGGAGTCAGTGGGTAGCTAAGTACTACAATTACAACACCATCAAGTGGCTCCGCGACGACTGGAAAATCACCGTTATCCGGGCCGCTATGGCCGTTGACGTGGGCGGCTACGCGACAAATCCAGCAGCCGAACAGGCCAAGGTGTTCACGGTCATCGACGCGGCCATTAGCCTGGGCATCTACGTAATCGTTGATTTTCACGTTCACGAAGCTCAGAATTATCAGTCGCAGGCGCGGACGTTCTTCACTGCCGTGGCCCAGCGGTACGGCAACAGCCCGAACATCCTGTATGAACCCTGGAACGAGCCGCTCGATGTGTCGTGGGGCAGCGTAATCAAACCGTATCACGAATCCATCATCAGCACCATCCGGCAATACGATCCTGACAACGTTATCATTTGCGGAACGGGTTTTTACTCACAGCGCGTCGACGAAGCGGCCGCCAATCGGATCAACCGACCCAACATTGCCTATACGCTCCACTACTACGCCAATACGCACAAGGCTGGGCTACGCAGCACAGCCCAAACGGCCCTCAATAACGGCGTGGCGCTGTTCGTGACGGAATACGGCACGACTGATGCCACCGGAAAAGGAACCGTAAACGAAGCCGAGTCAAAGACATGGTGGGCGTTTCTGGACCAGAACAAAGTAAGCCACGCCAACTGGTCGGTGGCCGACATCCCCGAATCGTCGGCCGCGCTCGAAGCCAACGCCAGTGTGGACGGCGGCTGGTCGCTGAGCCAGATCAAGCAGTCGGGCGAAATTGTGCGTACCGAACTACGGGCTAAAAACCCACTGACGACCACTCCTCCGCCCACAGGTGGCGTCGCTAACGGCGTGTACCGGATTACGGCCCGGCACAGTGGCAAATCGCTGAACGTGGCCAGTTACTCGCAAGCTGATGGAGCCAACGTGCAGCAATACACGTATTCGGGTGGGGACAACGAACGCTGGACAGTGCAGTCGCTGGGTAGCGGACAGTATTCGATTCGGGCGGTGCACAGCGGTAAGGCCCTGGACGTGTCCGGCTCGTCAACAGCCGACGGGGCCGACATCAACCAGTGGGCCTATTCGGGTGGCAACAATCAGAAGTGGAAAATAGAAATCATCAGTTCAGGATACTACCGGATCGTTTCCGTGAACAGCAACAAATGCGTAGACGTGGTGGGGGCATCTACCGCCGATGGCGCGGCTATCAACCAGTACGGCTGTAGTGGGTCTACCAATCAGCAGTTTCAATTCCAACTGGTAGGTTCGGGTCGGCTGGCGGCTGAGGAACCCGTTGCGCTTGCCGAAGCCGCGCAGGTGTATCCAAACCCCTCGGCGGAGTCGTTCACGCTGCGCAAAGGCGGCTCGTTCACCTTCGATCTGAACGATGCGTCGGGCAAAGCGCTCCAAAGTGGGCAGGGCGTCGACCAGACAACGGTCGGTAGTAATTTGAAACCGGGCTTTTACCTGCTACGGGTGCAGTCGGGGCGCGACGTGCAGGTGTTGAAATTGATTAAGCAATAGTCCGACAGTTACCGTGATTCCAGAAGGCGTATAGACCACCGGGCGCAGGCAGTTAAAAAACAGGCTGCGTCCGGTGGTTTTTTCGGATTTCAAGCGTGCAACTACGCTCGTTTAACGAAACCAGCCCCTATTCAGCAACATTTAGCACCCCTGATTTGAATCAATCAAATCTTTATTTGCAGTCAAATACAGGATCAGTGAAAACGAATCTCCGAATAAGTCTATAGACTCGAATTTTCCTACCCATATGAACGAACGACTACGTAAAAAAAATCGGCTTTGTCTCCTTTCTGTCTACATGCTACTGCTCAACGGCCTTTGTCTGGTTGGCAGTACGGCCCTGGGGCAAGTTCAGGACACGACAACCGTGGTGACCCAGCAGTTTCAGCCGCTGCTGCTCGACGAAAACGAAGAACCCATTCCCGGCGTAAAGGTTGTCAATCGGCGCGGTAGTACCTCGGCGGTGTCGGATGTGAATGGGGTAGCTACCTTAGTGGCTCAGAAAGGCGACGTGCTGCAACTGACCGCCTTCGGTTCAGTGCTGCGCGAGTACTTAGTCGACGCCGATCAGGCGCCCATTATCCTGCTCAGCAGCAAGCACCCGGCCGTTCTCCGGCTCAAACCCGTGCGGCTGCTAAACAACACAACAATCCGGCGCGACCTGACGACGGCCTCTACCCAAGCCATTTACAACGCCGACCTGAAAAAGAACCCCGTCACGTCGTTTACCAACGCGTTGCCAGGGCGATTGGCGGGCCTGATTACCACCCAATTTTCCGGTCAGCCGGGTGCCGATAATACCGGTATTTCGCTGCGCGGTCAATCTCCGCTGGTCATCATCGACGGCATTCCCCGCGACCTGACGGTGTTCGATCTGGAAGAAATCGAGTCCGTCACGCTGCAAAAAGACGCCATCGCTACGGCCATGCTGGGGGTGCGCGGGTCCAACGGTGCCCTTATCGTGACGACCCGGCAGGGAACACCCGCCCGGCCCCGGATTTCGTTCACGGCCCAGAGTGCTATTCAGCAGCCCCTGCGGTTGCCCGTTGCGTTAGACGCGTATAACTACGCGACGCTGTATAACGAAGCACTGAGAAACGACGGCCTTCCGGCGGCTTACTCCGACGCGGCTCTACAGGGTTACCAGAGCGGTTCCGACCCGATTCGGTACCCCAACGTAAACTGGCGCGAGCAGGTCCTCAAACCCTCATCGCGCTTCGACCGCTATACCTTCAGCGCGAGCGGGGGCAACATATTTTCCAAATACTTCGTGTCGCTGGAACACATCAACCAGACGGGTTTGCTCCGCACGAGCGACATCAACGCTTATAATACGAACAACGATTTCAAGAGCTACGTCTTCCGTTCGAACGTCGACCTGCAACTCAGCCCCAAACTGTCGGGCGGGGTCCGGCTCTTCGGACGTATCGTGAATGCCAACGATCCCGGAGCCTCTGCCGTGACCACGGCCGCAGGGACAAACTTTGCTCTGAACGGTACGACATCGATTCTAAACACGATTCTGAACACGCCCGCTAATGCGTATCCCGTTTACAACGCCAATGGTACGTACGGCGGCAGTCAGCAGTTTCAGAACAACATCTGGGCGCAGGCCATTGGGTCGGGCTACCAGCAGAACTACCAGCGGAACCTGCTGGCCGATTTTTACCTGAAGCGAACGCTCAACGAACTGACGCCCGGCCTGTGGATCAGGGCTACCGGCTCGTACAACTCGTCGCTGTCGGAAAACATCATCCGCAACAAAACCTTTGCCGTATTTCAGCAAACGACGGCCGCGTCGGGGCAACCGGCTTACCAGCAGTTCGGCGTCAACGGCGATCAGGCCAACGCCAACGTAGTCAATTCGCAGAACCGGTCCGACTACCTCGAACTGGCCTTAGGCTACGACCGCACGGTGGGCAGTCACGGCCTGAACGCCATTCTGCTGGGTAACCGCGACAACTTCGTGGGCGGCTCCGACCTGCCCTACACCATCACCGGCGCGTCGGGTCGGTTTTCGTACAATTACCGGGAGAAATACGTGGTTGAAGTAGCCGCCGGTTACAACGGCTCCAACCGCTACCCATCGGGCGGACGGACGAAATACGCTCTTTTTCCGGCGGTGGGTCTGGCCTGGAACATTTCCAATGAGGAGTTTATGAAGCAGTACGGCTGGCTTTCGGCACTGAAACTGTTTGGCTCGTTCGGGCAGACAGGGAATGACCGGCCCGGCTACTTTACCTATATCCAGCGCTACTTCGACGGGCCACAGGCTTTTTTCGGTACGGGGGCGGGGGGTAACACGGGCATCACCGAGCAGGCGTTAGCCACGCAGGGCACCTCCTACGAGCGGGCCAACAAACTCAACGTGGGCATTCAGGGGGCAATCTTGGCCAACCGTTTAGGCTTTACGCTGGAGTATTTTAACAACAAGTACATTGACCTGCTGATGACGCGGGGGCGCAACACGGCGATTCTGGGCAATGCGTACCCCAACGAAAACATTGGCCGAAATCGGTACAACGGTCTGGACCTGCAACTGAACTGGCAGCAGCAAAAAGGCGAATTCAGCTATTACGTGGCCGTCAATGGTGGCCTTCAGGATTCCGAAGTGCTGTATGCGGATGAGGTATTCCGGCAGTATCCGTGGATGGTCCGAACTGGCCAGAATGTAGGACAGCGGTTTGGTTACGTCGCCGACGGTCTCTACCAGTCGGTGGATGAAATTGCCAACACGGCCACCATCGTGGGCTACAAACCCCAGCCCGGCGACATTCGCTACAAAGACCTCAACGGCGACGGCCTCATCAACCAGTTCGATGAAGCGCCCATTGGCAACCGCAAACCGCTGGTCCAGTTCGGTTTGAACCTGGGCATGCGCTGGGGGGCGTTCGATGCATCGGCCCTGGTGCAGGGCGTTACCAACCGGAGCATCTACCGGCAGGGCAGCAGCGTGTGGGCATTCCAGAACAACGGCTTCGGCCCCGCCTACGAGCAGCACCTCGACCGCTGGACGCCCACCAACCCCGACGCGACGTATCCCCGGCTGAGCGTCGGCGAGAACGTAAACAATCAGGTCAACTCGTCGTACTGGTTCCGGTCGGGCGATTATGTACGGCTCAAAAACGTCGAGATCGGCTATACGCTGCCGCTGCGGTTGGTGAGCCGGGTAAAGCTTCAGGGCGTACGAATTTTTGCCAACGGCCTGAACCTGCTGACGCTTAACCAGGATCGGCAGATTGATCCTGAAGTACTCAACGGCGCGTACCCGATTCAGCGCCTGCTCAACCTGGGTATAAACCTGAAACTCTAACCAAAGAGGTTTGTCGTTTCCGTCAGGCAACGACAAACCACAACCCCTTAAAACTCATGACTACCAATTTGCGAATACCGTTTCTGATTCTCCTGCTGTCGGTTGTCGGAGCCGCCTGCACCCGGGTAGAAACTGAGCCGAGAGACCTGATTACAGTCGATCAGGTATGGGACGTGAAAGACCGGAACGCGACCGTCGCCCTGTTCGTGCTGAACGATATTTACACCTACATTCCCGGCGGGTTCAACCGCGTGGGGGGCGATTTCCTGGATGCGGCAACCGACGATGCCGTTCCGTCGCGCAACAACCGCCCGGTCAGCTTCTACGCCAATGGGTTTATCAGCGTGCTCAACAACCCCGACCCCTACTGGGGCAACAGCTACGCGGGCATCCGGCGGGTCAATAATTTCTTGGCCAACATTGACCTCGTACCGGCCACGGAGGCAAGTCGGCTCACCTGGAAAACCGAAGCCCGTTACATCCGCGCGTTGCTGTACTTTGAATTGGTGAAACGCTACGGGGGCATTCCGCTCGTGGGCGACAAGGTCTTTACCATCAACGACGATCTGTCCCTGCCGCGCAACACCTACGAGGAATGTGTGAACTACATCGTGTCGGAATGTGATGCCATAAAGGCCAATCTGCGGAAAGAACCTGTTTCGGACGCGGAGTGGGGCCGGATTCCGGTGGGCGCGGCCCTCGCGCTCAAAAGCCGGGTGCTGCTCTACGCGGCCAGTCCGCTGTTCAACGGCGGGGGTGTCAGTGCCGACGCCACCAAACGCACGCTCACGGGCTACGCCACCGCCGACCCGACGCGCTGGCAACGCGCTGCCGACGCAGCCGAAGAACTCATCAACCTGAAGTACTACACCCTGCAGTCGAATTTCAATAACGTGTTTGTGGTCAAGAAAAACACGGAGGTTATCCTGGCAAAGCAGGTGGCCAATAGTTTCAATCTCGAAAGCCAGAATGCGCCGGTAGGCTACGGGGGCGCAACGGCCAGTCAGGGATTGACGAGTCCGACGCAGAATTTTGTCGATGCCTTCACAACGGATACCGGCCTGCCCATCACTGACCCGGCCTCGGGCTACAACCCCAAATCACCGTACACAGGCCGGGACGCGCGGTTAGATGCCACCATCTTCTACAATGGCAAGCGGTGGCTGAACCGGGCGGTGGAAACCTTTGACGGGGGCCGCGACCGACCCGGCGGCAACATTGTGCAGACCAAAACGGGATACTACCTGCGCAAGTTTCTGGCCGATTTTGCCAGCAACAGCACCTATACCAACCAGAGCCACAACTTCGTCATTTTCCGCTACGCCGAAACGCTGCTCAACTACGCCGAGGCCCTCAACGAGCTGAACCGCCCCGAAGACGCCGTGAAGCAGTTGATCGAACTCCGCAAGCGGGTGGCCATCAAACCCGGCACCAACGGCCGCTACGGCATCCCGGCTGGCATCGCCCAGGCCGAACTCCGCAGCCTGATCCGCAACGAACGCCGGGTGGAATTGGCCTTTGAAGAACACCGATTCTGGGACGTGCGACGCTGGAAAATTGCCGAACAGGTATTGAATGCTCCGCTGATGGGCGTCCAGATCGTCAGAAACGCCGACATGACCTTTACCTATACGCCCACGCAGGTAGCGACGAGTCTGTTCCAGCCGAAGTCGTATTACCTGCCCCTGCCCTACGACGAAACCATCAAGAATCTGAACCTGACCCAAAACGAAGGCTGGTAGGAGGATGGATGATGTTTTGTCGGGATCATCGGGCGTCGCTCGATGCATGTTAAATATTTCTTAATCACCAAGTTATGAACACGTTTATACAACTATTAGTAGTAAGCTTACTCACCGCATCGGGTGCCGTATTTGGCCAGGGGCGCTTAGTACAGGGGGTGGTTTCGGATGCCGAAGGAAACCTGCCGGGCGTAACCGTTTACGAAAAAGGTCAGACCACCAACGGTACTACGACCGATGCCAACGGACGGTATCGCCTGACGTTGGGGAGCAAAGATGGAGTCCTGATTTTCACCGCCATTGGTTTCAAACTGGCCGAACAGCAAACAGGCGGACGCACCAATCTCGACGTCAAGTTAGAAGCCAGCGAGCAGACCCTGAATGAGGTGGTGGTGGTGGGCTACGGCCAGCAGAAAAAAGTGACGCTGACCGGGGCGGTGAGTTCGGTAGGCGGGCGCGAAATCCGCGAAAATCCAACGGCCAGTCTGCAAAACGCGCTGGTGGGCCGGTTACCGGGTTTCTTCGCCCAGCAGCAGTCGGGGCAGCCCGGTGCCGATGGAGCGCTGTTCTTCATCCGGGGGGTCAGTTCGTACAACGGCAATAACCGCCCGCTCATCATTGTGGACGACATTGAGTTCTCGTACGATCAGTTTTCCCGGCTCGACCCCAACGAAATCGAAAGCCTGTCGATTCTGAAAGATGCCTCTACCACCGCCATCTACGGGGTGCGGGGAGCCAACGGGGTCGTTGTCATCACCACCCGGCGGGGCAAAGAAGGGCCACCCCAGATTTCGGTGCGGGGCGAGTTTGGGTTGTCGCAGCCCACGGTGTTGCCCGATTACCTGAACGCCTACGAAACGGCCCGGCTGTATAATCAGGCCCAGATCAACGACAACGCGGCCAACCCCAGCGCGAGTTTCAAGCCCCGCTGGAGCCAGGAATCCCTCGACCATTTCAAGAACGGCACCGACCCCTACGGCCACCCCGACATCAACTGGAAAGAGGTGCTGTTCAAGCAGTTCAGCCAGCAGTACCGGGGTAACCTCGACCTGTCGGGCGGTACGCAGCGGGTCAAGTATTTTGTGTCGGCGGGGTATCTGAACCAGAACGGAATGCTCAAAAACTACGGCGAAGGCCAGGGCGTCGACAATAACTACTACCAGCAACGGTACAACTACCGCTCGAATCTCGACATAAACGTGACGAAGAGTCTTGACCTCCGGCTCGACCTGTACGGCAACTTTGCCCAGATAAACACGCCCAATGCGGGCAGTCCGAGCGGCAAAAACGACCTGTTCTACGATTACAGTAGCTTTCTGACGCTGGCCCCGTTTGCGTATCCGCTCTACAATCCCGATGGTTCGCTGGGCTTCAGCACCTGGATTAGGAATGAGAACCCGGCCTATAACGTCAATAACGTAATCGGGCGGTTACGCTACCTCGGCTACCGGCGCAACAACGAAAGCAACATGAACGTCATCGTGTCGGCCAAGCAGAAGCTGGATTTCCTCACCCCCGGCCTGTCGATTCAGGGGCGGCTGGCCTACACCAGCAACTACTTCTACAGCCGCGACATTACCCGCGAGTCGTTTCCCTCGTTTATTTACGACCCCACCAAAACCGACAACCCAGCCACGCCGACGGATGATCGCTACGAACCCCGCGACCCGAACGTTTTCCGGCTGGTGCGGTTTGGACTGACCTACAACGGGCGGTATACCACGCGGGTGCTGAACCTACAGGCAATTCTGAACTACGACCGCACCTTCGGCAGGCACCACGTGTCGGGTCTGGCCCTGCTCAACCGCAACTCGAATACCACCAACAGCATTACGGGTAATGCAGCCATTGACGACGTGTATCGGTTCATTCCCAACAACTTCCAGGGGTATTCGGCGCGGCTGGGCTATGAGTTCGGGCAGAAGTACCTGTTTCAGTTCAATGCGGCTTACAACGGCTCCGACCGATTCGTAGGGGCCAACCGATTTGGTTTGTTTCCGGCCGTGTCGGCGGGCTGGAACATTTCGGAAGAAAACTTCTTCAAAAACCGGATAAAGGCCGTTGATCTGCTCAAAATTAGGGGGTCATACGGTATTGTGGGCAACGACGCGCTGGGTACGTCCTTCACGTATTATTACCAGCAAAACTACAGTGCTGGTAACATACCGGGCGTGAATGGTAGCCCGGCTCAGACCGCCGACTTTGGGTATTCGAGTAATGCCATCACGGGTATTGTGGAGGGTGCGCTGGCCAACAACAACGTGACCTGGGAGAAAGAAAAGAAGTTGGACCTCGGTCTGGAGTTTGGCCTTTTCAACAGTGCGTTAAGCGGCAGCGTGGGTTACTTCGACAACAACCGGTTCGACATTCTGACGACGCGGGGCACTGTCTCCACCATTTTCGGGCAGGCCTTGCCGCCCGTTAACCTCGGCAAGGTGAACAACCGGGGGTACGAACTGGAACTGGGCCACCAGAACCGGATTGGGGCCAACTTCTCGTACAATATCAAGGGCAACTACTCCGTCGCCAAAAACAAAGTCGTTTTTCAGGATGAACCAGCTAACCTCTACGCCTATCAAAACGCCACCGGTAACAGCATCGGGCAACCGCGTTTGTATCAGTGGATTGGGTACTATAAAGATCAGGCCGACATCGACAACAGCCCTAAACCCAGTTCCCGACCCCAGCCGGGCGATCTGAAATATGCCGACCTGAACGGCGATGGTCTCATTAATGGCTTCGATCAGGCGGTGTCGGGCTTCCCTAACCTGCCCAACACGACGTTTGGCATTAACCTGGGAGCGCGGTACAAGAATTTTAGTTTCAGTGTGCTGTTTCAGGGTGCGCGTAACTTCAACGTGGCCGGTACAGCCGAGTCCATCCGGCAATTCTCGTCGAACCTGACCCAGATACACGCGGGTGCCTGGACCCCCGAAATCGGCGATGCGGCCACGTTTCCCCGGCTGAGTCTGCTCGGCGGCATCAGCGACCCCCTGAGCAATCCGTCGACGTTTTATAACATTTCGGGCAACTTCGTGCGGCTCAAAAACGCTCAGGTCAGCTACGACCTGCCCGTTGGCCTGACCAAGAAAATCGGCATTCCCCAGATTCGGCTGTACGCCAACGGAACCAACCTGCTCACGTTTACGGGCTTAGACAAACTGTATCAGCTCGACCCCGAAATTCAGTCGGGCCGCGACCGGGTTAGCTATCCCCCGCAGCGGCTCATCAATTTTGGCCTAAGTGCCACGTTTTAATCAACCAGTGGCCATACCGACAAACGCAGTCAACACATGAAAAAAATACTCATCATCGCTCTGGGCCTGCTGGTGGCAGGGGCCTGCAAACCGGACGGTGGCTTTCTGGAGCCAAAAACCAACGCGCTCAGCGATGCAACCGTATTTACCGACAGTATTCGCACCATGCAGTTTCTGGGCCGGATTTACTCCGATGCCGGGTTCACGTTCTATAAGGGACGCTGGAACGGAACCAGTAACCTCGACGAATCGGCGGACGATTCGGAGTTCAAATTCAACGGCGTTACCCAACCCTCCGTCGTGATGTATAACGGCACCCTCACCCCGTTCACGACCTTCGGGGTGAACGACTTTTGGCTATTCCCCTGGAACAATATCCGGCGGGTAAATCTGCTGCTGTCCAAACTGCTCACCACGCCCCTGTCGGCCAACACCCGGAACCGGGTAGCGGGCGAGATTCGGTTTCTGCGGGCCTGGTACTACCATCAGTTAGTCAGTAACTTTGGCGGAGTACCGCTCATTGCCGATAAAGTGTATGGCTTAGAGGATAACCTGGACCTGCCGCGCAATACGTATACCGAGTGCGTCAATTATATCGTGAGCGAACTCGACGCGGCAGCGGCCATCCTGCCGACCAACACCCAGTACGCCGAGGAAAACTACGGGCGGATAACCAAAGGAGCCTGTCTGGCCCTGAAGTCGCGGGTGTTGCTCTTTGCGGCCAGCCCCTTGTTTAACGGCTCTCCCGAAACGAAAGACCCCGAATTGGCCAAACTAATCAGCAACCCGAGTTATGATGCCAGTGCCTGGCAAAAAGCCGCCGATGCCGCCCTGGCGGTGATCAACTCCGGCAATTACGCGCTCTTCAAAGGAACGGGGACAACACCGGGGATCGGCTTTTACCAGGTTTTTCTGACGCGGGTGAACAACGAGTACATCTTTTTCCTGAACCGGCCCGCCAACCGTGAGTTTGAAAACCACTACAATATGCAGTCGCGGGGGGGTCAGTTGAACGGGATGCCTACGCAAAACATCGTGGATGCGTTTCCGATGAAAAACGGCAAATCCATCTCCGACCCAACCTCGGGTTACGACCCCAAGAACCCGTACGTTAACCGCGAACCGCGTTTCTACAATACGATCATTTACAACGAATCACTGTATTTCCTCACCTCGGCCAACTCCCTGCAACCCGTGCTGACCTACGAAGGTGCGCCCTCCGACGGCTATTCGGCCACCGGCCCCAACACGGGGTATTTCAACCGCAAGATGTGCGACGTGAACGTGGCCGCCAACAGCAGCACCAACACCAACCGGGGCTGGTCGATCATCCGGTACGCCGAAATGCTGCTCAACTACGCCGAAGCCATCAACGAAGCCGACCAAACGGCTCTGGCTTACCCCCGACTGGCCGAACTGCGCGACCGGGCGGGCATCGAACCCGGCCCCGACAAACTCTACGGAATGAAGGCGAACATGACCAAAGAAGAAATGCGCGAGTTTGTCCGCAACGAACGGCGCATCGAACTGGCCTACGAAGACCACCGCTGGAACGACATCCGCCGGTGGAAAATCGCGGTAGCCGTCAACAATGGCTTCAACAAGCGAATGCGCATCACCAAAACGGGAAACACCTACACCTACCAGATAACCGAATCCATCCGTCGGCATAACTTCCGGCCCGAGCAGTACCTAAACCCACTGCCTGATTCGGAGATCCGCAAGATGCCAGCCGCGAAGCAGAACCCGGGCTGGTAAGTCACTCACTACCGACGTAATTTAATGATATTTAGCGTTTGGCGCTGCTGTTTCAACCTTGCCCGTCGTAAGCGGGCTGGTGGGTATGAGCAGCAACGCCAAACGCTTTCTACTACCTGACTATCTTCAGCAACGCCCAACCAGCGAGGCTAACCCCAATTACCTCACGTACTATACCAATGGATCAACTCGAAAAGCAAACCTCAAGAAGAAGCTTCATCAAGCAGGCGACTGGTGCTTTTGCCGGAATGGCCTTAGGGAATACACTGGCTCAGGCCGCCGTTTCTAACGCGCACAGTGCTGTTTATTCGTTGCCGTTGGGCGTTTGTACGACCTACGACAAGGCGGGTCTGCTGAAACGGTTGGGCTATTCGTTCGTGGAGGAAAGCGTCGGTAAGTTCCTGATACCCGATGCGGGCGATGAACAGTATGCCAAAAACCGGCTCGCGCTCAAGGCGGAAACCGTGCCGGTTCGGTCCTATATCTATTTTTTTCCGGGCAACCTAAAGTCAGTAGGACCGGACCTGCACCACGAAGCCATCTTACAGCGGGCTGATTTAGCACTTCGGCGGGCTAAAGAATGCGGCTCGCAGAACATCGTGTTTGGCAGTGGCGGGTCGCGGGCGATTCCTGATGGTTTTGACCGGGCCAAGGCCAAAGCCCAGCACATTGAGCTGTGCCAAAAGATGGCCCCCTTAGCCGAAAAACACGGCGTTACGCTGGCCGTAGAACCCCTCAACCGGAGCGAGACGAACTTTATCAACAGCTTAGCCGAGGGAGTTGAGATCATTCAGGCGGTCAACAATCCCTGGTTCAAGCTGCAATGCGACATCTACCACATGCTCAAAGACGACGAAAGCCCGGACGAAATTGTCAAATACGGTGACTACATCACGCACTGCCACATTGCCGAAAAGCGAAACCGGACGGCTCCTGGGGTGGAGGGCGACGATTTTAAGCCGTATTTCCGCGCGTTGAAAAAAATCAAGTACCAGGGAGGGCTGTCGTTAGAATGCCGGTGGAAAGATTTTGACCAAGAAATAACCCGTGGCATTGAGGTCGTAAAGAAGCAATTGGCCGAGGTTTGAGGTTGCCAACCTTTTCCCAGTTCGTGACGAAGGCGTCGTCGGTACCGCTGCTACGTAGACCCCTCCCCACCATAAAATTCAATCATTAACACGCGTCGCATGAACAGGAAATTAGTTAAACGACTCTTCAGTATACTGAGCCTGTTTTTAGTGGCTGGATCTGTAGCTGCTCAGAACGCCCCCGTTATTGACAAGGCTGGCAAACCCCTTCAGGGGAACGGGCTTTCAGATCGCTCCCTGTTGTACGTCGGTGAATGGGATACCCGCAATCCTGATTCCCAGAAAATGTCGCTCGTTCGGGCTGGCAAGGTGGTTTGGCAGCATACGATTCCCCTGCACCCGTCACCGGGCGTCAACCAAGAGTTTGATGATGTTGCCCTGCTGCCAAACGGTAATATTGTTTTTGCGCAAATGTCAGGTGCCGGAATCATAACGCCAGACAAAAAGATAATCTGGAAATTCGACTGCCCTCCCGGGTCAGAGACCCATTCCTGCCAGCCAATTGGCAAGGATAGTGTCCTGATGGTACTGAATGCCAATCCAGCTAAAGTGTTGATTATCAACACATCCATAAATAGAATTCTGAAAGAAATTAGGATACCCACGTCCACGACCAATACACATGGTCAGTTTCGCCATGTACGGATGACTAGCAAAGGGACAATCATGGTTCCGCTTCTTTCGGAAGGCAGGGTGGTGGAATATACCCTGGAAGGAAAGGAAGTATGGTCTGTTGAGGCAAAATCGCCCTGGTCGGCGATCAGGCTGGACAACGGAAACACGCTGATCTCCGGCGATTGGTCGGGTTACACGCGTGAGGTTGACCCTTCGGGAAAAACCGTGTGGGACTTGACTCAGGCCGATGTACCCTTCAAATTATACAATACCCAAACGGCCAACCGGCTGGCCAATGGCAACACAATCATTTGCAATTGGGTTGGCGGAAACCAGAAAATGGAGGAATGGGCCGGTACAATTCAGGCGTTTGAAGTGACACCCGCTAAGAACGTCGTCTGGGTTCTCTCGGCCTGGGATAATCCAGATCTTGGCCCCTGCACGGCCATCCAACTGCTCGATAAAAATGGTCAGCCTGATAAAAACGATGTTCAGCGGTAAGGAGATTGATATCCAGTCCTTAGGTTGAGCATCATGACAAGCCCCACGTCCCGGTTAATTCAACAGTTTCCTGAACAAAGGAAGCAACTCCTGCGCAATGACCGCGTGATCGTCCACACTGGGGTGCCCGCTGCAACCGCTGGCCCGCATAGGCTGGAAAAAGTGTAGGACCACCGGCCGGTCTGCTGGGTTGGCCGCATCAATCCCTCCTTTCACGGCTGTTAAACACCGTTGCAGTTGCTCCCGGTTTTCCCCATTAACCATTGGACTGCTCAGCAGGACAATCTGGGCCTTCGGGTATTTTGATTTGACCACCTCCACAAAACCGATGTAGCTGGTCACGTAGCGGGCACTATCAAAAGGCAGCCGTTCTTTCTTGCCATCTCCCCGGCTGAAATCGTTGGTGCCCAAGGCGATGCTGACGACCTGGGGCGTGTCAGTCTTGAAATTCCAGCGTTGCGAATTGGTGGCCTGGAAATCTACCTTCTCATACACTTCCGGCATAGTCGGGCCATCGCTGTTCCAGTTGCGGTAAACGCCAATGCCGCTGACGCTGCTCACCACAAAATTAGCACCCAACGCGCGGGCCACACGAGGTCCGTAGGCCATATAGGCGTTGTACTGATCGTGGTACTGACCCGTGCCACAGGGCACATCCGACGGGTCGGCGGCTGCCCCGCAGGTGATGCTGTTGCCAATAAATTCGATGAGTGGTGCTCTGGGGGTTTTCAGTGGCTTTAGCTTAGTTCCGGTAACTTTCTGAATGATAACGGGTCCGGTATGGGCTTCCGTGGCCTTATAAATCCAGACCGTGTGAGTTCCCTCCGTTGGCGCAGTAAGGAGAATCGGCTCGGTAACATTGCCGACTATTTTTAGTCGTTTCTGATAAACGCCGTCCAGCTCGTATTGGAGGTAATTGTGCCCGTTGACATTCGGAATAGTGGCAAAAACCCGGCATTCCGTTCCCTCGAAACTAAACCCGAAGTGCATCGCCGAGCTAATCATTTCCAGGCCGTTGTCCTGGTTGACCACAAACCGACCGGCTGGCTGTAAAGCCGTTGCTGGTAAGGTAGTGGTGACGGCGGTAGTTGACGCTCCGGTATTCTTCCTGGCCGGAGCACAGCTCAGGCAGTAAGCGCAGAAAAGGATTACCAGTGAATTACGGGTAAATTTCATGGACGTATTGAATCAACGTTTGGGAGCCGCGTGCTTCTCCAACAGCCGCAAGGTGTGTTCCAGTGATTTCGTGTCGCTCCATTCTTCATGACCAGGGACCACCGTTTTAGCCGTGCCAAACTGGTCTATCACCCTCCGAACCGACGTGGCCCACTCGGTTAAATTCGCGTCGGCAATGTTACCCATACCGAAGGCCGCTACACTTTTTACGAAGCAGCCGCCATGCAGAATCTGCTGATTGGGTAACCAGACGACAATATTGTCACTCGTGTGCCCTTCTCCCGGAAAATAGCAGCGAATCGGCACCTGCCCGACGGTAAACGTTGTGTCGTTCGGCAGGATGCCTTCGGGAGCCTCATACCCGAGCTTAACCGACTTCTGAGCCGTCAACGGCGTACTGATAACGCGGATACCCGCTTTGCGGAGTTCGCTGATGCCGCCCACTCGGTCTTCGTGGGCGTGGGTGACAATACAGAGCCGGACGGGTTGTCTCAAACTATCGGTAACCCACTGAAGCAGTTGCCGGGTATTGCCCGTATCCTCCTTTGTATCCCAACCTGTATCGACCAAAACGATACCATCGCTCGTTTGGATAATCAACCCATTAGCCGGAATGGCCGTGTTCTGGTAAATCCCGTACGAGCGATGCACATACACCTGATCACTCAGCTTGGTAACTGTAAGTTTGGGCTTTTGGATGGGTTGAGCCTGGGTAAGCCCACAGAGAAGTGAGAAAAAGAGTGCCAGTAGGATGCGCATGTGTTCAACGTAGTGGGGGTTCTGCAAAAGTAGTACAGAACCCTAACGTATGACACTGGCAATTGTCGTGGGTGTAGGACAAGTTTGTCTGGTATGGAAAATTGCTAACGCGAAGCCCTTCGTCCTTCGACAAGCTCAGGATGGCTTTGCGTCAGCAATTCTGAGCAAACGAGTGACTACAATTCATCAGCTTTTTCTACAAGAAAGCTCTATACTTCTACAACAGCTTATCCGGCGTAATCGGCAACTCCCGGACGCGTTTGCCGGTGGCGTTGAAGACGGCGTTGGCGACAGCGGCTGCTACACCCACGATGCCTACTTCGCCAATGCCTTTTACGCCTAACTTATTGGAAGCCGTGTCCTCTTCCCGGACGAAAATGGCGTCCATCTGGCCAATGTCTAAGTTGGACGGAACGTGATAATCCGCCAGCGACCGGGTGACGAAGTTGCCCCAGCGCGGATCGACAACCGACTCCTCGGTAAGGGCCATACCAATGCCCCAGATGTTACCGCCGATAATTTGCGAACGGGCCGTTTTGGGATTCAAGATTTTACCCGCGCCGGTCACCGCCAGAAATCGGGACACCCGAACCATCCCGGTCGAGACGTTCACCGCTACTTCCGCAAAATTGGCGTTGAAACTGTGCGACGAGTGGTCGTCGGCGTCTTCGGGTGGTTTGGCATCGGCTCTGGTTTGAAAATCGGTAATTTTCTCAGAAACCATCAACTCCGAAGCGGTCGGGCGCTTGTAATACTGTTTACCGGATTTGGCGATCAGCTCGTCAATAATTTTCAGGCAGGCCTCGTGCACGGCATTGGCATAACTGGCGGCCCCCACCGAACCCACCGCACCGGCAGCCGGAGGCAGGTTCGAGTCACCCAACTTCACCGTGATTTTTTGCATCGGCAGAGTCAGCGCGTCGGCGGCCGTTTGTGCCAGGATGGTGTAGGTGCCGGTGCCCAGGTCCGCAGCGGCCAGTTCAATGGTTGCGGTAACGTCGCTGCCTTCGCGTTTCAACTTCACCAGAGCCGAACTTGGCCGTTGGTGAGCCGGGTAGGTTCCACAGGCGACACCATACCCAATCAGGTAGTTTCCCTGCTGATTCTGGCGGGGCTGGGGGTTGCGTTTCTCCCAGCCGAAAGCCTTTGCACCCGCCTGTAAGCACTGCACCGTTGTCCGCGACGACCAGGGTTTGCCATTGGACGGGTCTCGCGCCGGTTCGTTTTTAATCCGCAGCTCGATTGGGTCCATGTTGAGCGAAAACGCCAGTTCGTCCATAGCCGATTCGAGGGCGAAACTGCCGGTCGATTTTCCGGGGCCACGCGTGTAGGTGGGCAGAATCAGGTGCATCGGCACGACCCGGTAGCTAATGAGGGAATTAGGCACCTCATACATGATTTTCGAGCAGTCGCCACACGGCTCAATAAATTCATTCCGGATAGCCGCGTGGGTCGTAATTTCATGGGCCAGCGCCGTCAGTTTTCCGTCTTTGGTAGCTGCCAGACTTACCTTCTGAAAATTACGCTGCCGCAGCCCCACCGAGTTAACCATCTGCTGACGCGTGAGAGCCAGCTTCACCGGGCGGTTCACCGCTTTAGCCGCCACTGCCGTCAGCACTAAGTTCGCCCATTGACCGCCTTTAGACCCAAAGCCACCACCGATGTAAGGCGAAATGATACGTACATTTTCCGGTTTGAGATTGAGCGTGGCAGCCGCTGCGTTTTGCGCGCCGTTCACGATCTGCGAACTGTTGTACAGCGTAACATTTTCCCCATCCCACTCGGCAATGGTGGCGTGGGGTTCCAGCGGATGATGGTGCTCAATGGGTGTTCCATACACCTGTTCAATTTTATACGCGGCCTCACTAAGTGCGGCTTTTACATCGCCCCGTTTGGCATCGGCTTTGTCCTTATCCTTCGGCAGGACGGCTTCCTTAGCCAGTTCGTCAAAGTCGACCTTAGCTTTCGTCTTGTCGTAGTCCACCTGAATCAAGTGGGTCGCGTGCCGGGCCTGCTCAAAGGTTTCGGCCACCACCAGACCAATGTGCTGCCCGTAGAACTCAATGTCGGGGCTTTGCAGCAGGGCACCCCCGCGAATACCACCGTCAACATTCAGCTTTGGGGCATTGGTATGGGTGATCACGGCCAGAACACCGGGCGCTTTTTCGGCCAGGGCCGTGTTGATGTTCCTGATTTTTCCGGCGGCAATGGTACTCTTGAACAGAACGGCGTAGGCCAGATTCTTGACCGGGTAATCCGTCGAATAGGCTGCCTTTCCCGTTACCTTGGCTATCCCGTCGATGCGACTAATGGGTGTGCCAGTTAGTTTGTCTTTGTCCTGCATGGAATCGATTGATGTTAACATCATGACTTACCGCCGTTCATGGCCATTTGCAACGCCAGGGCAATGCTTCGCCGGCCAAGCTCTACTTTAAACGCATTGTGTTTTAGGGGCTTTGCATCGGCCATTTCTGCCTCGGCCGCCCGTTTGAAATTAGCTTCGGTTGCTTCTTTACCAACCAGCATTTGTTCGGCTTTCAGGGCACGCCAGGGCTTGTGGGCTACCCCACCCATGGCAATTCTGGCCTGCACGATCTTGTTGCCCGAACCGTCGGACCGCTCTGTTTGCAAGGCCGCAGCTACCGAAATCAGGGCAAAGGCGTACGAAGCGCGGTCGCGGACCTTCAGGTAATAGGAATGATCGGCAAAGTTGTTTCTGGGCAGTTCAATGGCGGTGATCAGTTCGCCATGATTGAGGTTCGTATCCTGCTCGGGGGTATTCCCCGGCAACCGGTGAAAATCAGCAAATGGAATCATCCGTTCCTCACCGGCCGCATTCCTGACGGTTACTACGGCATCAAGCGCAGCCAGCGCAATGGCCATATCGGACGGGTACACCGCGACGCATTTGTCGGACCAGCCAAAAATGGCGTGCATCCGGTTGATGCCTTCCAATGCACCACAGCCAGTGCCGGGTTCGCGTTTGTTGCAGGGCATGGCTACCTCATAAAAATAGGGGCAGCGCGTTCGTTGGAGCAGGTTGCCGCCATTGGTTGCCATGTTCCGAATCTGTCCTGATGCACCAGCGAGAATAGCCTGCGTCAGCAACGGGTAATTTTGACGAATCAGGGGATGATTAGCCGCGTCGGTATTCTTACCTAATCCACCAATCGACAAGCCGCCTTTGTTGGCTCCGGTAGCAATGGACTTGATATCCGTCAGGCTCAGCCGGGTAATGTCAATTAGGGCATCGGGCCGCTCGATGTCCTCCTTCATTAGGTCCAGCAGGTTGGTGCCGCCACCCAGAAACTTCGCATTCGGGTTTCCAGCCAGCAGGCTGGTAGCCGACGTGGGGTCTTTTGCTCGTGTGTAGGTAAATGGTCTCATAAATTGCGGGGGACTGGTTAGCTGGTAAATTTCCAGGTCTGCTCCACGGGCTTTCCGCTGTGTACTTCCTGAATCGCGGCTACGATGTTGGGGTAGGCCCCGCAGCGGCAAATGTTGCCCGACATCCGCTCCCGGATCTCCTCATTCGACAGTTGCACCGGACCGGGCTTTTTACGAACGTTTTCCGTCACGTAGCTCACTTCTCCGTTCTTTGCTTCGTCCAGCAGCGCCACCGCCGAGCAAATTTGGCCCGGTGTGCAGAACCCGCACTGAAACCCGTCGTGTTTAAGGAAAGCGACTTGGATCGGATGCAGGTCGGTACCTTTAGCCAGACCTTCAATCGTTTTCACGCTTTTTCCCTCGCAGGTGGCCGCCAGCGTGAGGCAGGACAGCACCCGGTGTCCATCTACGAGTACCGTGCAAGCCCCGCACTGCCCGTGGTCGCAGCCTTTTTTGGAGCCGGTCAGTTCCAGTCGTTCGCGCAGGGTATCCAGCAGCGTCATTCGGGAATCAACCAGCAGCTTTTTGGCCGCACCATTGACCCTGAACGACACGTCAACGCCGTTTTCAATAGCGGCCGGAGTAAACTCCACAGGAGTCATTGCGCTGAGCGGACGAATCAGCACCTGCTCGGCAACGGCTGACTGAGCCGCCAGGAGTCCCCCACTGGCCAGGGCCATGAATTTCAGAAAATGGCGCCGGTTCACCCCGGTATCGAGAATTTCGTCCAGATCCTCCGGCATCAGCTCGTTGAATAGCTTCTTTTCGTCCTCGGTCAACTGAGGAGCTTCGTTTTCGTCCATCATGCGTCTCTTCGGGAAATGCAGGTATAACTGTAAAACGCCTGAGAAGGCTTATTTTACACAGCAGGATTGATAAAAATTCTGGTGGTGAGGTATCCTGGACGGCCATCAGATGTTGGCCATCATCCGGTCGAAAGTAGCCCGTTGTGCCCGCATCGACCCTACTTTATCGGCTGGATTGGTGTGACATTCCAGCAAAACCCAACCCGTATAATTCATCTTTACCAGATTGGTCAGCAGGCTTTGGTAGGGATAGTCCGTTCGGTCCAGTTCCCGCACGTGACAGGTCGCCCCAAACCGATGTTTCACTAAGTTAAAATTATGGTCGAATCCCTGCCCGTTCAGGTCCTGCGGGTTGCAGTTCCAGCAAAGGGTTGCGTTCGGATGCGTGGCCGACTCCATAATCTGTTTGATAGCGGGCAGTTCCTGAGTCGCTTCGCCATGCACTTCAAGCCGGATCTGCTGGCCAAATTCAGCGCCGTAACGGGCCAGTTCGTTCAGTGACTCGCCAATCTGGGTCAGTGTCTTTTGAGCTGCAACTTCTTTATGAAGGGCATTGGGTTTCACTTTCACCCCCGACCCGCCGACATCCGCGCTTAACCGGATAAATTCCTTAGTTCGTTCAATGGAGGCTTTGAGTTTATCCGGTTCCACAAAATCAAATTGTTGGTTTGTTCCCAGCCCAACCAGTTGTATCGGGCTGTCGGCGAACTGCTTTCTGACCTCCGCTCGTTGGGTAGCATTCAGGTTGGGCATGACCCCATGCGCGTGATCTACGCGCAGTTCTATTCCCTGCAAGCCCGTATCGGCACAGTTCTTAATCAGGGTGGGCACATCCCAGTCTTTCCCCCACAGGTAGGTTACCAGACCCAGTTTAATGGGTGATTTTACGGCTGCCGGTTCACGGGCAAAGGCCAGTGGAGAAAGCAGGGACGCCCCCGCCAGCAGGGAGGTTTCCTTCAGAAACGTTCGTCGATCACGATTCGCCATTGCCATTGAGGTTGCTGCTAAAGCCAGTAGGTAAAGAAAACGGGCAAGCAACTTGCCTGTCCATCGACTAAAGTTCAGCCCACGGCGTAGCTACTTACCAACCGCTAAGTCAGAGAAATAGGCGGATCTTCACGGTACCCATCAACTCCGATGTCATCGAGTTTCACATAAACCGAGGGCGTAAAATCAGATAAACACCCGCGTTCCCGAGTAATTCTGCCGGAACTCGCGGGGGGTACACCCGTTTTTCCGGCGGAAGATTCGGTTAAAATACGACAGGTTGTTGAAGCCACATTTGTAGGAAATTTCCGCAATCGTCTGGGTCGTGTCGATCAGCAGCCGGGCCGCGTGACCCAGCCGAATCTCATTGAGGCTGTCGATAAACGTTTTTCCAGTCCGCTTTTTGATGAACCGGCTGAACGACACCTCCAGCATATTAACTTCTTTGGCTACGGCTTCGAGCGACACGTTTTCGGTGTAGTGAGCATGCATGTAGGCGAATGCTTTCTCGATCCGGCGGCTGTGGTAGCTAACCGGGTCGCTGCTGAAGGTGGTGTTGGACAGCGTTCGCATGTTGCGCGACGTGGACAGGTCGTGCAGGATCGACATCAGTTCCAATACCGAGTCGAAGCCGCTTTTGTTAGCGAGCGCTTCCAGACGTGGCCGGATGGCTTCGATTGTTTCGCGGGAGAAAGCGATACCCCGGAACGAGCGCTCCAGCAAACTGCGGATGAAACTCAACTGGTTGCGCTGTAGCAGTTTTTCGTCGAACAGGTCGCGGTGAAACTGAATGGTGATCTCATGAATGTCGTTGCTTTGGCACTGATGCGTGAACCAGCCGTGGGGCAGATTACTACCAACCAGCACTAATTCCAGATCATCAATGACGGCGGTATGATCGCCGACGATGCGTTTTGTGTTGGCCGCATTGGCGATGAAGTTAAGCTCAAACTCGTCGTGATTGTGCATCGGAAAATCGAACTCCGACTTCACGCGCGAGAACAAAGTAAAACAGTCGTGGGGGGTTAGTGGGGTGATCTCCCGGTAAATCGAGTGCATGGAATAGCGAAGATGGGTGGATGAAAAACAGCCAAACAAAGAGCGTTTAAGTACCAGTACGGGCAGACCCATTGCGAATCATTGTCATAACTATCTAAGTACTACTTTGTATTATTTTGACAAATTAAGCGAAACAAGGGCAAATTCACTGGGTCTACACAAACATATTTATCTATTCGGGTCAAACAATGGATAAAATAATACTATACAATGTACCAGTTCAGCTTATAATTTTGTCATGAAAAGATTGCCTGATTGAAAGCCATCCATTGTCCGTTATGGGACGCGGTGCTACCTCAACTGACCAGTGGCATGTTACGAATTGTTCTCGCCGGATTAGCCAACGTACTATTATCGCTCAGCGTGGTGGCGCAAACCGCACCGATTGACCCAAAGGCGACGCCCGAAACCCAGCGCTTATACCTCAGTCTACAGCGCGTGGCAAAGCAGGGCACGATGTTCGGCCATCAGGACGATTTGGCGTACGGCGTCGGCTGGCAGTATGAACCGGGCCGGTCCGACATTCGCGATGTCGTCGGCGATTACCCGGCGGTGTTTGGCTGGGACTTGGGCCGTTTAGAGTTCGACAGTACCGCCAACCTCGATGGTGTTCCTTTCGATAAACAGCGGGCATTTGCCCAACAAGTTTACGCACAGGGCGGCCTCAACACGTATAGCTGGCACCTGAACAACCCGCTCGACCCAACAAAAACCAGTTGGGACAAACAGGATTCCACCGTCCGCCACTTGTTCGATGACCGGAAGGCGCTGAAACGCTACAGGTCGTGGCTAAATAAGGTGGCTGCGTACATGAAAAGCCTGAAAGGAGCCAATGGGGAGGCCATTCCGGTTATTTTTCGGCCGTTCCATGAACACACGGGAAGTTGGTTCTGGTGGGGAAAAAACCACTGCTCACCCCAGGAATACGTCAGGCTGTGGCGCTACACGGTGGATCACCTTCGTAAGAAAAAGCGGGTTCATAACCTGCTGTACGCCTACTCGACCGACCGGTTCACCTCCCGCGACGACTACCTGGAACGCTATCCGGGCGATGAGTACGTGGACATCGTCGGGTTCGACATTTACCACCGGCCCGCGTCCGACACGGCAAAGCGCTTCATTCCCGAGACCCGCCGGATGGTGGAAACGCTGCGGAGTATCGGTCAGGAGAAAGGCAAGCCCTACGCCATGACCGAGACGGGCTTAGACCGGGTTTCGCTGGCCGACTGGTGGACGAGCGTCCTGCTGCCGGTGGTCCGGGATGCCGGGTTGTCTTACGTACTGGTTTGGCGCAACGCGGGCGAGAAACAATATTTTGCGCCGTTCCGGGGGCAGGCCAGTGCTGATGATTTCCGGCGTTTTTACGAAAGCCCGCAGTTGATTTTCGGTCAGAAAGCAACGGCTGAAGCCTTATATCAACCCGTACCGTCTCCCGCGAACTGAAACCCAATCGTCAATACCCAACGCCATGAAACTCTCTGCCCTCGACGTCAGCATCATCGTCCTCTATTTAGCCGCCGTCATCGTACTGGGGTTAGTGTTGAAAAAGCGGGCGGCTAAAAACAAAGAAGCCTACATGCTGGGCGGCAAAACGCTGCCCTGGTACATGCTCGGCCTGTCGAACGCATCGGATATGTTCGACATTTCGGGGACGATGTGGATGGTGTCGCTGGCGTTCGTCTACGGCATGAAAAGCCTGTGGATTCCGTGGCTATGGCCGGTTTTCAACCAGATTTTCATGATGATGTACCTGTCGGTCTGGCTGCGCCGGTCAAACGTGTCGACGGGGGCCGAGTGGATCGGTACGCGCTTCGGCCTGGTGGGCCGGGGCGTTACGGCGTCGCATACCATCGTGGTCGTGTTCGCGCTGCTGAGTTGCCTGGGTTTTCTGGCGTACGGGTTCGTCGGACTGGGCAAGTTTGTTGAGATATTCATTCCGTTCGAGAGCGTGGCTCCTTACGTGCCATTCAGCGTTTCGCCCGAGTACGTAGCGCATTTCTACGGCATTATTTTCACCGCCTTCGCCGTTTTTTATGCCATCCTGGGCGGCATGACCAGCATCGTCATCGGCGACGTGCTGAAATACATCATTATGTCAGTAGCCGCCGTCGTCATCGCCTGGATTGCCATGCAGAACCTCGCCGTGAAGCAGTTGGTGGTGCCGCCGGGCTGGTACACGCCCTTCTTCAACTGGCAGCTCGACGACCTCGACTGGTCGGGCATGATTGGGGAGGTGAACGCCAAGATCAAATCCGATGGGTATTCGCTGTTCGGTATCTTTTTCATGATGATGGTTTTCAAAGGCATTCTGGCCAGCTTAGCCGGTCCGGCACCCAACTACGACATGCAGAAGGTGCTGTCGACCAAATCTCCGCAGGACGCGGCCAAGATGAGCGGATTCGTGTCCATTGTGCTGCTGCCCGTTCGCTACGCCATGATTATGGGCTTCACAGTACTGGCACTGCTCCACTACGATCAGTTGGACCTCCGCTCGGCCACGGGCATCGACTTCGAGAAAATCCTCCCGGCGGCCATCCTGCAGTTCGTCCCGGCGGGGCTGATGGGTCTGTTGCTGGCGGGGTTGCTGGCGGCCTTCATGGGCACGTTTGCGGGTACGCTCAACGCGGCTCAGGCGTACATCGTCAACGACATCTACCTCAAATACGTCGAACCCAACGCGTCCAACCGGCGCATCTCGAACATGAATTACGGGTCTGGGCTGCTGGTGGCGTTCGTTGGGGTGCTGATGGGTTTGTTCGCCCGCGACGTTA
Source organism: Spirosoma arcticum (assembly GCF_054779955.1). Lineage (NCBI taxonomy): Bacteria > Pseudomonadati > Bacteroidota > Cytophagia > Cytophagales > Cytophagaceae > Spirosoma > Spirosoma arcticum. Next base: position 313,013 of record NZ_BAAGXG010000003.1, read on the forward strand.
ACAGCATTCTACAGTGGATTGTGTCGGCCCTGTACGGCGGCTACGTAGCGGCCAACGTGCTTAAGTGGCACTGGTGGCGGTTCAACGCCAGCGGCTTTTTCTGGGGAATGCTGGCGGGCATCGTACCGGCTCTGGTTCTTCCCTATGTTTTCGAGGAAACGCTGGAGTTATATTATTTCCCGCTGCTGTTCGCGCTGTCGCTGGGCGGTTGCATCGCCGGGTCGCTGCTGACCCCGCCTACGGACATCGACGTGCTCAAATCATTCTACCGGACCGTGCGGCCGTGGGGTTTCTGGGGGCCGGTTCATGCCTTAGTCGTGGCTGACGATCCGTCGTTTGTGGCGAACAAGAACTTCCGGTTAGACGCCTTCAACGTGGTCGTCGGCGTGGTGGCGCAGTGCTGCCTGACGATGCTACCGATGTACCTGATCGTGGGCATGAACACCCAATTGGGCGTTACCGTGGGCATTCTGGCTGTGTGCATCCTTATTCTGAAGCGCACCTGGTGGGACAAACTAACCGATGAGACCTGGGAGCCGGTGGCCGACAAGCCCCAGAAGGCCCTATTTCATTAACGCACCCTGTTTTCTTAACCGATACGAACACCTCTAATTTCGATCCCATGACTATTGCTTTTCAACACCGTCTCGAAAAGCTACGGGAAGCTCACGTTGAGTTGACCATCCGAAAAAACCGACCCATTGCCCTTGGTAACGGCATCATCGACCGGTATGAAAACCCGATTCTGACGGCGCAGCACGCGCCCATTTTCTGGCGGTACGACCTGAATCCGGCCACCAACCCGCACCTGATGGAGCGCTTCGGCATCAACGCGACCTTTAATGCGGGCGCTATCAAATTGGCCGGTACCTACCGGCTCGTGGTGCGGGTGGAAGGCGTGGACCGCAAGTCGTTCTTCGCCGTGGCCGAAAGCCCCAACGGCGTGGACAACTTCCAGTTCTGGGATCGCCCGATTACCATGCCCGAAACCGACGAGCCGGACGGCAACGTCTATGACATGCGGGTGGTGCAGCACGAAGATGGCTGGCTCTACGGCCTGTTCTGCACCGAGCGCAAGGACCCAGCCGCCCGGCCCGGCGATGAATCGTCGGCGCTGGCCCAGTGCGGTATCGCCCGTACCCGTGATTTGAAAACCTGGGAGCGGCTGCCGGATCTAAAAACGCCGTCGCCCCAGCAACGCAACGTGGTGCTGCACCCGGAATTTGTCGACGGAAAATACGCCTTTTACACGCGCCCGCAGGACGGGTTTATTGAGGCCGGAACGGGGGGCGGCATTGGTTTTGGCTTCGCCGATTCGATGGAAAACGCGGTGATCGAGCGGGAGTACATTGTGGACGAAAAACGGTACCATACCGTGTACGAAACGAAGAACGGACAGGGACCGGCTCCCATCAAGACCGAACGGGGCTGGCTGCACCTCGCCCACGGGGTGCGGAATACGGCCGCTGGCCTGCGCTACGTGCTGTACCTGTTCCTGACCGACCTGCACGACCTGACGAAAGTCACGCATAAGCCAGCGGGGTATTTCATCGCGCCCGACGGCGACGAACGCATCGGCGACGTGTCGAATGTGACGTTTGCCAACGGCTGGATTTTAGACGACGACGGCACGGTATTTATTTATTACGCGTCGTCGGACACGCGGATGCACGTCGCTACGTCGACCCTCGACCGGCTCCTCGATTACGTAGTAAATACCCCCCCCGACGGTTTCCGCTCGGCCGCTTCGGTCGAGCGGCTAAATGCCCTGATCGACCAGAATCTGTCGTACCAACGGGTCAGTGAAGCCGTCTCCGTGGTGCTTAATGGACAAGCAGACTAATGCCAATGGTACTGACAGCCCACTCTACCTACCAAACCGAAGTCAACGCGGAACTGACGCGCATACTGGATTTTTGGGCGACGTATAGCCTTGACCATCAAGGCGGGGGGTTCATTGGGCGCATGAACAACGATGGACACGTGGCTACCGATGCGCCGAAGGGTGGCGTGCTGAACGCCCGCATTCTCTGGACATTCTCGGCGGCTTACCGACACACGCGAAACCCGGCGTACCGGACAATGGCCGACCGGGCATATGACTACCTGCGGACGCATTTTTTGGATGAAGCCTACGGGGGCGTCTATTGGTCAGTAGATGCGCAGGGGCGGCCGCTCGGCACGCGCAAACAGATTTATGGGCTGGCATTTGCCCTTTACGGCTTCAGCGAATATTACCGTGCTACGGCCAATCCGGCGGCTTTGGAAACGGCCATTGCCCTGTTCGACTGGATTGAGAAACACAGTTTCGACCCGGCACACGGCGGTTATTTTGAAGCCTTTAGCCGGGAGGGTACGCTGCTTGACGATCTTCGACTGAGCGAGAAGGACCGCAACGATCCGAAGACCATGAATACGCACCTGCACATTCTGGAAGGGTACACAAACCTGTACCGGGTGTGGCCCAACGCCCGGCTGGCGGGTCAGCTAACCGCGTTGCTGGGCACGTTTCTGGATCACATCGTTGATCCGGTCACCAACCACATGAACCTGTTTTTCACCGCTGACTGGCAGCCAACCGCCGATCTGATTTCCTACGGTCACGACATCGAAGCGTCGTGGCTGCTGCCCGAAGCAGCCGGTGTGCTCAACAACAACGCGCTAACCGGGCAGGTCAACCGGGTTGCCGTGGCGATGGCGCGGGCCGCAGCCGAAGGGCTCCAACCCGACGGCAGTTTGTATCACGAGTTGGATAAGGCTTCGGGTCATGTCGACACGCACCGGGAGTGGTGGGTCAGCGCCGAAGCGATGGTTGGTTTTTTGAATGCGTACCAGCTTACGGGCGAGGAAACGTTTCTGACGCAGTCGATGGGAAGCTGGCAGTTCACGAAAGATCACCTGCTTGACCATGAACAGGGCGAGTGGCGCTGGGGCGTTCTGGACGACCAAAGCCCAATGCGTGGTGAAGACAAGATTGGCTTCTGGAAGTGTCCCTATCACAACGCACGGGCGTGTCTGGAGGTCTATACCCGGCTACGGGAGCAGACAGAAAGAGTTGAAAAATTTGTGTAACTCCGGGTTGAGCCACGCCGAAGCTGCCCGGATTCAAAGCTTATTTGGGTAAGTGCCGATCAAAATAGTATGCTAACGTTGCGGATTGGTTGACAGATAATTTTACCGCACGATAAGGCCATCAGAACCACTCTATCCACAGGTTTCGCGACATGCCAACAGGCTGATAAATGAACAGCACTCCGTTTGAACGTTCAGTTGTGCTTTCACTTATCCTAACAATATCATTATTTGTAAAAATTGTATTATAAAACTTAGTTAGTCACCGTCTACATTTGATTGACCTAATGACCCGTTTCCCGATAGCGGAGGGCTTGTGAAAACCAACCGGATTCGTCAGCACAATAGCGTTTTTAGAAAAACTAATTTTACCCTAATCAACGATGAACAGAAATCTATTTCGCGTCAGAATCAACCCGTGTAAATCACTGACGCTGAGCGCCCTGCTAACCCTGTTTTCGGTTTGTACGGCGCTGGCCCAGCGACAGATCACCGGAAAAGTGACCGAGAACCAAGGGGCAAGCGGCATTCCCGGTGCCAACATCACCGTTAAGGGAACCCAGACGGGTACCGTTTCTAACACCGACGGTACGTTTAGCGTCAGCGTTCCGAACAACACGGCTACGCTGGTTTTCAGTAGTGTGGGCTACACCAGCCAGGATGTAGCCGTGGGCACCCAGTCCGTGGTGAACGTTGATCTGGTGGCGGACAGCCGGTCGCTCAGCGAGGTCGTTGTGGTGGGATACGGTACGCAGAACCGCCGGGACGTGACCGGGGCCATCAGTTCGGTTAGTGCTGCGCAGATCGAGAAAGTGCCGGTTACGACGCTGGATCAGGCGCTACAGGGCCGCTCACCGGGGGTGCAGGTGACCAACAACGACGGCTCACCGGGCGGGGGTGTTTCGGTGCAGATTCGCGGAACCGGCACCTTTGGCGACAACTCCCCACTCTACGTCGTCGATGGTTATCCTATTTCGGGCGGCATCAACACGCTGAACCCCAACGACATTGCGTCGATGGAGATTCTGAAAGATGCGTCGGCAACGGCCATTTACGGCAACCGGGCGTCGAACGGGGTCGTTATCGTGACCACCAAGCGGGGTAAACAGGGCGGGGTGCAGGTGTCGTTTGATGCCTACGGGTCGATTCAGGCGATTCCCAAACTCTACAAGGTCCTGGACGCGCAGCAGTTCGCTACGTTCGCGTCGGAAGTGGCCAGCAAAGAAGCGTATCCGGTGCTGCCCGAATGGTCGAACCCGTCCAGCCTGCGCAACATCGACTGGCAGAAAGAAGTCTACCAGACGGGCTACCGGCAGAACTACAACTTAGCCCTGCGGGGCGGCAGCGACAAAGTGCAGACGTCCTTTTCGCTGGGCTACTTCGATCAGCAGGGAACGATTAAGTTCTCGAATTTCAAGCGTTACAATGGTAGCCTGAACCTGGACTACACGCCCCTTAAATGGCTAAAAGCCTCGGCCAGCTTGAAATACACCCGGTCGACGGGCTTCACCGGCTTTGGAACCGGCATCAACGGCATCGGGAATCTGACCAAACTCATTCCCACCCTGTCGGGCAATCCGCTCACCAACGAGGTGAAGGACGCGAACGGCAACTACGGGTATTACACGAAAGGATCGACGGTCGTTTCGGGCAGCACCAACGTAATTGCCAACTTGGAGGAAACGGACCGGGATCAGGCATCGAACTACCTGCTGACAACCACCTCGCTGGAGGTCACGCCGGTGGCTGGCCTGCGGCTGAAAACAAACTTCGGCGTCAACGTCAGCGATGGCTCCGGCTTTTATTTCACGCCGACTAACGACCGGGTAACGCCCTCGCCCTTAGCGTTCTACTCGCAGAATGCCAACAACACCTTCGAGTGGCTGTGGGAAAACACGGCCGCTTATACCCGGACGTTCGGCATTCATTCTATCGACTTCGTCGGCGGGGTATCGGCTCAGGAAAATACGTATCGGCAGTCCGGGGCCAGTGGCAGCGGCCTGATTAGCAACGAACTGCGCAACGTTGGTTCGCTGCAAACGGTAGTGCCCTACGGCAACCAGCAAACCTGGTCGCTGGCCTCGCAGTTTGGCCGACTGACCTACAAGCTGCTCGACCGGTATGTGCTGACGGGAACGGTCCGGCGGGATGGTTCGTCGCGGTTTGGACCCGGCAACAAATACGGCGTTTTCCCCTCGGTTTCGGCCGCGTGGCGGCTTAAAGACGAGCCGTTTATGTCGGGTATCGGGGCCATCAGCGACTTGAAACTTCGCGGTAGCTGGGGCCAGACGGGTAACCAGAACATTGGCCTTTTCCAGTATCAGTCAACCTACGGCTCGGGGCCGAGCCGGGTGGACAACCGGGGATACGTCTTCGGTCAGGAAAAAGTGTACTACGACGGTCTGGTGCTGAACGGCCTGCCCAACCCGAATCTGACCTGGGAAACCCAAACCCAAACCGACATTGGTCTGGATGCCGCTTTCCTGAATGGCCGGTTGAATTTTACCGCCGATTACTACGTCAGAACCTCCAGTGGGTTTCTGCTGAGCGTGAACGTACCCAGCCAGACGGGTTTCAGCACGGCGACCCGCAACGTGGGCAGCATCCGCAACAGCGGGCTGGAACTGGGGCTGGAGTACCGCGAGTCGAGCCACGACTTCAAGTGGGGCATCAACGCCAACGTAACAACGGTGAACAACAAGATTCTCAGTTTTGCCGATGGACTGACGTCGGTGGGTAACTTCTCTGATTTGGGCTTTCCCAACTTCGGTGGTAACCTCTGGACCACGTTCACCCAGTCGCAGGTGGGCGGGCAGGTCGGCGCGTTTTACGGATTCCGGTCGGCGGGTATTTTCCAAACCAAGGAAGAGATCAACGCCCTGAACGCAGCCGCCGTTACTAAGTTCGGGGCGGGGGCTTTCTACCAGGCGTCGTCAACGTCGCCGGGCGACCGGAAATTTGTTGACCTCAACGGTGATGGGCAGGTTACCGACGCGGACCGCGTGATTATCGGCAGCCCGATCCCGAAACTCTTCGGTGGGGTTAACTTCGACGGTTCGTATAAGCAGTTCGACTTCTCGATGTTCTGGTATGCGTCGGTCGGCAACGACATTCTGAACTACGCCAAGCGCAACCTCCAGAGTTTGGCAACCAACGGGGGCGTAGGCGTGGAGAACGTCAGCGAAGATTTCTACCTGAATCGCTGGACGGAAACTAACCCTTCGACAACGTACGCCCGCGCCGTTCGGGACGACAAGAGCGGTAACACCCGCGTGTCCGACGTGTATGTTGAAGACGGTTCGTTCCTGCGGCTGCGGAACCTACAGATTGGCTACACCGTGCCCGCAGCCCTGACGCGTAAGTTTACGCTGAGCCGCATCCGGGTTTACGCGAGTGGTCAGAACTTGGTTACGTTCACCAAATACACCGGGTTAGACCCCGAAATTGGTCAGGTCAGCGACCCCAACAACGGCAGCACGAGCGCCACGGTCAAAGGTGTCGATGTGGGTAACTACCCAACTTCGCGCTTTTTTACGCTGGGTCTGAGCGTACAGTTTTAATCTTCTTTCCGAAAAAATTGATCGTACTATGAAACTCAATAAAACAATCTGGCTGGTTGGTGTATCGGCAACGCTGTTGCTGCCGATCAGTTGCAAAGAAGACTTTCTGGAAAAGAAAAACACGCAGGGGATTACCGAAGACGCCCTGTTTAAACGGGAAGCCGATGGCGTTGCGCTCGTAACGGGTATCTACGATACGTTCCACGACGTCGACTTCACACTGAAAGCGCTGTGGTATCAGGCCAACTTCCTGTCGCAGGATTTCAAGAACTACGGGGCCGACACGTTCTTCGAGACCTACGAGGTACGCAGCGACTTTGCGGCTTTGGATTTGTTCTGGTCGAGAGCGTATCAGGGCATTGCCCGCGCCAACTCAGCGATTCCGATCATTGCCAAGATGAAAGCGGGCAATATTATTTCGGAAAGCATGGCGAACCGGCTCACCGGCGAAACGCTGTTTCTGCGGGGTGTTTTCTATTACTACTTAGCGTCCAACTTCGGGGGGGTGCCGCTGGAGTTGCAGACGGTAACGGACGACGGTCGCCACCCGCGCAATACGCAGGACGAAGTCTTCGCAGCCGTAGCGGCCGACATGAAAGCAGCCGCCGACCTTTTGCCGTGGCAGCAGGACTTAGCCGCTGCCGATGTAGGCCGGGCCTCGAAGGGAGCCGCGCTGGCGTACCTGGGCGATGCGCAGATGTGGCTCAAAAAGTACACCGACGCAGCCGCTACCTATGAGCAGTTGACCGGCAAGTATCAGTTGGAAGCCAACTTCGTGAACATCCACGAGTTTAATAACCAGAACGGCAAGGAATCTATATTCGAGATTCAATACATTGCCGGGCCGGATATGTCGTGGGGACACAGCAACGATTCGCACTGGCTGACGACGTTTGGTATGCCGGAGGAGGTTTCGCAGTTCGGCTATTCGTACGCCGACAAAAAACTGTATGATTCCTTTGAAGCCGGTGATACGCGCAAGTTTCCGACCGTAATTGGTCCCGGCGACGTACACCCCAGCCCGAACATTCAGATCAAAAACTACCCGTTGGTGAAGGAAAAGTGGGGGGGCATCAACACGCTGGGCACGGTAGCCAAGCCGTGGAAAGGATCCGATAATGCCCGGTCGGGCTACTATGGCGTGAAAACCTGGCGCGATCCGAGTTCGACGGGTAACTCGGGCAATCCAACGAATATCTTCAGCGGCCAGAACCTGATTCTGATGCGCTACGGGCAGGTGTTGCTAAGCAAAGCGGAAGCCCTGCTCAAAGGCGGCAATCCGGCCGGGGCGCTGGACATCATCAACAACCAGATCCGCAAGCGGGCGGGCTTAGGCGCGGCCACCGGCACGGACGTAGCCAAAGTTCTGCTGGACGAGTACCGGCACGAGCTGGCGGGTGAGTTTTCGCTCTGGTTTCTACTCCGGCGGTCGGGTGAGCATCTGAACTACGTAAAAGAGAAATACGGTATCACCGTACCCCCCGGTAAAGATTTAATGCCCGTTCCGCAGAAGCAGATCGCCACGAACGAGAAACTGGTACAAAATCCGGGATATTAACTCTATTGTTTTACTTGCGTGTATCGAGGGCTTTGTATTATGTACAAAGCCCTCGTGCGTTATAAAATCGGGCGTCGCTTCGTTTGATTAATATGAGAATGAAAGGCTGTTATTACGTTTGGTTTTGCTTTCTGATGGCCCTCTGGTCCTGCCGAACGCCTACGCGGTTCGAAGCCATTCCTTCCTCGCATTCCGGCATCACGTTCAACAACCTCATCACCGAAAACGACTCGATCAACCCGCTGGATATGGTCAATATCTACAACGGCGGGGGCGTGGGCATCGGCGACTTCAATCAGGACGGCTGGCAGGATGTTTATTTCGTCGGCAACCGGGTGTCCAATAAATTATACCTCAACAAAGGCGGGCAGGATTCGGATGGATTTCAGTTCGAGGACGTCACCGACCGGGCGGGCGTTGACGGGGCGGGACGCTGGGGGCGCGGGGTAGCCGTGGTCGATATCAACAGCGATGGCTGGCCCGACATTTACGTTTGCAATACGCTGGCAAAAGACTCGCTTCAACGCCGTAATTTGTTGTATGTCAACCAAAAGCTGACGAAAGACGGCATTCCGGTTTTTCGGGAGATGGGCCACGCGTACGGCTTAGATATCCACGTTCAGTCGACGATGGCTAACTTTTTCGATGCCGACAACGACGGCGATTTGGATATGTACCTGACCGTCAACGAAGCCTCGGCCGACCAGAATCCCAGTAAGTTTGGCATGGTCAGGGGCGTGGGACGCCGGAGTACGGGGCGGTTGTTCCAGAACGACCCGGATACGTCGGTTGGGCACCCCGTCTACCGGGACGTATCGGCGCAGGCCGGGATTCAACTCGACGGATTCGGCCACACGGCGACCGTCGTGGACATTAACCTCGACGGCTGGAAAGACATCTCCGTCGCCAACGATTTCCTGTCGAGCAACATCCTGTACGTCAATAATGGAGACAATCGTGGTGCGGGACCGACGTTCACGGACCGGTCAAAGGAATACTTCAAGCACACGTCGCTGAACGCGATGGGGCAGGATATCGCCGATATCAACAACGACGGGTTGGCCGACCTGATTGAGTTGGATATGAATCCGGCCGATAACTACCGCAAGAAAATGATGATGGGGCCGAACAATTACGCCGTCGACATCAATTTCGGTCTGCACGGTTACCAGCATCAATACGTCAGAAACACACTGCAACTCAATCAGGGGCCGCGCGTGGGACCACAGGATTCGCTCGGCAGCCCGGTCTTCAGCGAAATCGGTTTCATGAGCGGCATCGCCCAAACGGACTGGAGCTGGACGCCCCTGCTCACCGACTTCACGAACGACGGCTACCGCGACCTCGTCATCACGAATGGCTACCCGAAAGATGTAACCGATCACGATTTCATCGCTTACCGGGATCAGCCGTTTGGAACGATACCGAAGCAAAAGCTGCTGAACCAAATCCCGGTGGTCAAAATCCACAACTACGCCTTCGAGAACAAAGGCAACCTGAGCTTTGCCGACGCGACAACCGACTGGGGCCTGACCGAACCCACCTTCTCGAACGGGGCTGCTTATGCTGATTTCAATAACGACGGGGCGATGGACATGGTCATCAACAACATCAACGACGAGGCCCTGCTGTACAAAAACACGACCCGCGAGCGGACCAATCCGGCGGCTCATTTTCTACAAATCACCTTTGCGGGCAACGGGGCGAACAGAAACGGGATTGGTGCGTTTGCCACTATTTACTACGACCGGGGCCAGCAGCAGGTGTACGAACACACGCCCTATCGCGGCTACCTGTCCACGCATCAGGCCGTGGCTCACTTCGGCTTAGGCACTGTAACGCAGGTTGATTCGGTCGTGGTCAAGTGGCCCAATGGGCGAAAACAGGTGCTCACCAACGTCAAAGCCGATCAAGTGCTGCCGGTATCCATTGAAAACGCGACCATTCCGTATCGTTGGATTACCCCCGTGCTGGCCACGAATGCGCTGTTCACCGACGTCACGGATTCACTCGGCATCCGGTATCGGCACAACGAATTTGATTTTATCGACTTCAACATTCAAAAGTTACTGCCTCACAAATTATCCGAATATAGTCCGGGGCTGGCGGTTGGCGACGTCGACGGCGACGGGCTGGACGATCTGGTCATCGGCGGCAATGCCCACGACCCGGCTCAGGTGTTTTTGCAACAATCGACCGGGAGATTCCGGCAGCGTACGCTCTTGCCGACGCAGTTAGGTACGCCGGACTACAAAGACGAGGGGCTGTTGCTGTTCGATGCCAACGGCGACGGGAAACTCGACCTGTACATCGCCCGTGGCGGCTACAAACAGGTGTCTGACAGCCCGGCGTATCAGGATAAACTGTACCTGAACGACGGACGGGGTAACTTTACCGATGCCACGAATGCGCTGCCCGAAAACCACACGAGCAAACTCTGCGTTCGGGCCGTCGATTACAACAAAGACGGTCGGCTCGACCTGTTCGTATCCGGGCGCGTTGATCCGTGGCATTACCCAAAACCGGTTTCCAGCTTCATCTTCAGAAACGACAGCCAGAACGGGCGCGTGACATTCACCGATGTGACCCGTGCCGTGGCTCCCGCGCTGAACCAGATCGGGTTGGTATGCGATGCGCTGTTCACCGATATGGATAATGACACCTGGCCCGACCTGATTCTGGCCGGGGAATGGATGCCAATCACGATTCTGAAAAACAACCGGGGTACCTACGCGTCCATCACCGAAACAACAGGAATTGGCAACCGGCGCGGCTGGTGGAACACCATCGTGGCGGGCGATTTTCGCCATACCGGCCGCATGGATTACATTGTGGGCAATACGGGACTGAACACATTCTACCAGGCCAGCGAACAGTATCCAGCCTACATCACCGCTGCCGATTTCGATAAGAACGGCAACTATTCGGCCATTCCGTCGCTGTTTCTACCCGACCGGCAGGGCGAAAAGCAGGAGTTTCCGGCCCACGGCCGCGATGACTTAGTGAAACAGATGAACAGCCTGAAGAAGAAGTTCACCGATTATAAATCGCTGGCGGTGGCAACCTTGAGTGAGGTATTGACGACCGATCAGCGAAAAGAAGCGTTGCGTTTGGCCGTGAACACAACGGAATCGTGTTTCCTGCGCAACGATGGAAACGGAACGTTTGCCCTGATTCCGTTACCGAAACAGGCCCAGCTATCGACCCTGAACGGGATGGTGGTCGACGATTATGACGGCGACGGTCATGTAGACGTGGCAATCACGGGCAATGATCACGGCACCGACGTATCGGTAGGGCGTTACGATGCGCTGAACGGATTATTGCTGAAAGGGGACGGACGCGGCAACTTTCAACCTCAGTCCATTCGGCAAAGTGGTCTGTTCACACCCGGAAACGGGAAAGCACTCGTCAAATTACACGACAACAAAGGAGCCTATTGGCTGGCTGCGAGTCAGAATAACGGTTCGCTGAAGGTGTTTCAACGAAAACGCAATGGCCGCCAGTTACCCCTCAGGTCCGACGATGTCAGCGCGGTCGTTCAGTACAAAAACGGGCGGTCTGTAAAGCATGAATTTTCCTACGGTTCCTCGTTTCTGTCGCAGCCGGGCCGATTCATCAGTGTCGATGAAACGATGGTACGCGTGAGTATAGAGGACAGTAAAGGAGAAAAGCGGCACATACCTGTCAATTAGTGGTACGTGCACATTGTAGAAAAAGAAGCTGCTGATGCTCGTATCAACGTATACAAGCGGTATCCTGAGATGGTCCTGAAAATCCGGACAGTGTAGTGTACTTACACTTTATACTGCCATGCAAACCCCAAACAAGCCGAAACAGACCCGGCCAAAATTCGACAAAGAGTTCAAGGCGGAGGCCTCGAAAATGATTGCCGAAGAACAGTCCGTTGCCGCTCTCGCCCGATCACTGAATGTGAGCCAAAAACTCATTCACCGCTGGAAACACGAACAAAAAAAACAGATCGGTCAACGCAAAGCCACCTCATGGCATGGGCTTCAACAACTTAAAAACCAGTTGAAACGAGTCGAAATAGAACGGGACATTTTAAAAAAAAGCACCGCCCCGGCGGCCCGGTCATCATCTTTGGCCAGCCGACTTGACACTTATGTACGAGTTTATTGAGCACCAAAGTCAAGCCTACCCGGTAGGCATATTGTGTGATGTGATGGGGGTGAGTCGCAGTGCCTACTATACGTATGCTGGCGGGCAAACCGATCAGCCCTCTGCTAAGAAAGAACAACGCCGGAGTCAGATCCAAGAAGTCTTTGCCGAGCATAAACGACGCGACGGAAGTCGTCGGCGGGTCCATGCATTGCGGGCCAAAGGGCAGAAAGTGGGACGAGAGTTTATTTGTAAAGTAGTACAGAGCACTGGATTGTCAGCGATTCAGCCGCGGAGCTTTGTGCCCCGTACCACCGACAGTCGGCATACGGTGGGGTTGAGTCCGAATCTGCTGCTGACCATACAGATGCCCACCGGACGTGACCAAGTATGGGTGAGTGACATCCCCTACATTATGCTGGCCAAGGGCCGATGGACATATTTAGCGTGTTGGTATGAGCCGGGCTGATGATGCTTACGATAATGCATTTGCCGAGTCGTTGTGGAGCCGCCTGAAGGCCGAGTTGATGGAAAACGGCGCATTCCTGAGCTTACCAGATGCTCGTCTTGAAATCGGGGAGTGTATTGACAATTATTACAATACGATTCGATTGCACTCATCTTTAGGCTACCATAGGCCGATGCAGTTCGAGACTCAAAATAAGGGATAGTACTGTCCGGCAAAACCCGACCACCTCAATGTCGATACCAGCTAAGCGCAAAAACCATAAAAACAGGGCTGAACTTTCCAGTCCTGACCGCCGGTTCACTACCGTTGAGGAAGCAGCCCAGGCCAAGACCGACCAGGCTTGAGAGACCGTTCTTAAGCACGTTGACTGGACCAAACTTGATTCTTTACGAAAGCAGAAACAAGAATTACCATAGTGGACTTGAAATCTCGGAAAATCATGAAAAAGGAGCCGATTCATACCCATATTCGTAATCCGTTTGCAGGTGCGACTGATGAAAAAGCTGTTTGGAAAAAATTATTAAAGAACTCAAAGCCAGCGTCTAAGGAAGAATTTTTAGCAAAAGTGAAAGCAGCTCCTAAGAGACTAAAAGGTTAGGAGATAGTGATAAAAACTATTGTGAATAAGAAGCTTCGTAAGACCAAGAAGGATAATCACCCGCTTAATCGCAAGTTCGATACTGCTGAAGAGGGGGCTCAGGATAAGGTCGACTATGTAATGCATACAGTCCTGAAAGATTTCGACTGGAATGCCTTCATGGCGAAGAAGGAAAATCAGGCTTCTCAGAAATAAGTATGGTATCAACCAGCCCCACGCAGCCGAACCCTTCCGCATTATACCGCCCCACCCCGGCCAGCACAGCCAGTTCCAGCAATTCGGGCGGGCCGCTGAGTTCAAACGTGAAGCCGTAATAGCCGCGCACCTTTGTCTCTTCCCGCGAACCTTCTTTTATTGTCACTAACCTTGATTTAGTTTGGACGGCGTCCCGTCCTGGATCAGGGAGCAACTGATACGTCAGCGCTGTATCGGTCAGGTCATCGTCTGCTGTCTCGCTGACACGGCGGTCTGGACGCTGTTGTATTTCGCCAGCAGATTCGATACCAGCAACGGGCCAAACCGGGCATCGGCAGGGTGTAAATATTGATCCATGCCGCGCTCATCTTTCTCCGCCAGAACCACCGGCGACAGCGTCCTGAGCTGCACGGTTTGACCCGTAATGTTTACGGGCACGGCTTCAACGCGCTCAATGATGAACTCCGCCCGGTGGCGATCCGGCCGAAGACGTCGTGCTGTCGTTCACGCGTAAACAAGGCCTGCACTTTCGGGCCCAGCCGTTCTACCCGTTTGGTGATGAAGCTATTCTGGTCGACACGGAAGACGAATTCCGGGTCAACCTATCGATTATTATTAATCAAGAACTGGTGTTCGAACTGGCCCGGCTCGGCGACTCGGTGAAGGTTATCGCACCCCAAACGTTAGTTCAAAAACTAACCCACTTTCTTCAGAGTGCCTTACACCAGTATAGAAACCAGTACTGAGAGTTCTCGGGTTGCCCACCTTGACGTCGGCCCCCACCCCCGCCCTAAAGGGAGCCTGCTGGCGCGCGAGTGGGCTTACGCGCCAGCAGGCTCCCTTTAGGGCGGGGGTGAGGGCCGACGTTTCGGAGAGGGTAGAACAACCGAAAGCTTACGTTACCATGTAATCAAGAAACCCTCCGGTAAGTTGACCATTGAACGCCCGCCCGTTACTGGGCCGAAAATCGAAACGCAGCCGGTGTCATACCCGTCTTGCTTTTGAACAGCCGACTGAAATACTGCGGGTACTCAAAGCCGAGTCGAAATGCCGTCTCGTTGATCGACAGGGAGGTGGTCAGCAGCAACTGTTTGGCCCGCTCAATCAGGGCGCTATGAATGTGCTGCTGGGTATTTTGGCCGGTGAGCGTCCGCAGCATATCGCTGAGGTAGGCGGGTGACACGCTAAGTTCATCGGCGAAATACTGCACCGTGGGCAGCGGTTGCTCTGGGTCCTGCGCAAAATAACCAATCAGGAGGGTCTCGAAGCGGCTCAGCAACGGTCGGGATGCCGCATCACCGCCGTCGTGGTCGTGTTCAGTCATGCGCCGGGTCAGGAACTGCCGGTGGTAAAAACGGTTGGCGTAAGTCAGCAGTACGTCGAGTTGGGACACGATAACGTCCTGGCTGAACGCATCAATGGGCCGTTCGTTTTCGCTTCGGATGGTAGTCAGCAGGTTATCGAGTACTGTTTCCTCCTGCGCCGACAGGTGTAGGGCCTCGTGTACCTGGTACGAGAAAAAGCCGTAGCCCATTATTTTTTTGCCCAGCGGGTATTTGCTCAGCAGATCGGGGTGAAACAACACCGTCCAGCCGCTTAACCCGGCGGTCCAGTTACTCATCTCGTCGGCGGTCATGTTTCCGGCTGGCCAGCATCCCTGTCCGGGAGCCAGAAAACTCAGCACACCCTCATTGTAGTCGTAGGACTGATGGCCGTACCGGATGGCGACTCCTCCCATATTCCGTTTGAGCGACACGACGTAAAATTGCTGCACCACCGGGGTCATCAGCACACGGGCTTCCTGCGGCTGGGGCAGATCGCGCAGGCTGCTCAGGTCGATCACCGTCAGCAGCGGATGCGCCGGAGCGGGCAGGCCGTAGAAGCGGGTGTACTCGGTCACGGTATTCAGGACGTGGAAGTCTTTGGCGGCTTGTTTCATCAGTACATTATCATTAAGTGGTCATTGCGCTTCGCCCGCACCGGCCTGCTGGTCATTGATAGCCAAACAAAAAATGACTACCAATGATTTTAGGACCGGTCCGCCGGTGCGGGCAAAACGTACTAACACGGTTACATGCCAACGGGATAGGCCGAACCCGCTGCACTGCCCACGGGCATCACCGCTTCCAGTTCAGTTAGTTCGGCCTCGCTCAGCGTAATGTCGGCAGCCGCCACGTTGGCTTCGAGGTACTTGCGTCGCTTGGTACCGGGAATGACCACCACACCCCTGGCCAGTACCCAGGCCAACGCTAATTGCGCGGGCGTAACGCCTTTGGCATCGGCCAGCGCTTTTAACTCTTCCACCAACGTCAGATTCTTGTAGAAGTTTTCGCCCTGGTAGCGGGGAAACATACGCCGGGCATCACCGGGATCGAAGTCGTCCGGCGTTTTGATTTCGCCCGACAAAAAGCCCCGGCCCAGCGGTGAATAGCCCACAAAGCCAATGCCCATTTCCCGCGTGGCATCCAGCACGCCGTTTTCTTCTACAGTCCGGTCAAACAGCGAATATTCCGTTTGTAAGGCGGTAATTGGGTGTACCGTGTGCGCCCGGCGCAGGATGTCAACCGGCACTTCGGACAGGCCGAGGTAGCGAACCTTGCCCTCTTCCACCAACTGGCTCATGGCACCTACCGTGTCTTCGATGGGGGTGTTGGGATCCATGCGGTGCAGGTAATACAGGTCGATGTAGTCGGTGCCGAGGTTTTTCAGCGACCGTTCGACCGACTTCCGCACGTACTCCGGCCGACCGTTGTAGCTCCCCATAATCCAGTTGCCGTCGTCGCCGATCTCGAAGCCGAACTTGGTAGCAATGGTGAACTGCTCCCGCTTCCCGGCCATCGCTTTGCCTACTAATTGCTCGTTGAGCATGGGGCCGTACAAGTCGGCAGTGTCGAGCATGGTAACGCCTAATTCCAGGGCACGGTGAATGGTGGCGATGCTTTCCTCATCGTCGGCGGGGCCGTACATGGTGCCGCCAGTAAAACCCGTCATGCCCATGCAGCCTAATCCTTCGACGGATACGTTGAGTCCCTGACTGCCTAATGCTACTTGTTTGATGGTGTTCATCCGCTGATGTTATTGATTGTGTCTGTGTTAATTACTGCACAAAGGTCGGGACGCTATCGCCGGCCGGTGCTACACAAATCGTAGCTTCTGCAACACAAAACGCGGGTGTATCCGGCGCGGATGGCCACCGTCAATGCCAGCCCTGCACCGTGTGGCCACCGAAGATACTCCGGTTGATGACGGGCGTGAAGATGGGGTAGGGAAAGGTGGGTGTCGGCGCACTGACTTCGTCCAGCGTCCGTAGCTGTTCGGGGCTAAACCGGATGGCGAGCGAGGCTACGTTGTCGTGCAACTGCTCCACCTTGCTGGCTCCCAGAATGGGCGAGGTGATACCGGGCTGGGCGGATGCCCACGCTAAGGCTACCTGCGCCAGCGGGCGGTCGATTTCGACGGCTACCGTCCGCAACGTATCGAGTATGCGCCAGTTCTGTTCCGTAAATTTGGTATCGCCAAACGGGTTGGGACCACCCAGTCGGCCTTCTCCGGCACCACCGGCATCCGTACGTTTGTACTTACCGGCCAGAAAACCAGCCGCCAGCGGACTCCACGGGGTAATACCCAGGCCGCACTCGCGGGCAACGGGCACGTACTCCCGCTCAATAGTGCGCTCAACGAGCGAATACTCCAGTTGCATGGCAATGGGGCCGGGAATGGCGTGGACCTGAGCCAGCGTAGCGGCTTTGACGGTGAACCAGGCGGGCATGTCCGAAAAGCCGAAATAGCGAATTTTACCCGCCCGCACCAGATCGCCGAGCGTTTGCAGCACCTCCTCTACCGGCGTGACCGCATCCCAGGCGTGGAGCCAGTACAGGTCGATGTAATCGGTTTTGAGCCGGCGAAGCGACCCGTCCAGCGCCCGGCAGGTGTTTTTACGCCCGTTGCCGCCCATGTGCGGATTGCCCCTTCCCGCATTGAACCCAAACTTGGTGGCCAGAACAACCTGATCGCGCAGTTTGCGGTCGGCAATGTATTGACCGACTAATTCTTCGCTGCGTCCGCTGGCATACACATCGGCCGTGTCGATGAAGTTACCCCCGGCGTCGACGTACGTGTTAAAAATGGTTTCAGAAACGGCATCGGGCGACCCCCAGCCTGGGGTGCCAAAGGTCATGGTGCCCAGCGCGAACGGGCTGACAACTAAGCCGGAGCGGCCCAGGGTACGATACGTGGTAAGAGACATACGGAGTTTGTTTGCGGGGCAATCTCACTATAACTACTGAGACTGCCCCACAAAGGTCTATACGCCCTCCTTGTCAATGATTATACAAAACGACGGGTGTGCTACACAAAACGCAGTCGTGTAATCAGACAGGTAATTCTACCAAAACGTTTTTTCAGCAGCAACTGTCGCTACCAGCTTTTGCAGACCGGTTTGCAATTGATGATACGTAAAGTACGAAACGGTTAGCTGATGGTTCACCCTACTGATGCAGGTAGTCGTCCTGCCCAGAAATACAACATCAAACAAGCATTTCAGTAGGGTTGCTCGTTTTGGTAGGTAGCCGCGTCTACTGCACTTTTATAATCTTACGCAGCGCCCGCTCCGGCCCCTGCCTCACTTCGAGTATGTATAATCCGCAGGGTAGTGACCGTATATCGACCCGCTCCCTGAACTGGCGGCCTGACTTGGACAAACTCACCTGCCGATGCAAACGACCCACGCTGCTATCGTAAAGATTGACGCTCACCGCCGTGAAATCGCCGTTTTCGAGCGCCACGTCAACGTATTCAGTGGATGGGTTCGGATATACCCGCAGCGTACCTAATCCGTTGTCCGTATCGTCGGCCAGTGCAGCACCAACCCGCCCGCCCTGACCCGAAGGCACCACGAACACCGGCGTTTCTGTAACCGGGATGGTGACCTTTCCGTCCACGGCGGTCAGCGTAGAAAGCGTCATGTTGTCGCTGCCAATCGTTGGCTTATAAAGCTGGACCGTAGCCGCATTGCCCACCGGCAAACTGTAGTTGCCCGTGCGCCCCCGTTCGTCGGGCATGACCAGCATATACATCGAGCGGCCGTTCAGTTCGTAGCGGTCTACCAGCGGTTCGGTGGGCCGGGAGAAGACGTCCCCAACCGTGCGGCCGAGCGTTTCTTTGTAACAGTAGTCACCGAACAGCTTGAACGTTTGGTAAATGTAGTCGCCGGCTGGTTTACGGGTCTTGTCGCTATTGATCAGCCCCATGGTATAAAACTGAGTCGGGTTAGCCGGGTTGTCGTCGTGCATCTGGTAAAAAAATAATCGGTCAATGCCCGCCCGGCTATACAGCAGGGCGGTCCGAAGTATCCAGTCAGCCTGGGTTTCCAGCACCGATTTACTACCGATGGAAATTGCTTTGAGCGCACTTTCGGGATGATAGTCGTAACCGGCCTCCGTGATCCAGACCGGCATACCATTGGCGTACTGATGGGCCATAAGCACGAAAGCCGCTGCCTGTTCGCCCACGCCCGACACCTCCGGAGCGGCTCCCCGCGTGGAGCCACCATACTGCGACGCTTTGGCATCGTTGGCGTACAGGTGCTGATTGATGACGTCCCAGCATAAATTCACCTGACCATTGGCCTTGTAGCCCCGGAACTCCCGGCACCAGTCGATCATGGCCCGCACGTAGTCGGTGGTGGCAGCAGCCAGCCCGCCAATGACCACCGTCACCGATGGGTCCGCATTTTTGACGCCTACCCCCCGGCCGAGCGTGTTTTTGTGCCCGTCGTAAAACGCCGACAGGTTGGCTGCGTACTCGCGGGCCGTTTGGTAGGCTTTCCGGCCTTTCCAGGTCTTGTCGCGTTCGTTTTCGCACTCGATGTACCGGATCAGTCCCATCCCGATCTTGACCGTATTGGTCCCCGCCCAGGTCGTTGTCGAACTCACCCTGACCAACGACCGGTCCACGTTCTGGTTATAGCCATAGCGGGCCATGTATTGAAAGCCCAGGCGGGCCTGCTCCGTGTATGACCCTGGCGACAACAGATTACTCCGGTACCGGGCCGGTACGTTTTCGTTATCGCGCTCCCCTTCGGGATACGTCTCCTGCAGCCAGGAGGGAATTGTTTTCAGGCAGGCCAGCACCTCAATTCCTTCGGTCTTGAGCCGCTCATACATGGCGTCGTAATTCCAGCTTCCGTTATACGTCGGATTGTAGGTGTAGCTGCCCGGATGGGCTTCCAGCTTATCCCAGTCGATGTAGTGTCGCACGGACGAGAATCCTTTCACGACTTTTATGCTCGGTTCATCAACTTTCCAGGGTGAGTGGGCGCTTTCAAGATCCCACTCGAAAACATTTACCCCAAACGACTGGCTCAGGGGCACCGCCTGCCGAACGACCGACGGCAAACTGCGACCGGCCTTGTGAACGCCGTAAAATTCCATCTCCGTAGGATACGCACCCGATGTGTTGATGACTAAGTACCGGGCGTTGGCAACGGCTTTCTTCACGTCAAAATCGGTGGGCCGGGCAGGATCAGGGCCTACCCACTCCTGGTATTTGTCACCAGTGAAACGGGCAATAAGGGTACGCTTCCATTTGTCGTCAATTACCGACACCGTCAGCGGGGCACTCACGTTGTCCCCTTCACCGTCGTAGAAACGAATGCGGCTGATGCTAATTTCTTCGCCCTCCAGCAGCGGGTAATACGCATCGTAATTGGCCAGCAGTTTACTCCAGCCCGTGTTGACGGTTACATCGGTGCGGCCGTCGAAAAGACCGTCCAGGGTGTTGTCGACGTTATTTACCTGATACCAGCGTCGGCCGTCGATGGCTATTCGGGCGGGGGGCGGGGTGGGGTCAGGGCTTGGGGGAGACCCCGATCCTGCTGATGCGGGAACACCAAACACGTTGATCTTTTGGGGAATGTTATTACCGTACTTATGCAGGATGATCGCATCGGCCATCACCGAACCCGGCAGTTTTAACTCGATCCACTGCTTGTAGGATGTGCCTTCAAACTTACCAATCCACACCCGCTGCGTTCCGTTGAGTGCATAGATGGTAACGGGCTGATCAGCAAAGCTTCCTTTATCATCGTAGAGCGATAGCCGGGTTAGCTCACATCGCTTCTCCAAGGTTAACCTAACTTCCACATACTTCAGATTATCCTGCCATACATCGTCCACCAGATCATTGATGTCATCATTGAGCCAGGGATTGTAGTTCTGACCGGTTTGTTCACTGGCAGTGATCGATCTGATCCTGATTCGTTCGTCGGCTGCCGTCTGGGCAAACGCTAAAAATGGAGCAAGCGCAATAATCCACGTAAATGTAGTCCTCATGGTCCCCGGTGGTGAATTGGTTGAAAAATTGGATTAAATGCATTAATCAGCCTGTAAACCTATTATTAAATGTTATACTAATTGCTTAAAATATCTTATTTATTTACTTTATGTTATTAATGTTAACTAAAAGTATTTTATATTTTCCTAAAGTCAAATAAGGTTAGTTTAAATAGGCTGTATAAAATACCTTAAACCGATGGATTTTCGGGCAGACCAACCGGGTCAATCACAGGAAGATTTCATGCGCTCCTCCAACTCAGTAGATTTCACCAGCGATCAACCGGGTTTATGCGCTTTGGTGCGGCAGATCCAGTAAAATCAGGGTAAATTTGTCACCACCAGCATCTGACACATTCAATCATCTGCAACGGCTCTTCGTTTGAAACCATTTGTCTTTACCCGCATCCAGTACACCTCTGGCGATTGGGATACCGACCAGCGGATGCCGGTTAACCTGCTCCATTCACTGGTAGAATACACGACGATTCCGGTCGACCAGAAGGAACGTATCGTGCGGCTGGGCAGCCCCGATTTGTACAAAAGTCCGTTCTGCTACCTCAGCGGGCATAAACTGGTCGAATTCTCACAATCCGAACGCGACCAGTTCAAGCGCTACGTGCAAAACGGCGGGTTTGTGTTCGCCGACGACTGTAACCACGATATCGACGGGCTGTTTGCCAAGTCATTTGAGCAGGAGATGGCCCGAACCTTCGGCCCCAAAGCGCTGCAGAAGATCCCCAACAGCCACCCGCTTTACACCTGCTTTTTCAAATTCCCCGAAGGCCCGCCAACCACGACATTCGAGCTGAACGGCTGGGGCGACGACCTGGTGCACGATTACCTGAAAGCCATCGTAGTTAACGGCCGCATTGGTGTTCTTTACAGTAACAAGGATTACGGCTGCGAATGGGACTATGATTTCCGCAACAAACGCTTCCTGGCCGAGGACAACACGAAGTTTGGGGTTAATATTGTGACGTACGCACTGACGGCGTAGCCGAATGATGAATGATAAACGATGAATGATTAGTATTCTCATTCATCGTTTGTCATTCATCATTTATCATTCAAATACAACCTGCTATAAAATTTGGAGACTCAGGACTTAACGCACTATAAAACATTGGTAGCGAAGCTACCGCTGCTGAAACGGGAGATTGGCAAGGTCATTATCGGACAACACGAAGCCATTGACGAAGTACTGATTGCGCTGCTGGCGGGTGGCCACTGCCTGCTCGAAGGCGTTCCGGGATTAGCCAAAACACTGCTGGTCAGGACCATGGCCGATGCACTGGCTATGCGCTTCAAACGCATTCAGTTCACCCCCGACCTAATGCCCGGTGACATTGTCGGCACCGAAATTCTGGAGGAAGACCACGAGACCGGGAAAAAGTTCTTCCAGTTTAACCGGGGACCGATTTTCGCCAATGTCGTGCTGGCGGACGAGATCAACCGGACGCCCCCAAAAACGCAGGCGGCCATGCTGGAGGCCATGCAGGAGTACAAAGTGACCTACGCCGGAAACGACTACGACCTGCCCCGGCCGTTTTTGATTATTGCCACCCAAAACCCCATTGAACAGGCCGGTACGTATCCGCTTCCCGAAGCGCAGTTGGACCGGTTTCTGCTGTACATAAAACTCAGCTACCCTTCGGAGCGCGAGGAACTTGAGGTACTCCGCAGCACCACCAGCACGGCCCGCCCCGACCTGCACACGCTTCTGACCGACCGCGATATTCTGGACCTGCAACACCTCACCCGGCAGGTGCACATCAGCGATGACCTAATCACGTATATCAATCGGCTCGTGCGGGCGTCGCGCCCCCAAGACAGTCCCTCTGCTTTTGTGAAGCAGTGGGGTGAGTGGGGCGCGGGGCCGCGGGCGGGTCAGGCATTAGTGTTGTGTGCCAAAGCCCGCGCCGTGCTCAATGAACGCTACTCGGTCATTCCCGACGATATCCAGACGCTGGCCTACCCCGTTCTGCGCCACCGCATTGCCCTGAACTTCCGCGCCGAAGCCGAAAGCATCACCACGGAACGGGTGATCCAGGAGTTATTAAACACAGTTAAATAACCCATGCTTACCACTGATCTCATTAAACTCAGCAACCTTCAACTGGCCGGGAAATTGGTCAGCGATGAGCTGTTGCTGGGGGTTCAGGCCAGTCGGCGGTCGGGGGCGGGAACAGAGTTCGAGCAGTTCAGGCATTACGTGCCGGGCGACGACCCCAAACGCATCGACTGGAAACGGTTTGCCCAAACCGAGCAGTATTTAGTGCGGGAATCAGCTACGGAAAGCAACCAGCAAATCCGACTGCTACTCGATTTGTCGGGGTCAATGAACTACGCCGAAGCGGGTGTCAGCCGCTTGAACTACGCGAAGATTCTGCTGGCGTCGCTGGCGTATCTGAGCAACCGGCAGGCGGACCAACTGAGCCTGTACGGACTGCACAACGGGGCGGTGCAGGCATTAGTCCCGGCAACGGGGAATGGGAACGGGCCGTCGTCGCGGTTTCAGAAGATCGCAGCCACGCTCGAAACGGTCAGCGCATCCGGGGCGTGGTCTAATCGGCAGGCTTCGTTTCCGGAGTTTGGCCGCAAGCAAACGGAAATGCTGATTATCGCGTCGGACTTTCTACAGGTCGGGGAAGAATGGCTGAGCCTGATTCGGAACGTGGCCGGGCCACGCCGGGAGATCGTCATTTTCCAACTGCTGGGCGATCAGGAGTTGACGTTCGACTTGAGCGGCTTCTACCGATTTCAGGATCTGGAAACGGGCCGTGAGGTCGAACTACAGGCGGAAGCAGTTCGGGACGAAGTTCGGGAGCGGGCAACGGCCTACTTCAGCACACTGGACGAAGCCCTGCGGCTGCCGCACGTCCGGCTGATTCGTGCCCGGCTGAGCGAGCCAATTGCGCTTGTGTTAACGAGTTTTTTAACCGGAAAACGACGCTAATGACATTCATCGAGCCGTTTTTGTTGTGGGGAACGTTGGCCGTAGCCATTCCGATTGTCATTCATTTCTGGCATCAGAAACGGGGCAAACCGCTGCCGTGGGCCGCAACCCAATGGCTCACTGAGCGCAACCAGCAACAAAGCCGGGGCTTGCGGCTCGACAATGTTCTGCTGCTGTTGCTGCGGTGCCTGCTGCTGATTCTACTGGCCGCGCTACTGGCTCAACCCGTGCTGAAGGGGCTTGCCAAAACCGAAACCATCCAAAAAATCCACCTCGTTCAACCCAGCCCAGTGGTGACGGACAACTTCCGGTTTGAACTGGACGAAGCACGTAATAAAGGCGAGGAAATTATTTTAGCGGACAGATCAATTAACCCCCTCAACCTCCAGGCGGCCATCAACGGGCTACCTGCCGAAACCACCGAACTGCACCTGTACATCATCAACAACCAGTCACTTGCCGACGTACCGGCGATTACCGTGCCGACCCAATTTCATCTCCATACCGTTGTCGACTCAACCCAGAAGCCCCGTCGGTATATGACGCTATCCAACAACAAGCGGCTATACATTGACCGGAGTGGCAAACTCACCAGCACAGCAACACCCGACCCAACGGGTCAATTTCAGGGTGCTCCGGTGCATTCGGGACCCATTCGCGTCCTGCTCGAGTACCAGTCCGCAGCCGAGCGACAAACCGTTCGGGCCGCGCTCAACGCCCTAACCGATGTGTATGCCCTGGCACTGTCGATTGACGAGAAAAAAGTGCCCGATGTAGTCTATGATTGGGTGCTGATGAACTCGTCACGGCTGGTTTCGGAACCGGCCCGGACCCCCAAAACGTTCTATACGATCTCTGGAAGCAGCCGCACGCCCACTACTGATAACGTCGTTTTTATGGCGGAAACGCTAACGCCACAAACGTCTGAGTTGGTAGCGGGCGGGCGGTTGCCGGAGTGGCTCGGCGAACAACTCATTCAGCACTACGGGTTACTGGTGAATCAAACACCCCTGAGTCAGCAAGCATTGACTGCCCTTTTCGTACCGACTACCGCCCGCCCGGCAACCCAGCAGGCGAGTGTACAAAACGCGCTGACGCTGTTATTTATCGGTTTACTACTCCTCGAACGGTGGTTATCGCTCGCCAAAAACGCATGAATGAACTTAGGCAAACCCTCACGTCAGTCACCTACCAACTCCGAGCCAACGCGCTAATCCGCTGCGCGTTGTTAGCCGCATCGGCTTATTTATTCGTAAGTCCGTTTGGCGGATCGACGCTGGTATCGGTGCTGGCCGGACTCGCCGGTTTTGGGGTGGGCGTGTTGCTGACCAAGCCGTTCCAGAGCAAACGAACGCAGGCCATTCAACGTATTCACCAATCGGTTGGCGACGCCGAATACAGCCTGCCACTGCTCGACAAGCCCCAGTTGAACATCGCCGAGCAACTGCAACTCGAACGGCTGGGCGAACGGGTTCAGGACGTCCGGGTGCCGGGCGTTTTGCTGGGGCAGGCAGGTTGGTACGGGATTGGTCTGCTGATTGCGCTGGCGGTTTACATGGGCTACCCCCTGCTCCGGGCCGACGCGGTGGTAATGCCAAAAAAAATGAGTGTACCAGTAGCATTGACACCCGAAAGCAAATCGCTTGTGCCGCCTGCTTTTCGGGCGGCAACGGTGCAGATTCAGCCACCGGCCTACGCGCAACTGCCAGTCACTAGATCAGGCAATCTGAACATCGTGGCGCTCGTGGGTTCACAGATAACCTGGCAGGTTCAGTTCAGCGATACCCGAAACCTAACGGTGCGCCTGGTTAACAGCCGGGGCCAGGAACTGCCGTTTCGGGCGTCGGGCGGTAGTTTCACGCATCAGGACCGACTGCTCAACTCCGGCCTGTACGCCATCAAAGCGTACTGGCACCCCCCAACCGGCCGCGATTCGGTCGTGTACCAATCTGATTTCTACCGGCTCGAAGCAACGCCCGACTTAGCGCCAAAGATCGAGCCTGCGTCGAAAGAGTTATACCAATTTCATTACATCAAAGACCCAGCTACGATGACCATCGCGGCCAAAATCTCCGACGATTTTCGCGTATCGAACGCGTTCATTGTGGCCACCGTAGCGCGGGGGTCGGGCGAGAGTGTCAAGTTCCGGGAAATCAGGATGCCGCTGGGGCCAACTAATTTTCGGGAAGCCAAACTGAGCAAAACGCTCGATCTGAAAGCGCTGAGCTTCGCACCGGGCGACGAGTTGTATTACTACTGGGCCGCGTTCGATAACCGCCAGCCCGAGCCTAACTTCACCAAGTCCGACACGTATTTTATCGTTTATAAAGACACCACGCAGGCGGAAGAGGGCGAGTTGGCGACGATGGCGGTCAACATTATGCCGGAGTACTTCCGCAGTCAGCGCCAGATCATCATTGATACCGAAAAGCTAATTGCCAAACGCAAAAAGATGGCGGCTCAGGCGTTCAAGAGCACATCCAACGAAATTGGCTTCGATCAGAAAGTGCTGCGGCTGCGCTATGGGCAGTTTCTGGGCGAAGAGTTCGAGACGTCGGCGGGGGGAGGACACATTGAGCCAACCAACGACAACGGCGACCCGCTGGCCGGTTTTGTGCATGACCACGACAAGGGCGAAGGCGACGAACACGAGGCCGGTCATAAAGAGGAAGATCACCACGACGCGCCTGTGCACGACCATGGTCAGGGCGGTGGGCCACTGGCCGACGACAAAGACCCCGTTGCGGCCCTGATGGAGCAATACGTTCACGCGCACGACAATGCGGAAACGAACACCTTCCATGAGCAATCGACGCGGTCGCTGCTGAAAATGGCGCTGGAACAGATGTGGCAGTCAGAACTGCACCTGCGGTTGTACGAACCCGAAAAAGCCCTTCCGTTCGAGCAAAAAGCGTTGCAATACCTGAAGTTGTCGCAGCAAAAAGCCCGGTCCTACGTCAAGAAAACGGGTTTCGACCCGCCCCCCATCAAAGAAAAAGAACTGCGGGGAACGGGTGAACTGAAAGGCGTATCCCCCAATTTCAGCCAGCAACGCACCGCCGGTCAACAACGCATCGGCCCGCTGGTGTCCGACGTACTGGGTTACCTCGACGGACCAGCGCTAACGCAGCGGCAACGGCTTGCGGTACAGCAGCTTGGTAGTCTGCTAACGAACCGCGTCCTCAACAGCGGTTTAGGGAACTGGTCGGTGTTGGCCAGCTTACAAAAAATGGCCGGGGGCAAATCGTTGTCAACTCAAGAAAAAGTACAGCTCAAAACAAAGCTTTACGCCCTGACGGATGCTCAGCCGGAGGGTACGGGCCGCTCGTACACGAGCGATCAAAGGCTGGAACGGGCCTTTTGGAGCAAGTTAAAGTAGCCGGGAGTATCTTAGACACGGCACCACACTACGCCATCAATGCAAATCAACGTTACCCTGACTGACCCTGTTACTTTAGCTACTGCCTTTGCGCTGCTGGCGTTATTGGCGGTGCAGGGCTGGTTCATTGTCCGAAATAAAACCCTGTCACCGGGTCGCAAAACGCTGCGGGCTGCGTTGAATGCCCTGATGTGGTTGGTGGTGGCAGGTTATGTGTTAAAAATTAGTTGGCCGGTTGATCGTCCCATAACGCACGCGTTGCTCGTTGGCGACGATGTTCCGGCCGCCTATGCGCGAACCGTGCAGGACAGCCTGCGTATTCGAGAACGATTCACGACGCAAACGTTCAAAAATTCACACGACTCGGTTACGCTCGTGGGGCAGGGTTTCCCTACCGAAACGCTCACCCAGCTTAGCCAGTCGGTTGTTCGCTGGGTTCCTTACGATGCGCCAAACCAACTAAAGCAACTGCGCTGGAAGGGCGTGGTGCGGCAGGGCGAGATGCAATGGATAACCGGAAAAATCCGCTCGAACAGCAAACAACGGCTTCGCATTCAGTACGGCAATCAAACGCTCGATAGCCTGATGCTCAGTCCGGGCGGCAACACGGTTGCGCTGCAATTTCCGGTTTTCGGGCGGGGGCGGCTCCAAACCGAGTTACGACTGGGTAATCAACCGCTCGACACCGTGCGTTTTTACAGTCGGCCCGCCACGCCCCTATTCATTCAATTCGTGCTGGACAACCCTGATTTTGAAAGCAAAACGCTGGCCGACTGGCTTGGCAAACAGGGTCATTCGGTGGAGGTATCGACCACGCTGGCAACGAACGTGCGCAGCCGGGTCGACATAAACCGTTCCCCAAAAGCGACGGGTCGAAAACCGGATGTGGTCATTACCGACCCCATCAATGCGGCCAATACGCTGGTTCGCAACGCCGTTGCCGGTGGGAAGGCCGTCTTGTTTATTAATTTGAGTAGTCTACCAACGGATATCACACGCATTAACCGGGCGCTGAAAACGCGCTGGCAAGTCCGGAAGATTTCGGATCAGGAAACCGTTCCGGCGGGCAGCGGCCTGACCGCTCATCCGTACCGCTTTGCGAATGCACTAAATCAATTTGCCGTTCCCGCCTACCCGGTGGCCGCTCAGCAAGTGACGGGACGGGTGGGCGTGAGTCTGCTCAATGAAACGTTTCCGCTGGCCCTGAGTGGTGACAGTTTGGCTTATGGCCGGATCTGGTACGGAATTTTAGCCCGCTTACAACCGGCTGAGAAAAACAACCTTGTTGTCGATGCGCCGGTGTTCAGCGGTTTGCTAAGCTCGGTTTACGTCAACAATTCAGTGATCAAAAATGCTGTACTCCGCGTAGGGGCGGATACGTCACGGCTAACCCAATCGCCCCTGAACCAACAATCGGCAGTGGGCACCCTATTTGCGAAGCAGGCTGGCTGGCAACCCATTCAGGATTCGCTGGCATTTTACGTAGACAACCTGACGGATGGTAGCTCAGTAGCGAACCGCCAAGTGATCAGCCGGTTTATGGTCGCTCATTCAACTTACCAGTCAGCACCAACTGGCCCGGCCCGTCAACGTCGCGAAGCGGCTGGTGCGCCGGGTTGGGTCTGGCTAACCCTATTTGTGGTCTGCCTGACGGCGTTGTGGATAGAACCAAAGATTACCTAAGTATTGACGCCCCTACCGTTCGGCCCGTTTGTCCAGTTCCTGTAGTACGTCGGCTATGGTGCGTGCCCGGTTTCCATCGGCAATAAAACTCAGGCCTGCCATGATAAGCGCGAACCCGCCCGTGCTAACCCAGAACCACCAGTCGTCGCCTGCCCGCATCAGGTCTGAACCATGCAGCAGAACGGATAGTCCACTACCGAGCAACAAGGCACCAATCGTGCCGTATATCCAGTATTTAAGGATCAGCTTCTTCTCGCGGGGCGATCTCATAGGTGAAAAATAGTGCTTGGGTATTTGAGTGTTTAGGTGTGTGCGAACGCAGGTACACTCACACACCTAAACACTCAAACACTCTCCTTAACTGCCGAAGTTCTTACCAATCTTATTCCAGTCGAATGCGTTCCAGGCAGCGGCCACGTAATCGGGGCGTTTGTTCTGGTATTTAAGGTAGTAGGCATGTTCCCACACGTCGAGACCCATGACCGGCGTTCCTTTTTTCTCGGCCAGCGCCATCAGCGGATTATCCTGATTGGGCGTCGTGGTGATTTCGACATCGTTACCATTCTTAATCAGCCACACCCAGCCCGAACCAAACCGGGCCGTTGCTGCTTTGCCCCACTCGGTTTTAAAATTATCGAACGACCCAAATTTTTTGTTGATCGCGTCGGCCAAAGCACCTTTGGGTGCACCACCCGCGTTCGGTCCCATGATGTTCCAGAAGAACGTGTGGTTCCAGTGACCACCAGCGTTGTTACGCACGGCTGCGGGTGTGCTGCTGCTCACACTTTTTACCAGGGCGTCGATATCCATCTTAGCCATAGCTGCATTTTCGGGCATGGCAACAGCCTTGTTGAGGTTATCTACGTAGGCTTTGTGATGCCGGTCGTGGTGAATTTCCATCGTCATTTTGTCGATGTGCGGCTCAAGGGCAGCGGCATCGTAGGGCAGCGGAGCCAGCTTAAACGGCCCGGCATCCTGCGCAGGCAGAAAACCAAAGGAACGGGTAGCAACGAGACCCGCCGAAGCACCAAAAGCCAATTTCAAAAACTCGGAGCGATTCATGCGAATGTTGGTTAGTGGGAAATAAAAAGGCGTTTGTTGAACAACCCGCCCGATGGCCGGATGTTCAACAAACGCAAAGTAATCGAGTTTGACGGCTTTTCGGCCGAAATGTCGGACCACCGAAGTGTCGGACCATAGAACGCAAATCAGTCGTAGGCAATCCGGCTCAGGATACTTCGGCCGAGCGTCACCTCGTCAGCGTATTCGAGGTCGCCCCCGATGGGTACGCCCCGCGCGATGGTCGAGATTTTGAGTTTAAACGCTTTCAGCTTTTTCTGTAGGTAAAACGCCGTCGTATCTCCCTCCATGGTGGGGCTGATGGCGAGGATAATTTCGCGCACCTGCTCGCCTTCGGGTCCGCGCAGCCGGTCGATAAGCGAATCGATTTGCAGGTCGCTCGGGCCAACGCCCTCCACCGGCGAGATAATGCCGCCCAGCACGTGATACAGCCCCTTGAATTGCGCCGTGTTTTCAATGGCCAGCACGTCGCGGGTGTCCTCAACCACGCAAATCAGCGAGTGATCGCGTTTGTTGCTGACGCAGATGCTGCACAAATCGTGGTCGGAGAGGTTGTGGCACTTCTGGCAGTATTTAACCCGCGTCCGCATGGCCGTCAAACTCTGGGCCAGCGTTTCGGTTTGTTCCTCGTCGCGTTTGAGCAGGTGCAGCACCAACCGGAGGGCAGTTTTCTTTCCGATACCCGGCAGCTTGGACACCTCGTTGACCGCGTCTTCAATAAGTTTGGATGGATACTCCAAGAGGGTAATAATTAATGAATAATGGTGAATGAATAATGGATAATGAGTGCCCAAGGGACATTGTACATTATACATTACTCATTATCAATTCAAAACCTCAGCACTAATGCCCCGGCGGCAGATTTCGTTGCGCATCGGCACGAGTTCTTCCCACGATCCATTTTTGACGCTGCACTTGCCTTTATAATGAATAAGCAACGTACATTGCTCGGCCTGTTCGGGGGTGTGTTCGCACACGTCAATCAGCGTTTCGATCACGTGCTCGAACGTGTTGACTTCGTCGTTAAAGACCATGAGGGTATGAACGGCGGTGTCAACAACTTCGTCGAGTACGTCAACCGAAGGGTCGGACCAGTCGGTTTCTTTGAAAGGTTGCATGGAAGATAAAATCGTGTTTACTTAGCAAATTTACGGCAAAACAGCCATTTTGAAAAATAGCTACTGCACGATAAAACAACCCTTTTTGACTCGTAAAAGTTGCCTTTCTCTATGAACACCACCGTCGCCTTAGTGATTCTGATTGCCTACTTTGGTATGCTGATAACCGTCTCGTTCTATACAGCGCGGGGAGCCGACACGACCACGTTTTTCACCGCCAACCGGCAGTCGCCGTGGTGGTTGGTGGCGTTCGGTATGATTGGCACGTCGCTGTCGGGTGTCACGTTTATTTCGGTGCCGGGCGCGGTGGGGAAAATCGGCTTTTCGTACTTCCAGGTCGTGCTGGGCTACATCATCGGTTACATCGTCATTGGCACGGTGCTCATGCCGCTCTACTACCGGCTCAACCTGATTTCGATTTACGGCTACCTTGAAAAGCGATTTGGGTTCTGGTCCTACAAAACCGGGGCGGGCTTTTTTCTGCTCGCCCGCACCGTGGGTTCGGCCGTCCGTCTCTACGTCGCGGCCGGGGTGTTGCAGATTGCCCTGTTCAACGGATTAGGCGTTCCCTTTGAGGTGTCGGTGCTGATTACCATCGCTCTAATCTGGGTCTACACGTTCAAAGGGGGCGTGAAAACAATTATCCTGACCGACTCGCTCCAGACCATTTTTCTCATCACGGCCGTGGTGCTGACCATCGTGCTTATTTCGCAGGAACTCGGGCTGTCGTTCGGTCAGCTCGTGCAAACGGTGCAGGACGACCCCAACTCACAGATTTTCTTCTGGGATAAAAACGACCCAAAAAACTTCTACAAACAGTTCATTTCGGGGGCGTTCATCGCCATCGTCATGACGGGGCTGGATCAGGATCTGATGCAGAAGAATCTGACCTGCAAGAATATCGGCGAAGCCCAAAAAAATATGTTCTGGTTCACCACGACGCTCGTTGTCGTCAACTTCCTGTTCCTCTCGCTCGGGGTCTTGCTCTACGTATTCGCCCAACGCGAGGGTATCGCCATCCCCGCCCGCACCGACGATCTGTACCCGCTGCTGGCGCTGAATCACCTCGGCTTGGTCGTCGCCATCACGTTCCTGCTGGGCATTACGGCCGCCACCTACGCCAGCGCCGACTCAGCCCTGACGGCCCTGACGACTTCGTTCTGCGTCGATTTCATGAACGTCGAACGGCGCCCCGAAGTCGAGCGGTCGCGCATCAAGCACATCGTCCACATCGGCTTTTCGCTGCTGTTCTACGTCGTTATTCTGATTTTCCGGCAGGTCAACAGCAAGGAGGTCATTACAGCCGTGTTCGACATTGCGGGCTACACCTACGGGCCGCTGCTGGGACTATACGCCTTCGGGATGTTCAACAAACGCCCGGTTATGGACCGCGCCGTGCCGTTCATCTGCTTGGCATCGCCGGTGCTGACCTACATTGTCAACGAAAACTCGGCGGCCTGGTTTGGCGGCTACCAGTTCGGTTTCGAGCGGCTCCTGCTGAACGGTCTGTTCACTTACGCAGGTCTTTGGGCGGTGTCGAAGCCGGTGGTGAAGCAGGCAGAGCCGGTGGCGGTGTGAAACGGAGTACGTTGTATCTTTCTTTAGCTTTGCTAAAAAACAAATCCACGTGTCATATGGCTTATATTGCTGATAGAATTACGGTGGACGAACGCATCTGCAACGGTAAACCTACCGTTCGTGGTTTATCGGTCGCAGTAGAAACCGTATTACAATTTTTATTTGTCGGCGAAAGTCGGGAAGAGATTTTACATCAATATCCAGACCTGACCAACGAAGATTGGGACGCCTGTTTACAATTTGCCAATGCCGACACAGTCCCGTTTGAAGTCACCGACGAGCTGACAGTCGAACAACGGCAACGGCTGGAACTATCATTGGAACAGGTTCGAACCGGTGATGTAATCACTCATCAAATTGTGAAAATAAGTCTCCTAATCTTCTTCGCCATCCTCTCCCTGCCGACGCTGGCCCAGTTCCGATACGCGCCCGACAAACCGCAGGTCGGTCAGACGGTTTCGTTTACCTACACGCCCCAGGGTACGCCCCTCGCTGCCGACAGCACCATTGAGGGTCGCTACGTGCGTTACGGAGCACCGGCGATGATGCACCTGAGCCGCCCAACCACGGCTACGTTGGTGCGGCAGGGCAACGACTTCGTTGGTGAACTGTATATCCCCAAAAAAGACGTGGCCGGTACGATGCTGCTTTTTCGGAACAGCAAACAACCGAAGCGTCTTGATCTGAACAAGAATCAATTGTACGTTATACCGATCTGCGATGCGACGGGCAAGTTAGTACCCCATGCATCGGGCGGACAGGCGTCGGTGTTCACGAGAACCAATTTCCTGTATGAAGCAGGAAGCCGCCCGGACCCGAACCGGGTTGTCGCCCTTTATGAGCAGGAACTCAAAGACAATCCTGACGGGCGACCGCTCTACTGGTCCGATTACCTCGCGGCACAGATCCGGCAGCGGAAACCGGGCTACGGACCAAAAGTCAAAGCAGGCATCGAATCGTATTTAGCATCGCGCCCAACGCCGACGGCCGCCGAACTGGCCGCAGCCGCTCAACTTTACGAAAGCATGGGCGACTTTGCCAAAGCCAACGTGCAGCGCGAACGGATGAAAACGCTTGACCCGGCCGGTTCATTGGTGCAGAAAGACCGCGCCATGGCCGTTCGCAGCCAACCCGACTGGACCCGAAAAAAAACCCTTTATCAAGCGTTCATCACCGAATTTCCCAACTCCTCGCACCTGCCCCTGCTGGCGGTGGGGATGACCGATGGCTATTTCAAGAGTAATGATATCCAGGGGTTGGTCGCCTTTGTTGAGCCGCAACCGGCTGCGCACATCGACGTGCTGATGCTGAACACAATGGCGTTTCAATTAGCCGACGAAAAGCGGTCGCTGCCCGAAGCCGAGAAATTGGTCAGCAAAGCCATGACCGTGCTGAAAACACAGTCCAAGCCGCGTGACGTAACGGGCAACTGGGATGAGGAAAAACAATCCCGGCAGCGGCAATTGATGAACACGCTCGCCCGGACGCTGGAGCAGCAGGGCAAATATCCGGAGGCCTACACCGCCTATCAGGCATTCATGAATCCCGACGATGTGGACAATAGCGACCCGCGCGTCAACGAGCGTTACTACTTTTGCGCCCTGCGCACCAACCACGCTACCGACGCGCAACCAATGGCCGAGGCCGCCGTTCAGGTGGGCAAAGCAACACCCCGCCTGAAAGCCGCCCTCCGCGAGTGGTACGCCAAACAACCCGGCCAAACCGACGCCAAAGCCGACGCGTACCTGACCGACCTTGAAGCGGACCTGCGGGCCGAGCAAAGCGACGAACTGCGTAAAATTCTTATTAACGAACCCGCTCCGGCCTTCTCACTCACCGACTTACAGGGTCGGACAATCTCATCGTCGGCGTTGAAAGGAAAGGTCGTCGTTGTTGATTTCTGGGCAACCTGGTGCGGGCCGTGCATCGCGTCATTTCCGGCCATGCAGCAGGCCCAAACGCGGTTTCAGAACGACCCGAACGTGCGGTTCCTGTTTGTGAATACCCGCGAAGGTGGCCCGTTGCAACGCGTCCATAATTTTATGGCGAAAAACACGTATCCGTTCGTTGTGCCCCTCGACACTCAGCAGCGCATGTCGAAAGCTTACAAAGTGCAGGGCATTCCTACAAAAGTCGTGATCGACGCCAAGGGGCGCGTCCGGTACCGCGCCATCGGCTACAACGGCAATCCCGAAACCACGGTCAACGAATTGACGCTGGTGGTGGAGATGCTGAAGCAGGGGATGTAGAGACGCATATTTGCGTCTCTACCCCTGCCCTTCCTTCTTACTCGCTTTGTTCGCTTGCTTAATGGTTTCGCCGATCATGTCCCACTGCTCCGGCGTGACGCTTTCGAGGTGACTGAACTCACCAGCCGCGAGCACTTCGCCCCCGTCGATGGTGATGCTCTCGCCGGTGATGTAGCCCGAATAATCCGACAACAGATAAGCGGCCAGGTTCGCTAATTCGCCGTGTTCACCAACGCGCTTGAGCGGAATGCGGCTCGTGGGGTCCATCATGCTGGCTAACGGTTCGGGAAAGAGCCGGTCCCACGCGCCCTTGGTCGGGAACGGGCCGGGTGCAATGGCGTTGAGCCGGATGCCGTACTTACCCCATTCAGCCGCCAGTGACTTGGTCATAATCAGGGCTCCCCCTTTGGCTACCGCACTCGGCACTACGTAGCCCGAACCGGTTGTGGCGTAGGTCGTGGAGATGTTCAGGACCGTACCTTTGATCTTGTTCTCGATCCAGTATTTGCCTACCGCCAGCGTGAAGTAGTACGTGCCGCGCAGTACAATGTCCACAATGGTATCGAAGGCTTTGTACGACAGCCGCTCGGTGGGGCTGATGAAGTTACCCGCCGAATTGTTTAGTAGACCATCAACCCGCCCGAATTTGGCAATGGTTTCGGCCAGCACATTCTCGATCTCCACCGGGTTACGCACGTCGCAGGCCACGGCCAGCACGGTTCCGCCAGTTACGGCCATCAACTCCTTCGCCGTTTCGTCGATGACAGCCTGACGGCGGCTGCAAATAGTGACGTTAGCCCCCAGTTCAAGCAGGTAGTGACTGATGGATTTACCGAGGCCCGTGCCCCCGCCCGTAACAATGATGGTCTTCCCCTTAAGCGCGTCCTCGCGCAGCATTCCCGTTGTCATGTGAAAAATTAGTGAAAGAGTGAATGAGCGAAAGAGTGAATGAGTGCTGTGTCAGCCGGTATGCCGGGCCACCGCTCTTTCGCTCATTCACTCTTTCGCTCATTAGTTTAATAGCCCCGATTCGTTTTCTTATTGAACTCAGCTTTGCGCCGTTCGAGCGTGGCCTGCATGGCTTCGCCGAAATCGACGGATTGCATTTGGCTGGAGTTCCAGACGGCTACGTACTGCATTCCGTCGTCAAGGTCTTTACCGATGCCGTAATTAAGCACTTCTTTGGCACCCTGCACGGCCGGGGCGGGGTTGTCGGCAATTTGCCGGGCCAGCGCGTGAGCCGCGTCGAACAGAGCGCCGGGCGTGTCGTAGACGTGGTTGACCAGGCCGGTTCGTTCGGCAAAAGCGGCATCGTAATCGCCACCGGTAAAGGCCATTTCGCGAGTGAAGCCTTGCCCAATGATGTGGGGTAAAAACTGTAGCCCGCCAATGTCGGGCGTGATGGCTAATTTGGCCTCGCGCAGACTGAATTTGGCCTCGCGCGAGCACAGCCGGATGTCGGCGGCAGCAATCATGTTCAGGCCACCCCCAATGCACCAGCCGTGCACGGCCGCGATAACGGGTTTCGGCGATTGGTGCATTTTCACGAAACCCGACTGCATGAACCGAATCTGCGCCATGAGTCGTCGGCGTTCGTCGGCCATTGGGTTTCCGGAGGCCATGCTGGCGATGCGGGGCAGCATCCGCGCCACGTCGAGACCGTAGCTGAAATGGTCACCACTGCCCCGAAACACAAGGCACCGAACGTCGGGCATTCGGTCGATTTCATCCATCAGAACCGGCAACTCGTCCCAGAACTCCGGTCCCATTGCGTTGCCCTTGCCGGGGCCAAGCAGCGATACAGTCACTACGCCATCGGCGGCATCAACAGCAAGGGATTGATAAGTGCGTTCCATAACAATAGTATGCCTGCATACGGTTTTCGTAAAGGTAGTAGAAAACCGGCCGTCAACGCAACTCTTCGAAAGAACTCACCCCGTCATCTGAATGGTGTACGGCCCGGTAAATTTAATTGTGCCTTCCAACCGAATTTTTTTCACCGTTACCGGCTGATTCACCGTCAGGGTGTGTCCGGCGTTGATTTTCACAGTTTCCGTAGCGAACGGCACCCGCCCCACCGTCCACAAATTACCGTTCATCCAGTCGCCGGAGGCCGTTGTTTCCACCGTGTCAGTGAACAGGGACACCGTTGGGAAGCGACGGAACAGCACCGCATTAGTCGTGCTTGGGGCCGTACCAAACCAGTCGTTGAGCACATCGGTATACACCCGCCGGAAGTCGATCTGCATCCCTACTTCTTTGTTGCCGTTTTGTCCCGTCAGGTTGCTCAAATCGGAATTTCGGCCGATGGTTCGGTGTTTAAGGTTGTTGCCGAACACAAACATCGGAGCCGCCACCCCGTGATCGGTGCCCCTGGAGTTGTTGGAGTTGGCACGTCGGCCAAATTCAGAAAATGTCATGCCAACTACGTTATCCGCAATGCCCTGCAAGGTCAGATCCCGCTGAAACGTGTCGAGCGCCGTCGAGAGTTTACCCAGTAAAGTAGCATGGCTCCCCACCGTGGTATCGGTGCTGTCGACCTGGCTGGCGTGCGTGTCGAACCCGGTCAGAGACACAAAATAGATTTTGGTTTTCAACCCACCGTGAATGAGCCGGGCCACAATCTTCAACTGGTCGGCCAGGGTGTTTCTATCGGTGGAGCCGGGGTAAGTCGCCAGGTTTCTACCCGCATCGGCGGCCCGCTTGATTTCGGTTGCGTACCCCACCGACAGGGACTGTTGCTCCCGGATGTAGGCAATCAGATCACCGGCATCGCAGCAGGGCAAATCCGTGGGCGAGGAGATGTCGCCCGACCCAACCAACTGATAAAAACTGTTCGGGTCATTCAGTGCAATTCCCATCGACTGCTGGCTGCCGAGCAGGGCCGTTGAGGTCAGGTACCCAATCTGAATGGCCAGCGGATCTTCCATCTGCTCGTTGGGGTAGCCAGTTGGGTAGCCTGGAAACCGGTCTTCAAGGTATCGCCCGGTCCAGCCCGACTCAACCGTCTTGTCCGCGTCGACGGCCGTCATCCAGATGTCCGTCGAGCGGTAGTGCGACTGGTCGGGGTTGGGGTAGGATACGGAGTGAATAATCGACAGCTTACCGGTGTTGTAGAGATCGCGCATACCGGTCATAGCCGGGTGCAAACCCGTTGCGGGGTTGCCGTCTAACCCCAGAATTTTGTTTTGCGGGATGGCGATATTGCTGCGCAGGGTGTTGTAGGCCGATAGCTGGTCGAGCGGAATAACGGTGTTTAGCCCATCGTTCCCCCCATTCAGGTAGACAATCACCAGCACCCGGTCGCTGTTGAGCGCCGTCGTGTTGAGCAACGACTGCACCAGGGCCGACTGCCGGTTCATGGCTTTCAGCCCAAAGCCCTCCAGCATAACGGGCAGCACACTTGCCGAAGCGGCCCGTAAAAAATCTCTGCGTTTCATGAAGTAAGCGGTGTAACTAATCAAAAAATGTGGTACTCGGCCATGCGGAGCATGTACTTCATCAGGTTCTGCAATCGGGCGGTTACCGCATTTTTCCGGTTGGCACTGGTTGGCGTAGTGCGGTACGCGTTCCACTCAACGGTCCAGGAACTGCGCGGAACGCCCTGCATCATAATCGTGTCGATCAGGAAATCCTTCTGCGACTGAAACAACTCGTTGGCGAACAGATTCTTGGCGAATTCATTCTGCACGTCGACGCAGGAGATGGCGGGTGTTCCGGTCACGTCCGAAAAGTTCGGTTGTAAGGCCGTTGCCCAGGCCAGGACGTCGATGCCCAATCGGTAATCGGGCTTAATCATGGTATATCGCCAGACGAGGATATCCGTGAAATCGTTTCGGAAGGCCATGGTCGTGTTGTTCACCCATATTTTTGAGTAGCCCGTCTGGTAATACGGCTCGTAGCCAAACACGCTTGGCTGCTCAATCAGGTCCATTTGCAGATCGCGCATCCGGTAATACACGAAATTGAAGTAGGCTTTGAATGCTGCGGAGTCCGTCGCCATATCGGGTACGGGCTGGTTAAAAAATCGCAGCGTTCCCACGGCCAGGTCAGCGGGCGATTTAATGATGGCGCCGATGTTGTGCTCAGCGAAGAAAACCTGGCTCGTCAGTAGTTTAACGATGACCGGCTCAATCGTGTAGTTAACGGCCGCGCTCGAAAACAACTGCGCCAGCGGCCCAATTACATTTTCTTCGATGTCTTGGGTCACGTTCGGATTAACGTACCAGCGGTAGAGCTTCCGGCAGATAAAGCGGGGCGTCTGGGGATGGTTGAGCAGCATCGTTACCAGGCTGTCCAACTCAGCCTGACCGGTGGTTGTCCCGGCCGGCAAGGTGCCCGCAGCGGGGGTTTTGATGAGGGTGTTGTTGTAATGAGCCGAAAACTGTTTGTCGGTTTTATCGTGCTTGCTGTCGGTAAACGTCGGGGCAATGCTGGTTGACCCATTTATGTAGTAGTTTGTGTATTTCCAGCCAGTCAGCACTTTTGCGGCCGCTTTTACGTCGTCTTCGGTGTAGTTTTTGTTACCCGCAAAATCAAACGCCCCCACCGCAAACAGCTCCTGAAGCTCACGGCCGTAGTTTTCGTTGGGTTTGCCCACCTCGTTTTCGTTGCCATTCAGGTAGCGCAGCATCGCTGGTTCTTTGGTGATCTCGGTCACCAGCGTCCGGAAACTACCCAGCGCGTTGTTGCGCAGCAGAAACAAATACTGGGTAATAAAACGATGGTCACTAACAGCCTCTCGGGTTGTCACGAAATGATTCTGCCAGAACAACGTCAGCTTGTCGAGCAGACTGGGCGGGGCCGTTTGGGAGGTCATCAAAGCTAACCACCAATAGCGCAGGTAATGACTGAATTCAGAACTACGGTCGCCACTAAACGGTTTGTCCAGATAAGGTTGTCCGAGGGTTGGTTTGGTTTCATTCAACTCAACCGGGGGCGGGGGTGCGTAATTGGCATTGTTGATGAGCTGCCTGACCGCCTGAGTAGCCGTTTGACCGGTGAAGTTGGTTATCTCCGTTTGGGTCGGGCCAAACGTAGCCCGGCGAAGCAGGTGGGCGGCCATTCGGGCCGTTAACGGTTGAGTATATAAATCTAAGTAAGGCATCGGGAAGACTACACCACAAAAACAGCGCTAAACGTGTTTCTGAGAGGCTGTTGCTCAACTGGATTTAATTTAATTGACTAATATCGAGTTGTAATTAAACTTTAGATATATAATTGATCGTCTATTTGTCGATTATAGTTCACTGTTGATGGTATGGCAGACAAGTCAATTTTCATGCCTATTTTTAGCACTCGCTACACCTTTGACAATCGGCTAACCCATCGGTTTTCAACTACGCATGCACTTCGATACCCTCGCCCTCCGCGCCACCCACCAGCCCGACTCCGTTACCGGAGCCGTTGTGCCACCCATTCACCTCGCCACCACGTTCGAGCGCAACAGGGCGAACGAACTGCCCGGCGATTACCTCTATGCCCGACCCAATAATCCCACCCGCGACGGTTTGGAACGTGCGCTTGCGATGCTCGAAGGTGGCGCGGTGGGTATGGCGTTTGGCTCCGGCCAAGCTGCGGCCATGACGCTGTTTCAGGCGTTGCGTCCGGGCGATCACGTGCTGCTTTCCACCGATGCATATTACGGGACGCCCGCTCTGCTCGAACAGGTGTTTCACCCGTGGGGGCTGACTTATTCCCGCGTCGACATGACCGACCTCAACGCCGTAGAATCGTCGCTTCACGAAAATACCCGCATCGTCTGGTGCGAAACGCCCTCCAACCCCATGCTCGCCATCACCGACCTGCTCACGGTGTCGCGGCTGGCCCACGAGGCCGGGGCTATCTGCGTCTGCGACAATACGTGGGCGACGCCCGTGTTACAGCGCCCCCTCGACCTCAACTGCGACGTAGTCATGCACTCAACCACGAAGTACATCAGCGGCCACAGCGACGTGCTGGGGGGTGCCCTGATTTTTAGGCGAAACGACGCGCTTGCGGAACGCGTCCGGGCCTTACAGGGATTGTCGGGTGCGGTGCCGTCACCATTCGATTGCTGGTTAGTGAGCCGGGGCATCAAAACGCTGGGCGTCCGAATGCGGGCGCAAATGGCTACCGCGCAGGCCGTTGCGGAGTTCTTAGACGGTCATCCCGCCGTTGACCAGGTGCATTATCCGGGATTAGCCAACCACCCCGACCGCGTCCTGATTCAGCAGCAAATGAACGGGCCGGGGGCCATGCTGTCGGTACAGGTAGCTGGTAGCTCGGCCGAAGCGCTCGGGTTTATCGGTAAACTAAACCTGTTCACACGAGCCACCAGCCTGGGTGGGGTCGAAAGCCTGATTGAACACCGGGC
Source organism: Spirosoma arcticum (assembly GCF_054779955.1). Lineage (NCBI taxonomy): Bacteria > Pseudomonadati > Bacteroidota > Cytophagia > Cytophagales > Cytophagaceae > Spirosoma > Spirosoma arcticum. Next base: position 354,319 of record NZ_BAAGXG010000003.1, read on the forward strand.
GAGTGTAGAGGGACCCACATCCGTGACGCCACAGAATCTGCTGCGCGTGTCCATTGGGTTGGAACACGCCGAGGATTTGATTGCCGATCTGGCGCAGGCGTTGGGGTGATTTCGCCCGTTGGATGCGTTTGGCTGACGCTCACTGGCCTGCTACCGGCTACGAAACTAAACCCTACAACCCGTGGTTTTGGAGCTATATTGAATCGACCAGCCATCATGAATATTGCCTTAATTTCAACTTCATCGCGCTCAACCAGCAACTCCCTGCGTTTTGTCAAGTACCTGAAACACGTATTGGCGGAGAGTGGTCAGCATGAGGTTTCTATTGTCACGTTTGAGCACTACGACATCCCGTTCGTGGGGCAAGGCTCCGTTAAGAAGGACAGCCTGACCGCTTTTCAGCAGGAACTCATCGGCGCGTGGGAAACCGCCGACCTGGTATTCTTTGCCATGCCCGAATACAACTGGACGGCTCCTCCGCAAGCGGCCAATACTATCCACCAACTCGGCGGACCGGCGTTCAAGCACCTGTTTGAAAACAAAGTTTTCGCGATGGTGGGCGTTTCCAACGGACGCGGTGGCCGCCAGCCAGCCCTGGATATGACGACTGTTTTGAACAAGATTATCAGTTTCACCAACAGCTACTCGATCATTTCGCCGAAGTTGTACGAATCCCACGAAACCGATAAAAACGTAGATGAAAATGGCCAGTTCATCGGCCACGAAGTTTACGAACGCACCGCCCGCGCTTTTGTCGATTACACGCTGAACGTAGCGCAACGGTGGACACAGCCGAGTTTAGTGGAAGCTAAATAGCGTTCTGCTCTATTTAAATTACAAAGCCCGAAGTTGACGCTTCGGGCTTTTTGCGTTATTTGCTCACTACACTACGGATTTTTACAACCCAATAACTATTGGCACTTTATGAAAAACGGCTTACTCTTCTTGTTGCTTTTCTTTATTCACCTATCCCTAAACGCCCAGGTCATCAGTGACTCCATGCTGATTGAGGAGCACTACCGGGTGTTTCATTTTAATAAGCCTCCTCAATCGTTGCGCCGTCCCAGTTTGATTTTCGTTCTCCACGGATCGGGCGGGAATGGCGCAGGCATGATGAACAGCACGCAGAAGATGGAACAACAGGCCGCTGCTCAAAACGCCCTGATTGTTTACCCAGACGGGTACAAGAAGTATTGGAACGAGTGCCGTAAATCCTCTCCGGCGCAGGCGAATACGGAAAACATAAATGAGCAGGCGTTTTTCAACGAATTAATCGGATACTTCAAAAAGCGATATCAAATCGACGATACCCGCGTGTTTGCCGTCGGCACGTCGGGAGGGGGACACATGGCCTATAAGCTTGGCCTGACAATGCCGACTACGTTTAAAGCCATTACGGCGATCATCGCCAATCTGCCCGACAGCACGAATATGGACTGTGCTCCATCGGGAAAACCCGTTGCCATCATGATTATCAACGGCACAGAAGATCCCATCAATCCATACAACGGCGGCATGGTTAAGCTGGGGAAAAACATGAGCATGGGCGTTGTGCAATCCACCGACCAGACACTCACGTATTGGGCAGGGCTGGCTCGCTATCAGGGTAAGCCTGCTCAGCAAAATCTGCCCGACACGGACCCGAATGATGGAAAACGAATTGAACGCTACACCTACCAGGCGGAGGGGAAACCTGAAGTCGTACTGCTGAAGGTGACTGGTGGCAAGCACGACTACCCCAATGATATTGATGTTCACGTGGAAGCGCTGACTTTTTTCATGCGGCAGATTAAGAATTGACACTGACCTTCTCCTGCGGCTCAATTTTCAAAAAATGCCGGGTAATCTATTCAGCAGAGAACTTGTAGCGTCGTCACCTTGCCGACCCAGTGGATTGACGGTGAACCAATTTGTCAACGTCAATGCTGAGCAAGGCCGACACTGTCCTAAACGAGGGGACGGTGTCGGCCTTGCTCAGCATTTGGGTTGCGGCTCTTTTGCAACTTACGCCAACGTCTTTCGGGCTTCGCGGTCAGGGTCGTTAGCCAGCGCGGGGGCGTCATCCAGAACCATCGTTTCCCCGTTTTGGGTGGTGTAGGGCTTCCAGTTGGGTAAACCACCCCCGTTGGGATTGCCGGTTTTGACGAAACTCAGAAAGGACTTAGCCATCTTTTCCGACAGAGCGCGGGGCCGTTTGCCGCCACCCGTGTGGGTCAGCATCAGATCGGTGTTGTAGAACCAGAAACAAATATCGTCGCAGTGGAAAGCCCGCATCCGGCCGTCGAACAGGGGCGGCTGCCAGCCAAACCAGGCTACGTACACGGGCGCTTTTTGCTGCGCGGCCTTTGCGTCGGCGGCTGCAACGGCATTCTTTCGGTTGGAAACAATCAACGCCCAAAGCTCGATGGGACGGGCCTTCGGGAAATTCTTCGCGTACGCATCCACGATATCACCGGCTTTTTCGCCAAAGCGGGGCTTGACTTTTTCTTTCACTTCGGCCAGCGAAATACTTTCTAAGGCCGCATCGGTCCGGCTGGGGCTTTGCTCATGGAAGGTCGAGCAGATCATCAGCGGAATGTCTGCCGAGAAGTGCGTAGCATCCTTGAAGAAAGCGCCCTCGTTCAGCGTTACGCCGTCGGCGACGGGGGCGTATCCACCGCGTTGCATGTTGAGCCGTTTGGCTTCGTCGGCCATTTTGTCGACGGCCCGGTTGGCAATGTCGATGTACTGTCGCCACGGAATCTGCTGGAGCTTGTCGATTTCACCGGGCTTCAGGCCCGCTTCTTCCATAACTTTTAACCCTAATTTTTCGGCGTATTCCCTGTTGGTCCCGGCCAGCGAACTGCCACTCAACGCCACCGCCTTATGAAACAGCCCTTTGGCCGATGGCATATTCATCAGAGTAGTCACTTTAGCTCCACCCCCCGACTGCCCGATGATGGTTACGTTATTCGGGTCCCCGCCAAAATTGGCAATATTGTTCTTGACCCATTCGAGAGCCGCTACCATGTCCAGATTGCCGACGTTGCCCGATGCAGCGTGGCCACCAGCTGCTTTCAGATGGGTATAGCCCAGCGAACCGAGCCGGTGATTGAGGGAGCAGAAAACGACATTACCCAGCCGGGACAGGTTTTCGCCGTGGTACCCATCCTGTTCAATCCCATTACCATTGGTGAATCCGCCCCCGTGCAGCCAAACGACTACCGGACGCTTTTGCGAATCCAAGGCGGGCGTCCAGACGTTGATTTTCAGGCAGTCCTCCGACACGTCGTCGTAGTTCCAATGGTCAACAAACGAGGCATAGGGATTGGCATAGCGCTTTTCCATAATCTGGGGCGCGGAGTTTCCCCACCACAGGGCGGGACGAACGTCAGTCCAGGCAGTGGGTTTTTGGGGCGGCATGAACCGGTTCTTCCCCGACGTATCAGCTCCGTACGGAATGCCTAAGAACTGATGAATACCCCGCAGAATAAAACCCCTAACCTTTCCATGTTCCGTGTTGGCAATGGCGATAGTATCGCCCACGAACAATTGTTGCTCGTCGCCGGTTGGCTTTGCCGCTTTAGGGGGGCGCGAATCAGCAGCGGTAGATGGGTGCGCCACGCTCAGACCGGCCACGCCAACGCCCAGTGATTGTAAGAAATTACGTCTTGACGGTTTCATTGTTGAAATATGATTAAAGGTTGAATAGCCCCAACCCCCTAAAGGGGGCTTACTCCGACAGTGAGCGAAGCCCCCTTCAGGGGGTTGGGGGTAAGGATGAAGACATGTTAATCCTGTCGAAAAAACAGTAAAAGACACTTACGTCAGCTTCTCCTTGAAAAAGTCAACCGTACGTTTCCAGGCAAGTTCGGCAGCGGCTTTGTCATACCGGGGGGTTGTATCGTTATGGAAGCCGTGATTTGCCTTGGCATACATGTGGGCCGTATATTCTTTCTTGTTCGCTTTCAGAGCCGCTTCATACGCTGGCCAACCCTCGTTAACCCGAGTATCCAATTCGGCGTAGTGCAACAGCAGCGGAGCCTTGATTTTGGGCACATCGTCGATGGCTGGCTGGCCGCCATAAAACGGAACCGAGGCCGCTAAATCGGGAATCCGCACGGCCATCATGTTGGCAATCCCCCCGCCAAAGCAAAACCCGACAACGCCAATTTTACCGTTGCAATCCTTATGCCCTTTCAAGTAATCGTAGGCCGCGATGAAATCCTCTGACATTTCATTTTTGTCCCGTTTGCTTTGCAACTCACGGCCTGCATCGTCCGTACCAGGATAGCCGCCCAGGGGGCTTAATGCGTCCGGCGCAATGGAAATAAATCCGGCCAGCGCGGCTCGCCGGGCCACATCAGCAATGTGCGGATTTAAGCCCCGGTTTTCGTGCACCACCACAATGCCGCCGAGTTTGGTTTTGGCATCGGCGGGCATCGACAACAAGGCTTTAATGGTTCCGCCCCCTTTGGGCGACGGATAATTAACGTAGTCCGATTTTAAGCGCGGGTCATCGGGGTTGATTTGGATCGTACCCTGGTAATTGGGCATGATAAAACTCATCAGTGACGCGACGGTAAGACCGCCTACGGCATAGGTCGATAGCTTTTGCACAAACTCCCGCCGGTCGATGCGGTCGTGGGCGTAGTCATCATACAGGTCAAAAACTTCTTGTTTGATGTCCTCCTTGTTGATTTCGTTCATGGTCGTCTGCGTATGTTTTTACTTACCTGTAATAATCCTATCCGTAACCGGTTCTACTCACTGCAACAAAAGAAGCAGGGTAACACAGAGTGCAAGCAACTCATATCGCCCTTCCCGAAATTCGGTGGGTGGCAGACCAGTGTGTTTATTGAAAATGCGAGTCAAGCTGAGCCGGGGGAAGTCTTTGTGCCAATGCCATGACAATCGACCCACCCATAGCGTGAAGAAGTAGGCGGAGATGGGAGTACTTAAAAACGAGTAGTGGCCGGTCTTACCGAACTTTATGAAGTACATTTTACCGGCCACTATGCGCTACTTTATACCCTTGCTCTTACTGGCCAGTCTCATTGGCGAGGCCGCTCCCCGCCCCTTTCAACGGACCATTACCTCACCCAACGGACGCATTGCCTTAACTGTTGCCGTAACGGATAGTACCCGCTATGCCGTTACCTATGCGGGACAACCTCTGGTTAACTGGTCGGCCGTGGCCATGACCCTAACCAATGGGCAGTCAGTAGCGGTTGGAGCGGCCGTACGCCGAAGCCGCGTTCGTTCCGTGCGGGATAGCATAGTGCCACCGGTCGTTACCAAACGCCGATTGATTACCGATCATTTTACGGAGCTAACGTTGGAGTATAAAGACAACCACGCTCTCCTGTTTCGCGTCTACGACGATGGCGTAGCCTACCGTTTTCAGACCAGCTTCCCGGACTCGATTACGATTCGCCACGAAACGGCCCGCTTCGCTTTAGTCAACGATCCAACGGTTTACTTTCCGGCGGTTCAGAAGCGTACGGACGCCGACCGGTACCATACGTCTTTTGAAGAGTTGTACTCGATTGTGCCGCTGAGCCAGATGCACGATACGGTGCTGGCCTTCTCCCCTATTTTAATCGCCGGGGCGGCCAACAGCCCCCGAATCGTCATTACCGAGTCCGATCTGGACGATTATCCGGGTATGTTTTTGGCCAAAGAGGGGCAGGCGCTGAAGGGCGTTTTTGCCCCGGTTCCCTTGTCCGAACGCATGACGAATGGCGAGTTTCCACAACTGATTGTTACCCGCCGGGCTGACTTCATTGCCCGGACCGGGGGCAAACGCCTGTTTCCGTGGCGGGTGCTGGTCATCGGTACGGACACGACCTTACCCGAAACCGACTTGGTGTACCGGCTGGCCGCACCAAGTCGATTGAGCGACGTCTCCTGGGTGCGTCCGGGCAAGTGTACCGACGAGTGGATCACGAACATCAACCTCTTCAACGTACCATTCCGGGCGGGCATCAATACTGCCACGTATAAATTCTATGTTGACTTCGCCAAACGGTTTGGGCTTGACCGGATCTTGCTCGATGCGGGCTGGTCGGACTATAAAGACCTGTTCAAAATCAACCCCGACCTGAACATGACTGAGCTGGCTGCCTACGCGAAATCGCAGGGAATCAGGCTAAGCATGTGGACGCTCTGCTCGACGCTGGACCGCCAGCTGGAGCCCGCGCTAAAGCAGTTCAACGACTGGGGCGTCGATTTCATCATGACTGATTTCATGGATCGTGACGACCAGAAAACGGTTCAGTTTTACACGCGAATTGCCGAGGCCTGTGCCCGCCACCGGATCATGATTATGTTTCACGGTGCCTATAAATCGGCCGGGTTTGAACGCACCTGGCCCAACGCCATCACGCGGGAGGGTGTTTTAGGATCTGAATTCAACATCTGGAGCCACAAGGTTTCGCCCGAGCACGACCTGTTACTGCCGTTTATCAGAATGGTTAGCGGGCCAATGGATTACGAACCAGGCTTGCTGGAAAACGCCACAAAAGCCCAATTCAAGCCCATTGCCGGCAAGGTTATGTCGCAGGGAACCCGCTGCCATCAGTTAGCCATGTTTGTCGTATACGATAGCCCCATGCCCATCTTTTCCGGTAACCCGGCACAGGCTTATTTAGAACCGGCCTTCATGGAATTTCTGGGCACGATTCCGGCCGCTTTCGACGAGACCCGGGTGTTGGCTGCGCAGTTAGGGGATTATATCGTCACGGCCAGACGACGGGGCACCGATTGGTACATTGGCGGCATTACCGACTGGACGGCGCGGGATCTGACCCTACCGCTGGACTTTTTAGGCGCTGGAACGTTCGAGGCTACGCTTTGTACCGACGGTCTCAACGCCGACCGGAACCCCGTCGATTACCAGCTAACGGCGAAGACCATTCGGGCGAGTGATCCATTGATAGTACACCTGGCACCGGGTGGTGGATTTGTTGTCCGGTTGCGCAGGAAATAGTGTACAGAGCTTAAAAGTCTTAAAATCAGCATTTTATGCTCTGTAGCGAATTGACATGAAAAGATCCAACGAGCCGTGGCACAGGTCGGTAAATCTACAGATCTCTCACTGTTTCGTGAACGTTGCCGTAATCAGCCCCACCCGACCGGCCCAGGTGGTGTTTTGGCCCTGGTTAGCCGGGGTTACGGCTATCTGGGGCAGGTTGCCAATGCTACCCGTTGTTTGAAAACCCAGTACCAGCCGGTTAGCGCTTACCTCGCGAATGGTAAGCGGGTAATTAGCGTAGGTCGTGTAGCTGTAAGCCGGTTGACTCTGTGCGTTGGGCAGTACCGTACCGTGGAAAACAAAGTCGTAGTTCCAGCGGGTCAGGGCACCCCGCGCGTAGGTGGGGCGGGCCACGCGCAGCACCGACGCGCCATCGGCTCCGGTGGTCAGGAAGAAATTACCCTGCTGGCGGAGGCCCCGGTTATGGGTAAAAAACGTGTCCACGCGGGCGGTGGCCACCGTACCGATGTGGAGCGTATCGGTGAAGGGCATGATCACATTGGCGCGGGTCGGCACCAGCAGCGGGGCCGTAGTGGGGGTCAGGGTAATGGTGGTATCGCGCTGACCGGGAATAAGGCCCACCTGATACTTAATCTGAAGCTGAGTGGGCAGCCATACCCCACGCAACTGGGTCTTAAGGGCTTCGTCGCCGGTGGCCAGCGTAGGCAGCGAGTCGTCCTGACAGGCCAGCAACGCGAACAGGGTGAAACTAATGAGCAGTGTTTTCATCGGGATTGCCGGTTATGTGATCTCGTTTTAATCGTTTTGGACCATCTGTGGATTGCGATCCAGCACCACCTGCGGCACCAGAAATACCGTAAAGCGGCTGTTCCAGGGAACAGGCTGGCAGCTCGCTACGGCGCAGTCAGCCCCGTTGGGTGAGCGCTTACGATCTTCCGGATCGACCGACTCGCGCCGACGTTTAAGGTCATGAATCCGCTGTCCTTCGGTAAATAATTCCCGCACCACCTCGGTCCGTATTTCGTCGAGTAGTACGGTAGCCGCTGCGTTCAGAGCGGGCAGGCCAGCCCGCTGCCGCACCGCGTTGAGGTCGACGGCTGCCAGAGCGAAATCATTCTTCCGGGCCGCCATCTCGGCCCGCATCAGCACAAACTCCGCCGACCGGTACAGGAGGATATTCGAGTTAACGCCCTGCGCCGGTCCGGGGTTGGTTGTGCCCTGAGTGCCCCACTTCCGACTAAACCACAGGCGGTTCGGACTGTTCCAGAGCGTGGCTGCGGTGGTGGCCTGGCTGGTGTCGATCAGGTTCCGGTAGCGCAAGTCGCGGCTCCGGTCGAAGTTGGCGAGGGTTTTGAACCACTGACTCATGCGCAGGTTCGGCCCGCTGGTGAGCGCATCAACGTTGGCTAATTGAGCAGGTGTGTAGGGCGATTGCAGCACGTAATGCGTCCGTAACGGTGCGCCGGTAATGGTTTGCACGTTGCGCCCCACCACGTTGACCAATTCAAAAATCACCTCGTCGCGGGTGGCCGAGTTGGTCGTTGGTGTGATGCCCGTGCGCTGAAAGACACTGGCCAGCATCTGATTACCAGCCACTAAAGGAAACCGGTAGCCAGTGCCCGTACCCAGCAGCCGGTTACAGACGGCTAAGCAGCTATCAACATTATCCTGCTGGAAATACACGCGGGCCATCAGCGCCAGTGCCGCGTATTTGTTGGCTCGGGGCTGGTAGTCGGGCAGGTGGCGGGCGGGGTAATAGTTCTCAGGTAGCAGCCGCTCGGCAAGCCGAAGGTCGGTCAGCACCGAGTCATAAGCCGCCCGGACGCTCAGACGTGGATAGGTCAGATCGCCAAAATCCGACAGCGAGCGATAGGCCGCAATGGGACCGGGGTGGCTGTTGTCGGGCGTGTGGCCCCAGGGATACGCCAGTAGGCGCATCTGCTCGAACACGCACATGGCCCGGATAAACCGCGCTTCGCCTTCGAGCCGGTTGCGCTGCTGGGTAATATCGCGCCGGGGGTCGGTTATGCCCGATGTCTGCACCTGCCCGCTTTGCAAAATCTCCAGCACGTTGTTGGCGTTGTTCAGACCAAACGTGCTCCACTGTAAAAACTCGGCCTGGAAGCCGTAATCCTCTTCTCGGTGCGTCCAGGTATACACCCGCGACGGTCGGCCGGGCATATTGCGGAAGCTGGCGTTGTTGATCGCCACCAGATCGGCGAACGATTCGCCAATGACGAGCGCGTTACCGCCAAAAGCCGCGTTCCGGGCAACACCCGCGTAGGCACCCGTGGTCAGAATCTCTAATTCCTGAACGGTTTTGACGTTCTGCGCCTGAATCAATTGTTTGGACGACACCTCGTCGAGGTACTTTTCGCAGCCAGCGAGCGTGAGCAGTGCGAAGATCGGAAGTAGGTATTTCATAAGTATAGAGCTGATAGGCCCGTGTTTCTAAGTCGTCTGGCCGTTTATAGGCTTGTCAGGCAGGAAATTAAAAGCCGAAATTCAGGCCAATCAGGTACGTTTTGACTTGTGGCAAATCGTTATTTGTTAGGCCCGGCGACAGGTTGGCATCGCCATTGGTCGACGCCCCGCTGTTTCGGAACACCTCCGGGTCCCAGCCCCTGAATTTGGTAACGGTGAGCAAGTTTTGCCCCGTCAGCGTTACGCGCAGGCTCCTGAGCCGCAGTTTACGAGCCGTTTCAAGGGGCAGGTTGTAAGCAATCTGTACGTTCTTGAGCCGGGCAAATGAGCCATTGTGCAGGAAGCGCGTTGACTCAACGCCCCGCACGTTCGACGCCCACTGTAGCCCATTCAGCGACGCGTTGTCGCCCCGGCGAATCGCCTGCTGCACATCACCAATGCCAGGAATGGTCCGGCGCAGCACCTGACCAGCAACGGGATAACTCTGAACGCGTTCGCCCTGGTCATAAATCCAGTTGCCAACCTGGTAATAGATCAACGCACTCAGATCGAACCGGCCCACTTCCAGCGTGTTGGTTAGCCCGCCGAAGAAGACGGGATAGGGCGTGCGGTTATCGAGGATGAGCTGGTTATTGCCCGCCTGGTTGGTGATCGTGCCGTCCCAGAGGTTACCCGTCCTGACAGTCTGACCGTTGTTGGAAAAGACCGAGCGGTCGCGTTCGTAGAAGAATTCGTTGCCCGTTACGGGGTCAAAACCCGCGAACTGCACCATGTAATAATTACCCAGCGGATAGCCCGGCGTGGCAATGTTCGGCCCGTTGACGAGTTGCGACGGGAAGTTGAGAAAGGGAGCATCATAGGTACTGAGCACCCGGTTTTCGTTGCGGGCAATATTGAAATCGGTGGTCCAGCGCAGGCTTTTGCGGTCGATATTGCGCGAACTCAGGCTCACCTCAACGCCCCGGTTACGGACCGAGCCGAGGTTAATCGTCATCACATTATTGATCGTACCGGCCAGTGGCCCCAGCGAGTAATCGAGCAGCAGCCCGTCGGACACCTTATTGTAATAGTCGATGGTGCCGCTCAGGCGTTGGTCCAGCAGTCGAAAGTCGGCCCCAATGTCGAGCTGGTGGGTCGATTCCCAACTCAGGTCGGTGTTACCGGGGCTGGTGAATTGCCCACCCTGCACACCTCCGTAGATCGCTGCATTGTAGCCAACATACGTAAAAACTTTCTGCCAGGAGAAATCCCCAATATCAGCGTTTCCTGTCAGGCCGTAGCTGGCGCGAAGTTTTAGAAAATTAACCACCGACGAATGGTTCAGGAACGATTCATCGCTAACCACCCAGCCAACCGATGCGCCGGGGAAGGTAGCCCAGCGCTTGCCCGGTCCAAAGCGGCTCGACCCGTCAGTGCGGGCACTGATTTCGAGCAGATACCGGTCACGGAAGGCGTAATTGATCCGCCCAAAATAGGATACAAAACGGAAAGAAAGCTGGTTGTCATAGACCACTGTTCGGGCCGTGTCGAGGCCACGGCTGGCCCCCTCCGGTACGTTCTCGGTAATGTAGGTGGCATTGTCGGAGCGGGTGCTTTGCAGGTTGTTGCCCACCAGCAGGGTCAGCCGGTGGTCTTTGCTCAACGTACGGGTATAGCTGATTAAGTTGTTAATATTGAACGTCCGGTTCCCGATGTTCTGGTTATCAGCGCGCCCTTTACCGCCCCGTTCCGCTCCGGCAATACCCGCCGGAAACAGCGTTAGATTCAGCAGCACATCACTGCGGGTGCGCTGGAAATCATAGCCCACTTCAGTCCGGATACTCAGCCCGGCTACCGGTTTCAGGTCGATGAAGCCGGTATTGGTGCTGCGGAATGTGGTGGCTACGTTGCTGTAGTTGTTGCGAAAAAAAACGGGGTTCGTGCCGATGCTGAAGGTATTATTGGTGCCGTTGGCAATGCCGTTGAACAGCGAACCGTCAGCTAATTGCACCGGGTAGGCGGGTAAGGCCGCGCCCAGCGCCGTCCGGTACGAACTGCCGATGGGAACCGTGTTGACCTCAACCTCATTAGCCGACAGGTTTATCCCCATCGACAGAAATTTAGCGGGAATATACGTCAGGTTGGCCCGGCCGCTGACCCGCTGAAACGACTGCCCCACCACGATCCCGTTTTCGCCCCGGTACGAGCCGCTGACGTAGGCCCGCAGCTTATCGGTACCCGCGCTGACGCCCAACGTGGCCTGCCGGAAACGGCCCGACCGCAGCACCTGATCGAGCCAGTTCGTACTGGTGTTGTAAAGCGTGGTCGAATCGGCCAGCAACGGGTCGAGGGCCGGGGCCAGCGTACCGCGCAGGATACCCGTGGGCAGCAGACTGGCTAAATTGGTCGATTGGGGAGCCAGGCCAGCCCGCACGTTGTTGCGGGCTGCCTGCTTCAGAATGTTCAGGTGATCGACCCCGTTATCGACCAGATCGACGCGGTTGGTAGCCGTGTTCACGCCCTCCTGGTAGCTGACGTCGAACTTCGGTTTGCCTTTCACGCCCTTTTTGGTCGTAATGAGCAACACGCCGTTGGCCGCCCGCGACCCAAACAGGACCGACGCCGACGCGTCTTTCAGGATTTCCATGCTTTCAATATCGTCGGGGTTCAGTTCCGACAGCGGGTTCATGGCCACGCCCCCGGCTCCGAAAGCCCCCGTCAGCACCGGCACCCCATCGATCACGATCAGTGGCTGCGAATTGGAATTGATGGAGGCCACCCCCCGCACATTGATCCGCACGGCCCCGCCGGGCGTGCCGCCCGCCTGCGTAATCTGCACGCCGGGTGCCCGACCCTGGAAAGCGATGTCGGGACTTGCCGCCGTGTTAAGCCGGATGTCGGCCGCTTTGAGCGACGAAATGGAGCCGGTGAGGTCGCGGGTGCGCTGCTCGCCGAACGCAACGACCTGCACCTCGTTGAGCGCCCGTTCGTCGGGTACTAACTGCACAGTCAGGCTGGTTTGGCTGCCGGGGGTAATTTCCTGCGGCACGTACCCCACAAAGCTGAATATCAACGCAACGCGCTCATTGGGCAGGGTAAGCCGGTAGTTACCCCCGCCGTCGGTCGTGGTGCCCCGGCTGGTACTTTTAATGGTGATGTTCACACCCGGCAGCCCTTCGCCGTTGGCGGCATCGGTTACCCGGCCGGTAAGGGTCCGGTCCTGGTTCGAGAGAATGATCTGGGTACCAACCACTTGGTACGTCACGTCGACGGGTTTCAGCAGCGATGTCAATACTGCCGATAGCGGTTGGCGAACCGCCACGACCGATGGCTTCAGTTGCCGGAACTGCTCGTTGCTGTAGACGAATGTATACTTAGTTTGTTCCTCCAGGTCGCGCAGAATCAAATCCAGCGTCCGGCCTTCCGACGACAGGGTCACGATGGGGACGTCGGTGCGTTGTTTGGGCGACACTAAGGCACTGGTACTGGCCACATCCTGCGCCGATAACGCCGAACTGAGTCCTGACAAAACCAGCAGCCAGCGGGTAAAGCAATTTTTCATGGATTGGTTGATTTAGGAAACTGCTACAGATAACGGGCTTATTGACCAGCGCAGCCGGGGCCTTTGATGGTCACCCGTGTCGGGGTTAACTCGTACTGAAACCGGTTGGTCATGGCAATTAAGGTCATCACTTCCCGCAAACTCTGGTTCTGAAACGTACCCGTCAGCGGACACTGGCGCAGGGCTTCACCTTCGAGCGATACGGGTGTACCGTACCAGCGTTCGAGCGTTTTGGCAACCTCGCCCATCGGCGTGTTGCGGAACACTAATTTCGACTCCGTCCAGGCAATCTGATTAGCCGCTACCGTTGGCTGCGTAGCGACAGATCGTCGGTTCAGTGACTGAATGGCCCGCACGTTGGGCAGCAGGAACAGAGTATCGGTTTTCGTAGAAGGCAACTGACGACTGGCCGACGCCGGTTGGCCGGTGGTTACTGGCTTGGGGACAAATGCCACCCGGCCCGTCACGACCGACGTTTCAACGGTGCTGTCGCCGGGGTAGGCCCGGATGTTGAACGACGTACCCAGCACCCGCACTGAACCCGTAGCTAAGCGAACAACAAACGGCTGTTTTGGATTGTGCGTAACGGTAAAGAACGCTTCGCCTTCCAGCGTTACTTCGCGCAGGGCACCGGTAAACGTTTTGGGGTAACTCAGGTGGCTGTCGGCATTGAGCCAGACCGTGCTGCCGTCGGCTAAGTGAATCTGTGAACGGGTGCCTTTGGGGTTGGTTTGCTGGACAACCGGCAGGGCGTCGGGGGAAGATCGCAACTGCTGCCAGCCCCAGACCCCAATGAGCAGGGTCACCGAAGCCGCTGCGGCCCAGCCCGACCACCGCCGAACCGACCAGAGTGGCCGCGCCGGTGTTTCGTCTACTGGGGGTGGCTCGCTTTCAAGGCGACGCTGGAGCCGTTGGTAGGCGGCTGCCACGTCCAGCGGCTTATTGGCTGGTCTCGCGTCCGGCGTCAGCCAGAACCGGCGCAAATTGTCCACCACGGGCTGCTGTTCGGGATGGGCCGACAGCCAGTCGTTGAATTCGCGTCGTTCCGTATCGTTTGCTTCGTCGGCGAGTACTTTACCAATCAGCGTCCAGTTGATAGAATCGGGCATTGCGTTGGGGTTTCACCAGCAAAGACAGGTTTATCAGACCCAACCCGTAAGCGATTCGGTAAAATTTTCAGATTATTTTCTACGATTCCGATAAAAAGCGCAGCGCAGCGGCCAGTTTGCGCAGGGCAATGCTGATTTGGGTTTCGACGGTGCGCGGTGACAGAGACAGCAACTCGGCCACTTCCCGGTACGAAAAGCCTTGTTCTTTCACCAACTGAAAAATCAACCGGCACTGCGGGGGCAGAGCCTCAACGGCCGCTTCGACGCTCCGCTGCGTTTCCCGGAATTCCAGTTGCTGCTGCGGATTGTCGTCATCCCCGGCGGTATCCGGCACGGATGGGTCATCGACGTGGATGAATACGGACTTGTTTTTCTGGAGATAATTCAGGCAGTGGTTGCGCGTGGTAGTGAACAGATAGGCGCGGAAATTGAGAATTGCGAGGAGGGTGGTACGCAACTGCCAGATCTTCAGAAACACGTCCTGCACCACTTCTTCGGCCGCTTCCCGACTTTTTACGTAGAACACGGCAAACCGCATCAACTCCGGGTAGAATCGCTCAAACAGCCACCGGAACGCCCGTTGATCGTCCTGCCCGGCCAGTTGGCTCAGCCAGTCCCTAAGTTGCTTATCCGTATCGTTCACCCGGATGATTCTTGTTTCCTGCTATTTATTCGCATAATAATGAAAAATAGCGGACAAGTGTGAATGGCTTGCGGACGACATGGGCAAAAAGAGGATGACCGGGTGCTAACTCAGTTGTGAGGGTTAGTACAGTTCCACCAGCGTATCAACGGCGAGTCGATTGTCTCATCACTGAACCGTATAACCTCGTTTTTTCAATTCTGAAGCCGTCAGGTTAACGATGTTCACATCCAGTCGGATGGGCGACAGGGGCGTGTCGGTAGAATCAGTCTTAACCGACACAATCGCGTCGATCACGTCCATTCCTTTGAACACCTGACCAAATACGGTGAACTTATCATCCAGCCGGGCCAGGCCTTTCTTGTTCTGCACGATGTAGAACTGACAGCCTGCCGATAATTTATCTGGATTATTATCACGTCCGGCTCCAACGGCCCCGTATACGTGCCGGATTGTGGGGACGAACTCCGGTTTGAGCAGGTAAGGCGACCCGGAAAATCCTGCCGGTGTATCGGGGCAGCCGCCCTGCGCAACGAAATCGTTGATAACCCGGTTAAACGTCAGGCTGTCCCAGTAAGCCTGGTTAGCGAGTTTGATGAAACTGGCTTTGTGGCGGGGCGTTTCCTCATAAAGCCAGAAAAGCACCTCTCCCTTGCTGGTTTTAATCTGACCAACCGGATACGTTTTTTTGGGCTTTGGAGCGGTCCATAACGAGAAGGCAGTGACTACTAAGAATAAGAGGTGTGGCATAGAATTGACGGTTAACGGCTTCTGGCCGGAGTTTATTTATACCAGTTTCGCTTCCTTTTGATACAGCCCTACGAGCGTGTCGACGGCGTAGTCGATTTCGTCGGCGGTGTTGTACTTCCCGAAGGAAAACCTTACGTAGCCACGCTCCTGATCCAGGCCCGGCAGCGCCGACAGCACGTGCGAACCCACGTTGGAACCACTCGAACAGGCTGACCCACCCGACGCCGAAATTCGCGCAATGTCTAAGCTAAACAACAGCATATCACTCAGCTCCGAAGCGGGCAAGCTCACGTTCAGGACGGTGTATAAACTGTTTTCCACGTCGGCCGAGTCGCCGTTGAACCCTACCTCGGGCATCTTCTCGCGCAGTTGAGCAATCATCCGGCGTTTCAACCCCGTGATGTGCTGCCGGTGGTCGTCCATGTCGCGGTAAGCAATTTCCAGTGCTTTCGCCAGTCCCACAATGCCGTACACGTTTTCGGTGCCGCCCCGCCGGTTGCGCTCCTGTGACCCGCCGTACATGAACGGGTGGATATTGGCCCGCTCCGCGTTAACGTACAAAAAACCAACGCCTTTGGGACCGTGAAATTTATGGGCCGCTCCCACGATGAAATCGACCGGCAGCGTTTGCAGATCGTGCCGGAAGTGACCCATTGTCTGCACTGTATCGGAATGAAAAATAGCGTCGTGGTGGCGGCACAACTCCCCTATCCGGTGCATATCCAGCAAATTACCGATCTCGTTATTGCCGTGCATGAGTGACACGAAGGATCTCGGAAAGCTACCCAGTAACTGCTCCAAATGCGCCAGATCAACGTGCCCCTGCTCATCCACGTTGACCATACTTAACCGCACCGTACCCTGTTTGGCTAAGTGTTCGAGCGTGTGCAATACGGCATGGTGTTCGATTGGGGACGTGATGGCGTGGGTAATGCCGTAGGTTTCGATGCTGCTTCGGATGGCAGTGTTGTCGGCCTCGGTCCCACCCGACGTAAAGAAAATCTCGGCGGGTGATGTGTTCAACAGCGACGCGACCGTTTTACGGGCCCGCTCAATAGCGGTTCGCACCATCCGGCCGTGGCTGTGAATGGACGACGGATTGCCAAACTGCTCGGTCATCAGCGGCAGCATGGCGTCGAGTACTTCAGGATCAAGCCGGGTCGTGGCGGCATTATCGAGGTAAACGGGAGTGGGCGCGGTCATTATCAGGTCGTTGTTGGCCAGAATCATCGACGCAAAGGTACGGCGAACGGGCCTGTGAATGAAACACTATCCAACTTCGCATCGTTTCCATCCCACCACTACGCTGCACACTATGGACTATTCGCAGGCCGCCGGGCTGATCTACACCGAACTCGCCACCTGGGGCCGTACCGTCGTTCGCTACGTGCCTAAGCTGGCCTTAGCCATCCTGATTCTGGTCCTGTTCTCGTTTCTCTCGCGCTGGATTAGCCGGTTGATCATGCGCGGCTTCGACCGGTTCAGCGACAATTATTCAGTTATCAACCTGACGGGGGCGGTTGTGCGGGTGCTCGTTGTGGCACTGGGTTTGTTTATCGCCCTGAGCGTACTGGAGCTGGACAAGGCCGTAACCTCGCTGCTGGCCGGGGCCGGTGTTATTGCGCTGGCGGTGGGCTTCGCGTTTCAGGACCTGACGGCCAACTTTATTTCGGGAACGATGATTGCACTGGCCCGGCCCATTCAGGTCGGCGATGTGGTTGAAACGAACGGTTTTACGGGTAAAGTGCTCGACGTCAAGCTGCGATCCATTCTGCTCGATAATTTTCAGGGACAGACCATCGAGATTCCGAGTAAAGACATATTTCAAAAACCCATCACGAACTATTCGCGCACCGGCCAACGGCGAATTGAACTAAGTTACGGCATCTCCTACATCGACGACCTGACCGAAGCCCAGACGGTAGCGATTCAGGCCGTTCAGTCATTGCCATTCGTCCACCCCGACAAGCCCGTCGAAGTGCATTATCGAAGTTTCACACTCGACAACGTGCAGGCCTACGTCTGGTTCTGGATCGACCAAACGAAAACCAATCCGTCCGTAGCTACGACTGAAGCGATCAAAGCACTGAAAACCGCCTTCGATCAGAACGACATTCTGATGATGTTTCCACCCCACACGTTTGACCTGAAAAAGCGGAAACGGGAGGAACAGGAGCATCAGGCGACGAGCACACGCGCTCCTATCGCATGACGCTGCTCAGAATCTGCTTCAGCTTCTCATAATCTGGCCCTTCAATAAAACCGGCTACCTTACCGGCTTTGTCAATAATGACGAACGAGGGAATGGTCGAAACCTGATACTTATCGTGAAATCCGTACGCATCCGGCACAGGCATAAACAGCAGCGTTTTCGTGTTCAGGTGATCAGCTACCTGCGGCTGGCCGCTATTCAGGACGCCCAATACCACGGGGCTTGTTTCGGACTGGTAAGGACGCACAACATTGCCAAAGTCCACCGCCTGCTTATCGCCCCAAAACGGTTTCTCTAAACTAATCCAGAAGCTAAGAACCACTACATTACCCAGCAGATCAGTCGAACGGTACGTTTTTCCATCTAAGCCCGTCATTATGAAAGGCGCAATCGGCTGGCCTACTTTGGGCTGCTTCGCCGGATCGCGGTCATAGAAGCGGTGCGTCACCTTTTCGTCAGCTGTGGTGGGCCGGATCATGTAGGAGGTTGGTTTGCCGTACTCGTCGTAAACAGGCTCCAAATAATACGCATACGGATCGTTTTTCATCCGTTGCTGGTATTCCTGGAACGAAACACGCTGGCCTGTCTTTTTGTCGAACAGGGGCGTATTTTCGTTGATCCGTCTTTCGGTACGAACACCGCCCGTGTGGGTTGTAACCTGTGCCTTTACTGCCGCTACCGAAAGGGCCAAAAACAGCAACATAACGAACGCAGCACTACTTAGTTTTCGATAAGAAAAGGTCATACTTGTAACGTTTGATTTTGGCCAAAAATAGCCTTCAATTTTAAGGAATGGGAATCAATCGGACGAAACTTTCCCTCGTTGCAACGAGTTAGCGCTGCTACACTCAACTCCTCAAATGCGCTTGATAACTACCCGTGCTGGCCTACCGTTTCTCCTGCTCTTTTCGCTGACAATCACTGCTCAGACCTACCGCCACGAGGTTCGCCACCGGCCGGTGTTCTGGTCGGAAGTTAATTTGGCGTATCGAACGGCGGGCAAATGGAGTTTCCAGCTCGATCACCAGTACCGGCGGCAGGCCGAAGACAACAACGGCCGCGACCTGAACGTTTTTCGCTACCCGCTTCAGCAGGTGTTCCGCCCCTGGATTGGCTATCAGATCTCGAAACCCGTGCGGCTATCCCTGTCGCCCATTGGCCTGTGGTGGACTTGGAGCCGCCCCAATGATCGTCAGCCGACAACGTTTTTTCAGGAAGTTCGCGTCATTCCGCAACTTCAGATCACCAAACCGGCTGGCAACGGCGAGTTCATCACCCGGTTTCGCACCGAACTCCGGTGGCCGTCACGCACGGACACCCTGTCCAATACCTACGTGTTTCTGTCCGACGGCGAGTCGCAGCAAGTGCTGGCCGACCGGTTCAACGTCCGGTTGCGGGCCATGGCCCGCTGGATCAGGCCAATCAGCGGAACGAATTCGGGCTGGTACACCCACCTGAGCCTCGAACCAATGGCGGTGGTGTCGAGATCGGTTCAGCGCTTCGATCAGAACCGGACGTACGTGGCAGTAGGCCGACGACTGCGGGAAAATCTACGCCTGGAACTGGGCTACCTGAACCAGTTCTCAATTCAAACGAATGAAACGGAGCGGCTGCGAACATTCCGGCTGAACCACGCCCTGCACGTACTCGTCTACCTGGAAAACCGCCGTCGCTCAAAAGCCGGATCGGATTCGGGGCCGGAGTAATAATTCGATGTTATGAACAGCGCAGGCGTAATTGAATGACAGCTACTTTTTCTTTAAAATGCGCAAAACAATCAAGTTAAATCAATACTTTCATAGAAATGAAGTTAACTTAGTTGTTCAAAACGCAAGCTCCCATGAAAGCAAGAGTATTGATTATCCTGCTCAGCATATCGAGCGTGTCGCTGAATCTATGCGCACAACAGAAAACGGCACAGACCCGAACGGTCTACGTTCCGCAAACAATATATCAGGGTCCACTTATCGACTATAAATATCACGATGGCGTTGCTGAACTACGGGACGGCACAATTCTGAGAGGTCGTTTTCAGGCTAATGGCCGATCTGCCTTTGTATACCGTGCTGATAGTCGGGCTACACGGCGAAAAATAGGCGCGTTGATGATTCGGCGGCTGGCGTTAGCGGGTGCTGACACGTTGGTTACGGACCGAAAAGACTCCACCATATTCACTCGGTTTGCAAGTCGCCTGTATCGACAATTAACAGATGGGGCAACGATGGTGATGGATCGGGAATTAACCGTCGATGAAGACCGCGGAAAAATAGGGACCAGTTTATACGTAGTGGACGAGAACGACGATCTGCACAAATTCAGGTCGCTGAAACAACTCAACGACTGGTTCTATACCTATCAGGAACAATCCGGCAAGAAAGTGTCCGATGCGTTCCTAAATAGAAACGAAATTGTAAAGGCAGTAGCTCAATTGAATAAAAAGTAGCCATAAAAAAACCGTTGTACTGAGTGCAACGGCTTTTTTATGCGATCAGAATGGGCGCTACTCCTCTTTCTTATACTGCTGAATAATCTTGTACAGTGCCTTTTGCTTTTCCAATTCCGGGAAGAACTCGAACAACTGAACGTGCCCGTCGTAATCGAGCGAAAGTGCCGCTTCCAACTGAATCAGTGATTCGCGATACTGCCCGGCATGAATCAGATACACCACAGAGCGATAATATAAATCGGCTTCGGTTGGCAGGTCGCTGATGCCCATCTGCACAATGTCGTTGGCCCGTGAGAAATCGCCCTGATCGAACGGAACGAGCGACCACGTCAGGTATACGTCCGGGTTGTCGGCGTCCACTTCGGCAGCTTTCTCGAACGCTTCCACGCTCGACAGCACGTTGCCCATTTTGTACTCCGTCTCAGCCAGAGCGAGGTAATATTCGCCGTTTTGGTCGTCGAGTTTAACGGCCTTTTGCAGAAACGGCAATGCTTCGGGCCACTTGCCGGACTCGCTTAAGCAAACCCCAATACCGTACCACGCTTCGTCCCAAAGCGCATCCAACTTAATGGCGGCCCGGTACTCTTTGATGGCTTCGGGCAACCGGTCCTGCTTTTCTAAGCTGGCTCCGAGGTGACAAAACGTATCGGCGGTGGCTTCTTCGTGCTTCAGCGTTTCGCGGTAACAGCCTTCCGCCTTCTCAAACAGCCCCAGATTCATGTAGGTGTTGCCGAGGTTAAAATGCGCCGACGCAAAATCATCCTTGATAATAACGGCGTAATCGTAGGCTTCGGCGGCTTCGGCGTAGCGGGCCAGTTTGCTGTAGGCGATGCCGATATTGTACCACGCATTGTACGAATAGGGATCGGTGTCGATCAGTTGCTGATAATACGATAGGCTGTTTTCCAGTTCGCCCGTCACATCCAAGCAGAACGCCAGTTCATACAGCGCGTTTTCGTTGTTGATATTCAGCGCAATCGACTTCTTATACTCCGTGATGGCCTCACTGTATTTGCCCCAGTTTTGGTAGCTCTGACCCAACTGAAACAGGATGTCATCTTTTTCTTCGGCGCGGTCGAGCAGTTCGCTCAGCACCTGAATCGACTCCTCGTAGCGACCGGCCATGTTCAGCACCGAGCCTTGCATAAACGGCACGTCGAGGTCGCCAGGGTTAAACAGCGAAGCCCGCTCCAGTAACTCCAGCGACTCATCGAAGCGCTGAAAATTAGCCAGAATCTGGGCTTTGTCGAGCATCAGCTCCAGCGCATAAGGAAAGTTTTCAAGGCCTGCTTCGGCGGCTTTCAGCGCCTTGTCTAAATCGCCGTGGTTGAGGTAATGTTCAACCATCTGCTCATAGACGTCCAGGTCGAAAAACTGACTTTGTTGCTGGTCCAGCATCTGCTCAAAACGCCGGATTGATTCTTTTATGTCACCTTCTCGTTCTTCGAACTCTTGCTCCATGCTATTGCCTCTACAAAATGTGGGGGGCGGATAGGGGCCGCGCCAAGGGGGCGGTTTATCCTTTGGCCCTTCAATATAAAACTATAAAAGCGAAACGCCAAGCCGCTACCCAAAAAATTACGCACCGTTTGGGGCCGACCCGAGGGCGTCGGCCACGCGCCGAAGCGTCTCACGTAGCGGGCGGTACTGATAACCAGTCACCTGCTCAATTTTATGCCCATCGAATCGGTAGTGCGAACTCGCCGACCGGGCCGTTTCGCGGGTGATGAGCGGTGCCCTGCCCGTTAGCCACGACCGCACGGCTTCAAGGGGCCACAGTATCCGCGTCAGCAGGGGCGGCACCCGAACGGTGGGTGGCCGTTTGCCAATGGCGCCTGCTATGTCGTTTAACAAGGTACGGTACGGAATGGTGCCCCCGTTCAGGATGTAGCGCTGTCCCGTCACGTCCGACTGCATGAGCCGATAGAGCGATTCGGCCACGTCGAGCACATCGACGTAGCTCACCAGACCGTCGGTATAAAATGGCCGCTCATCGTGCACGTACTTGATGAGTTGCAGGCTGCTCCGGGTCCAGTCGCCCGCGCCGAGCACGACGGTTGGGTTCACCATTACGGCGTTCAGCCCCTCGGCCACGCCCCGCCACACTTCGAGTTCGGCGCGGTACTTGGATTTGGCGTAGTTCGAGTTCAGGGGCGAGGCTTCCCACTTCTGCTCCTCCGTAATCATGGCTGGTTCGCCAACCTCCTCCCCTTTCGCTACCGGCTTGCCCAACGAGGCTATTGAACTGACGTAGCCCAGCTTTCGGACGCCTGCTTTCAGGCAAACGTTCACGACGTTGGCTGTCCCTTCTACGTTGACCTTTTCCATCTGGTCACGATCCTTCGGCACGAACGACACAATTGCAGCCGCGTGGATAACGTCAGTGTCAGGAGTGATGGCCGCTTCAAGCGACGGAATATCAAGAATATCCCCCACGTGCCAGGTGACTTGGTCAACGACATCGGATAACATGCCGTACCCACTTCCTTCTCGGTGCAGCACCGAAACCGCGTGGCCGTTGGCGAGGTACGTCCGAGCAATGTGCGAACCGACGAAGCCGGTTGCCCCTGTAATGAAGACGGCGTTAAGCGGGGACGAGGTCATGCAGGATGCGTTCGAGGGTAAGAAAGCCGGGGGCCTGCCGGGCGTTGAGGTCGGTAAGGAGTTGCAGGTAGTTTGGATCAGTTTCGATGGTGGGCAGCTTTGTCTGACGCCTTAGCAACTTCACAGTCGGCGAGAATCCATATGCCTGCATGTCAATGCCTACTCTTTCAGCGTTCCAGATCAGAAAACTTTCAATAGCTTTATCAATAACGATCAGATATTGCTGACGAATGAAGTTTTCACGGAGCACAATTCTATTTCCTTGTTCAACAACAGTGAAGCTTCTGAAAAACCCGTTGCAGCGGGTATCCAAGTCATCATCATTATCGACTATGCCTATCAGTCGATACTCATCAGCCTTCACCGACAACATTGTGTTGGCAACCTCCGGGCAACCGAGACAATGAATACTGCATGAATGGTCGGGTACAAAATAGCGAAGAAGTGCCGTATCAGCGTGACATTCGGGGAGGTACTGGACAGCGCGTTCAGGCATTCGGCTCGTAACGGCTAAGGTTATAAAACAAGTCGATACTCAAATCCTCAGCCTCCTGCAATTCCTTCGGCGTCAATTGCCGGACACAAGTCTGGTAATCTTTGTAGTAGGTTATGAACACCGACAGTTGAGACTCGTCGAGTTCACGAATGAATGTTTGCAGCAGATAGGGGCTATGTGTCGAGATAAAGAACTGATTGTCTTCGCTATCCACAATTCGATGCGCCATTGCCTTCACGTACGGCGGGAATGAATGCACCTCCGGCTCCTCAAAAACGATGACTGAGTCTTTATTGGACTCAATAGCGGTGATATAGAACATGAACCGCCGGAAGGTATCAGCAATGGAGAAAAAAGGATACTGAGTGACGAAAGGGCCGTTTTTTTTCTGTAGTATAAATTCCTGCTTCTCATCGTAAAGTACAAGTTCTAATTTTTGCTCTACAAATAGTTTGGCAAACTCACTCCACAACTCTTTCTCTCTCCTGATTACCTCGTATAAGTTAGGACCATTGGGGGGAAGCAAAGAATCTGAATACGAATTATTAAATTCAGTAATATTAGCAAAATCATATTTTTTCACAGGACTTGCACCAGTTTTCTCAAATCTTTTACTGTCATTATAATTTCTGCGGTACGTACCATCACTTCTTACTGTCAGGAACACCTTAGCTCTTTCTTGTTCAATCTCAAACTGACGCCCTTTATCTCTTTCCATTAATTCATAATCCAGCTTATCTAATAACCTGTATTTGAATTCTGGTTCATCGACTAAAATGGGATTTATATCAAAAAGCGTTGCAACATCCTTATCAGTTTCTACTTTGATAAATGCCTTACGTGCTTCACTATCATAAAACAATTGTTTAATTTCTTTATAGCGAGCCATACCTTCCATAAACTTCCCTCCACTATACCCCGCCCCCAACAATCCCAACCCCTCCAGAATATTCGATTTGCCAACGTTCGGTTTGCCGATGAAGACGTTCACCCGCTTGCAGTCGAGCTGCAGGTCCTTGATGGACTTGAAGTTTTTGATTTCAACCCAGTTAAGGAAATTATTCATATTCGGCGTGGTGTTCTCCATGACGGCCCGGCTTTGCTGATTTCGTAAACATAACAACGTTCGGGCCCGAATCGCTAATTTTGCGCCATAATTCCCGGTTTATGACCCTCGAAAATCCCCAACGCTATACCGTTACGGCGGCCCTGATCTACGCCAACGGGCCGATTCACATCGGTCACTTAGCCGGATGCTACCTGCCTGCTGACATCTACGTCCGCTACCTCCGCTCAACCGGCAAAGACGTTGCCTTCATCAGCGGCACCGACGAGCACGGAGTACCCATCACCATAAAAGCCAAGAAAGAAGGCATCACACCTAAAGAGGTTGTCGATAAATACTACGGTCAGATCAAACAGGCGTTCAGCGACTTTGGCATCTCATTCGATATTTACTCGCGGACGTCGAACCAAATTCACCATGAAACGTCGCAGGCGTTTTTCACCAAACTCTACGAGAAAGGCGATTTTGTGGAGGAGGTGACGGAGCAGTATTTTGATGAAGTTGCCAATCAGTTTCTGGCTGACCGCTACATCGTTGGGACGTGCCCCGTTTGTGGCAATCCGAATGCGTATGGCGATCAGTGCGAACGCTGCGGAACGGCCCTCAGCCCCACCGAACTCATCGAGCCACACTCCACGCTATCCGGCTCCAAACCCGTGATGCGAGCCACCAAAAACTGGTTCCTGCCCCTCGACCGGATGCAGCCCGACATCGAAAAATACGTTTACAGCCATACCGAGTGGAAAACGAACGTAGCGGGGCAGTGCCAGTCGTGGCTGAAGGAAGGCCTGCGGCCCCGCGCTATGACCCGCGACCTCGACTGGGGCATCAGTGTTCCGCTGCCCGACGCCGAAGGCAAAGTGCTGTATGTCTGGTTCGACGCGCCCATCGGCTACATTTCGATGACCAAAGAATGGGCCACTGAGCAGGGCCGCGACTGGGAACTGTACTGGCGCGACGAACACACCAAGCTGGTTCATTTTATCGGTAAGGACAACATCGTGTTCCACTGCATCATTTTCCCGGCGATGCTGATGGCAGAAGGTTCATTTATCTTAGCCGACAACGTGCCCGCCAACGAGTTTATGAACCTCGAAGGCGATAAAATCAGTACGTCGCGCAACTGGGCAGTCTGGCTGCACGAGTACATGCAGGAGATGCCCGACAAGCAGGACGTGCTGCGCTACGTACTGGCCGCCAACGCGCCCGAAACCAAAGACAGCGAGTTTACATGGAAGGATTTCCAGACGCGCAACAACGCCGAATTAGTCGGCATCTTCGGCAACTTCGTGAACCGGGCGGTGGTGCTAACCCAAAAATTCTGCGATAATAAAGTGCCCGTCCGGGGTGACCTGACCGACTACGACCGGCAGATATTGGACGAACTGGCCCTGTTTCCCGACCGCATCGGGCAAGCCATTGGGCATTATAAATTCCGGGAAGCATTGGGGCATCTGATGGACCTGGCCCGACTTGGCAACAAGTATTTAGCCGAAACCGAGCCGTGGAAAGTCATTAAAACCGACCCGATTCGGACGAATACCATCCTGAACATGGCACTGCAAATCGCGGCCAACTTAGCCATCGTCTGCGAACCGTTTCTACCATTCACGTCCCAGAAGCTATGCGATCAACTCAATATCGTGGACCGGCTCGACTGGCAGAACGCGGGCCGCGCCGACCTGCTCGTTGCCGGTCACGAGCTGGGCGAAGGAGCACTGCTGTTCGCCAAGATAGAAGACGATGAAATTAATACTCAAATTCAGAAATTGCTCACTGCCAAACGCATGAACGAGTTAGAAGGGACCGACCATCCGGCGAAAACCGTACCCGAACTGAAACCCGAAATTGTGTTCGACGATTTCGCTAAAATGGACATCCGCATCGGCACTGTCACCGAAGCCGAACGGGTTCCCAAAAGCGACAAACTGCTGAAATTAAAAGTCGATGATGGGATGGGCGGACGGCAGATTCTAAGCGGCATCGCCAAGCATTTTACGCCCGAAGACATAATCGGTAAGCAGGTGACGTTTCTGGCGAACTTAGCCCCACGCAAAATGATGGGTCACGAATCGCAGGGCATGATTTTGATGGCCGAAGACCGCGACGGCAAGCTGTCCCTCATCGCCCCCGGCGACGCCGTCTGGAACGGTGGTGGCGTGTCGTAGCGGTTATTTTGGTGATCTCTCCTTATTCGAACCGCAGGTGCTTCACCGATTCCCCGGAGGATTCGAGTTCAAGCAGGGCGTCGATGCCGATTTCTAAGTGCTTGTTTACGAACTGACCCGTTACGCGCTTATCACTCTCTTCGGTCTTGACGCCTTCCGGCACCAATGGATTGTCGGATACTAACAGAAGAGCACCGTGAGGAATGGAGTTGACGAATCCGACCGTGAAAATCGTGGCCGTTTCCATGTCGATGGCCATGGCCCGAATTTCGCGCAGGTACTCTTTAAACACCTCGTCGTGTTCCCAAATGCGCCGATTGGTCGTGTACACTGTGCCCGTCCAGTAGTCGAGTTCGTATTTTTTGATGGTGGACGACACCGCCCGCTGCAACCGAAACGAGGGCAGAGCCGGAATTTCGGGGCGCATGTAGTCGTTGCTAGTGCCCTCACCCCGAATGGCCGCGATGGGCAGAATCAGGTCGCCAACCTGCGTTTTTTTCAGCCCGCCACATTTACCCAGAAACAGCACCGCTTTCGGATCAATGGCCGAGAGCAGGTCCATAACCGTAGCGGCCATCGCACTGCCCATCCCAAAATTAATGATGGTGATGTTGTTGGCCGTTGCGGTTTGCATAGCCCGCCCCATCCCAAAAATCTCAACGTCAAACTTCGTCGCGAACAGTTCGACGTAGTTGATGAAGTTGGTCAGCAGCACGTATTCGCCGAATGTTTCGATGGGTGTACCGGTGTAGCGCGGCAACCAGTTGAGAACGATTTCTTCCTTTGTTTTCATTTTCAAAGAGCGAGAGTGTGAAAGAGCGAAAGAGTGAAGTAGCCAGCAGAATTGAACGCAATAACCCACCGCTCTTTCACTCATTCACTTTTTCGCTCATTATCTTTGGGTCATGGTCGTGTTAAACCTGCCCACATTTGATTGCAAAACTAAACAGATCGAAGGGAAACCGTACATTTTCGATTTGTTACGCCGGAAGTACGTCCGGCTATCACCCGAGGAGTGGGTACGGCAGCACATCGTCAATCTGTTGCTAACGCATTACGCCTATCCCAAAGCGCTCATCCGGTCGGAGGGTGGCCTGACGCTCAACCAAACCCAGAAACGAACCGACGTCGTGGCCTTCGACCGGCAGGGACAGCCGTTTCTAATTGTCGAGTGCAAGGCCCCGCACATTCCCCTGACCCAGTCCGTGTTCGATCAGATTGCCCGCTACAATCATGTCCACCGGGCGCCTTACGTGGTCATCAGCAACGGCCTGACGCACTACTGCTGCTGCGTAAACCACGAAACGGCCGAAATTCAATTTCTGGACGATTTCCCTGCGTTTGTCTGAATGGCTTACTCCAGCACCACGCACCCCCAACCCGGCACCGTTGCCCGGCCATCGTTGAACGATGCGCCCTCAGCCGTGACAAACACGATGCCCCGGCACCAGCTTTCGTCAGGCGAAAACACCACGTTGATCGGCTGACCCGTCAGGTTGTGGACAACCAGAACCCGGTCACCCGTTACCGAACGCCGGACAAAGGCAATAATACCCCGTTGCCGGATGCCCATTTGTTCCAGTCGACTCAGGTTGTCGTTCAGTACGGGGTGGTTGTTCCGGGCGTGAATCAGGCGTTTGTAATGTGCGAACAGCGAGTTAGAATCGGTTTGCTGCGTGGCCAGCGGTCGGACGGTTTGGCTGGTAGTGTAGCGCCCCCGTCGCCAGCTCGTGCGCTGCCGGTCGCGGGCGCGAACGTCCCACAGAAACGGCTCCCGAATATTCTCGTCCGGCTTCAGGCCCAGCATTCCAATTTCTTCGCCATAGTACAAATATGGATTACCCGGCAGCGTCAGCAGAAGATTAGCCGCCACTTTCAGGCGGTTGAGGTCGCCTTTCAGCGCACTGCCAATGCGGTTCTGGTCATGATTCGACAGCATAATCGCGTCGATAAACTTCGGATTGACGTCCGCAAACGTTTGGTGAACCTGGGCCAGAAACCGGATCAGATCCTCCGTGTCGTCGCCCCGACGAACCACTTCTTCGATGGCTAAGCCCAAATCGAAGTTGAAGTTGGCCCGCAGTCCCCGGAAGTACGGGGCGATGCGTTCGGGCCGGGTCCACACTTCCCCAACGGTATAAACACCAGGCTTAGTCGCTTCGACCACCTGGCCAAATTCTTCCCAAAACTCATGGTTTTTCGGTTCTTCAAAATCCCGGTACAAATGGCGGGCCGCATCGAGTCGAAAACCATCGACGCCCATGTCATTCAGCCAGTAACGGACAATGTTGAAAAACTCCTCACGTACCGGCCGGTGATCGAAGTTCAGGTCGGGCATTCCACTCCAGAACATACCGTAATACTTTTCGACCGGTTTGCCGTTGTGGTGGGTGGTCCTGGCTACCGAGTGCCACGGATTACGTTCGCCGGAGTCGGCGGTGATGTCGCGATTGGCCAGATTTCTTGCCTTAATTTCGTCGGGCGTGAGCCATTTGTAATAGTGCCGGTATGGATTATCCGGTCCCTCGCTGGCTTCGCGAAACCATGGATGCTGACTGCTGGTGTGATGCAGCACAAGGTCAATAAGTACAGCAATACCCCGCCGGTGCGCTTCGGCGACGAGCCGCCGGAAATCGTCGGTTGTGCCGTATTCGGGGTCGATGCTGTAATAGTCAGTGACGTCATATTTGTGGTAGGACGGTGCCGGATTTATGGGCATCAGCCAGATGGCCGACACGCCGAGGTCCTGCAAATAGTCGAGGTTGGCCGTAACGCCATTCAGATCGCCAATGCCGTCGCCGTTGGAATCGGCGAAGGAGCGAACAAAGATTTCGTAGTGAACGCCGGTGTGGCCGACAGGCAATGAGTGAGGTCGTGAATTGGTAATGGCGGGGGCAGATGGTTTGGTATTCGCTGGAGTCATTCTGACAAATAGATTATCGTACAGAAACGACGAACGCACCCGTTCAGTTTATCGGCTAATGAGATTCACTTTGTTGGTCGATCCGCCCGACATTTAACCCATCCGATTATGTTTCATCAGAAACAGCAAAAGCAGCCAATTATAGCTGCTTTTGCTGTTTCCCAGAGAATGAGTACTTACTGCTTCGTTAGTGTGTACGTGTAGTTACCGGGCGTGTTTAGATTCAAGACAACAAGGTACTTCCCTGCTGAGGGCACTATAATGTTGTTATTCTCACCACCGTAATTTAGCAAACCATCGGCTCCCGTATCACCAAAGTTGATGTTCCAGGCGTTAATTGACCACTACCAAATAAGGTGTTGCCGAAACAGTCGTTACCGTCAAATACACCCTATTGCTAACATCGTTGCCGGGCCGATTGAGGGCCGCCATCAGTCTACCGTTTCAGCACCTTCACTACCTGCTGCCGCTCGCCCTGCTGTACCCGCAGGAGATATATACCCGACGGGAACGACTGCAGGTCGAGCGGCTGGCGAAGCGCCGTCGCAGTTTTCTGACTTCGAACTGTCCGGAGGGTTCTGCCCCCGGCATCGCGCAGGATAAATTCGACCGCTCCCCGGTATGGGCTGCTGAGGTCGATCATTACTTCCGTGTCGGCGGGATTCGGCGAAACCAGGATCTGCCCATCAGCCTCCGGTTCAAGGGCCGTCACCACGTTCGAAATGGCTCTAAACGGCACCAGTCCGGCTTCGGGCATGGGCAGTTTGGTGGTCGAATACAGGTAGAATGCACCCGGTTCCAGCGTCACGCTTTGGTTAGCATCCGACACACTCACCTCCTGCCCTGAGAAGAAATCATACCATTTACCCGTTGCTGGAAAGCCCACGTTGCTGGTTTGCGGCTTAACGTCGAAGTTGCCGATCAGAAATACCGTACCCGATGCACTGCGCAACGTCAGACGCTTGACCACCCCGCCAAAATCGGTCGTAAAGTCGGCGCTCGCGAAGGCAGGAACGGTGGTTTTGAGTTTTATCAGTTCCCGGTACACCCCGAATAGCTTTCGCCGGTCGGTATCCTGATAGTGTTCCCAGCGCACGGGCTTGGCGGCCGTTCGGCAACCGTCGTTAACGGTCGTGCCGTCGGCGCAGGTGTTGATGCTCAGGTCGTAGCCCAGTTCGCCGAATTGCCAGATCATTTTCGGCCCCGGCACGGTCAGCAGAAAAGCAGCGGCCAACTTGGCCCGGTCGAGGGCAGTGGGCAACGACTTGATGTTATAATCACCCTGAGCCACCCCATTCTGACGCAGGTCGTACACTAACCGTTCCTCGTCGTGGCTTTCGGCATAACCGATCAGGTTTGGCCCCTTGAAACCTCGCTTCTGGTACGAAATGCCCTCAAAATTACCCTGCGCCGAGCGGGTAGCGCCCCGGTAGTCGCCGTTGTGATTGCCCCACAGCATCATGCCGTAGTCGGCGAGTTCTTTCTCTTCCTGATTGTCGGCAAAGTGCTCCAGAATGACGTAAGCCGTGGGGTCGACAGTACGAATCTGATCGTAGATACGTTTCCAGATGGCTACCCGGCTGGGGTCATAAACGCCCCAGGCCGCCACGTCGCCCCCGGTGTTTTTCTGGGTAAATCCCTTGGACAGGTCGAACCGGAACCCATCAATTTTGTACTCCTGTAACCAGAACCGGCACACGCGGTCTACAAACGCTTTGGTATCGGTGCTTTCGTGGTTGAAGTCGAAAAAGACGCTGAACGGGTGCGTCGCCTGCTGGTTAAAAAATGGGCTGTCGGCCGAGGGTCGGTCGCCCGCCCAGTACATTTTCACGTACGGGAATTCGTAGTCGGCCTGATTGAGCACCATATCCAGCACCACCGCAATTCCTTGTTTATGAGCCGCGTCGATGAAGCGTTTGAGGGCATCTTTGGTGCCGTATGCTTTGTCGGGCGCGAAGTAGAACGTCGGGTTGTAGCCCCACGAATCGTTACCCGAAAACTCGTTAATCGGCATCAGCTCGATGGTATTGATGCCAAGCCGCTTCAGGTATGCCAAACTGTCGGTGAGCGTCTGGTAGCTGCGGTTCTGGACAAAATCGCGCACTAACAGTTCATACACGACCATCGTGTTGACGGTGGGCCGCTGAAGACCAGTCGTCTGGAACACAAAGGGAGCCTGCCCCGGCTGTAGAACAGACACCGTGTTGCCCTGCGCTTTTTCGGGAAACGTCTTTAGGTTGGGATACGTAGCCGCCGTAATGAATCGGTCGTTATTGCGATCCAGGATCTTCTCGGCGTACGGATCGGCCACGCCAATAAGCCCGTCGACGAGGTACTGAAAGGCCGTTTCATTGGTCGTCAGGTCAGCCAGTTCGATCCAGTAGCGGTTACCGTCGGGGGTGCGGTTCATCAGGTAAGCCGGGGCGGTGGTCCAGTTATTGAACTCGCCGAGCAGATACACAAACTCCTTTTTGGGCGCATACAGCACCAGAATGGCTTTGTTGGTGGCGACGTAGTTGATGCCATCGACTACGTTGGCAGGCAAGGGCGCAATGGTGGGTTGGGGCTTCACGGTAAAATAAAACGTGTCGGCGACGGATTCGGGGGGCACAACGGAGTTGGTCGCTTTTAAAATTACCGTGCGCCGAACGCCCCGCTGCGCACCAGTGGGCACCGCAGCCCGCAGGGTATCCTGACTAATGGTCGTTGCCACAGTTTGCCCATCCACCGTCAGCGTCATGGTCGTTCGTTGGGAAGTTCGGTAGCGCACCGTCAGCGACTGGTCGGGATCGACGTAGAATTCTTTTTGCGTGGGTGCGAGCCGCAGCAAATCCAGCCCACCGGCGTAGATGCGAACGAACAAGTCCTCGGTCTGGGCCTTTCCATCGCCACTTTTCAAGAGCAAACCTAACCGCCGGATGGGTACGTTGGCCGGTACGCCGAAGTAGGTGCGAGGCACGAGCCTGATCTGCCAGCGGTCGTTGCCGAGGGACGTCATCTTGCCTGGTGCGAACGGCTTTGAAAAATCGGTTTGCCCGGCGGGTTGAAACTCAAAGGCCTCGCCCGTTTCGGTGCGCCCTGCCCCCGACCACAAGTAAACGTCGTCTGTTTTACCCAGCAGCGCTTTGGCTCGATCATCCTTAGCTAATTTCAGATCGACGATGAGCGTTACCTCGGCATTGGCAATGGGAAAAGCGGGTAGGGTTGTTACGACGGGAGCGTCGGTTTGGCCAAGCGCGGGCAGCAACAGGCAGCAATACAGGAAGATAGTTTGATAAAGTGTGCGCATCGGGCTTTACGAAAAGAATAGTAGCGTAAACTTACGTGACCGTCTCCTGTTTTGATACCGTTACAATGCCCAATAAAATTAGTGCACAGGCGATAGTTCAGGGTGTACGAGTAACTTTCTGATAAAGCAGTTAGTGTGCCAAACTTACCCGCACGATTTACTATAGTAGTGATGGTAGATCGAGGCCATGTTCTCCGACCAAACGGGTTCCTCACGTTGATGAGCACCCGCGAAAACACAACCCCAACTGCCTATGATTTTGCGTCGACAACGTATTGGTTCAGCGCTTGATAGACCCGGTGCGTGGGTAGGCCCATAACGGTGTAAAAAGAACCTTCGAGCCGTTCGATACCGACTAATCCAATGAAGTCCTGCGCCCCATAGGACCCGGCTTTGTCGAACGGTTTGCACTCCCGAATGTAATACGTGATCTCGTCATCGGTCAGGGGAGCAAAGAGCACCGTGGTTTCGTCAGTGAAAGAAATAGTTTCGGTCGGGGTCAGGATGCACACGCCCGTTCGGACCCGGTGCGTACGGCCCGCGAGCGCCCGCAGCATCCGGCGGGCATCGGCTTCGTCCTGCGGTTTGTTCAGAATCTGACCGTCGAGAATCACGACGGTGTCGGCGCAGAGTATGATCCGGTTGCCCAGGTCCGGGCGGAATTGGTCGGCTTTCTGACGGGCGAGGTATTCGGCCACCTCATCGGGAGGCATGGTGGGCGGGAAAGCTTCGTCGGTGGGGCGGGTTTCGACGGTAAACTGAAATCCTGCATCGGTCATGAGTTGCCTCCGGCGGGGCGACCCCGACGCCAGCACGAGCGGGTAACATAATGGGCGCATTCGGCAAAGGTAATAGTGTTGCGTCGATGCTAATTAACTATGATTGGGAAGACGACCAGAACAACGTCACCGAATTTATAATCGATCATAGATACTGTCTGAATCGGCATAGCCCGCTAAAAAATTCCGGGCTGTTTCCTTGTTCCAGTCAGCGTCGTCAGCAGCAGGTTTCTCGGATGCAACAGTGACGTAAGGGATGGTCTTTAAAATATTATGAATGTTTGCCGTTGAGGCTCATCGATCTCCAACACAACTGTCATCTGTGCGTCATTTCAGGGGAGTACGATTGGTCAAAAGTAATGTTTTTTGACGAGATAGCTGATTTCAAAAGCAGCCTTGCAATCCGGCCCGGTTTTTCGTATATTAGCCTGATTCAACCGAGCCACGTAGGCGACGCACGCAATGAATTTCAAACTAACCTCAGATTTTGTACCCACGGGCGATCAGCCAGCCGCTATTGAGAAGATGGTGAAGGGCATTCGCGAGGGCGAACCAGCACAGGTATTACTCGGCGTGACTGGTAGTGGTAAAACATTCTCCGTAGCCAACGTCATTGCCCAGACCAACCGGCCCACGCTCGTGCTAAGCCACAACAAAACGCTGGCAGCCCAACTCTACGGTGAATTCAAGCAGTTTTTCCCCGAAAACGCCGTCGAATATTTCATCTCGTATTACGACTACTACCAGCCCGAAGCGTACATCGCCACGACGGGTACGTACATAGAGAAAGATCTTGCCATCAACGAAGAAATCGACAAGCTGCGGCTGGCGGCCACGTCGGCCCTGATGAGCGGTCGGCGCGACGTAATTGTGGTGGCGTCGGTGTCGTGCATCTACGGCATGGGCAACCCCGAAGAGTTCAAGCGCAACGTGGTGCGGATCGGCGTGGGCGAGCGGATGAGCCGCAACCAGTTTCTGCACCAGTTGGTGAGCATTCTCTACAGCCGTACCGAGGGCGAATTCGCGCGGGGCAACTTCCGCGTCAAAGGCGACACGGTCGATCTGTACGTCGCCTACGCTGACTTTGCGTACCGCGTTATTTTCTTCGGCGACGAGATCGAAACCATTCAGCGCATCGACCCCGGCACGGGCAAAAAACTGTCTGACGAGACGCTGGTGACCATTTTTCCGGCTAACCTGTTCGTCACGGGCCGCGACACGCTGAACGGGGCCATTGACCAGATTCAGGACGATATGGTGTCGCAGGTGCGGTATTTTGAATCAGAGTTTCGCGAACAGGAAGCCACGCGCATTCGGGAGCGCACTGAGTTCGACCTCGAAATGATGCGCGAACTCGGTTACTGCTCCGGCATCGAAAACTACTCGCGCTATTTCGACAAACGCCTGCCCGGACAGCGGCCGTTCTGTCTGCTCGATTACTTCCCTGACGATTACTTGATGGTTATTGACGAAAGCCACGCCACGATTCCACAAATTCGGGCGATGTGGGGCGGTGACCGCTCCCGCAAAACGGCCCTCGTGGATTATGGTTTCCGGTTGCCTTCGGCGATGGATAACCGCCCGCTGACCTTCCAGGAATTTGAAGATCTGACGGGGCAATCCATCTACGTATCGGCCACGCCGTCGGACTACGAGCTGCGCCGGAGTGAGGGCGTCGTGGTGGAGCAATTAATCCGCCCAACCGGCCTGCTCGACCCCGAAATCGAAGTGCGGCCGAGCCTGAACCAGATTGACGATCTGCTCGAATCCATCGACAGCCGCATTAAAGCTGGGGAACGCGTGCTGGTGACAACGCTGACCAAGCGCATGGCCGAAGAACTAACCAAATACCTCGACCGCGTGGGCATCAAAACGCGCTACATTCACTCGGAAGTGAAGACGCTCGACCGCGTCGAAATTCTGCGCGACCTGCGGCTGGGCCTGTTCGACGTGCTGGTGGGCGTCAACCTGCTGCGCGAGGGACTTGATCTGCCCGAAGTGTCGCTGGTGGCCATCATGGACGCCGACAAGGAAGGCTTCCTGCGCGACATCCGGTCGCTGATTCAGACCATTGGCCGGGCGGCCCGGAACGTGAACGGCAAGGTGATTATGTACGCCGATGTGATGACTGGCTCTATGCAGAAAGCCATTGACGAAACCAACCGGCGTCGGGCCATCCAGTTGGAGTACAATACCGACAACGGCATCACGCCCAAAACGATATTTAAGTCGAGGGAGGCCATTATGGGCCAAACCAAAGTTGCCGACTCGAAGGTGAAGCAGTTCTACGTCGAGCCGGACGAGATCCGCATCGCAGCGGACCCCATTGTGCAGTACATGGGTAAAAACGACCTGGAGAAAGTCATTTACGAAACACAGGTGAAGATGGAGCGTGCCGCCAAAGACCTCGACTTTCTGGAAGCCGCCCGTCTGCGCGACGAGTTATTCCAATTGCGTGACAAGTTGAAGAAAGAAGCGGTGTAAGTGTTACAAGCAAGTGAAACCACAAGGATTCATTAGCGTTTTTGCTTGTTTTTACCGTACAAGTTTTCTACATTTGCAATGGTCAGGGAGAGATCCCAGGCCCCTACCTTGAGGTGATGCAGGCAACTGTGTCACCTCATTGCATTTTGTCTTCTATGTGTCTATCGCGTATTTCTTCAGGCGTGAACTGGTAAATGTGATTGTTAACTATCAACCACACGGTAAGCACATTCTGAGCCCGGTGTACGTGTTGTCTCAGTCCTTGAATCAACTCGTCTCTGGTAATATCACTCATTACGTGGATTAGAATATGGTTAGCCTGCTTTTTTGCAATACGAACTTCGCGTTCGATAGCCGATGCGGTAGGCGTGTAATTGTGTTTGAACTCCACGACAATATCCTGTTCAATAAAATAAGCGTCTGAATTTTTCGTGTGTGGGGTATTATCAATTGGCAGCAGACGCACTTTGAAACCTTGTCTGGCCAGAATGATAGCCGTTTCTATGTTCTTGGCGGCTTCATGTGACGGGTGGGTTACGTGCATCTCTACGTAACCTCCTGATGGCTCGGTTTCATTTTTGCGCAGGTCAGGATATACGAGTGGGTAATAGATACTGGACAAGTCTGCTTTCAAAATACGGTGGGGTTTGAACCGGCAAGTTATCTAAACCTGCTAACTTACGGCTCGTCAGACCTAATCCACCAAACCAACCATGAAACGCGTTCTCATCATCCTCGGTATCATTGCCGCCGTGCTGCTTGTCGCTTTTTTTGTCCTACGCACCGTTACAAAATCGAACAGCCCCGAAGCCGTCGCCCAGACCAATCAAAACGGACTGAGCGTGAAAGTCGATTACTGCCAACCATCCAAAAAAGGCCGGGCAATCTTCGGGGGTCTGGTTCCTTACGGTCAGGTGTGGCGGACGGGAGCGAATGAAGCAACCATCATCACCCTCAATCAGGACGTAACTTTTGCCGGGCAACCGCTGAAAGCAGGCGAATACACGCTCTGGACCATTCCCTCGCAGCAGGGCTGGATTGCCATTATCAACCGGAAAACGGGTCAGTGGGGCACTAACTACGACCAAAGCAACGATGTGTTTCGGGCACCGATTGTGTCGCGGCCGCATAGCCCGGCGGCTGAACAGTTCACGATTAGTTTTGCCCCCGCCACAAGTGGTACTGATATGATTCTGGCCTGGGACCAAACCGAAGCCGTTGTGCCGATTCGCCGGTAAAGAATGTGTAATGGTCAATGCAGAATGAATAATGACCCTCCGGCGACACATTATTCATTCGGGGCCACCCGTGCGGTGCATTGACCATTATACATTCTTTACCGGCGGAAGCCCTCCGCCATGAACTTCAGCGCGTCGGGCAGGCCGGTGCGCCAGTAGGTCCAAGTGTGCGCGCCGTCGCGGACGCGGTACTCATGCGGAATTTTGCGGTCGAGCAGGGCGATGTGTAGTTGCGCATTGCCAACCGACAGGGCATCGTCATCGCCACAGTCTACGTACCAACGTACTTTAGCAAGGTCGTTCTCGGGGGCCGATTTAGCTAAGTTGATCGGGCTGTTGCGTTTCCAGGTAAGGGTTAGCCGGTCCAAGCCTTTCACAGGACCGCTGAACACCGGGGCGAACTGGGCGTTGTACCGCTCGTCGGGTATGGCGGCAAACACCTCGTCGGTACGGGCCGAAGCACTCAACGCTGCGCATGACCCGAACAGGTTGGGGTGGTGCATGGCCAGCACGAGTGAACCAAATCCACCCATCGACAGACCGGATATAGCCCGGTATTCGCGCTGGGTGCGGGTCCTGAAGGAGGAATCAATGTGCGGAATCAATTCCTGCACAAACATATCTTCGTACCGAACTTTATTCTGGTAATCATTCACGTAGAACGTCGCGCCCCCGTTGGGCATCACAATAATCATGGGTGGCAGTTCGCCCGTTTTTATTTTATCGTCAGCAATGCGGTCGGCTTCGCCAAACTGCACCCAACCCGTTTCGTTGTCGCCGTAGCCGTGGAGCAGATACACGACCGGATATCGCCGGTTCGACACGTAATAGTCGGGCGGTAGGTAAATCGAGTAGTTGACGGCCTGATTCAGCAGCGAACTATTGAAGCGCAGGCTTTCGAGCAGCCGCGCCTGTGGAGCCGCTACCACCGGCACCGGGCTATTCGTTTGCGGAGCGGTTAATTGAGCGCGACGGCGCGACTGAGCCGACGCGGTGACTACTGAAATGGATAGCAACGCACAGATAAGTGCAGCACGGATAGACATGAATGGTAGAATTGAACTAAATTACTCGCACACTCTATTCAACGTGTTCGTTGTCCAAAAACGCTTATTTTCTGTCATCTTTTAGTCAGGTTTCTACCAAAATACAAACGCCCCGACTGTTTATAGTCAGGGCGTTTAAACGGTATAATTTACGGCCTGTTACTTGTTGGCCGTAATGGCAAAGCGGTCTCCGCCATCGGTGAAGTCTAAACTAAAGTCGGTTCCATTAATTGAACCCACCCGTGTACTCCCATCCAGGATATCATAATCTCTTCCACTGGCTTTGCGTATAGTAGCCGGACCGGTATCACCCGTGGTCACTCGCCCGTTCACCGTCACGTCGATTCGAAACCTGATTTCAGTATCACTTGACCGAGTTACGATAACAGACGCCGAAATACCAGAATTAGGCAGAGTAACATCTAAGTTTTGGCTTTCATCAACAAGCCGGGTCACCTGATACGTCCCCGCCAATTCCGGCTCCGGGTCTTTATCTTTCTTCAGTTTATCGAAGATACAAGCGTTCATTAGCAGCGTTAGGGCGATCAACAACGATGCCTTGGCTGCGCTTCTGTTCAATTGAATTGCATTCATAGCTGAAAGTATTACGTTGCTTAAAGAAGATATGCCAAAACAATTAACCCGCCGATGACGACACCAGCAATCAAACCGCCCAAGGCAAGGCCCCGGCCTTTGAAACGATCTGGCTCACGTTTGATGCGCGATAGGCTAATTCCGCCAAACACAATGGCAGCCGCTACCAATAATAGCCCACCAACGCCAATCAACAGCGCAACCGCACCCGAAGCCAGGGATACAATGGCAAACGGATCGGTACGGGGACCATTGTTTTGCCGGTTGGTTGGACTGTCGTAACTCTGACGACTACCCGACGAATTGTTGTTGGACTGCGTCGGCGATGCATTAAACCGCTCAACCTCGCCGTTGGAGTACTTGATACTCAGCACGTCGCGCTTCGAGATGGTGTAGTCGGGGCCGTCCTGCCGGTCACATTTCTTGTATTTAATCTCATTAACACCCACTTCCTTTATTTTGGCGTCAATGACGTCGCCGTTACGCAGCACAATCTGGTCGCAGCCGGGCGGGACCGATTTGTGAGACATCATCCGCTTCATGCGGTGCCAAACCGTCGACCGGCCCACCTCGACGTGAATTGCTGGCTCGACCGACGGCGTAGTAGCAACTGACTCATAAACGGGTGTAGTGGTCGGTTCGGGCAGGCTGGTAACGGAAGCCGTAACCAACGGGTCGGCCACGGGGTCAACTGTGGGGACTGTTGTGGCCAATCGCTGAGCAGCCGGATGGGCCGTTGGGGCGAAATAAGCCTGTGGGGCACGCTGGCAGGCCGAAAAGCCGAAAACGAACGCCAAGAGGATGACAAAATGAGCAACTTTGTATTGAGTAAAACAGATCATAAAAGGACGATTTTGCTTAGTACGGCGCGAAGGTAGATATACTTTGTTTTATTTTGTCGAAATCCACGGCTGACTTAGGATACAGTTAACTCTTTGATTAAATGGTCCACAATCAATCCAGCAATCTTTACCCAATGCGCGAACTGGCTGCTCCAATTCAGAACATTGGATAAATTACGGATGATTTCCGTATCTGTTTCCTTAACTTGCTTCTTCGTCATAAACCACCTGAATCAGTAGACTTCCCATAGCCGACAATAGGTAAATTGATTACATTTGG
Source organism: Spirosoma arcticum (assembly GCF_054779955.1). Classification (NCBI taxonomy): domain Bacteria; kingdom Pseudomonadati; phylum Bacteroidota; class Cytophagia; order Cytophagales; family Cytophagaceae; genus Spirosoma; species Spirosoma arcticum. The sequence continues at coordinate 394,229 of NZ_BAAGXG010000003.1, forward strand.
GCACCAACACGTGTAATGGTAAACTCAAATGCCTTACATTCGATGATACACAACCTTATTGTTCAAACGACCCATTCAGCATGGCCAAATTGATTATCGTGGACGACGAAAAAAGTATTCGGGCGGCACTACGCGATATCTTAGAGTATGAAGGCTACGACGTGGACGAAGCCAAGGATGGCGAAGAAGGACTGAATATGATTATGCGTACAAGCTACGATGTAGCCTTGTGCGACATCAAAATGCCTAAAATGGATGGACTGGAGCTGTTGCAGGAAGTGAGCAAAGCCAGCAAAAGCACCCAGTTTATCATGATCTCTGCCTTCGGCAACGTCGAAAACGCCGTAGAAGCCACTAAACAGGGGGCCTTCGACTTCATTACCAAACCACCCGATCTGAACCGGTTGCTCATCACGGTTCGCAATGCCATCGAACGTGCTAAATTGATGCAGGAGACGAAAACACTCAAAAAGCGAATTTATAAACTTAATGAGATTGTTGGCGAGTCGGAGCCGATTCGGAAGGTGAAAGACACCATCAACCGTGTAGCCGCCACCGAAGCCAGGGTGATGGTGATGGGTGCAAACGGTTCGGGCAAAGAGATGGTGGCTAAGCAGATTCACGAAAAAGGCAGCCGCGCCAGTATGCCGCTCGTGGAGGTTAACTGTGCGGCAATTCCCAGTGAACTAATTGAAAGTGAACTGTTTGGCCACGAGAAAGGGGCCTTCACGGGGGCCGTAGCCCGACGCGTTGGCAAATTTGAGCAGGCCGACAGCGGTACCTTATTTCTCGACGAAATTGGCGACATGAGTTTGTCGGCGCAGGCCAAAGTGCTGCGGGCGCTGCAGGAAAATAAAATTACCCGCGTTGGGGGCGACAAAGAAATAAAAGTCAATGTGCGGGTTATTGCCGCTACCAACAAAGACCTTCGGCAGGAAATCACAAACGGTAACTTCCGCGAAGACCTGTTCCATCGGCTAAGCGTAATTGTCATTCACGTGCCGCCTTTAACCGAACGACGCACCGACATACCGCTGCTGGCCGATAAGTTTTTGCAGGACATCGCCACCGAATACGGCTCTCCGCTGAAAGACATGACGCCCGAAGCCATGATGTACCTTCAGTCGTTGCCCTGGACGGGTAATGTCCGCGAACTGCGCAACGTCATTGAGCGGTTAGTGATCATGTGTGGCGACCAAATCACGCTGGACGATGCCAGGATGTACGCGTGATGTAGAGACGCAACACCTTGCGACTCTACATCATCAACAGATTGCACCCCCGCACGTCGGAATTGTCGAAGCGGCCGATAACCCGGAAATTCCCCTTTTCGCCGACGTACTGCCCTAAATCCTGCGTTTCGATAAATGAGCAGGAATCCAGATTAGCCAAATCCACGACGTTAATGCCGCCGGTCTGGCGCGACCCGGTGCGACGCTCGCCGGTCTGGCGCGACCCGACGGCATCTGCGGTGTGAGAAACTTGGGCAAATGGATCGTTAATATCGCGCAGAAACACGCGCAGGGTAGGACTGGGACAAAACACGCCCTCTCCCATTGAGTAGGCCTGCGAGAGAAGCTCAGTCATGCCGTATTCGGAGTGAATTGTCGACACGCCCAGTCGCCCGATTAGCAGTTCGTGTACCTCCTCACGCAACAGTTCCTTCCGCCGACCTTTCATCCCGCCCGTCTCCATCACAATCAAATTCGGATTCTGGCTCAGAAAGTGCAGGTCGCGCCCCGACTCGGCCCAATCCAACAGGGCAAACGTGACCCCGATGAGCAAAATTTGCCGACCGTCCGGCTGTTCAGTCAACTGCCTGAGCCGGTTGGTCAGTTCGCCGACGTTGTTAAGAAAGAAATTCTCCGATACATCAGTGGCTGGCCCTACACTGGTTGGCAAGTGCCCGGTCTGCTCCATAAATCGCCGAACCATATACACCAGCGACGAGTTATTTCGTTCAAGATACGACGGCAGCAAGGCCAGAATATGGACGTTTTGGAGTGGGCCATACGCTTGTTCAAAAATCCGGGTGCTAACGGCATCGTACAGGTCCGGGTCAGGCACAACGTGGTGGCTGGTATCTTGTCCGGTGGTGCCGCTGCTGGCAAATGTGAGCCAGTCGGTCGGTGCCCTGCCTGATGGAGTAAAGCCGGTCAGGATGGTGTGTTTTTTGAAGAAGCCAATGGGCATAAACGGCACCTGACGGATGTTTGTGAGTTGCTCCGGATGAACATTAAGACACTGTAGATACTGCCGGTAAACGGGGTTATGGGTAGCCTGGTAGCGGAAGATCGCCAACGCCAGCGGCTCGAACGACTCGCAGTCGACGGTCAGAATTTGCTGCCGGAGCAATTGCCGCATTTGGGCGACCTTAGGCGAAAGAGTTTGGAGAAAAGACAAAGTTAAAAACGCGTTTATTGCAACACGAGTACAACAGTATGCAACGGCAACAAATTCAACCGTACCTCTTCGCGCTGGGCATGTCCTTAGCGCTGTCGGCCTGCTTTACCGAGCCGAATTTCCCGGATAAACCGGAAATCAGTTTTATTGAGATTCCTAAATATCCCTTAGAGGCCGGGCGGGGCGTGGGTAAAGGGAAGCGGGATTCGGTCGTTATTAGCGTTAATTTTAAGGATGGCGACGGCAACCTCGGTAATGACATTCCCGTGGCGAAAGGGGATTCGACCCGATACGCGTCGAACGGGGGCTGGGGAAATTACCGTATTCGCACGTTTCGATTAGTAAACGGGAAGTACGAAGAGGCACCGGCCACGGTCGAAAATTTCCTTCTCTTTCCCGATCTTGCCAAAGGGAAACCCAAAGGACCAATCTCGGGGCCATTACATTACAGTGTAACGTTCCAGTACGGCACCAGTTTTCGGATCTACCCGACCAAATTCAGAGTCACCATCCGCGACCGAAACCTAAACGAAAGCAACGAGATCGAAACGGACACCATCAACCTACCGTTTCCGAGGTAAAGAAGAAGTCATAAGTCTGTCAGCCACTTATGACTTCTTCGACTTACTGACTTATGACTTTTATTCGCTATTCAGCACAATTCGGAACGTGGTACCCTTGCCTACCTCCGAACTTTTGACGTAAAGTCGCCCATTGTGGTACTCCTCCACAATTCGCTTGGCTAATGTCAGACCTAAGCCCCAGCCGCGCTTTTTAGTGCTATACCCCGGGTTGAACACCTTCTGCATGTTGGCCTTTGAAATGCCCTTGCCCGTATCGGTGATGTCGATGGCTACTTCCTGGCGGGGCAACGCGGTCATGCTGAGCCGGAGTTCGCCCACCCCTTTCATGGCGTCTACCGCGTTTTTGCAGATGTTTTCGATCACCCACTCAAACAGCAGCCTGTTCATTTTGATGGTCTGGTGTGCGGGCAGTTGACTAACTACGCTCATTTTCACTTTGGTCGAAATCCGCTTCAACAGATAGTCTGCCAACTGCTGCACCACCTCATTCACGTTTTCGTCTTTGAGCGTGGGGATCGAACCGATGCTCGAAAAACGCGCCGTGACGGTTTCTAACCGCTGAACATCCTTCTCGATCTCATCCGTAATGGACCCGTCATACTGCGCCGGGTCGGAGCGCATGTACTCCACCCACGCCATCAGCGACGACATGGGCGTACCCAACTGATGCGCTGTTTCTTTGGCCAACCCTACCCATACCCGGTTTTGCTCCGCCCGGCGCGACGAACTGAAGGCTAAGTACGCCAGCACACCCAGCGCCGTCAGAATAGCCAGCAACGCGTAGGGAAAGTACGTCAATTGCCGCAATAGATCGGAGTTGTTATAATACACTAATCCGCGTTCACCGTTGCCCATATTCACGAGCAGCGGATCGTGTTTTTTGCGCATTTCCGTAATCGTTTGCCGCAGAAATCGCTGTGCTTCCTCCGCACTGTATTCGGGCGGAACGGTGATGTTGAGCGGCATCGAGATCTCTCCGTTCGAGTTGACGTAAATGGCCGGAATCGTACGGTTGGCCTGTAGGATTTGGGTCGTCACAAAGTTCAGATCGCCGGAATCGGCGTGCGTCGTGTCGGTTAGAAACGCGATACTCTCTGCATACAACTGAACGTACTGCTCTTCCCGCGCTTCCAATTTGTGGATCAGCCGGTTGGTGTATAACAGAGAGCCTGTTCCAACCAGCAGCAGATTTAGCGCTACAATGATCTTCAGAATATTATTCTGATTATAAATATCAAATGACTTCAGCATAGTATCGCAATCGTATCGCACGGGCTGTTTACCCCAACCGCCGATTTATCGACTAAGCCGTTAGTGGCCAACAGCTTTTTTATAGTACAAATGTAATCGGTGAAAACCCTGTTCTGTCCTGGCTACGCCACGTAATCAAGCGCACGGTTGTCTCCGGTAGGTAAACGCTAAAAATCAGGTTGATGGTGCAAAGCAGGCCGTTCAACCACTATATCGTACGGTTGACCGAGTAGTACAGAACGTCTTACGGCTAACTAATGTTATTTTGTAAATAGGATTGTGGCAAGAAAAGCATCGCTCTATTTGGACCTGTTCTAAATAACAAAACCGTTTACACAGAGCGTTTTCATGTCCGGCGATTGTAGCGTATTTTTGTACTTGCTAAAGGCTCTTTAGCGTGTTTTATTCGCGATGTTAGATACGTTCAAATCAATTAGTTTATCCCACAAAACGGCTCCTCTCCGGGTGCGTGAACTAATTGCACTCAACGAAGATGAAGCCAAGCGATTGATGCTTCGCCTGCGCGACTTTTTCGGCCTGACGGACCTGCTTGTCGTTTCCACCTGCAACCGCACGGAGGTGTACTACGCCACCGAGACGACCGCAACCGCCGTTGACCTCAACCCCGACGTTGCCCGGTTACTGCTCATTGAAAAGGGCCTGACCGATACTGATGCGTACCTGCCTTACTTTCAGTTTTTCGACGCGCACAATGCCGCCGTTCAGCACTTGTTCGAAGTCTGCGTGGGTTTGCACTCGCAGGTGGTGGGCGATATGCAAATTCCCAATCAGGTGAAGCAGGCCTACCAGTGGTCGGCAGATCTGGACATGGCCGGGCCATTTCTGCATCGGCTGATGCACACGATTTTCTTTACGAACAAGCGTGTTGCTCAGGAAACGTCGTTCCGCGACGGGGCCGCGTCGGTGTCTTACGCAGCCGTTGAGTTGATTGACGAACTGGCTGGCAACCAGCCAAATCCGGCCATATTAGTGATTGGGCTGGGCGAAATCGGTACTGACGTTTGCAAAAATCTGGAGTCGCGCAAACTCAGTAACATTACCCTCTGCAACCGCACCCACGCCAAAACCGAGAGCATCGCGCAGCAGTATGGCTTCCGCGTAGCCGACTTTGCCAACCTGACCGACGAAATAAGCCGGGCCGACGTAATCATTTCGTCCATCACGCGCGACGAACCGCTGATTACCCCCGAACTGCTGAAGACGCTTAGCGTACTGACGTACAAGTATTTCATTGATCTGTCGGTGCCCCGCAGCATCGATGCGGCCGTTGAGCAGATTCCGGGTGTGCTGGTCTATAACATCGACCACATTCGCAGCCGGGCCGACGAAGCGCTCAATCAGCGACTGGCGGCTATTCCGCAGGTCGAAGCCATTGTTGCGCAGGCCGTTGCCGAGTTTGGTGACTGGTCGAAAGAAATGATCGTTTCGCCAACGATCAACAAACTCAAAAATGCACTGGAGCAGATCAGGAAAGACGAGATTGCCCGGCATCTGAAGCACCTCACGCCCGACGAGTCGGAAAAGGTTGACAAGATTACGCGGGGCATCATGCAGAAGATCATCAAGCTGCCCGTGCTACAGCTCAAGGCCGCCTGCAAACGGGGCGAGGCCGAAACACTTATCGACGTGCTGAACGATCTGTTCGACCTGGAAAATCAAACCAGCGACGAGCCGAACCCTGTTCACTAATTACCAATAGAATCAACCAAAAAACGCCCGAACCAGTCCTGGTTCGGGCGTTTTTGATTCGAGGTAGAGCAAACTAATCCCGCACACTACTCAAGTACGTCTTGTTGCCGTTTTTATTGATGTAGTACTTACCACCACGCGGGCCGGTCATTACCTTCTCATCGTTGGGGCCTTTCATGGAGCGGTCAACGGGGGCGTTGTAGTCGGCGGGGGCAGCCTTTTCTTCTTTTCGGGCCACTTTCATATCCGCCTTAGCCGTTTTTTTGTCGGCTTTCGCCATTTTCATACCCGCCTTATCGCCGGTTTCTTTCGCTTCTTTCTTGTCGGCTTTCGCTTCCTTCTTGTCAGCCTTCGCTTCTTTAACGGCTTTTTTCTCAGCGGGACTCATGGCGGCAATTTTATCCGCTTTGGCCGCTTTCTTTTCCGCTTTTGCTGTTTTCACCGCGTCTTTATCGCCAGCCTCTTTAGCATCTTTCTTGTCGGCTTTCGCCATCTTTTTTTCGGTTTTGGCGCGCTCTTTCTTCGCCTTATCGTCCTGAGCCATGCCATTAATCGCTACCAATACGCTAAGTACTAAGCTCAGCGCTGCCAGTGTCTTTTTCATAGTACCGTATTTAATTTAGGGTGAGCGATTACAACTGGTGAAATCGTGGTGAAATATGGTACTTAAAACAGATAAACGCCAATAAGTCAGTCCAAAATTTTTATGTATATTTGGTAGCAGTTCTCTTTTTTGCAATGACTACAGCCGACGCTCTCACCAATAAACAACCACTTGCTACCCGTCCGGCTCTGCACAGCCCCGCCGATTACCTGAAGCGCTACTACGGCTACGACGTTTTCCGGCCCATGCAGGAAGACATCATTAAGTCCGTCGTGGGCGGGCGCGATACGGTCGTGCTGATGCCAACGGGGGGCGGCAAATCAGTTTGTTTTCAGATTCCGGCGCTCATGCTGCCCGGCGTTACGGTGGTGGTTTCGCCCCTGATTGCGCTCATGAAAGATCAGGTTGGTGCCTTGCACATGAACGGCATTCCGGCGGCTTTTTACAACAGTACCCAAACGGGCCGCGAGCAGCGCGATATTGAAGATGAGTGCATCAGTGGCAAACTCAAACTGCTCTACGTTTCACCCGAAAAACTGCTCACGGAATCGTTTTTTACGTTCCTCAAACACATCACCGTTTCGCTTTTCGCCATCGACGAAGCGCACTGCATCTCATCGTGGGGGCACGATTTCCGGCCGGAATACACGCAGTTACATGTGCTAAAACAGCAGTTTCCCAGCGTACCCACCATTGCGCTGACGGCCACCGCCGACAAACTCACCCGGCACGACATTGCCACTCGGCTCGGCATGAACGACCCAGCCGTGTTCATTTCTTCGTTCAACCGCCAGAACCTGAGCCTGCAGGTGCTGCCCGGTCAGAATCGCATTGGGCAGATTATCAAGCTGCTCCAGCAGAAACCCGATACGTCGGGAATCATCTACTGCCTGAGTCGCAAGTCGACCGAGTCGCTGGCGGCCAAGCTTCAGGAAAAAGGATTCAACGCGGCTTTTTACCACGCCAAAATGGACCCCACCGACCGCACTCGAACGCAGGAAGCGTTCCTGCGCGACGACGTTAAAATTATGTGCGCGACCATTGCCTTTGGAATGGGCATCGACAAATCGAACGTGCGGTGGGTGATTCATTACAACATGCCCAAAAACATCGAGGGCTTTTACCAGGAAATTGGGCGGGCCGGGCGCGACGGGGCAGCGGCCCAAACGGTGCTGTTTTACAGTTTTGCCGACGTAGCGACCTACAAAGAGATGCTGGCCGAAAACAACCCGGCCAACCTCGGGCTACAGTTAGCCAAGCTGGAACGGATGCAGCAGTATGCCGATGCCCACACCTGCCGCCGTCAGATTCTGCTTTCCTATTTTTCGGAAGAACTGCCCGAACCCTGCGGCAACTGCGACGTTTGCCGCGATCCACGCGTGACCTTCGACGGAACGGTGCTGGCCCAAAAAGCGCTGTCGGCGATAGTACGGGCGGGCGAACGCGTACCCATGAATCTGCTCATCGACATCCTGCGCGGCTCCCGCAGTCAAGCGGTGCTACAGGGCGGCTATGACCAGATCAAGACCTACGGCGCGGGTCGCGACATCCGCTTCGACGACTGGCGAAATTATATACACCAGCTTATTAACATTGGGGTGATTGAAATTGGCTACGATCAGCATTACGCCCTGCGCCGGGGTATTCTGGCCGATCAGGTGCTGAAAGGTACGCGCAAAATAGACCTCGTCCGACCCGATGACGCGCCGAAACTGGTCGTCGAGAAAACAAAAACAAAAACCGAAGCAACCCGCGACGACCTGTTCGAGCAGTTGCGGGTGTTGCGCAAACAACTTGCCGACGAGCAGAACGTGCCGCCCTACGTTATTTTTACCGATACAACCCTGGAAGACATGGCCCGGCAGCGGCCCACTACGCCCGATACGCTGCGCAACGTGAGCGGGGTGGGTGAACGCAAGCTGCAACTCTTCGGCCGAAAATTTTTGGACATCATTGTCGGGTATGTTCGGGCAACGCCCGGTGCGGGGGCGTCTACGCTGGGAACGGCACCGGCCGAGCGACGCGTTCGGGGCAAGGCTCAGGGCGTGGAAAAGCCGAAAGGAACGACCCAGCAGCAGACGCTGGAGTTGTATGCCAAGGGTATGACCATTTCGGAAATTGCTACCGAGCGTCAGCTCACCACCGGCTCCATCGCCAGCCACCTCGTTCAGTTAGCTAAATCGGGGTATGATCTGAATTTAGAGGAAATTCTGAGGTCGTTTGTCAACCCGGCCGAACGCACTGAGATCGAGCAGGCTATTCGGACGGTGGGAATGCCTGAAGGTCGCCTGAAGGGTGTTTTCGATCACCTGGAGGGACGGTACGATTATGGCAAACTAACGCTTGTAGCGGGTCTTTTCGACCAATAAAATCCAAATTCTGAGCAGGCCGTTGGATAATTCTTAGAATGACGGTTTGGTATGTAGCAGATAATCAGCTACATTCGTGTTCCGTCGTATGACAAACCCGTTACTTTGGTGCGGGTTTCGTCGTCTTATGTGCTACCCAAATTTCGGTATTTTGATTAAAGAAATAAGTTTTTCACTGTTCATGGCTGCTCTTAAGCCGGGTATTGCCCTGTCAGGCGTCGTTGCCGCCCCAGCGGCCCGGCTGGCTCCCCGCCTTCCCGTATTTGGGCGCGATACGAACCGGACGCCGGTAACCCCAAACGCCTTGGATAACCCCGCACTATTAGTCGTTGACTCGACAAAACGGGTGTTCCCTATTTATTTCTGCGGAGAGGAAGTGCCGGTCGATGATCCGCGCGTGTCACGACGATGGCTGCAAACGCTTCGCACGTATGGCGCACAGCAGGAATGTCTGTTCGACATGCGCCGTCGGGCATCAACGTTTTTTCCGATTATCGACCCCATCCTGCGGAAGTACAAAATTCCTCGTGATTTCCGGTTCATGCCCCTCGCCGAAAGTGCGCTCGTCAACGAATCGGTATCGTCAAAGGGCGCGTCGGGCTACTGGCAACTGATGCCCGGCACCGCCCGCGAGCTGGGCCTGACCGTGAACGGAGATGTGGATGAGCGGTATAATCTGCAAAAAGCAACGGTGGCCGTCTGTCGGTATCTGCACCAGCTTCACCGTCGGCTGGGGTCGTGGACACTGGTAGCAGCCGCTTACAACGGCGGTATTACACACGTCCAGAATCGAATGGAGCAACAGGGCCAGAAAAACTACTACCGGCTTCGGCTGCACCGCGAAACGAGCCATTACCTGTTCCGAATCCTGGCTTACAAAGAGTTGCTCAGTAATTCCCGACAATACGCGGTTTTGTTGCATGGCTCCACCATTGAGCAGTTGACCAAGCCGCTTCCAACGTGGCGGAAGCCGCTGGCGCTGCCCAGAAAAATTAAAGATGCGCCAACGGTCGAACTGGTCGACGACGAGTACACCGACCCAACCTGGGGACCCCGCCCTAATACAGCACTGACCAGAACCCCATCAGACACGCAGCAGTTGATTGCCATGGCTACGGACAAGGCGGCCTCTCCCGACACACCCGATGCTGATCTGGAGGAACAGCGGACGGGTCTGCCCATCAAGAAACTGATGATGGGTTTGATGGTTCTCCGGTTCCGCCGTCCGCGTTTTTTATCCCGTAAGAAAGGGGAAGGCATCCGACCACTTCATTTCTGGGATTGGTTATAAACCTTGTTCGATATACCCTTAAAGAAGACCGTTATACCCTCAAGTGACGGTCTTCTTTTTGTTACTAATATATGTTGATAATAAATAAACATGATTAAATCGAGTAACTTTATAGAGAAATCAACGTCATAAGTCTGCATCTTCCGTTCACCTAATTGATGAATATATTTACCTTACTCTCACTCTCCATTGGTTTAGTAATTGGGAGTGTGCCAGGTCCTGTGTCAGGCATACACAGCACTGAAACGGTCAGTACGGTTGCATTAACGACATACCCCTCATTTAGCCCAAACTTGCCGCCGGTATATTTTTGTGGTGAGTCGGTACCCCTGCACGAAGAGGTTGTGGCCCGTCGGTTAGTGTCGGCTTTAGCGAGCCGATCCATTCAAAATCGCGCTTTCTACCGCATCCGGCAACGGGCAGCCCTGTTTTTCCCGATTATCGAACCGATTCTCCAGCGCTACCACATCCCGTTGGATTTTAAATACCTGCCCTTGGTCGAAAGTGCGTTACAGGGTTCGGCGGTGTCGTCGAAAGGGGCCGTGGGCTACTGGCAGTTTATGCCCGCCACGGCCCGCGAACTTGGTCTGAGCACCCGGCCGGGGTACGATGAACGCCAAAATCTAATCAAGTCGACCCACGCAGCCTGCCGCTACCTGAATTACCTGCACAATCGCTTAGGGTCGTGGACATTAGCTGCGGCTGCTTACAACAACGGTATTGGGGCACTTCTCGCCAACATTCGCCGACAGCAGCAACGTAATTATTATTACCTGCGGCTGAATGCCGAAACCGGCAAATACTTATACCGGATTCTGGCATTTAAAGAGCTGTTTTCCAATTACCAACAGTACCATACGATCATTCCTGACCGAATGTTAGCCTTGCTGAGCGAACCGCTGACGCCCGAATCAGAACAGGAAAGCAACGAGGTATTGCTGCCAGAGATCACGGTGGCTGATGCGACTCGGTCGGCCGTTGAGACCTCCGTTCAGGATTCTCAGGCAGCAGGCACTGGCCAAACGGTCGACATTCCCCTACCAAACGCAGCCGACGTATTCCAGGGTGGCATTAAAACCAAGTTAACCGAGTCGGCCGGTGGGCAGCAGCGTGGGCAGGTGTGGGTTTTCCACCTGACCCGCAATGGAATAGCCGACGGCAAAGAAGTGGATGAAGGCGACGTTTTGTACGCTGTTGTCGAAGACGTTGATTTGAAAAACAATAAATTGTACCTGCGGGCTGACAAGTTGTATTCGGCCAGTGAAAAACACACCTATAACCTCACGCTGGCCGCTGTCGATGCGTCAACGGGTCGAATTGGCATCAATCTGACCGACATCGACCAGGTGAAAGCCGGATGGATAGTGACATGGAAAGCATTGTGAGTTGAGCGGGCAGACGATAACTGCTACTGCCTGCTCGTTAACCATTGGTGGATCACCAGCGGACCAGCGTTAACCGCCGTGACGATGCGTTCGGGCTTGCGCAGCCGATGCGACCGGCGAGCGTCGCCCGTTACGTTGAACCCCGTTTTGTCGGGACCCAGGGCCACAAACCCGCCCCGTCCGTCACCTTTGAGTAGCAACCCGCGCGAGGCATCCTGCCGACCCATGTTGGCTTCGTTGGCGTAGAAGTTGCCCGTAACTAACGCATCTAAATAACCATCGTGGTCGTAATCGTCCACTAAAAAACCGAAGATAGGTGCCTGTTGGGCCAGCATCGGCAGGGGCTGGAGCGTAAATTCCGGAACCGCACCGGCCGGTACGCCGGAGCGGGACCGGCCGACCGGACCCTTGCCCCGGTTTTCGGCGTAGCAACTGCGGAGTTCGCTCACCTGCCCACTGTAAGCTCCGCGCAGTTCTTTCTCCGAAAACAGATCGTCAAAATCGGCTTCGGCATAGTCACGGTAGTGCCGAAATTTGCGCCGGAACTGAATAATCTGCTGATTCAGCGCGTCGCGGGGCAGGGCCGGGTAGCGGGTTCCGTTGATGAAGTAGCCCATGATGGGATCGAACTGCCCATCGTCGTTAAAGTCTTTGCCGTAAATCTGAATTGGTTCGCGGGCCGAAGCGCGGTAAAGCGTGTTCAACCCTTCGTTGCCCAGCAGCAAATCAGGATCACCGTCGCCGTCGAAATCACCAGCGGCTACGCAGTTCCACCAGCCAGGCGAATGAGTGAATGAGTGAATGAGTGAATGAGTGAATTTACTTCTCTGATTGAGAAGCAGCAGAGGGGGCATCCATTCACCTACCAGCACCAGATCATCGTCGTGGTCACCGTCAATGTCGAGTGCCACCGCATCGCACACCAATCCGAGGTTCATTAGATCAGGAGCCACCTGCCGGGTCACATCCGTAAATCGGCCCCGGTCGTTGCGGAGCAGGTAACTTTGAGCGGGCAACGGATACCGCCCTGGCACCTGACGCCCGGCAATCAGCACGTCTAAGTCGCCGTCGCCGTCGTAGTCGATGGCGCGGACGGTCTGGCTGCTTACCGCCAGGCCGGGCACTACTGGAGCCGGGTTGAAGTGGCCCCGCCCATCGTTACGGTACAGCAGCGGCTCAAAAGCGTCGCTCACGCCCAGCGGTCGTTCGTTGCCTCCGCCCACCACCAGCAGATCGTTGTCGTGATCATTATCAGCATCGAACAGCAGAATATCACCCACCTCCATCGGCGCATTCGGCATCCAGTCCGTCCGCGAAAATTGACCGTTGGGTTGTCCAAAAAATAGGGCACCGGCGCTGCCCCGGTACGAAGCGCCCACCGCTAAATCGTCGCGGTTGTCGCCATTGAGGTCGCCAACGGCCACAGCTACTCCCGCCCGCGACAGCATTTTGTGCAGGGCCGGGGTCGTTTTGAAATCGACAAAATCAGATTCTTGGTGCGTGAAATCGAGCGCATTGGGCACCGTCGAAAACAGGAGTTCGGGACGTACGTCGGGGCGTTTCGCGGCTGGTTTCGCATCGGCAATCCGAAACACGAGCCGCTGATTGACGGGAATCCGGTAGCGCATTTCGGTCAGACCGCCGGGCCACACCACCCGTACCGAATCGACCGTTGACGCTGTACCCACGCCAAACACCAGACCCGCCCCCACCGACGACAGGTAGCCCCGCACCGGATAGTGCTCCATCACCTGCTGCCTGCCCCCACTCCAGACCGTCACGGCGGCTCCGATGCCCGCCCGGTTGGTGTTAGGACCAACGAACGCCAGTGATAGATACCCGTTTCGCAGGCGTTCCCGGCTGTTGTTGCGAAACAGTGAAGCTTCCTGGTCGATGTTGTTAACAATCAAATCCAGATCGCCATCCCCGTCGAGGTCGGCGTAGGCGGCTCCGTTGGCGTAGGATAGTTCATTCAAACCCCAGGCAGCCGACACATCCTCGAATAACAGGCTGTTTACCGGGTCAGCGCCCCGATTACGGTAGGCGTAGTTACGGAGTTTTATCTCCGGAATCTTCTGAAGCAACTTATCCCGTTGCTGCTGCCGGGCCTGATCGGTGCCGAAACTGGCAAACTCCTCGGTAAAACTGATAAAATCACGGTCGGTAACGTTTTTACGGTAGCCGTTAGTAATGAACACGTCTTTATGACCATCCTGGTCGAGGTCGGCCAGCAGAGTGGCCCAGCTCCAGTCGGTTTGGGCTACCCCGGCCAGCAGTCCCAACTCGGAGAAGACGGGTGTTCCGTTGTCGCTCCCCCCATTGATTTGCAGCGTGTTGCGCATGTATTGAAGCTGGTAGCCGTATTGGGGTTTCAGACTCAGTTCTTTTTTATCGAAGTCCTGTCCGCCAAGCATCAGTTTCTGACGGGCGTTTTCCTGTGGCAGCATGTCCAACTGCATCAGGTCGATCTGGCCATCGTTATTGATGTCGGCGGCATCGACGCCCATCCCGTACAGGCTCGTGTGCGCCAGCGACGCACGGGTGCTATTGCGAAAGGTGCCCGGACTGGACGGTCCCGGACTGGACGGTCCCGGACTGGACGGTCCCGGACTTGCTAAACCATTGTTGAGGTACAGGATGTCGCTGCTGATAAAATCATTTGAGCAGTACAAGTCGGGGTAGCCGTCATTATTCAGGTCTGACACGATCAGCCCTAATCCCAGCCCTTCGTAACGAATACCAGCCGCTTTCGACACGTCGCGATACAGGGGTCGCCCGGCTGGGCCGATGCCCTCGTTGCGGAACAACCGGCCGGTGGAGGGATAGGTGCCATCGTTGATGGCCGGGCGCAGGTAGTTGGGATTCTGAAGGTCGGGGGCGGTGTTGAGCAGGAACGCATCGAGGTCGCCATCCAGATCATGATCGAAAAAAGCCGCCTGAGTTGTGTAACCCGCGTAGTCGAGACCATACGAAGCGGCTTCCTCCCGGAATGTGGGGGCGATTGTTTTCTGATTGATGAACAGTAGGTTACGGTTCTGACGCATGGTCGGGTGCGCAGCCACGCTCACGTACAGATCGTCCCAGCCATCCTGATTGATGTCCACCACCGACACGCCCGTACACCAGCGGTTGGTGCGCAGTCCGGCTGCGTCGGTTACATCCGCAAATCGAAAATCAGATGTTCCGGCGGGGGTCTGATTGACGTACAGGCGGCAGCTTTCCTGATTGCCTGTGAAAAACAGGTCGGGGCGGCCGTCGTGGTTAAAATCGCCCACGCCTACGCCCCCACCGTTGTAGAAATTGGTGAAGGTAAACGCGTTGAGCGAATCGTTAGGCGTCAGGTTATTGGCGAAGTGAACGCCTGATTCACCCGATTCTATCTTCGTAAAAAGAGGTTCCCGGCCGTTTTGACAAGCGGTTAAGCCAGTGCCGAGCAGAAGCCCGTAAAAGATGTAAGATGCGTGCATGAAACGCAGTTTTACGCTAAGAGTAGTAACGTAAACTCCCTTCCCAAATCAGGTTGGGAAGGGAGTTTGCTCCGTTCAACATTATTTTAATACTACGTCACTCAATACCCCGGATTCTGGTCTTTGATGTCAATGGCCGGGCTGTTGTCGATTTCCTGCAGCGGAATGGGCAGCAGTTCGTGCCGGTTAGCCTGGAAGTACGAGATCGGCTCGGCTTTGAGCTTTTTGGCCTTCCGCCACCGCACAA
Source organism: Spirosoma arcticum (assembly GCF_054779955.1). Lineage (NCBI taxonomy): Bacteria > Pseudomonadati > Bacteroidota > Cytophagia > Cytophagales > Cytophagaceae > Spirosoma > Spirosoma arcticum. The sequence continues at coordinate 409,540 of NZ_BAAGXG010000003.1, forward strand.
CATCAAAGTTCCGAACTTGCTCGCCCGCCAGTTCGATCATCCGCTCGTGCATCACCGCATCGAACACCTGATCTTTGGTCGTGGTGGGGTAATTTGCAGTTGGGTAAGGCGGCATAACCACCGATTTCCGCGCCCGTACCTGATTCAGCAGCGAAACGGCAGCCGCCGAGTTACCCAGTTCGTTTTCGCATTCAGCCATCAGCAACAGCACGTCGGCGTAGCGCATAATCCGCATGTTAATGCCACTTTGCTGATTGGCCGCGTTGGATTTGTACATCAGAGAATATTTCCGCCAGCTCACTTTCTGCGTTACTCCGTTCACCACCGAAGCATTGCCCTGCACCATGGTGCTGGTGAGAACCGTGTTACCATTGTTGAATACATCGCCTTCGCTCCAGTACGAAAAAGCGTAGCGAGGGTCGGTTTTAGCATCGCCTTTAGCAACAGTCTCGTAGGAATTCAGAATTTTGTTGGACGGAATCACGTTCCGCCACGCGATGGCCGCGTACTCCTGCGACCGAACCGTTTCTTCCTGCACGGCCGCGCCGTCCGCATCGCCATTCCAGTTGAAAGCACCACCCGAAGGAGCATACGCTACCTCAAATATCGATTCCGCGTTAAACTCACCTTCTTCGTTGGTCAGGTCGGTATAGTTATCAACTAAGCGATACAGGTTCGAGTCAATAACTTTTTTCAACTCGGTCCGGGCATTGGTGTAGTCGCCCTGTTGCAGGTAAATTCGGGCCATCAGCATCTGCGCGGCTCCTTTCGTTGCCCGGCCCAGGTTAGTCCCCGTATAACTCGCGGCAAGCCCGGCTTCAGCCGCTTTCAGGTCGGCAATGGCAAAATCATAAACCTCTTTTTGGGGCGCGCGCGGCAAGGTGCCATCGACCGATTTGGCAAAATCTTTGTACAGGGGAACCCCGCCAAAAAACGTGGCCAAATCGTAGTAGGCCCAGGCCCGCAGGAAACGCGCTTCGCCCAGCAGCCGGTCGCGGGAAGCAGGCCCTACACCGGTTACGTTGGCTCCTTTTTCCAGCACGATATTGGCCCGGTGAATAACCCGGTACCAGCCCGTCCAGATAGCACTCACTAAGCTATTGCCCGTGTCATGAACGCCAATCAGCATTTGGTTACGGGGAGTTTCCAACTGCCCCCCGCCCGATGCCACCTCATCGCCCCGCAGGTCGTGGGTGAAAAACCACTCGCGCGAGACCAGGTTGGTTGACTGAAGGGCCGCGTAGATACCATTCACGCCCGCCGTCAGCTCACTTTCGTTGTTAAAATAGGTGTCGAAAGTTACTCCGTTGGGGTTCACTTTATCGAGTTCGTCATCACTGCAGCCAACGGCCAAACCGAGACTCAGCGTGCTAATTAACAGTAGTCTTTTCATGTTTGTATAGTTTGTTTTACCAATTAAAAGCCAAGATTCAGACCTACCAGTAACGTGCGGGCCTGTGGGTATTGCGCGTAGTCGATGCCATTGTTGAGCAGGTTGGCCGGATCGCCCGCTCCTCTCCTTGATACTTCGGGGTCGTAGCCGGTGTATTTGGTGAAGGTCAGCAGGTTGTTGCTCGACACATACACCCGCACCCGGCTGACGTAACCCTTCGTGGCTTTACTCAGAGCGGCACCAGGCAGCGTATAGCCAATGTTCAGGTTTTTCAGCCGCAGATACGAACCATCTTCAAGAAAGCGGTTGGAGGTGCGCGAGTTCTGGTTGGGGTCGCCACTAACCGAGCGCGGTACGTCGGTGTTGGTGTTCGTCGGTGTCCAGGCATTCAGCACGTCGGTCGTCGCGTTGAAAAGCCGAAGCTGCCCTTGTCCGATCACCTTGGTGCCGTTGTAGATTTTGTTGCCCTGAACGCCCTGGAAAAACAGGGTAAAATCGAAGTTTTTGTAATTGGCGGTGGTGTTTAGGCCGTAGGTAAATTTAGGAATGTAACTCCCCAGATACGTCCGGTCACTGGCATCAATGCGTCCGTCGCCGTTCAAATCGCGAAACCGAATATCGCCGGGCCGGGTCGAACTGTTCTGGTAAAACGTAGCGGCACTTCCGTCTAAGCCATTGGCGGCTTCAATCTCACCCGCGTTCTGGAAAATTCCGTCCGTCACCCAGCCGTAGAACGATTGAATCGGTTGCCCGGCCTCGGTGCGGGTAATGTCGAATCCGCCAAAGTCGGCGTTAAGCCCGGAGTTAATGGTTGCGTTCGGCGTGGCTAAATTCAGCACCTTGTTGCGGACCATATCGAAAACGCCCGTTGCCGACCACTGAAACGCTTTGCCGTTGTGCTTGTAGCTTAAGGCCAGTTCGAGACCCCGGTTGCGAATGCTGCCCACGTTGGCCAGCGGACTGTTGGAATACCCCAGCGAGTTGGCCAGCGGCACCCGCAGCAGCAGCCCGTCGGTTTGCCGCTCGTACACGTCGGCGGTCAGGCTGATTTTATTGCTGAACAGCGAGAGGTCGAAACCGAGGTCGGTCGTGTTGTTGATTTCCCACTGTAGCGCACTGTTACTCAGCACGTTGATGTACGACCCTAACTGAGTTGTCTGGTTGTTAAACGGATAGATTGTGTTGTTAGCCTGCACCAGGGCCTGATACTCGTAATCGCCGATGGCATTAAAGCCCGTTTTGCCGTAGCTGGCCCGCAGTTTCAGTTCCGAAATGGCCGGAATGTCCTTCATGAACGCTTCTTCACTGATGCGCCAGCCAGCCGAAAACGCCGGGAACGTTCCCCACTTGTTACCTGGGGCGAATCGGCTCGACCCGTCGCGCCGAACCGACGCACTCAGCAAATACCGCCCGCCGTATTCGTAGTTGATCCGACCTGCATAGGAAATCAGCAGGTTTTCGTTGAGCGTGCTGGACCCGTTCGGATTCGACACCCCCTGAATCACCTGAATGTTGTTGTCGGGCCGCTGCCCGCTGGCCGAGATAAACCGCGAGGACGCTGTTTGGCGTTCGGCAATGGCGATTGCATTTACGTAATGCTTCCCGAAGGTTTTATCGAACGTCAACTGATTGGTGAGCAGCGACGAGAAGAAGTTGTTTCGATTTTCCGACACGCTGGCCAGCGGGCGGCTGCGGTTGCCGTCGTTGTAGATGGGCAGAAACCCGTTGAAACGCGTCGTTGAGAAGTCGCCCCCGGCCGTGAACCGGTAGCGCAGCCAATCGGCAAAACGCACTTCGGCAAACACCGTTCCGAGGAGTTTGATGCCCCGGTCGGTCTGGAACTGCTGCTCCTGCTCGGCCACGCGCAGCGGATTTTCGGGGTCGGTGGCGTCTAAGCCCTGGGCCGTTGTACTGAAACCCCCGAGCTTGGTTGGGTCGCGCTCGGGCCAGTACGGAATCATGCGCATGATGTTCATGACCAAACTGCGTCCGCCCCCGTCGCGTTCGATCCGCCGGAAGTCGGTGGAGGCCAGCATCGTCTGCCCGACGGTCAGGAACTTGGTAAATTTGTGGTCAGAGTTGATGCGGAAGCTTTGCCGGTTGTAGTCGGTAAACGGCAGAATTCCCTGCTGGCTGAAGTGGCCCACGGACATAAAAAACCGCGATTGGGCATTGCCCCCTGATACCGACAGTTGATTGTCGCTAATCGGAGCATTGCGGAACATCACCCGCTGCCAGTCGGTATCGGTCTGGGCAAAGGTCTGTGTGGCCCCGTCGTAGATGGGCGTGTTCAGGTTGTTGAACCGACCCGGAACGGGTTGTCCTGAAGCGGTTACCAGGGCGGTGCCGTAGCGGATGTACTCGTCGCGGCCGAGCAGGTCCAGCGTCCGCCAGGCCGACTGCGTTCCGTAGTACGAATCGACGTTAATATTGATTTTACCGTTGTTGGAACCCCGCTTGGTCGTGATCAGAATCACGCCATTGGCGGCCCGCGACCCGTAGATAGCCGCTGCCGAGGCATCTTTCAGTACTTCGAGCGATTCGATGTCTTTAGGGTCGATGTTATTCAAACCACCCGCCGGCATTCCGTCGATCACGTACAGTGGATTGGGGTTCAGACTGATGGATCCGACGCCCCGTACCCGAACAACCGGCTCGACGCCGGGGCTGCTGTTATTGACGATGGATACGCCCGGTACGCGGCCCTGGAGCGCCTGCTGGGCGCTGATGACCGGCAGCGCCCGCAGTTCTTTGGGCGTTACCGACGAAACGGCCGCCGTCAGTGACGACTTTTTCTGGGTACCGTACCCTACCACAATCACCTCGCTGATGGCCAGCGGATCAGCCGTTAGTTTGAGGTCGATCACCGACCGGTTACCCACCACAACCTCCTGCCGGGTATACCCAATGTAGCTGAAAATAAGGGTTGCCTGCTGGCTGACGTTCAGGTTGTAGCGGCCGTTTTTGTCGGTGGTAGCCCCGCGCGTAGTGCCTTTCTCGACCACGTTGACCCCCGGAAGCGCGTCGCCAGACTCGTTAGTGACGGTGCCGGATAGCTGCTGGGCGAAGGCCGTTCCCGTTAAGGCGACGCCGATGATACATGTTGTACAGAAGAGCTTCAGCAGGGTATTGACACCGCGCCGTAATCGTGTAAACTGGTTCATGAGGAAAGGATTTAGGTATGTACTGTCAACAAATGCACTATGGCGTAGCAAAGACGGTCAGTAGCGAAACATACTTAGTCTATTTCTCAGTTAACTGACTATTGGTGAATGGATACGCATTTACCCAGCTACGGAAATTACTTGCTGGCGGGCAACAGCTACTTAAGTAACAGTTGCTGCCGTTCGATCAATACCCCGCCTGAACTAAACCCCAAAGCCGAATCGTTGTCAATGGGTCACACCATCACCTGTTTATTTTGATGTCAATTACCCGTTGCATAGTCCACCTGTTGGTGACAATAGTGCTGACCAGTCTCGTTGCTTTCGCCCAGAAGAAAGCAACACCCAAGAAGGCAAGTCCGGTGAAACCCGTACTGGTGCAAACCCGGCCCGCAATTGGACCATCACGGCTGCACTTTTCCGGCGAGATTGTCCCCACCGAACAGGGCGACGTATCAACGAAATTAGCGGTGGCATTAGCCAGCAGTTCGGGCTATGCGCGGCACCTGAGCGCGTTGCGGGCACGCTCGGCCCCATTCTTTGCGGTCATTGAGCCGATTTTACGAAAACATACCATTCCCAACGATTTCAAGTACCTGCCACTCATCGAAAGCGCGTGGAAAGCGGATGCCGTTTCGTCGGCCGGGGCGGTTGGCTACTGGCAGTTTATGGACGAAACCGCCCAGGACATGGGGCTTTCCATCGCGCCCGGCAACGACGAACGCACCGACCTGCGTAAATCGACCGAAGCGGCCAGCAAGTACCTCAAATTTCTGTACCGCAAATTGGGTTCGTGGACATTGGTTGCGGCTGCGTATAACGGGGGTGTGGGTATGGTGCAGCGTAAGATTACGCGCGTGGGCCACCGCGACTATTACGCCATGACCATGAACGCCGAAACGGGCTACTACCTGTACCGGATTCTGGCGATGAAAGAACTGTTCACCAACCCGTCCTACGGTCTTGGCTCGGTGGGGATGCTGCTGGCATCGGCGGGTAATTCATACGATCAGGAACGGGAACAGGCCCGGCGCATGGGCTGGCTCCGCGACGACGAACCCGAACCGGAAGGCGTCCCCGTTGAGTCACTACCGGGTCCGACGGGGTCATCCGGCGAGGTCACTATGATGGACAGCGTACTGACCGAACTACTCAGGAATAAACCAGCAACCGCAGCCGTATTCCTGGGCGACGTGTCGGCCAAACTCGTGCGGGCGGGTGGGCTGTCCGTCGGTCAAAGCTGGACCTTCGCGCTGACCGAAGACGTACAGATTGATGAGGACCAGTTCAAAGCCGGGGATGCGCTCTACGCCGTCGTGGACGACGTCGACGTCCGGGGTCATCTGTTTCTGCGGGCTACCAAAGCTATTTCTGCACAAACCAAAACGGTTGTCCCGCTAACGCTGATGGCCATCAATCCGGCAACGGGCCTCGCGGGCGTTCCCCGTCCAAAAACTGTCAAAGCGGGCTGGGTGGTGCAATGGAAACTTTAATCGGTGGACACTGCTCGTCAGGGCACAAGCTCAACGGTCTTCCCAATGAACTGACCATACTGTTCAGCGGCCTCGGCGACGCGTTTTCGCTGTTGTTCCGTTAGGGGCCGGTTCAGTTGCAACTCCAATTTGACCTTGCTGCCGCTGATGGTTCGTTTCCAGGAACCGGCAATGGTTCCGTCCACGATAATCATACGGTTATAGGTCAGGCTACCCGATAGTTCCGCGTGGCTGATGGCGTCGCGGTTTTTGTAGCCCATGCCGTATTCGTCGTAGTCGGGCATCAAAAATGTCGATTGAACGTCGTCCGTGGGAACCGCCAGGCCAGCGCTGACATAGTACGTTTTTCCGTCGATGATTTCCGGCCCAATGGCCCCTTTGTTCATCGCTACGCCCTCGGTTACCTCTTTCAGTGTAAGCCCTGACCAGGTGCTGAAATCATGAATGGTGGCGGGTCCGCGGCTCGTGATGTATCGCTTTGTCAATTCGGCCAGCGCTTCGGGCCGGTTTACTGGTTTACGGTTCGGTGCCCGTTCGTCCAGTAGAGCGTAGGTGAACTGATTGCCCCGCCGGGGTCCGCTGCAAATGATTCCGTCGAGTTCGGCCCGCATCATAATGTAGTTCAGCCGGAAACCACTGGCTTCAATATTGGCTCTGTTCAGAACAACGGCTAATTCGTCACGAGTGCGGTAATTGTTTCCGGCAAGCGCTGTTGCGATCAGGTCATTGGATTGAGTAAAAAGGGCCGCTTCTAATCCACACTGCCGGTCCATGAACGCGTTCACCTGCTTCACCCGTGGGGCCGTGAGCAGCAGCAGCCAGCCAATGTCCGACGGTGTCACGAAGTGCCAGGTTGGTCGGAGCAGGTGCGTCCTAAGAATTTGCCCGCTGTTGAACGCCTGCTCCACATCGGCTTCGTTGGCGGTCGGCAACCGTAATCCAACTGCCCACTTGGCCATCGCGAACTCTTGCGCCTGCATGGCCACCAAATGGGCAACCACATCCGTAGGCTGGCTCAGAGCCAATGTCGTCTGGTATGGCCGCCCGATGTGTTGATTGGCTAACCGACGAAGGGCGATTTCATTCATGGTCTGAAAATAAGGCGGCAAATTAGCCAAACAGACCAACTTGCCACCAATCAATTTGATTGAGCAATCCAGCGGTATAATACTGGTTAATACGAATGCAGGTTGGTTAATTTTCTCCTCCTGAATTGAATGACGTAGATGACCGCTTGATAAATCGGGCATTTTGAACGGAACATACTGATCTATATTTAAACTGACTGTTCTTAGCTACGCCGACAATTATGGCCCTCACGTACACGTGTTCATTTTCCAGCTTGTGCTACCAGCTACAATTCTATACGTTGATCGGTCTGATTTTTATTCTTACCACACCTTTTACATCGGTTACTGCCCAGTCATCGCCATCTACCGTTCGGTTCGATGGACTGACCCAGCGCATTGATAGCATAGTTAAAGCACACGAAACGCCTGGCGTTCAGGTGTTGGTTTTTACCAAAGACAGCCTGCTTTACAAGCACAATGTCGGCGTTGCAAACTTGAAAACCAAGTCACCCGTCACTGACCAATCCATGTTTCGTCTGGGGTCAGTTACCAAGAGTTTTGTGGCGGTTGCGGCCCTGATGCTCGTGGAGAAAGGGCAGTTAACGTTGTCGGACGAGTTGAAGAAACTGGCCCCCGACATTCAGTTTAGCAACCTCTGGGAAGCGACAGATCCTGTTCGGGTGGTGCATCTGCTCGAACATACAACAGGCTTCGATGACTGGTCGATGAATGCATATGCCTTCAACAAAGACCCCAACATCGTTCTGGAAAGAGGCTTGACGCTCTATTCCGAATCCCGTCATTCGCGCTGGCGACCGGGTACGTTCATGGCTTACTGCAATTCAGGGCCACCCATCATAGCCCGGATTCTGGAAATGAAAACCGGTCAGGAGTTTGAATCATTCGTTCAGCAGCGAATCTTCAACCCGCTTGGTCTAAAGCAGATCACGTTCCGGCGCGACGAGGTCACCCGGACCCATTTAGTCACGAATTACTCGGGCGACGACCGGCGGGAAGAGCGTTACTGGGACATTCTACTCCGGCCCGCTGGCAGCCTAAACGCGCCGGCGTTGGAACTGATGCCGTTCGTGCAGATGCTGATGAACCGAGGTACCTACCAGAGCACTCAACTGCTGCTGCCGTCGTCGATTGACCGGATGGAAACGCCTACCACAACGCTGGCCGCTCGGGCAGGCTCAAAAGATGGCTACGGGCTCTATAACTACACGACTTCGTACAAAGGCTACCTGTTTCACGGCCACAATGGGGGCGTCAATGGCGGGCTGGCCCACTACATCTACAATTCAGAGTTAAACCGGGGCCTTATCGTATTAGTCAATTCAGATGGGGCCGGATTTGGTACGCTCGCCGATGCGGTTCTGGAGACCGTCATGAAAAACGTACCACAGCGGCTACCGCCCGCTTTTGCGCTATCAACAGCTCAGAAAGAAAACCTACCCGGTTACTACCGCCAGAGTAACATTCGGGCTTCATTCACGGGTTGGCTGATCTGGCTGGCCGGTGTCCTGCATATTTACGAAGCCGATGGTAACCTGTTCATCAATAATTTGCTCAATGGCGAAACCGTGCTCCTCCGTCCGATTGGTCCCGGACAGTTCATACGTATGGACAAGACAGGCTACACGTCACAGGTAACGCTCACCCGCAACGACGCGGGTCAAGCGGTGGCCGTCATGCCAAGTACCAATACCACCGAAACGTCGGCCATTGGTGCCTGGTTGCCCCTTATTTTAGGCAGTGTGTCGATGCTGCTCGTAGTAACAGGACTGCTGATGGGCATCGTTTGTCCAATTCTCAACGCTCGGCTAAAGCGGAAAGGCGGTCGTTTGAGCGCCATGCCGGTTCGTATGTCGTTCGCGGCCTATGCCTTCTCGCTCGTGGTCATGCTACTGGCCGGTATGGTATTTGCCCGTGGGGATGAGCTCGGCCTGGTAACCCCCGTTTCCGTAACGGTATTCGTAGCATCGGTATTAATTCCCGTTTGTGCGATCTGGGCGTTCATCAGCCTGATTCGCCGACAACGTCAGATCCCGAACCGGACCGACCAGATTTTCCTTTGGGTAGCTGTCTCTTCAGCGCTGCTGGTTGTTGGCTACATGGCCGTGTGGGGGTTGGTTGGTCTGCGGACGTGGATTTAATTTCACTTCGCCAACGCTTTTTTATACGTCTCCACGACCCGTTGCCGGGCAAAGGCGTGGTCGATCATGGGTTCAACGTAGTCCGGTGTTCCGTATTCGGGCACCCATTTGCGGACGTATTCTAATTTGGAATCAAACTTCTTCATTTGGGTGTCAGGGCTGAAGACCCGGAAATAGGGAGCCGCGTCGTTGCCCGAACCCGCCACCCACTGCCAGTTTCCCACGTTAGCCGCCAAGTCGTAATCGCGCAGCTTGGCTCCGAAATAGGCTTCCCCAATGCGCCAGTCGATGAGCAGGTGTTTCACGCAGAAGCTGGCCGTAATGAGCCGGGCGCGGTTGTGCATCCAGCCGGTCTGATTCAGTTGCCGCATCCCCGCGTCCACGAACGGAAAGCCCGTTTGGCCCGCCTTCCAGCGTTCGATGTCCTCGTCCCGATTCAGGAACGGAATGTTCTCGTACTCGCGCCGGTAGGCGTGTTTCTCGAAATGGGGAAAATGGTCGAGGACCTGAAAGTAGAAGTCGCGCCAGGCCAGTTCCGTTACGAAGCGCTCACTAACGGCCTGCGCCTGCCGAACCAGGTCGCGGATGCTGATGGTGCCGAAGCGCAAATGAATACCCAACTCACTGGTGCCGGTCCGGGCCGGGTAGTCGCGCATTTTCTCGTACGCCCGCAGAAAATCTTCGTCTACGGTGGGTACGGGATAATTTTCACCCAGCGGCTCAAAATTCATTTCTTCCAGCGTTGGAATGCCCCGGTTGGTGGGTCCGCCGTCAGCAGGTGGACTGGTTTTGTAGAAGTTGGCGAAGTACTTCTCAGTCGGGTACGACTTGAGGTAAAACTCGCGGCCTGATCCGCCAGCCAGTTTACCCATCCAGTTGCGGCTGTATGCCCCAAAAACGGTGTACGGTTTGCCACCCCCAGTTATGACCTCGTCGTGGTCAAAAATGGCCTGATCCTTCGAGACCCGAAAGCCAATTCCTTGCTCGGCCAGCATCGCTTTCACGACCGAGTCGCGTTCTTTGGCATACACCTCGTAGTCGTCGTTGGTAAATACTTCGGCAACGTCGTATTCCTCTATTAGCTGCTTCAGCACGTCGATTGGCCGACCATACCGGGCCACAAGCGCCGACCCCATCCCGGTCAGTTGATCCTGCAACGTGTGAATCTCTTTGTGAATAAACTCCACGCGCCGGTCGCGCCGGTCTTCGAGGATGTCCAGAATCAACCGGTCGAATATAAAAATAACAAGGACAGGACGCCCGCTTTTAAGTGCGTAGTACAGTGCAGCGTTATCGTGCAGCCGTAAGTCGCGCCGGAGCCAGCAGATAGAAATAGATTGGGCCATAAAAAAACGGATTGTTGAGTGGCAACCTACCGTTTTGGCGAAATGTTTGGCCGTAAAAAACCCCAACCTCCTGCCGAAGATCGGGGTTAACTTAATACTTAGTAACCGGCCTACTCGGGTTGAAACCGCAACCGAACCGTGTGCAGTTCGGCCGCGTCGCTGCCATAACCAACTAACTTTTTACCGGTCAATTGCTTAAGCAGGCTGGTGTTGATCTGCTCGTTCTGGCTGAACACAGCTAACTGACACAGTTCACTGTCGGTGTTCACCCGAAACTGAATGACGACTACACCCGCCCGCTGGGCCGGTCTAAGTGCGTCGGGGTATGAAATATAACTCGCCAGTTGCTTTTCTAAGGAAGCTTTCGGCGCTTTGTTTTTGCGGGGACTTGTCGGCGTAGCGGTGGCTTGCGTCGCCAGGAAGCCTACCAGCGTAAGGAGAAAAAGAGACTTTTTCATGACTTCATTTATGTTAGAAATTAAACAATGCCCACTCGCCCAGATGACTCGAAGAATCGTACGGACTAATGTTACATCAATATTACGTAAATATTACCTTAATGTTATCAAACTGTGAATTATTATTTAAACCTTAGTCGTCAATATTTATTTTTCGGCAAACAACGAACGGCTTTTATTCATAAAATAGCGACTTATTGGTTATAAACGACATAAAATAGTCCTCTCAACACAGTTTTACCAAATTAATAGTGGACTGCTATTATTAAGCGTATGTTAATAAATGGTTTACTATTGGTACGATTAGCTTGGTTTAGGCTTAATAGCTGTTATGTATATTTATTACCCGCAAAACCCGTATGAGAGCACTGACTATTCTTCTACTCGTCCATTTCACCCTGTTCGTTCCACTTTTCGCTCAAACCAGTGTTAATCTGTTTAAACCCGGTTCTGACGAACTTAATCGGGTAAGGCCAGCCGACATCACCATTGCCCGCGATACCTACGGGGTGCCCCACATCTTCGCCAAAACCGACCCGGAGGTGGCTTACGGACTGGCATGGGCACACGCCGAAGACGATTTCAAGACCATTCAGCTACTGATACTGCCGACCAAGGGGTTGCTGGGACAGCACCTCGGCAAAAAAGGAGCGGCTGCTGACTACGTCGTTGAACTGCTCCACGCCCCCGAACTCGTTGCTGAACAGGGTGCTACGGCGCTCTCGCCCGACTACCGGGCCGTGCTCAGCGGGTATTTACAGGGCCTGAACGACTACGCTCAGACGCATCCTAACGAGGTGCTGGTGAAGGGTGCGTTTCCCGTGTCGGTTACTGATTATTTGAAGGCCTCCGTGCTGTCGCTGTCGGTGATATCGGGCGTGGAACGGGCGCTGCAAACCATCTATGAGGGTAAATTACCCCTGATTGATTTGCTGAAAAATACCGGCTCAAACGCCATTGCGGTGCATCACAGCAAAACGACGGAGGGCAAAACCCTGCTGGCCGTCAACTCGCATCAGCCGCTCGAAGGGCCGGTGGCGTGGTACGAAGCGCACCTGTGCAGCGAGCAGGGCTGGAACATGCTGGGCGGGTTGTTTCCGGGCGGGGTTACCCTATTTCACGGCGTCAACGAACACCTCGGCTGGGCGCACACGGTCAACTACCAGGACAAAATCGACACCTACCAACTCCAAACCGACAAAGCCCACCCCAAGCAGTACTTTTTCGACGGGCAGTGGCTGCCACTGGAAGAAAAAACCGTAAAACTGCGCGTGAAGGGCATTCCGTTTGTCATAGGGCGCAAGGCGTACTGGAGCAAGTACGGGGCAACGATTGTGACGAAACAGGGAAGCTTTGCCCTCCGGACCGGAGCCAACCAGGACCTGCGCGGCACCGAGCAGTGGTATCGAATGAACAAAGCACGGTCGTTTTCGGAGTTTCAAAAGGCGATGCAGATGACCGCCATTCCCGGTTTCAACGTCGTGTATGCCGACCCGGACACGATCTATTACGTCAGCAACGGCAAAATTCCGTACCGCGACCCGGCCTACGACTGGAGTGGCACGCTGCCCGGCAACACCTCGAAAACACTCTGGACCAAATTCCGGCCGCTGAGCGATTTCCCGCAGTACATCAATCCGCCGGGTGGCTACCTGTTCAACATGAATAACACGCCCTTCAACGCCACTGCCCCCGCCAATAACCTGCGCCCGGACCAGTTCGACAAGACGATGGGCTACGAACGCTGGGACAACAACCGCAGCACCCGGTTCGGCGAATTGATCCGCCAGTACGACAAACTCAGTTACGCCGATTTCAAACGCATCAAGTATGACCTGCAACTACCCAAGAAACTGTCGTACGTGGCGGGTCCCGATGGCAACGTGCTGTTCACGCTCAAACCCGACGATTACCCCGACATCCGCGACCAGATACAAACGGTAGTATCCTGGAACCGGCAAGCCACCGCCGACAGCCGGGGTGCCCTCGTGTTTTTGCTGTTTTACGAATACTGGAAAGACAAAGCCACGAAAATGGCAAACCCACCGAAAGCACTCACGCCCGACGACTGCGCTGAGGGCCTTCGCTACGCCAAAACACACTTATCGAAAATCTTTGGCCGCACGGACCTGGTGCTGGGCGATTACCAGAAGCACGTCCGGGGCGGTAAGGCGCTGCCCATCTGGGGAATTCCCGACGTGATGGCGTCCATGTATACCAAGCCTTACACGAAAGGGCGGGTACAAAGCAACCAGGGGGACTCGTACATTCAACTGATAAAATTCCCAAAAACGGGTCTGCCCGAAATAGAAACCGTCAACTGCTACGGCGCGTCCAATCACTCCGACAGCCCGCACTACACCGACCAGATGGAGTTGTTCGTGAACCAGAAAACCAAGCCAATGACGCTGGACAAGGCCGAAGTCCTGAAAACAGCCAAACGAATCTACCATCCGGGTGATTGAGCTGTCTACTGCTGAGAGGTCCTCGGTCTGTGAGGTCACAGACCGAGGAAAGTCTCCTTCATCCCCAAACCTTACCCCAGCGCCACACCTTCCCGACTATATTTTTTGCGGTAATCCTGTGGCGTGAGTCCGGTGATCTGTTTGAACACTTTGCGGAACGTTTTCAGGTCGTTATAGCCCGCGTTATATACGATTGAACTGATGTCGTCGGCATTCTTTTCAAGCGCTTTTTTGGCCGATTCTATTTTCACCCGCTGTAGGTATTCCAGGGGCGTGTTCTGGGTGGCGCTTTTGAACCGCCGGATGAAATTCCGCTTGCTCATATTCGATTGCTCGGCAATCTGCTCCACAGAAATGGGCAGGTGGTAATTGGCTTCAATGTAGGTTTGAGCCTTCAATATGGCTTCGTCTTCGTGCTGTCGCTGCCCCTGAAACACCACAAAGTGAGCCTGACTCACCCGGTCCAGATCAATGTTGAACATCCGGCTCACCCCAATACTAATCTCCCGGCCGCAGAACTTCTCGATCAGGTACAAAATCAGATTCCACGACAGCAGCGCCCCGCCACTCGTGTAGATGCCGTCTTTGTCGGTCATCACACAGTCGGTGAGCACCTCCACGTCGTCGTAGCGTCGCTGCATATCGGGAAGCGCTGTCCAGTGGGAGGTGCAGGATTTTCCCGATAATATTCCGGCTTCGGCCAGAAAATAGCTGCCCACGCACATACTCGCGATTTCGGTTCCGGCGTCATAGCGCCCTTTCAGCCAGCTAATCAAACCGGGGTTTTTCGCCAGCGCCTGGTCCGGGCTGACGTAGAAAGCCGGAACAACAATCAAATCTGTATTCATTGCTTCGTCCAGCATGGTGGAGCAGATGAACTGAGCCGGTACAATCAGTTGAATGTTTGCTCCTTTTTCGCTGACTAATTCCAGTTCAAATGCGGGCGGGCGTCCCACTTGCTGCAAGTAGCCGTTGGTAGCAGTCAACAGATCGATAGCGCCCGATATGGACGATAGAACGGCATCTTCGTAGACAAGCAATGAGATTTTCTTCATGGTTTCCGGGGAAAGGACGAGGCAAAAATAGGGGATTTTATGTGGCACAAAAACACCCTAAGATAGTCATTTATACGCACACTGTAACCAGCATTTTGTGCCGAAATTTATAGCAACAAACAACTGAAAAAACGAACCATAAACGCTCTGTACCATGAAAAAGACAAAAATCACGTATTGGATTCTCACCGGTCTGTTCGCGTTCGCTATGCTCGGTTCGGCCATCCCGGATATCTTAATTATCCCGGAAGCCATACAAGGATTCAAAGAGATGGGCTATCCGGCCTACTTAATTCCGTTTCTGGGCTGGGCTAAACTATTGGGCGTGGTCGCCATTCTGGTTCCGGGTTATCCCCGTCTCAAAGAGTGGGCATACGCTGGATTGTTCTTTGATCTGCTCGGCGCGACGTATTCCGTCTACTCCATCGGCAAACCCTTCAGTGATTGGGCGCCCATGCTGGTCATCATCGGTGTGGGGATTGGCTCGTACGTCTTCTACCACAAAAAGCAGAAAATGGCTTCCCGAAATGGCGTGACCACGGGGCAGTTATCCTCGGTAGTTGTGTAGGAATGATAGAATCAAACCAAACTGACAACAGTCATGACCGAAATTGATGCTGAAAAGAAACCTCCTTCCGACTTAAAAAGCTTGGATAGATTGGCAGGAACGTGGAAAGTTTCCGACCCAAGTGGCAAAGCAGCAATCGACGGAGAAGTTACGTACCAGTGGCTGGACGGTGGCTTTTTCCTGATGCAGCACTTCGATTTCGTCCATAGCGGGCGGCAAATCAAGGGTATCGAAATCATTGGCCACTTGCAGCCATTTGGCGGAGAGCCAGGCAAGGATATACAATCCCGCATTTACGATTCGGCGGGCAACACCTTCGATTATGTGTATGAATTAGACGGCGATACACTGACAATTTGGGGTGGGGAACGGGGTTCTGCCGCCTTCTACAAAGGCACGTTCAGCCCCGATGGCAATACCAATTCAGGGGCCTGGGTGTATCCCGGTGGTGGCGGGTATGCATCGGCCATGACCAGAATCAGGTAAAGATTACCCCAAAGAAGGCCCACTGAACAACAACAAAAGCCGCTCCCAGACTAACTGAGTGCGGCTTTTGTACGCATTGATTCGTTTGAAAAGATGATTACCCTACCGATTCCAACTCCCGCTCCTTTCGGCGCGTCCGGTCGGTGTGGAGCCGCATCAGCACACGCTCTTTGATGCGCATCCAGCGTTCGTAGAGTTTTGATTCTTTCAGAAAATTCCACTTGTCTTCTTTCTTCTCCTTTTCATGCTCCTCGGGGTCGTAGAGCATCCCCGTACATAGGCAGTGCTTGCGGTTGGTACGGGTTAGAATGTCGAAGTTGGCGCAGGTCTGGCATCCTTTCCAGAACGAATCGTCGGTGGTCAGTTCGCTGAGCGTAACGGGCTGATAGCCAAGATCGGAGTTGATTTTCATTACGGCTAAGCTCGTCGTGATGCCGATAATCTTGGCATCCGGAAACTTGGTCCGTGAGAGTTCAAACGCTTTGGCTTTAATGCGCGTGGCGATGCCGCTTTTACGGTGTTCAGGGCGAACGATCAGGCCGGAGTTCGCCACAAACTTACCGTGTTCCCACGTTTCGACGTAGCAGAACCCAACCCACTCGCCGGAGAGCGTAGTGGCCACGATGGCTTTACCTTCGAGCATTTTCTCCATCACGTAAATGGGAGAGCGTTTGGCAATGCCGGTTCCCCTGGCCTTCGCACTTTCTTCCATCTCTTGACAAATGGTTTCGGCCAGTTTCAGATGGTCTTCGTTAGCAACCTGAACAATAAACTGATCGTTAACTATTTCGGGCGTTATCATTGGCGTTACCTGGGCGGCTGCAAAGCCACAAAACGGGACGGATAGAGTATCCGGGCTGTTGTTAGAAATGAAAAGGATGGGAATTGACGAAAAGATGCTGCCACGTAGGCAGGCGATATTATATAGTCCTCACGGACCTGAACCGAAATGGCGTGGTATGAAAGAAAGTCGGTATGTAGACGAGCTTGGCCATTGGTTACTATAGGCAGAAAACGCGGGCAATGTTCGGTATATTATCCGGGTCGCGCAATACATTAAACGGATTTTTTGCGCGATAGTTCGGCAACGGGCCAAACATAATCATTCGTCACTGGGTAGAGAGAGTAACGACGTAATTTGTACCGGTTCACCCGCCTGACTTCGACGCATGATAACGGCTTTACCTCCTCCCTCCTACCCGCTCACCCTCAGTCGAAGCAGACCTCTGCGCTACGGTGTTTTTCTGTACCTCTACATCATGCAGGGAATTCCGGCGGGTTTTTACACGACGGCGCTGACCAACTATTTTGCGGCCGAAGGCGTCAAACCCGATTTGGTCGGCTCGTTTGTGGCCATTATCGGCCTGCCGTGGGCGTTTCAGTTTATTTGGGGGCCGCTCATCGACCGGTTTCAAGGTTCCTCCATGGGTCGGCGCAAGCCGTGGGTTGTCGGGGCGCAGTCCATGACTGTGCTGGCGTCGCTGACATTGCTGCTCGTGCGCGACCCGGTGGGGCAGATTACGACGCTTAGCTGGTTGTTTTTCGGGCGGAGCATTTTTGCCGCCATTCAGGACGCCAGCGTCGACGCACTGGCCATTACGGTCACGCCCGAAGAAGAGCGGGGGCGCACCAATGGCTTCATGCGAATCGGTTATTTGGCGGGCTACGGGGGGGGCGCAGCCATCTTTGCCGTAATCCTGAGGAATTATGGCTTCCACGCAGCCGCGCTGACGCTTGTGCTTTGCCTGCTGACGGGGGCCGTGCTGACGTTTTTCATCCGCGAACAACCCGGCGACCGGCTCCTGCCCCGCCTAAATTGGCCCTACTTCGGGCGGGAACGCCCAACGCCCTCCGCAACCCCGGTCTCGGCCCGCCAACCTGGTGATCCGGCAACCACCGGGTCAACCCGATCTGCCGACGTAGTGCCGCACAATTTCCGCTGGCTGTTCACCGAGTTGTTCCAGGGTTTGCTGGCTAAGCGCAGTCTGCTGCTGTTCGGCTCCATCATCCTGGCCTACGTCAGCGTCGCCCTGTTTCTGCGGGCCTATAATTTTCACCTGATTCGCGAACTCAAGTGGCGCGACACCGAGCTGTCGGTCCTGACCGGTACGTACGGTATGGTTGCCGCAGCGGCCGTATCGCTGACGGGTGGCTACGTAGCCGACCGGATCGGTGCGCGTCGGCTCCTGGTCATCATGCTGGTTGTGGTGGCGGCTTACCTCATCGGCTTTAACCTGATAGCCGATCTGTGGGTCCGGCGCGACGTGTCACAAACGGGCTTGGTGGCCCTGTTCTTCATGGACCCCTGCATCAGCGTGGCCGCTATGCCGGTGCTGATGGCTATTTGCCGCCGGGGCGTGGAAGGCTCCCAGTTTACGACGTATATGGCGATGGTTAACCTGAGCGATATCGCCGGAACGTACCTTTCCGGCGAAGCCTTAAATTTCTTCTCAACCCGCAGCATCGGACTGTTTTCGGGCGGCACGGCCGCGCTGGCCTTAGTCGTTATTTTCTTTGCACTCCAGCGTTACCGACGCATTGGTGAGGTAAAGCACCACCCGTAAACGCTTTACTTCGGTCAGCTTCCTTTACCCGGCAACGCTACCCAAAGTCAGCGCGACTGCGTAGCTTGCGAGTCATACCCCTTCCTGGCCGTTATGCACTCGCTCCGCCGAACTCTTTACCGCATTCTCGAAACCTCGTCGGGCAAACGGCGGGGTGTAAGCTTAGTGTTCAACATTACGCTCATCAGCATCATCACTCTAAACGCCGTCGCCATTGTGCTGCACACGGTGCCGGAATACAACCAACGGTTTGCACGTCTTTTCTACGATTTTGAATTGTTCTCGGTCGGATTCTTCACCATCGAATATTTACTCAGAGTTTGGGTCTGCGTCGAAAACGACCGGTACCGGCACTGGTTCCGGGGGCGGCTGCGGTATATGCTGTCGGCGTCGGCCATCATTGACTTATTGGCTATTATCCCGTTCTACGTCACGCTTTTTACCACCGATTTGGCCGTCATCCGAATTCTACGGCTGTTCCGGATTTTCCGGCTGTTCCGCATCTCGCGCTATTCCCACGCGTTCCGTATGATACAGCGGGTAGTGAGCGACAAAAAAGAAGAATTGATACTGAGCATAGTCCTTGTGGTATTTATGCTCATCATCGTATCGAGCGTGGTGTATTACGTGGAACACCCGGCTCAGCCCAACAAATTTTCCTCTATTCCGGCCACCATGTGGTGGGGTGTCAGCGCCATGACGACCGTTGGTTACGGCGACATGCTTCCCATTACACCCCTCGGCAAGTTCCTCGGCGGTATCGCAGCCATTATAGGAATCGGCTTATTTGCGTTACCGACGGGTATTTTGGTATCAGGATTTACTGAACATATCCGAAACCAGAAAGCCCCTCTTACCCGACACTGTCCCCACTGCGGAAAAGAGATTAGGGCGTAGCCTGTCTACCGAATGGCCTGTTCGGTTTCGGCATCAAAAAAGTGAGCCTTGTCAACGTCCCAGAACGTGGCCATCGCCTTGTCTGTGCTGATGACTGCATCGCTGGACAGGCGGGCGATGAACCGGTGCCCCTCAACCGTAAAATAAGCCAGTGTCTCGCTGCCCATGTGTTCAACGGCGTCAGGAACAATGCGTTTATCCGGCGAATAATAGGGTCGCTGACCGCTCATGGGCTGGTCGCTCAAGTGTTCAGCCCGGATGCCCAGCACGACAGCGCGGCCATCGTACGGCGTCAGCGCGGAATGATGAGCAGAGTCGCTCAGGCCGATTTGTACCGTACCGCCTTCGCTCTCGAAACATAATGTCGTACCGGTGGTCGCAATCCGACCGGGCAGGAAATTCATAGGTGGACTGCCGATGAACCCCGCCACGAAGCGATTGGCAGGTTGGTTGTAGAGCGTCAGGGGCGTGTCGTGCTGCATCACGTCACCGTTACGCAGCACCACAATCCGGTCGCCAAGAGTCATGGCTTCGACCTGGTCGTGAGTGACGTAGATCATCGTAGCCTGAAGGTCACGGTGGAGTTTCTGGAGTTCGATGCGGGTTTGGCCACGCAGTTTGGCGTCGAGGTTGCTCAGCGGCTCATCGAACAGAAACACTTTCGGCTCGCGGACGATGGCCCGCCCAATGGCCACCCGCTGCCGCTGCCCACCCGACATATCTTTGGGCTTGCGGTCGAGGAGGGGTTCGATCTCCAGAATCTGAGCTGCCCGCGTCACCCGCTGCCGGATTTCATCTTTCGGCATGTTGCGCAGCTTCAGCCCAAACGCCATGTTGTCAAAGACGGTCATGTGCGGGTAGAGCGCGTAGTTCTGAAACACCATGGCGATGTCGCGGTCTTTGGGGGCAAGGTCGTTGATCCGCTGCCCGTCGAGAAGCAGGTCACCATCGGTGATTTCCTCGAGTCCCGCAATCATCCGCAACAGCGTGGACTTGCCGCAGCCACTCGGCCCGACCAGCACCACAAATTCGCGGTCCTTCACGTCGATTGTTACGTCGCGTATTACCTGCGGCCCACCCGCGTATGCCTTGGCAATGTGTTTCAGAAGTACTTCAGCCATGAAACGAATGAGTGAAAGCGTGAACCGGAGCGCCGGAACGGAGTGAAAGAGCGCTAAATCCGGCGAAAACCGCTCTTTCACTCCGGTCCGGCGCTCCGGTTCGCTCTATCACTCTTTATTTTAGTTTACTCAACACCTCCGGGTACTGTTCCAGCCGCTGAAACGCCCAGAGTGATTCGATGGTGGATTCGGCCCCGGAGTTGCGGTTTACGACCGCGTTCGAGCCGATACCGTCGTAACCCCGGCCGGTGGCGCGGTCGTACATGACGGCGTTGGCGGGGTTTTTTCCCAGAAACCAACCCGCAAACTGCACGGCCATATCAGCGTATTTGGCATCTTTCGTCTGATCGTAGGCTTCGAGCGCGGCCCAGACCATCGGCCGAACGCCGTAGGCAATCTGCGAAAATTTAGCGGTAGCAACCGCTTTTACTTCACTGCCCGACTGCTCAACGGCAAACGATTCGAGCAGACCCTCCTTGAGCAGGTATGGGTAAAGATTGTCGATTTCGCGCCGGGCAGCGGTCTGCCACGCGGGTTTATTCAGGGCTTTGCCGACCCGTAACAACGCGTAGGCCTGATCGCTGGCGTAGGCGTGCCAGTTGTTCTCGAAACTCAAGATTGCACCGTACGGATACTGCCCCGGCCCGCCGTACTGCATGGCCACAATGCCCTCGCCCAGCAACTCAATCAGTTTCAGTACGTCGGCGCTGGGTGTCTGTTGCTGAACGTTGGCCAGACCGAGCAGCATGATAGCCGCCTGATCGGACCCGGACCCGAACGGGAGCCACTTGGGTACTTTCACACCCCGTACAAAATTGAACTCCTGCCGCCGACTACCGAAATCACGGAGCGTGACCGTTACTAATTTCTGGGTTGCGGTCTGGATGCGTCCGGCCAGCGCGGGGTCAGCTTTCTGGTAGTACGGGTACACTTCAGTCAGGTGCCACATCGCCCGCCATGACCAGAAATTCGGCTCGGCAACGCTGGTTTTGAAGGTTTTGTTAATCAGTCGGTCGGGCCAGAGAAAATTGTAGAAATACCCCCCCTCCGACTGAAGCTGCAATACAAATTCGGTCATGGCCCGAAGTTTAGCCTGCTTGTCGGTGCTGGTGGCAAGGTCGGGTTCGCGGAGTAAAAACAGGGCTGCCCGCGACACGTCGTCCACGCAGGTAAAACCCTCGTCGGCATCCGTTACCAACCGGTAGTCGGGGGCTTCGCTGTAGATAGCCACCGTCCCGACCTCGGCCCCGTTTGCTAATTTGACGGCCTGGTAGAGCCGGTCCAGATGCGACAGACTGACATATCGCTCAGCGACCGTTGGGGTCTGGGCTGCGGGCTGGTCTTTTTTGCACGAAAAGACCAGCAGAAAAATAAACAGAATATGGAGTTGTCGCATACGTGAAACGTTGTCAATCCTTCATCCCCGACGTAGCCATGCTGCGGATGAAGTGTTTCTGGAAGAATAAATACAGGATCACAATCGGCACGGCCAGCGCGACGGCAGCCGCGATCTTGACGCCCAGTTGCGCATCGGCCCGGCCACCCACCGAAAACAGCGTCACCAACTGCGGCATGGTCATCGTCGGCTCATCGCGGATCACGATCAGCGGCCACAGTGCTTCGTTCCACAAGCCCATGAATGTCAGGATCGTAATCGTCAGCACGGTGGGCAGAATGTTCGGCACGAGGATCTGGAAAATAATTCGCAACTCTCCCGCCCCATCCATCCGGGCCGCGTCGATGAGCGATTGCGGCAAGCCCTGAAACGCCTGCCGGAACAGCAGCACCGACAGCGAACTTAGCGCAAACGGCACAATCAGCGCGAAATACGTGTCGACCCAGCCGAGCCGTACCATCGTAATATAGTTGGGAATGAGCGTGATCTGGAACGGTAGCGTCATCGTGAAAATGATGAGGTAAAAGATGGCACTGCGCCCCACAAAGTTGAGCCGGGCGAGCGCGTAGCCGACCATCGCGCCCGAAACAAGTACAAGGCCGGTCGTGACGATGGCAACAAACGCACTGTTGAGAAACGCCCGGCCCAGCGGAATCTTCGTGAATACCGTCACGTAATTTCCCCACGTGAACCCTTCCGGCAACAGCACCAGCGACCCCAGCCCGCTCTCCGACGACAGCGACGCGCTTACCATCCAGACGAACGGATACACGAACGACAGGGCCGCCAGAATCAAGAGCGTGTATTTGAGAATGGTTTGGGGCATATTAAATTTCCTGTTCAACGTACCGCTTCTGGATCACCACCACGAACAGGATAATCAGCGCGAAGCAGAAGCCGAGCGTGGCCGAATAACCCATGTGATAGTATTGAAAGGCCTGTTTATAAATGTACATCACCGCCGACAGCGTCGTGTTCATTGGTCCGCCCTCGGTCATGATGTACGGCTCGATGAAGAGCGAAAACCCGCTGATGGTCGACAAAACAACGACCGTAAAAATCGTTGGGTTGATGATGGGCAGCGTAATGTAACGGAACTTCTGCCAATTGGTGGCCCCTTCCATATCGGCCGCTTCATAGTACTGTTCGGGCACGGATTGCAGGCCGACCAGGAACAGAATTACGTATAACCCAACGTTTTTCCAGGTTGCCATCACCGCAATCGAGTACATCGCCACGGCCGGGTCGTCGAGCCACGCCACGCGCGGCAGGGCAATAGCCGTCAGCAGCCGGTTCAGCAGTCCCGAATTAAAGCTCAGCAATTGCTGCCACAGAATCGTGACGACGACGCCCGACACAATGACGGGCAGGAAAAAAGCGGCCCGGAAAAAGCTCGCTCCCCGCACCGTCCGGTTCAGCAACTCAGCCAGCGCCAGCGCAATCAGAATTTGCAGCGGAATGTGCACGACCAGGAACCGCAGCGTATTGTAAATAGCCTGCCAAAAAAGCCGGTCCCTAAACAACCGCTCGTAGTTGGCCAGCCCGACGTATTGCATCGGCGAAATGATGTTCCAGCTATGAAACGTCAGCACCACCGAAAACACCACCGGAAACAGGACAAACACCGCCACGTGAAGCAGGTAAGGCGAAACGAGGAGGTAGGGGGTAAATTTTTTCATACGTTCGTACCCATAGACGGTCGGCCGCTGCCGCTTTAGCCCGTGCTCTCTATTTACAAAACACGGGCTAAAGCTCGTCTAATTGCCAAGTAACACGTCCACCGCCTTTGCTGCATCAGCGATGGCAGATTCGGGCGTTTTTTTGTTGAAAATAACGCAGGCTTCGTACTCCTGCGAAATAATATCGAATACCTCTACAATGACCTCGCTATTGTCGACGCCTTTGATATGCCGGGTTTGTTTGGCGAACGGCTGCAAACCGGGGTGTTTCGCCAGGAAGGTCGCAAAGTATGGATTGGTGTCCAGATTTTTCCGGCTCGGAAACTGATTGGTCAGTTCCAGCAGCCGCAAATCGCCGGGTTGATCGACCAGTGTTCGGACAAATTCCCAGGCGGCCTGCGGGTCACGGCAGGTATTAAAGATTACGATGTTTTTCGGATCGCCGTAGCTGTAAACGGGACCCGTATGACCATCGGGCACGGGCATGGAGTAGGAACCATACTCGAAACCGGGGTCTTTGTACTTTTCGATGAATTCAACTGTGTAAGGACCAGTAAACTGCGAAGCAATGCGCTTAGCCAAAAACGGGTCCCGGGTGGCGGAAAGTCGTTCTTTAGCGAAGTAATTTTCCCGGTAGAGCGTCTGTAGAAACCGGAACACTTCCACCGCATAGCGATTATTGAACGCAGCCCGTTGTTGTCCGCCCGGTGTGCGGGTTAGCAGGGGCGCTCCGTTGGATGCGGCCAAATAAAGCGGGTAAAAATTGAACAACCGCTGATACCAGATCGCTTTTACTTCGGTGTAACCCAACCACTGATCCACGTAACCATCGCCATCGTTATCCTGCTTAAACTGCCGCCCCGCGTCGGTATAACCCGCATAGGTGTAGGGCGGGCCTCCGGTTTTCAGCGACGGCTGACCGAGCCCACTCAGGGCGCGGGTGTTGCAGACCAGCATAAACGGATTCACCTTCCACGGCACTTGGTAGATGTGTCCATCCGACGACGTAATTTCCCGAATCACGGCACTATCGCAGCGGGCGGTGATAAACTCCAGGAAGCCTTTCAGTGTATCGAGTGGCACCAGCACCTTGGCTTTGGCGTACATCTCGACGCTGCCCTGCCACATATTGGCGTAGATGTCGGGCGTGGTTTTGCCCACCACCGACGCCAGAATAATCTCCTCGCTCGACTGCCCTTCGGGGATGGGCTGGTAGCGCAGTGGTTTGTCGGGCCGGGTACGTTTCCATTGCTCCGTAAACTCCTTCGCAAACGTAATCTCCCCAGCGTTGTTGGAACACCAAAACGTCAGCGCCCGCGACTGAGTCGGGTCGTCGCGCTGGCAGGCAGTGAGAAGCAGGAATAGCAGGAGAAACGGGCATTTGGGCATCTTTCTTGTTTTTGTCATGCTGACGCAGGAAGCATCTTCGATTAAAGCCATGTTTTCCTGCTATTTAGAGAAGATTCCTCCTGCGTCAGCATGACAAAAGCATTCTAACATTACGGCTTCTCCGCGTTATAAATCGACGTCACCTGCGTGTCGCTCAGGGCAACGTTATAGATACGAACTTCGTCCAGATCACCACGGAAATAACCGCCCCAGGGACCATTGAAATTGTTGCCGTCGGCATCATCTTTCTCGTTGGCCTGGTATAGACTTGTCGGCAAATCCTGACCAATGGCTAAATTAATCGTATTCTTTACGGCCACAGGATCGCCCGTTAAGTTAGGCCAGCTTTTCACTAATGCGCCATTCAGGTAAAAATTCATGTTACCCGCTTTGTAGCTCACCGTGATGTGATACCATTTATTCAGGTCCAGCGTCGGGGCGGCATTGTCACGGTCAATGATTCCAGTAGTGGTCTTAACTGTGAAGAACGCATAATTGGCTTGCTGAATATTGAGTTTATAGCCATTCCAGCGGTTTAAGCCCAATATATAGTTATTACCCGCAACCGAATTTGAATCCATGCGTGCCCACACACTGACTGTAATTTCCTTGGCCGGGTTTAGGGCTGGATTATAAGGTATTTCAATATTACCGCCTTTGAAGAAATGGTACGCCTTACCGTCAACCCCGTAGCGGTCTTTTGTTAGAGTGGGTGTACCGGCACCCCACAGCGTACTACCCGCTTTTAGCGATCCATTGAAACCCTTGCCCGATGCATCATTCGCATTACCGTCCATTTTCAGGTACAATGCTAATTTATCGGGCGCAATTTCCTGCACCCGCTTGCTCAGGAACACAACACCAGCCTGCCCCAAGTTTACGTAGGCGTTGTTGACCTCCGTTTGCGTGGCGTTGGCGTTAGTATTCACTGTCGTAGCCGCGTCGATAGCGGTTTTAAAAACGGCTTTTGACCCAATCTCGAACTGACCAACCTGCACACCCTCGACCGCCAGGGCATATCCAGCGTTAGCACTGTCTAACCGAGCTTTGAGCCGGGTTTTATCGACAGGAATAGCCGCCGGTTCGTCGTCCTTCTTGCAGGACTCGAACACGACCAGCATTAGCATAGCCGCCAGCACCATACCGAGCAGCGAACGGAGCGAAAATGAATTGTTTTTCATGATAGTAGTAAAAATTGAATTGATTGAAATAATTAAAATGTAAGAGCCTTGTTGGTGTCCCGCTCACTCTGCGGAATTGGGAAATAGCGGTTGGTTTCGTACTTAAACTGCGGCTTATCGCGCAGGGCGGCCTGGGCGTAGTCTTTGCCGTAGCGCATCAGATCGAAATAGCGGTGAAACTCGAAACCCAGTTCCACGCGCCGTTCGTGACGGATGGCGTCGCGCACGGTCGACTGGCTGGCCACCGTTATGTCGGGCAAGAGTCCGGCCGGAACGGTGCCCACAACGGCGGTACCCGAACCCGGCGTTCCCGTTGCCGACATGGGGGCGCTCAGCGTTGGGTCGTTCAGGTAGCTTTCCCGCGCCCGCTTCCTAACCTGATTCAGCAACGGCAGGGCTTCGGCCGGGCGGTTCAGTTCATTGAGTGCTTCGGCCTGCATCAGCAGCACGTCGGCAAACCGGATGGCTACGTAGTTCAGGTTGCCGTCGCCCTTAGTGGCGGGTGGAATTTCGGCCAGCGGCTGCTCATGCTTTTTGGTTAGATAGCCCGTCGATGACCAATTGGCCTGGAACGGTTCGCCATTTACCCACGGCCGCCCCTCACGCCCAACGGTGTAGTCGAGCCGGGGGTCGAATACGCCCGCGCCCGTCTTCTCAAACTCATTGACAAAGCTCTGCGTTGGGGCGTTGAAAAAGTAGCCGTTTTCACCCGGCCGGGGCGCAAACCACTGGTTCAGGCGATTACCCGTAAATGGCACCTGTCCGGCCAGATGCTGCACCGAAAACACCGACTCGCGGCTGTTTTTGAATGCCTGACTGAAGTTCTGGGAAAACACCGGTAACAGCGCGTAATTACCAATAGCCTGTACCTGCCCGGCCGTCGCAACAGCCTGCTCCCACTTTTGCTGGTACAAATACGCCTTTGCCAGCAGGGCCGTGGCGGCTCCTTTCGTGGCCCGCCCCACGTTAGCCCCTTCGTAGGTAGCAGGCAAGTTTTTGATCGCTTCGGCTAAATCCGGTTCGATGGCCTGCGTGTACACCGACGCCACCGGCGACTGCGCAATCTGCAATTGATCGGCGTTTTTCGGTTCCAGCAGTACCGGCACCGGGCCGTAAATGTTCACCAAATAGAAATAGTACATGGCCCGCAAAAACCGCGCTTCGCCCAGAATTCGGATCTTCAGATCGGCGTTCATCGTGATACCCGGCACCTGCGCCAGCACCTGATTGCAGCGGGCTACGCCCTCGTACAACTCGCCCCACTGCGACTCGACGGGTCCATTATTGGGAAAAATCTGGAAGTCATCGACCAGTCCAATATCAGCCTGATCGCCGGGGTCACCGCCTTTGGCCGCATCGTCGGACGCCACATCGCCGAATACCCACAGCCGGTTGCGGTCACTCGAAAACGACAGGGGCGTGTAGGCCGCGTTGATC
Source organism: Spirosoma arcticum (assembly GCF_054779955.1). Taxonomy (NCBI): domain Bacteria; kingdom Pseudomonadati; phylum Bacteroidota; class Cytophagia; order Cytophagales; family Cytophagaceae; genus Spirosoma; species Spirosoma arcticum. Next base: position 436,861 of record NZ_BAAGXG010000003.1, read on the forward strand.
GCCAGCACCGCCTGCGCTTCGGTCCTGAAAAACGTCCCGTCCGAATAGTTGCCGAGCAGTTCTTCGTTCAGGTAATCTTTGCAGCCGATGGTGGTCAGGACGAGAAAATTGGCCAGCAGGAATAGTTTATAAACTCGTTTCATAGTTCTCATCAAAATCCGACGTTCAGACCGATTGTGTACGTTTTTGCGCTTGGGTAGGTACCCCAGTCGATGCCCACCGCCACGTCGCCCCGGAACTGCTCACTGTTGAGATTATCCGACGATTGCTGCTCCGGGTCGAGGCCGGGGTACTTCGTGAACGTCAGCAGATTCTGACCCGCTACGTACACCCGCACCGTCGACGAGCCGATTTTCTGGCTCAGTTTGGCGGGCAGCGTGTAGCCGAGTTGTAAATTCTTCAGGCGGGTGTAAGCGCCGTCTTCCAGAAAGCGCGTCGAGGGTTGTTTGTTGTTGGCCGACCCGCGCCACGAAACTCTCGGTTGGGTGTTACTCGTCCCCTCGCCCGTCCAGCGGTCCTGCACCACGCGCTGCGTCACGTTGAACGCCCGGTAAAATCCTTCGATGTCCGTCGCGACCTGGTAATAAATTTTGTTACCCGCCCCGCCCTGAAAAAACACCGAAACGTCGAAACCCCGCCACTGCGCGTTGGCCGTCAGGCCGTAGGTCAGCGTTGGAATGGGGCTGCCCACGTGCGAGCGGTCGGCTTGGTTGATAACACCATCCCCGTTGATGTCGGCGAATTTCACGTCGCCGGGGCGGATGCCGTTCCCCTGAAACGCACTGGTGAAAATCTCGCCTTCATTCTGAAAAATACCGGTCTGTTGCAATAAGTAAAACGATCCAATCGGATAGCCCGGCTCGGTCAGCGTGGCAAACACGCCGTTGTCGATGCGTCCGCCCGGAATGGGCCGCCCGTCGCTGAGGGAGATGATTTTGTTGCGAATAAACGACGCGTTGGCGGTAATGTCGTAACTGACACTGCCCTTCCGGTCGCGGTAGATCAGGTCCAGTTCCAGCCCTTTGTTCTCGACCCGCCCGGCATTAACGTAGGGCACACCCGCTGACCCACCCGAACGCGGTACCGGCACGGGCACTAAAATATCGGACGTGGTTTTAATGAAATAATCCGCCGTGAACTGAATCCGGTTCCGCAGAAAAGCAGCATCAAGACCAATGTCGGTCTGCGTCGAGGATTCCCACTTCACGTTCGAGTTGCCCCGGCTGACGATGGCGTAGCCGTTGCTGGTTTGTTGCGGACTGCCGAAGGGATAATTGAATCCACCCCCAACGATGGACGCGTAGGGATAATTGCCGATGTCTTGGTTGCCCAACTGCCCGATGCTGGCCCGCAGTTTCAGCGCCGACACGACGTTCGTGAACCGTTGGAAAAACGCTTCCTGGTCAATGTTCCAGCCCACCGAGCCGGAAAAGAAGGTGGCGTAGCGATTTAGGGGCGAGAACCGTGATGAGCCGTCACGCCGGACGTTACCCGTTAGCAAATACTTGTTCTGGTAGGTGTAGTTGACCCGCGCAAACTGCGAGAATAGTTTCCAGCGCTGATCCCCTTCCGACGCTGACCGACCCAGCGGATCGTTACCCCGGCCCAGGAAACGCAGATTGTCGGACTGGTCGATGAAGTTCCGGTCGGAGCCGACGAGGTCCCGGCCAATGTTCTGAATGGCTTCCGTACCCACCAGCACCGCAATGTCGTGCTTGCCGCCAACGGTACGGGCGTAGGTCAGCGTATTATTCCAGTTCAGGTTGCTGAGCGTACTGATGCGGTTGCTGAGCGTGGCGGGGCTGTTGATGCGGTTGTTGGTTCCCCAATTTTCGTTGAACGTTTTGCGGTTGATGAAACTCAGGTCCAGCCCGCCGTCCGTCCGGAAGCGCAGCCCGTCGATGATCTGCCACTCGCCGAACAGGTTCCCGAAGGCGCGGTACTGGTTTTCGTTGTTGTCCTGTTTCTCCGCCAGCGCCACCGGGTTGTAGCCATCGCCGTAGAGATCAGGGCGGGCCGAGAGGTCGGCGTAGTCGCCGGTGACGGGGTCGAAAATCGGGTTGGCCGGAGTGCGAAACAAGGCGTACCGGACGATGCTGCCACCATTACCGCCGAAACCATCGCCCGAGCTACCTACGATGCTGCGCTTCGAGAACGTCAGGTTCATGCTCGTGCCGATTTTCACTTTACCCCCCATGTCCGTATCGACGCTGGTCCGCAGGGCGTAACGTTTGTAGCCAGAGTTGAGAATGATGCCCTGCTGATCGAAATAATTACCCGAAATCAGGTAGTGCGACCGCTCCGTGCCGCCACTGAACGAAAGCTGGTAGTTATGAATGGGGGCGGTACGAAAAATGGCCCGCTGCCAGTCGGTGTCAGGCAGTTGGCCGGGGTCGTCGGTGATGAGTTTGCGGTACAGGCTGGGAATGCCCAGTTCAGCATTGTCGGTGTTGGCGGCTTCGTTGTAGACCTGAACGTACTCGGCGGTGTTAGCCATCGGAATCAGCCGCCCTACCTGCTGAACGCCGGAGTAACTGTTGAACGAAATGCGGGGTGCACCACTCTGCCCGCGTTTGGTCGTCACGACAATGACACCGTTAGCCGCCCGCGCGCCATAGATGGCCGCCGATGAGGCATCCTTTAGCACCGACATGCTCTCCACGTCGTTGGGATTCAGAATGCTGAACGCGTCTTTGGTTGGTACGCCGTCGATGATGAACAGCGGGCTGTTGTCGTTGATGGTGCCAACGCCCCGAATTCGGACCGACACGCCCTCTCCCGGTGCACCGGTCGACTGCGTCACGCGTACCCCCGACGATTTACCCTGTAGCGCCTGGTCGATGCCGCCCACCGGCAATCGTCCAATATCCTTGGCCGTTACGGTCGAGACGGCTCCCGTCAGGTCGCTTTTGCGCTGGGTTCCATAGCCAACCACGACGACTTCATTCAAGGTCTTATCGTCTTCAAGCAACGTGATGCTGACATCTGAGCGCGAACCGACGGCTACTTCCTGCGTGACGTAACCGATATACGAGAACTGTAGAATCGCGGCTTCGTCGGGTACGTTCAGGGTGAAACGCCCATCAGCATCGGTAGTGGTGCCTTTTTCGGTGCCCTTAAGCAGGATGCTCACCCCTGGCAATGCCCCGCTTTTTGCATCCTGAACGGCACCCGTTATGGGGCGGCCAACGGATTGGGCAAACCCACTATCAACTGTCGGAACAGCCAGCAAAAAAAACAGCCATAGCCGCACAGGCAGGAAACGGCTCGGACTGACGTTGACCGGGCAGACAGGTATATACTGTTTCATAAACGGTTGAGGAGCTGATGGCGAGCGGATTAACCAGTAGCTAACTTTCCAGAAAAATTTCTTTTCTTTCGGCTAATAGTTCTATAACCTGAAATAACAGCCAATGTTTTCGATAGAACAAATGCATTTGAGTGAATCAGTGGTTTACCGGTGAACAGGTACTTTTGAACTGGAGTAGTACGCGGAAGACGCGCCAATCCAATTTGAAATTCACCCGGCAACCGCTAACTTGCGGTATGGAAAATTTTGTGGTTTCGGCCCGCAAGTACCGCCCTGCTACGTTCGACACCGTCGTCGGACAGGAGCACATTACCACCACGCTCAAGAACGCCATCAGGACCAATCACTTAGCCTCGGCGTTTTTGTTCTGTGGGCCGCGTGGGGTGGGCAAAACAACCTGCGCCCGAATCCTGGCCAAAACCATCAACTGCCAGGACATCCAACCCGACGGCGAAGCCTGCGATACCTGCGAGTCGTGCGTAAGTTTCAACCGGAACGCTTCCTTCAATATTCATGAGTTAGATGCGGCCTCCAACAACTCGGTCGAAGACATCCGCAGCCTAATCGACCAGGTCCGAACGCCACCCCAGTCTGGCGCGAAGTACAAGATATACATCATCGACGAGGTGCACATGCTCTCGACGCAGGCGTTCAACGCTTTTCTGAAAACGCTGGAAGAACCGCCTTCCTACGCCATCTTTATCCTGGCCACGACCGAGCGGCACAAAATCCTGCCGACGATTCTGTCGCGCTGCCAGATTTTCGACTTCAACCGGATTCAGCCGGGGCATATCGCCATCCACCTCGCCGACATTGCTCAAAAAGAAGGCATTACGGCCGATCCCGAAGCGCTCGACCTCATTGCCCAGAAAGCCGATGGTGGTCTGCGCGACGCTCTGAGCATGTTCGACCTGAACGTAACCTTTGCCGCCGACCGCATCATCCGGTACAAAGAAGTACTGGATAACCTGCACATTTTAGACTACGATTATTATTTTAAACTAACCGATTTTCTGCTGGCGGGTAATCTGCCGCAAAGCCTGCTGACGGTGGATGAGATTTTGCGTAAGGGTTTCGACGGGCACCTGTTCGTGGTAGGTCTGTGCCGTCACTTCCGCGATCTGCTGGTTTGCAAAGATGCAGCTACGGTACAGTTACTACAGGTGACCGAAAACGTCCGGCGTCAGTACCTCGACCAGGCCGTTCGGGCACCGATGTCGTTTCTGCTGTCGGCGCTGAGCATCGGCGGGCAGTGCGACATGAACTACAAGCAGGCAAAAGATCAGCGGCTGCACACGGAGTTGTGGCTGATGAAATTAGCCAACCTGCGTAACCTGCTCAACTGGGACACCCTGCCCGATCAATTGCCGGGTGCGACCTTAAATGGCTTGCGAAACGGCGCGGCTACTGACGCTGACGGATCAGCAGGTGAAAAAAAAAACACCGGGCCGACACCCGGCAACCCGCAAGCCAACAGCCAGCAACCCGCAACTAACCAACCAACCCAAGTTCACCCGATTACGAGCGAACCCGTAAACGGATACCAGGTCAGCCCACCCATTGTCATAACCGATGCATTGCCAACCGAAACCGTCCGGAATGGCCACCCAACCACCCAGAATGGCGTAGCAACGACTCCTCTGCCGACAAGACCACAGATTGCCCCACTGCCCCGCCCGGCGGGTAGCCGGTTGCGTTCAACGGTGGCGCTGACGTCTGGCCCCGTTCAGGCGGTGACTGCCGAAATTGAAGCACCCGTTGGAAAAGCGGAACTGCGCCCCGACAAGCCGTTCGACATGGATGAACTACGGGCCACCTGGGTCGCGTTTGCCAAAGTTCGGCAGCAGCAGAACGACTCGGCCACTGAACAGTTGGTGCTAAACCGGGCCTTAACGCTCAACGGAACCAGCATTCATATTACGCTCGACAACACGCTGCAAGTCGGGTATCTGACCGAAGTGAAACCAGAACTACTGGGCTACCTGCGCGATAAGCTCCAGAACAGCACAGTCCAGTTAGAGCACACCGTTACGCAGCAGGACGTGAAAAAGATGATCTACAGTTCGCAGGACAAGTACAACTTTATGGCCGACAAAAATCCGGCCCTGCACGAGTTGCGGAAGGTGCTTAACTTGGAAGTAGATTATTGATTTTTTGACAGGATTTACCCGATTTACGGGATCAATTCACCAGCCCAAACAATCCTGTAGTCCTGTCAAAAGATTACATTCCAAATGCTTCGGCCGGGTTTTCGACCAAAATTTGTTTCCAGTCTTTCTTTGTAAACCCGCGCTTGTTTAAGTCAGGCATGAGCCGGTTGAACAGCACGGTATAGTCGCGGTCGATGGTACCGCCGTTGGGTTTGGCGGGGTCGTACCAGCCCGCATCGTGCGAGAGCAGCGTCCGGTGCAGAAACCGGTTTTCCTTCATGAGCAGCAACGTTTCGGCATACGAACCGACGTTGCCATTGTCCAGACCATCGAGACTAACCCAGGCTTCTTCCCGCACGGCACGGGCATAATGCACCATGTTGTTGCCCTGCGCGTGGGTCCATACAAATGCTTTTGGCCGAACGCCTTCCTGCTTCAGCACGTCGATCTGCTCGAATGCCGGTACATACGGGCCGGTATGGGAGCAGATCGTCAGGCCGGTCCGTTTGTGGGTGCGGGCAGCGGCCGTAACAATCTTGCGATGTAACGCTGACAGCGGCCCCGGATTAACGCTGATTTTGATAAATCCCGGTTTAACGCCTGTACTATCAATACCATTCTCAAAATCAGCAACCCACCGGTCGGCCAATTGATCGGCGGTTTCGGTAAAGGCGTGGGGCGGCAAAAACTTGTTATCAACGGCACCGTAGTAGCCGGTATTTGTCAGGATTCGGATACCCGACCGCTCCGACAGTTCGCGCAGCAACAGCGGGTCTTTTCCTAAATAAGCCGGGGTACACTCCAGCAACGTCTGGCAGCCGAGCCGCTTCAGTTCCTGCAAATACGGCAACATTTTGGCCACGACATCAGCACGATTCCAGCGGTCGGAACTAACTTTATCAGCCCCAATGAAATCGACCAGCAGGTGTTCGTGAATGAGTGTCAGGCCCATATCGGCAAATGGAATTGGTCCGGTAACGGTCTGAATAATGCGTTCAGGCGCGTGCATGAGACACAAACCAGCCAGTGAAGAGCGCAGAAAATGGCGTCGGGAAAGCATGGGCTAAAAAGTTTCCTGGTTAACTATGTTGACACGGTTACACTCCGTGTCAACATAGTTAACCAGGAAATTGTGTACGCTTCCTGTAAAATCAAGCGATCAGTAACTCTGATTCTGCTGCAAATAACCGGGAATGTTGGAGGCCCCGTCGATGGCGGTTTGCGGGATCGGGAAGATGCGCTTCTGCGGGTCGGCGTTGGTCTTCTCCGTCCAGGTACCTTCGTACTTGCCAAACCGGATCATGTCGGTTCGGCGCAGGCACTCCCAGTACAGTTCAAAGCCCCGTTCGCGGAATAGCAGATCGAGGTTTATAGCGGTCAGGGGCGGGGCAGGCTTTACGGCTGTCCGGGCAACCCGAATCGTGTTCACGTCCGCCAGTGCACCGGCAGCATCGTTGCCCTTACGGAGTTTGGCCTCGGCCCGCATGAGGTACACGTCGGCTAAACGCACAATTGACAGATCGACGTCGCCGAGGTTCCGGCCCGACTGCGATTTGGGGCTGAACTCGTATTTCAATACCCGGTAACCCGTGCTGTAATTACTGCCCGCCACCGTAAAGTCAACCTGCTCAGTGAAGTTCACGGGCAGCGTGGGTCGGCTGCGCGTCACGTTGAACAACCGTCCGATCCGGTAATTGGCCCCACAGCGCACAAACGCGCCGTTGACCCGCAACAGGCCGTACTGTTGCCCGCGCAGAATACCCCGATTCATGACCACGCTGGCAGCCGCCACGCAGGAGTCGGCGGAGATGGTCATGTTTTGTTTGTAAAAGCGCGGATCAATCCCAGCCGGGTCAGCGGGCGCGTAGGCATTGACCCAGGTCTGGTAGTAATCGGGGGTGATGGCCGGGCCATCAGTGCCATTCGCGCCCGTAAATGCCGGGAGCGGAAACTGATCGCCGGACAGTGAAAAATACGCCAGGCGGTTGTGGCCGTTCAGTTCGGACCGCTGGTCGACCGCAAAAATCAGCTCTTTATTGGTATGGTTATCGGCGTTGAACACCGAGAAATAATCGGGCGATAGCTGGTATTGGTTGGCGCTGATGATCTTGTCGGTGTACTCCACCACCTTGTCCATGTCTTCGGGCCTGAACGTAAATTGGGCCGCGTAGCGGTCGCGGTAAACGGCCGCGTTCAGGTACAGTCGGGCCAGCAGGCCCCACGCCCCGCCTTTGGTTAGCCGACCGGGGCCAACCGTTGTCAGCAGGTCGGGTTCAGCGGCTAAAAGTTCGTTTTTGACGTACTCTAAGGCCGCTTCGCCCCGCAGGATTTCGGAGTTAGCCTGTGGGTCATCTTTCACAAATACCAGCCCGAACAGGTCGAGCAGCAGCATATTGTAGTACGCCCGCATCCCCCGCGCTTCGGCTACGTAGGTTTTCACGTTGGGGTCGTTGATCGTGGGCAACGTATTCAGCGCCGTCACCGAGCGCGAAATTCCCTGTGACAGTAGCAGCCAGGTATTCCTGATATTGGGGTCGGTGCTGGCGTGGGTGTGCTGGTGCATGGCGAGGTAGATGCCATTGTCGCCCCAGTCCGTGCCGCCCCGGTACGGCAGAATGGCCTCGTCGGTCGAGATTTCCTGCATCGCAAAGTAGGTCGTGTGCGTGAATACGTCCGGCAGACGGGCGTAGACGGGTGCGATGTTACCGTCGGCTGCCTGTCGGTCCGTTAAGCCGGTGGCCGAGGCTTCGTCAAGGACGTTCTCGTCGAGATTGGTACAACTGTTCAGGCTAACCAAGCCGAACGAAAGAAGAGAAATAAAGAGTGTTTTTTTCATAATTTCTGCGGCTGATAGAACCGCACCAGCGGACCGGCAGATCATCATGATTTTTATGATGATTTATGATGAATAATCATGCCTTATCATAGGAATCCTAATAATCTGCCGGTCCGCCGGTGCGGTTCTATCCGCACATTTAAAATGTCAAATTCAGGCCAAACACAAACGAACGGGCTTTCGGATAGCTCAGGTAATCAATACCGTACGACGAAATACCGTTGACGGTCCGGTCGGTGTTGACCTCGGGGTCGTAGCCGTCGTAATTAGTAATCACGAACAGATTTTGGGCGGTAGCCGAGAGCCGGACACCCGAAATCCACTGCCCCATCCCAATCAGACGGGGGTTCAGATTGTAGCCCAGCGTGAGGTTGTTCAGGCGGAAGAAGGAACCATCTTTCAGGAAACGGGTCGACACCGGGGCCGAGTTGTTGATCGACTCATTAGCCTCGCCGATGCCCTCTGGCGGGGTGTTCAGCCCTTTCACCAATCGTGCTTTGTAAAAGAAGGCGTTGGCCGTGTTATCATACAGCTTATTGCCCGATACGCCGTTGAAATTGGCCGTCAGGTCAAAGCCTTTGAAGGAAGCGTTGGCGTTCGCGTTAAACTGGCGCGTGGGCAACGCACTCCCGGCGGCAATCCGGTCTTTGTCCGTTCCAGGAAGGCCGTCGCCGTTCGTGTCACTGTATTTGCTAAGCCCTTTTTCGTCGATGCCAATGTATTCACGCAGGAAAAACGTACCAATCGGCTCCCCATTCACGTAGCCGTTGATCGTGGTCGAACTCAGACCCGACCCGGTAGCCGAACCCGACGTGATGACCGAATACGGCGAATTTCTGACTACGTTGTTGATGAACGTCAGGTTACCGCCCAGGTCGAACCGAAAGCCGCTCTGGCTCACGTAGCGGTAGTTCAGGCCCAATTCTAACCCCTGGTTCGTGATGGTCATGCCGGGTACGTTGTTCCAGTACGTAGACGCGGGCTGAATGGGGTCGGTGGGAATTACTTCGAGCAGGATTTTGCCCGACACCTTGCGAAAATAATCCACCGTACCCGTCAGCGCCCCTTTGAACAAGCCAAAATCCAGCCCGATGTCGGTTTGCGTCGACAACTCCCACTGAATGTCGGGGTTGGCCAGCCGGGTGTAGGTCGTACCGGCCGGGTAATTCGTTGAATTGTCGAGCGGATAACTGGTCGTCGCCCCCACGGTCGACGTAAACAGGGCCTGGGTAATCTTCGACGGAATCTCCTGGTTACCCGTCTGACCCCAGCCCGCCCGAAGTTTCAGGTCGGAGAACGGACCCGATTGCAGGAAGGCTTCTTCCGACAGCCGCCAACCCGCCGAGAACGACGGAAAAACGCCGTACTTGTTGTTAGCCCCGAACTTGCTCGACCCATCGGCCCGTACCGTTGCCGTGAGCAGGTAGCGATCCCGGAACTGGTAGTTTACCCGCGAGAAAAAGGACTGTAACTCATTTTCGAGGGCGAACCCACCGGGCCGGTTGTTGATCAAGGTCAGGTCCTGCCCTAAGCTGGGGTTATTGATTGGCTCAACCGGCGAAATCGGGAACTTGTTGATGCTCCAGCTCCGCTCCCGAATCCTGAATTTCTGGTACGAATGTCCCAGCAGGGCCGTCAGATTGTGGTTGTTCCAGCCACGGGTGTACGTGAAGTAGTTCTCAATCAACACGTTCTGGTTATTCCCGTAAACGCTTTCGAGCCGACCGTCTTGTTGGGGAACCGTACTGGCTAATGCCTGCAAATCGCGGGTCGAAGAGGCATTGTCAACACCCAGATTCAGCTTATAAACCAGGTTCTTCGTGATTTTGAATGAAGGTGATATGTTGACCACCACCCGGTTGATAGTCGTTACGTCTTTCAGTAAATTCAGGGTAACCAGCGGATTCGTGAACGCCTGGTAGCGCGCCGGTGCGCCCGTGGTATCGTAAGCAGGATAGGTCGGGTTAGCCGCAATGGCGTCGCCGATGATGCTGGACGAGCCGCTCCCCGGCGCACTGCCGCCGGACGAACTGGCCACGGGTGGCCGTTCGTTGACCGTTTGCGAAGCCGTCAGGTTCACGTCCAGCGTCAGCCGGTCTTCCAGAAACTTCTGGGAGGCATTGAAGCGGCCCGTGTAGCGGTTAAACCGGCTGTTCTTCAGGATTCCCTCCTGATTCTGAACGCTCAGCGAGCCGTAGTACGTCAGTCGGTCGGTTCCCCCGCTGAGGCCCACGTTATAATCCTGGGTGATGGCCGTCCGGCTGATTTCGCGCTGCCAGTCGGTATTGGCCCTCCGGTCGTCTAAGGTACCACCCACGGCCACCACTTGCCGCCGGTACTCATCGGCGGAGAACAGGGGCAGGGGGCGGGCCATGTTCGAGGTGCCGACGTTGGCGGAAAGCGTCAGGTTCGACGTGCCTGCTTTCCCCTTTTTGGTCGTGATCAGCACAACGCCGTTGGCTCCGCGTGCCCCGTAGATGGCCGTTGCCGACGCATCTTTCAACACGTCGATGCTCTCGATGTCCTGCGGATTCAGAAAGTTCAGGGGATTACCGGCCCCACCCGTGCTGGAATTGTCGAGCGGGATGCCATCAAGCACAAACAGGGGCGTACTGCCCGTGCGAACCCCACCCGGCCCGCGAACCGTGATGGTTTGCCGACCACCCGGCTCCCCGCTGGCCGAGGTGACGTTGACGCCGGCCACTTTGCCCTGCAACAGTTGCTCCGGCGAGTTGATAATGCCCCGGTTAAACTCGGTGCTCTTAACGGTAGTGAGTGAGCCGGTGGCGTCTTTTTTGGTCGTGGTGCCGTAGCCGATCACCACAACCTGCGCCAGTTCGGAAGCCGACGGCGTGAGGGCGACGTTGAGTGCGGTTTGGCTGCCCACGGCGACTTCCTGCGCCACGAACCCAATGAACCCGATCACCAGCACCGCCCCCCGGTCCGGCACCACAATCCGAAAGCTCCCGTCCGCATCGGTGGTGGTGCCGCGTTGGGTGCCCTTTAACACAACGGTACAACCGGCAAGGGCTTCACTGGTGATGGCATCCGTCACGCGTCCACTGATGGTGATGTCGGCGACTGACTTTTCAAGGCGAAAATTAGGCGTTTTTGCAGTAGCTACCGACGAATTTTTGTTGGCGACTGCGACGGAAATGGCACCCAGAAACAGGCACAAAAACAGGCTCCATTTACAGATTAATGGAGGAACTACGTACAATACCCTCATGCGTATGGTTAGTTAATTGAGGGTGCAAAATTCCTGTTTATACGGCAGTCGGGTGTTATGAGAAAATTAACAATGAAAGCGTCAACTTAACAGAAAACCCCGAATCGAGTGTAACTAACCGCCTGTAGCTTATCCTTTGTACGCCTTCGCTTCCCGGATCAGTGCCTTATACTGGGCAATAGACAGCGCTTTTTTGTAGAACGTTTTCGCACGGTTCCGGTCGTTGGCGCGGTCGGCAATGCGGGCCAGTCCGGCATAAGCCATAGCATGATATTCTTTCGTGTAGGGGTCATTGAAGGGTAGCCGGAGGGCAGTCTGGTAGAATTCAGCGGCTGTTTTGTCGTTTTTGTCGGCCTGCTCAGCCAGCATTCCGTCAAACAGGCTCACCGCCATCGGCACCAGTTTATGATTTATCTGCTTCAGCCGCTGCACATACGGCCGGGCGTCGGCATACCGGCCAGAGAGGAGTAATGCTTCGGCGTTGACCATGCCAAACAGAGGATTATTGGGGTATTTGCTGGCCAAATAATCCGTATAGACTGCCGCCCGACCCGGCTGCATCTCGTGCTTCAGCAGGATATGGGCAAGCCAGTAATTAGCGCCTGCCCGCAGGAAAATCCCTTTTCGGGTGGCGATGTCCAACTGTTTTATGCCCTCGGCCATGTTGCCATCGTCAAAAAAGAGCATAAACGGTCGAACGACGGGATGGTCTATGGGGTAGCGCTCCACATAATAATTGTACATGCCGGTGGTGAAGTAAAAGTCCGGGCTTTTGCTCATCAGTTTGAGCCCATCTTTTAGGTAACTGAACGACTTCCGCGACTCACTCACGGCTTTCATCGTCTCCCCCTGGTTGTTATACAGCGACGACAGGTAGCTATGGGCCGTCAGGGCAAAAAAGACGCCTTCGGGGTCGGTTTTATTTTTGGCAAGCATTCGTTTCGACAGGTCCAGTCCCTGACCGGCGGCCTGAATAAATTGCGCCGTTGCCGCTTTGTTTTCGTGAATGGGCAGGTATTGCAACTCAAGCTTGGTGGCCAGCAGAATCGGTCCGATGGGGTGCTGGGGAAAGCGGGCGCGAATTTGTCTGATCTGGACGTCGGCACCGGCAAACTCGAAGTTGTAAATGTCGTCCAGTATATTCTGAACGGTTTGCTGAAAGGCGGGGTCAGTCGATACCTGCGCTGGCGCCAAAAACGGCAGACAAAACAAGCAGAGTAGGACTATATTTTTTCTCAAGATCAATACCGTTGGTGTCCGAATGCGTCGTTTGATTCTGTACAGCCGGAACCGTACTTTTGTCCAGTGCGTATTATCTAACGAGGGCTATACGCAAAAGTTTTATCCATGATTCATTACGATCAATTTGTGCTCGACAACGGCCTGAAGGTGTTTGTCCACGAAGATAACTCAACGCCCATTGCGGCCTTTAATATCCTCTACAACGTCGGTTCCCGCGATGAGGACCCCGACCGAACGGGTTTTGCGCATCTGTTCGAGCACCTGATGTTCGGCGGGTCTCGGCACATTCCCAACTACGACGAGCCGCTGCAGAAGGTGGGGGGCGAAAACAACGCCTTCACCAGCCCCGACATCACCAATTATTACATCACCCTCCCCGCAGCCAACTTAGAGACGGCGTTCTGGCTCGAATCGGACCGGATGCTGAGCCTTTCCTTCGACCCGCAGGTGCTCGACGTGCAGCAGAAAGTGGTGATCGAGGAGTTCAAGCAACGCTACCTCAACCAGCCCTACGGCGACGTGTGGTTAAAGTTACGGCCGTTGGTCTACGAGCAGCATCCCTACCGCTGGGCCACCATCGGCAAAGACATCAGTCACATCGAAAACGCCACGCTCGACGACGTGCGGGCCTTTTTCTACAAATATTACCTGCCCAACAATGCCGTGCTGGTAGTGGCGGGTAACGTAACGACGGAGCAGGTAAAACAGCTCTGCGCCAAGTGGTTTGCACCCATCCCGGCCGGGAAACAGTACATCCGTAACGTGCCGAAAGAGCCGGTACAGATGGCCGCCCGCAAACTGGAAGCGACCGCTAAAGTGCCGCTCAACGGTCTCTACAAAGCGTACCACATGCCCGGTCGTTTTGAGGCCGGTTACCAGGCAACGGATCTGCTGAGCGACATGCTCGGCCGGAGCAAATCGTCGCGGCTCTACCAGCAACTGCTGCGCGACAACCCGCTGTTCAGCAATGTCGGCGCTTACCTCACCTCGTCCGACGATCCGGGCCTGCTGGTGGTGCAGGGAACGCTGAACGAAGGAGTCTCGCTGGAAGAAGCCGACGCAGCCGTGGAAGCGGTCGTGGATAATTTTATCAATCAGGCTGTGGCAGAAGAGGAACTGGCCAAAGTGAAAAATCAGGCCGAAGCGACGCTGGCCTTCTCGGAAGTCGAGTTGTTGAACCGGGCCATGAACCTGGCCTTTGCCGCCAATGCGGGCGATCCCGAACTGGTTAATCAGGAAGCGGCCCAGATTCAGGCCGTCACGCCGGACACGGTGCAGGCGATGGCCCGGCAGGTGCTGCGCCAAGACAATTGTTCGACGCTGTATTATCGGCGGCAGTCCGATGTCTCGGCCGTATGAAAATACGCGTTGGTCAGGGTTACGACGTACACCAGCTCGAAGCGGACCGCCCGTTCTGGCTCGGTGGTATTCTGATTCCCGCCGATTTCGGGCCGGTGGGCCATTCCGACGCCGACGTGGTGTGTCATGTGCTCTGCGATGCTCTGTTGGGAGCCGCTAATATGCGCAACATCGGCTATCATTTTTCGGACAAAGATCCACGCTGGAAAGGCGTCGACAGTAAGCTGCTGCTGGCTGAAGTGCTGCGGATGGTGCGGGGCGCGGGCTACGAAATCGCGAACGTCGACGTGACGGTGGTGTTGCAGGAGCCGAAGCTGAACCCGCACATTCCGGCCATGAAAACGTGTCTGGCCGGAGTCATGGTCATTCCCGAAGACGATATATCCATTAAAGCCACCACCTCCGAACACATCGGTTTTGTGGGTCGGGGCGAGGGTATTGCGGCTCATTGCGTCGCGTTGATTATAAAAGAGTGACTAAACCACACGAACAGCTATGTTGCAGGACCGCTATTTGAATCCGTTTACTGACTTTGGCTTTAAAACGCTGTTTGGTAACGAAGTCAATAAAGAGCTACTGGTTGATTTTTTGAATCAGTTGCTGCCGGAGAAACATCATATTCAAGACCTGACCTATGCCTCCAATGAGCAGGTTGGGCGCAGTGAACTTGACCGGCGGTCTATTTTCGATATTTTTTGCATCGGTCAAAACGGCGAACGGTTCGTTGTGGAGATGCAGAAGGCCAAGCAAAACTACTTTGTTGACCGGAGCGTCTATTATACTACCTTTCCAATTCAACAACAGGCGCTTAAAGGCGACTGGAATTACAAATTAGCCGCTGTTTATCTGATTGGTATTCTGGATTTTGTTTTCTCAGAAGACAAAGAAGAGAAGCGCGTGAAGCACGTTGTCCAACTGAAAGATGAGCAGTGCCGGGTGTTTTACGATAAGTTGACGTACATCTACCTGGAAATGCCCCACTTTACAAAGACGGAAGACGAATTAATGACGCAATACGACAAATGGCTTTATGTACTGAAGCGACTCCCTGATTTGCAGGATCGACCCGTACAGTTGCAGGAGCGCATTTTTCAGCGTTTGTTCGATGCCGCAGAAATCGCCAAATTCAACCAGGCCGACTATGACTCCTACCTCGACAGCCTGAAAGTATACCGGGACTGGAAAGCCGTTTTTGAAACCGCTCAGGAAGAAGCCGAACAGAAGGGAATGGAGAAGGGAATGGAGAAGGGAATGGCAAAAGGCTGGGCAATCGGTGTAGCCGAAGGGACGGAACAGGGTATAGAGCAGGGTATGGAGAAAGGAACACGGGAGAAAGCCATACAGGTGGCTCGTACTGGCTTGGCAAGAGGACTTGATCCTGATTTAATTTCTGATCTATCAGGCTTGACTATTGACGAAATTACTGCACTAAAAAATGAATAAAAAATTCGAGATTCTCTTATTGGCAACCAGCTTTGCCATAACATCGGCCTACGCCCAGCCCAAAGTAGTAACCCCGGCCGGGCCAATTGACTTTGAAGAATACGAACCCGTTTCGACACTCAAGGTACCGGAACATAAGCTGGGCCGGGCTAAATATCCATTCATCGACGTGCACAATCATCAGTATCAGATGGATGATGCCGACCTGCGGGGACTCATTACGCAGATGGACAGCCTGAACATGGGCCTGATGGTCAACCTCAGCGGACGCGGGTTTAGCGGCAATCCGGGCGAGAGCACAAAGTTTTTCAACGGGGCACTGGCTAATATTCACAAGACGGGTCCCAAGCGGCTGGCCCTGTTCACCAATATCAATTTCGCCAGCGTAAACGATAAGGACTGGACGGAGCAGGCGGTCAAGACGCTGGAGGAGGACGTGAAAAAAGGCGCCAAAGGACTGAAAATCTACAAAAGTCTCGGTTTCAACGTTAAAGATGAAAAAGGCAACCGCGTTCGGGTAGATGATCCCCGACTCGATCCGATCTGGGCCAAATGTGGCGAACTGGGCATTCCCGTGCTGATTCACACCGCCGACCCCAAATCGTTCTGGGATCCGATGGACCGCTACAACGAACGCTGGCTGGAACTCAAATTGCACCCCAACCGCAAACGCGCTGAAAACAACCCCGTTTCGTTTGAACAACTCATTGCCGAGCAGCACAATGTATTTCGCAAGCATTCCAAAACCACGTTCATCAACGCCCACATGGGCTGGTACCCCAACGACCTGACTAAATTGGACAGCCTGATGCGGGTATTTCCGAACATGAACGTTGAGATTGGAGCCGTCATCGCCGAACTGGGCCGTCAGCCGAAGGCGTCGCGGAGATTCTTTGAGAAGTACCAGGATCGGATTCTGTTCGGCAAAGACAGTTGGGTACCCAGCGAATACGCGACCTACTTCCGGGTTTTGGAAACCGACGATGAGTACTTCCCCTATCACAAAAAGTACCACGCCTTCTGGCGGATGTACGGCATGGCCCTGCCCGACGAGGTGCTGAAGAAAGTGTACTATAAGAATGCCCTCCGAATTATTCCGGGGCTGGACAAAAGTCAGTTCCCGCAATAAGATTCAGACCTGCAAGGTTTCTAAACCTTACAAGTCTTTTTCACATTATGAAAATAACCCGCGTCAACATTTACCGGTACGACATTCCGCTCAAAGCGCCCATTGCCATTTCGCTCGGCACCATCGACCGGGCGCGAAATTTGTTGATTGAGATTCAGACCGATGAGGGTATCACGGGCTGGGGTGAAGGCTCGCCGTTCTGGATGATCGTCGGCGAAACGCAGGCATCAGGACTGGCGGCTGCTGAAGACATGGCCCGGTTATTACTCAACCGCGATTCGCTCGATATTGAGGGTTGCGTTAACACATTGCTCCGCTACTTGCCAGGCCATCCCACTACGCGCTCGGCGTTCGACATGGCCTTGTACGATATTGCCGCCAAAGCCGCCGGAATGCCACTCTACCAGTTTCTGGGCGGCAGCAAACGCCCGCTCGTCACCGACGAAACTATTTACCTCAACCCGCCCGAGCGGATGGTCGACGATGCGCTGCGGATTCAGGCGAAGGGGGCCGAAGCCATAAAAGTAAAACTTGGCACGAACGCCCGCGACGACATCCGGCGCGTCGAAGCGATCCGCAATGCCATCGGCGATACGACGCCCATCCGCACCGATGCCAATCAGGGCTGGGACGTGGTGACCGCATCAGCGGTGCTGCGGGCCATTGGCGGTTGGAACGTGCAATACTGCGAACAGCCCATTCCCCGCCATGACATTGCCGGTCTGCGGTATATTCGCCGAAGTTCAACCGTGCCGATTATGGCTGATGAAAGCCTGTTTGATGCGACGGACGCCATTCGGTTGGTGCGGGAAGAAGCGGTCGATTATTTTAACATCAAGTTATCCAAGAGCGGGGGGATCTTCGAGGCTCTCAAGATCAATGCCATTGCTGAAGCGGCCGGAGTACCATGCATGATTGGCTGCATGTCGGAGTCGCGGCTGGCGCTAACGGCAAATGCCCACTTCGCAGCCGCCCGGCAAAACGTGCGTTTTTGCGATCTGGACGGTTGTTTCGAGCACGCCGACGACCCGGTTCAGGGTGGTATCACCTACCACGGCTACCAGATCGAATTACCCGACGCGCCGGGCATTGGAGCCGACGTTGAACCGGCATTTCTGAGCGCGTTGGAAGCGATTTTTATTGGTGCTCCTACCCCATGAATACCATACCACCCACCCGCCTGTTCAGGTTGCTATTTTCGGTAATTACGCTGCTGGTAATAGTGGGCGACGCTGGGCAAATTAAGTGGCTTCATTATGGCTGTAAACCACTGATTGTCGGTTTATTATTGGCTTGGGCGTGGCACCACCGGTTGGTAGGTGGGCCTCCCATGAAGGTTCTCCGTATTGGTCTGATTTTCGCGTTGCTGGGCGACATTTTTCTGATGATTCAAGAAGTTGACTTATTCGGTCTGGGGTTAGGGTCCTTTTTACTAATGCAACTGTGCTACTGCGTTGTTTTTGGCCTACGGGGCGCGATTCGGCCTGTTTCGCTGATCACCATCGGCTCGACGGCGCTGCCTTTTGCGGTATACGCCGGTGGTTTTCTGCTCTTTTTACGCCCGGCTTTTGCAACAAAACCCGCTCTGAGCGGTCTCTGGATTCCAGTGGTAATTTATGTCGTTTGCATCAGCACAATGGGGCTGATGGCCGCGCTGCGCCGGGGTTCGTCGGGCTACTGGCCCGTTCTGACGGGGGCGCTTCTGTTCATGCTGTCCGATTCGGCCATTGCGGTCAACAGCTTTTTAACACCCTTCGCCGGTTCTACGCCCCTCATCATGGGCACTTACGCGGCTGCTCAATATCTACTTGTTGCTTACATATACCCTACGCCATGATCACCGTTACCACCGCTCAGTCCGAAGCTGATTTACGGGGCATTTTAGCCCTTCAGCGGGCGAATCTGCGCCGGGCACTACCCGCTGACGTAGCAACCGCACAGGGATTCGTTACGCTTCAGTATACCCTTGACCAGATGCGGCAGATGCACCAGGCCGGGCCGAGTGTCATTGCCAAAGACGGCGATACAGTCGTCGGCTACGTGATCACCACCCTGCCCGAAACGCGGCAGTTTGTGCCCGAGTTAGCCAGCCTGTTCGATCAGATTGATGCCCTCACTTACGAGAATCGGCCACTGCCGACGTACGCTTATTACGTAGCTGGACAGGTCTGCGTGGCCGATGGCTACCGGGGACAAGCGTTGCTGGACCGGATGTATCAGCACCACCGCACGATCTATACCGACCAATTTCAACTGCTCATTACCGACATCTCAGCCCTGAATACCCGCTCCCTGCGCGTCCACGAACGAATCGGGTTTCAGTCGCTGCAACGCTTCTATGAGCCAACGGCGGGCGAAGAGTGGGTGGTTGTCGTGTGGGACTGGAAAAAGTAGAAAATTTGTCACGGTCCGCCGTAGCGGTTCGTGGTTTTTGAGTTTGCTGACGCAACGAACCGGTACAAACTATACAGCTCATGCGCTTGATTCTCCTTCTACTGGTCACAACTTCCCTGTTGGCTCAGCCAAAACCGCAAACGTTCATCACCGCTAAATCCCCCGCCGACGCTGGTTTCTCAGCCGAGCGACTGCAACGGCTCGATGCTTTTTTGCAGGGCTTAGTCGACCAGGGCATTGCGCCCAACGCCGTTACGTTCGTTGCGCACCGGGGCCAGGTGGTGCATTACAAAGCCTTTGGTTACAGCAATTTGGCAAAGAAAACACCCCTGAAACGGGATGATATCTATCGGATTGCGTCGCAGTCCAAAGCCATCACGACCACAACACTGATGACCTTATTTGAGGAGGGAAAGTTTGTGCTCGACGACCCCATCAGCCAATACATCCCGGCGTTTAAAGAGCCGACTGTGTTGGTCAGCTACGACAAAAAAGACCCGACCGGGGGTAATTTCCAAACGCGCCCGGCAAAAGGCGAAATCACCATCCGCCATCTCCTGAGCCACAACGCGGGACTGCCCTATGAACACCCGCTCGACAAACGACCGGAGTTCGCCGTCCCCTTCTTCAATTCCATCAAGTCCGACAAGCTCGAAGACGTTATCAACAAACTGGCCAAACGCCCACTCCTCCGCGACCCCGGAACCGATTCGACCGGCGCTGGTTTCACGTACGGTCTGAACACTGATATTATTGGACGGTTGGTGGAAGTGTTGTCGGGCCAGTCGCTGGACGCAGCCATGCGCGAACGAGTGCTCAATCCGCTCGGCATGAGCGATACGTATTTCTATCTGCCCGCCAACAAAGCCAGCCGGTTAGTCGAACTATACACCAAAACTGACGGACCGTTGACGCTTCACGAAAACGCCGACTACCGAAATTTCGCCGTGTCGGGCGCGAAAACGTACTTTTCAGGTGGGGCCGGGTTGGTGAGCACAGCAGAAGATTATGCCCGGTTTTGCCAGATGCTGCTCAACGGCGGCACGTTCAATAATCGACGAATTCTGGGTCGTAAAACCATCGAAATGATGACCCGTAACCAGATCGGCGCGGCCGAAGTGTGGGATCGCGGAGATAAGTTTGGGCTGGGCTTTCAACTGATAACGGAGAAATCACACTATGGCGATCAGGCCACGCCGGGCGCGTATACCTGGGGCGGGATGTACTGCTCTGAGTTCACCATCGACCCGAAAGAGGAATTGATTATGCTGATTTTTACCAATGTGCAGCCCTATTCGTACTACACCAACTTTGTCCGCAAGTTCCGTACGGCTGTCTATCAAGCCCTGGAATAACGTATCTCTGGAAAGCGGACCACTCAATCGATAACACCATGGAAACACGTGAACAACCTAAACGCGCCAGGCGTCGAACTGCGCCCCGGCGACCGGCGGCTGTGCCGGAGTCGTTGATTTATGAAGTGCTCGATGGCCGACCACTGTATTACCAAGGCTACCGCGACGTGCTGGCGGGCCACAAAACCACCGAAGAAATTAGGGGGTCGAGTACGTTGCAATGGGTGTTGGTATCCTACTTTATGAAAATCATGTACCGCTCACTTGATGAGAGCCGGTACTAATTTACGTCCAACGAAGCGGGCGTTCACCTGGACCACCGCAGCAACCTCTCGCACGATGTGGCCATTGCATCCAGTCATACCATTCATAAACCAGTTATAAAGTATAACCAAATCGAATAAGCATCCATCTGGGGGTGAGGTACATTTGTTTAAACAAACTCCTCCTGTTCGATGCAAAAATTACCAATACTGCTATTCGGTCTGGTTGCGCTACTACCCCTGACTCACTCGGCTCAGGCGCAAACCAAACCGGCTCCGACTGCCGCAGCAACCCAACTGCCGCCCATCATTGACCGCGAACTGTTCTTCGGCGATCCCGAAATATCGGGTGCTCAGCTCTCGCCCGACGGCAAGTTCATGTCGTTTATGAAACCCTACAAAGGCACCCGCAACATTTGGGTCAAAACCATCGACGCACCGTTCACGTCGGCCAAGCCCATGACCGCTGACACCACCCGGCCCATCCAGGGTTACTTCTGGTCGCGCGATGGCAAATTTCTGCTGTTTGTGCAGGACAAAGGCGGGGACGAAAATTTCAACGTCTACGCCGTGAACCCGGCCGAGTCGCTCAAAACGGGGCAGGACGTACCAGCCGCCCGCGATCTGACGGGACTGAAAAGCGTTCGGGTAGCGATTTACAATGTGCCCCGCACTGACCCTAACACGCTGTTTATCGGCCTGAACGACCGCGACAAAGCCTGGCACGACCTTTACAAACTGAACATTGCCACGGGCGAGAAGACGCTGCTCCGCAAAAATACCGACCGCATCGGCGGCTGGAATTTCGACTGGGACGATCAACTGCGCTTCGCTACCCGCTCCAACCAGGACGGCAGCACGGACATTCTGCGCGTCGATCCGGCGGGCTTTACGAAGGTGTATTCGGCTAAATTAGGCGAAGGGGCGGGCGTGGTTGCCTTTACCAAAGACAACAAGCGGGTGTACCTGATTACCAACACCGGCGCTGACCGCGACCTGACCGAACTGCTGCTGATGGACCCCGCCACGGGCAAGCAGGAGCGCTACGAAACGGACCCGCTGAAGCGCGTAGACCTGAGCAACCTGGCTTTTTCGGAGAAAACCCACGAGCTCATTTACACGGTCTACGAAGACGACCGGGTGCGCTACCAGTGGAAAGACAAAGCCTTCGAGAGTGATTACGGCGTGGTGAAAAAGCAGTTGCCCAACGTAGATGCGTACTTCGGAAGCCATACCAACGATGAGCGTTATTACCTCGTCACGGCTACCAGCGACCTCGACCCCGGTGCAACGTACCTGTTCGACCGGCAAACCAAAAAGCTGACGTTTCAGTACCGCCCCCGGCCCAAATTGCCCACCGGCGACCTGGCTCCGATGCAGACGCTGCGCTACAAATCGT
The DNA here is from genome assembly GCF_054779955.1 of Spirosoma arcticum. Lineage (NCBI taxonomy): Bacteria > Pseudomonadati > Bacteroidota > Cytophagia > Cytophagales > Cytophagaceae > Spirosoma > Spirosoma arcticum. Next base: position 458,970 of record NZ_BAAGXG010000003.1, read on the forward strand.
CGGACGGGCTGGAGATTCCGGCATACCTGACACTGCCCAAAGGCCTTGCGGCTAAAAATCTGCCACTGGTGGTTTTCCCGCACGGTGGCCCCTGGGCGCGCGATACGTGGGGCTATGATTCGTATGCCCAGTTTCTGGCCAACCGGGGCTATGCGGTGCTGCAACCCAACTTCCGGGCATCAACCGGCTACGGCAAGAAATTCCTGAACGCGGGTAACAAACAGTGGGGCCTGCTGATGCAGGACGACATTACCTGGGGCGTGAAAGACCTGGTGGCGAAGGGCATCGTTGATCCCAAGCGCGTGGGCATTATGGGCGCTTCTTACGGTGGCTACGCTACGTTGGCGGGCCTGGCCTTCACGCCCGAAGTCTATGCCGTGGGCGTATCGTATGTGGGGCCGTCGAACCTGCTGACGCTGATCAGCTCCTTTCCGGCCTATTGGGAAGCCGGTCTCAAGCAGGCGTACGACCGGATGGGCGACCCCAACACCCCCGACGGGAAGGCCATATTGACGAAAGCCTCGCCCCTGAACTCGGCCGCCAATATTAAATCTCCTTTAATGGTGCTTCAGGGGGCCAACGATCCGCGCGTGAACAAAGCAGAATCAGACCAGATTGTGATTGCCCTGCGCGACCGGGGGTTCCCGGTTGAGTACATTGTGGCGCCCGACGAAGGTCACGGTTTTGCCCGGCCCGTGAACAGCATGGCCGCGCTGGCGGCTGCGGAGAAGTTCTTAGCCAAACACATCGGCGGGCGGTATCAGGAATCCATGCCAGACAATGTAGCCAATCGCCTGAAAGAAATCACGGTGGACCCCAAAACGGTGACGCTGGCTAAAAAAGTAGCCGTGTCGAACGAAGCGCCCAAATCTGCCGGAGCACTCAAAGCGGGAACGTACGCGTACAAAACCACGATTCAGGCGGGTGGTCAGACGATTGCAATGGATCGGACGACCGAAATCGCGCAGGCCGGAGCGAACTGGAAAATTAAAGACGTGGCCAAATCAGCGATGGGTGAAATGAGCGAAGAGTCGGAAGTGACGCAGCAGGGTCTGGCTCCCGTAAAGCGGACCATCAAGCAGGGACCGGCAACCATCGACGTGGCTTACACCGCCGACAACGTGTCGGGAACGATGGCCATGAACGGCAACAGCCGTCCCATCAACGCCAAAACTGAAGGAACTTATTTCGCTGATGGCGCGGGCGCGTCGATGATGCTGGCCACGCTGCCGCTCAAAGAAGGCTACTCGACGACGTACCGCAATTTCGACCTGATGAAACAGCAGACGAAAGCGTACACGCTGACGGTGCTGGGCAAAGAGTCCGTGACGGTACCGGCCGGTACGTTTGAGGCTTACAAAGTCGAGATCAGACCCGCCGACGGCAGCGCGGGCGATCAAACGCTTTTCGTAGCCGCCGACGGATCGGGTCGGGTGATCAAAGAAATGGCCACCATCGCCGAGATGGGCGGTGCCAAAATGGTCTCGGAATTGGTGAAGTAGATTGGTTTTGCGTGTACTACGTATCCTGGTGATGTGGCCGTCGGAATGCCGCATCACCAGGATACGTCTGTAAACGAGTAAACCCACCCCACGCCTTTCTTATCAGCCCATACTCAATTCAACACTGATTACGCATCCATGACCTATCAAGACATTTTGGTCGATATCGCCGACCGCATCACCACCATTACCCTCAATCGTCCGGCCGTGATGAACGCGATCAGTCCCACGATGATGCGCGAGTTGAAGGAAGCCATCGAAGCTGTTTCGCAGGATGAATCGTGCAATGTATTGATTGTGAAAGGTGCGGGTCGGGCGTTTTCGGCGGGTGTCGATCTGAAAGCACTTACCGATTCATCCGGCGCTCCGGGAATTTTGAACGGGCAATTCACATCCGGTGACCTCACCAACGACGCCAACGCCATTGCCCGACTGCTGCGCACCATGCCCCAGCCCGCCATTGCGGTTGTGCACGGCCACTGCTACACCGGCGCGACGGAGTTAATGATGCTGTTCGATCTGGTTATTGCCGCCGACGATGCCAAGATAGGCGACACGCACGCCAAATGGGGTATTTTACCCAAGTGGGGGATGACTCAGCGACTACCGCGTTTGGTAGGCATCATGAAAGCGAAGGAACTATCGTTCACCACGAAACCAATAACGGGCCAGGAAGCCGAGCGCATTGGCTTGATAAACCGGGCCGTTCCCCTCGCCGACCTCGACCAGACGGTTCAGGAATTAGCTGGGCAAATTCTGAGCAATAGCGCCCAGACGATTGCGGCCATGAAGCACCTCTACAACGAAGGTATGGCCACCACCCTTGCCGATGGTCTCGCCCTCGAATCCGCCTTTACCACCGACATTACCGACCGGGCTGAGTTTCTGAACGACTTCGAGAAGAACCGAAAATAGGTCCTGCATTGGATCAGGCCGGTTCCAGCAGCAGTTTCGCTTCGCCACCCAGCTCAATCTGGTCGCCGGGGGCCAGTACGTAACCAACGCCGGGCAGATCAACTCGTTCGGTGGTGTCGTCGGCCCGCAAGATCTTGGTTTTGTTGCCGTTAGCGGGTAATCCTCCGGCATCGGCCAGCAGACGGTAGCGTCGCCCGGCCGCGTCGTAGCGAATGGTAGCGTGCTGACGGCTGACGCTCAAATTTGGTTCACCCCGCCCGGCATCGAAACCCGGTTCCCCCGAATCCAGAAACGCAATATCGTTGGTCCGCACCCGCCCCGACGCCGTTTGCACCATCTGCCCGCGACCAATGCGAAACTCGGTTTGCACGGCCGGGTCGAGCAGGTAGCTGGTCTCGGTAGTCTGACCCGTCAGCGTCCGAATTCGCACCTGCAGGGGTTTTTCCGTTGCTGGACGTATCACCTCCAGGCCTAAATTATCCTGCCGGTAGGTGCATTCAGTGGGTAGTGCGTCACGAACAAACTGATAGGTAAATTGCCAACCGGGGGCCAGCCGGATGTAATTATCGGCTAAGTGACGACTCAGTTCAGCCTGAAAAGCACCCGGTTGACCCGAGTAGAGGGCTACCGCCATGCGGTCTTCTTCCGCTGTATCGGCGCAACGGACCCACAGCCTGAGACCCGTCGGCAATCCGTCCGTTTCGTTCGAGTAAGCGGCCAATTTCTCCACAATAAAGCGGAATACCAGTTCGCGCTGCTGGGGCGTTGGCGGCATACCGGCACGCGTTGGCACCGGTTCGCTGTCGGCCACTACTGGTGTTGGGGGGGCGTCAGCAGGGGGCGGTCCCAAGCCGAAAAACTGCTTTAGATTTTTGATGAAAGTCATGCGTTCGTGATTGTGACTACCTCACCCCCGGCCCCTCTCCTTAGGGAGAGGGGAGACGAGAATGGGAGAGACTAATGTATAGTCAGGCTTATCATACTACTCAATTTTGGTAAAACACCCCTCTCCTGGTGGAGAGGGGCCGGGGACGGTCGACCGCTGCTGTGAGGTAGACCGTCAAAATGTTCCTAAATAGCCCCGCTCTTTCAAAATCGGCGCAACAATCGTGTTCGCCAATTTAACGGCATCCGCCGACGATTCGCCCAACTCGATCCTGACGCAGGTGACCGTGTGCGAACGTCCGTTCGGCGTGGGCGCGAAGAACACGTACCAGCCGTCGTTACGCTTCTCCCCCATCACCATCCGTTCGGGCGTTCCGGTTTTGCCCGCCACCCGGCTAATGCTGATTTTAGGCCGCCCCCCCGGATTCGATTGTTCAATCATGAAGTCGCGCAGTTGGTCGGCGTAGGCGGGTTGGTTTATTAGTTTGACGCCATTCGCCACGGGGACTTTCTGAACACCCCGGCGCAGGACGTAGCGCGAGGGTTGCATCACGCCCCCGTTAGCGACAGCCCCGGCCATACGCGCCAGGGCCACCGGCGTTGTGGTCAGTTGACCCTGCCCCCAGGCTAATCCCGAAAATTCGCTCCGGTAACGACGAGGGTAGCGCAGGTCCTGATAAAGTTTGCGTCGAACTACAAACGATGAGTCGCGCCAGTGCTGAAGAATGCGGGCTTTATCGGCAGCGGTATGCGAATCAGCAAACGAATACCCACCAATGTAGTCGATGTTCATGCCCGTGGCTAAGTACAGATTCGCCAGTTCATTGTCCAAGCTATACTCATTGGCGATGCGGATAAAATACACGTTGCTCGACCGGACAATAGCCTGCCGCATGTCGACCCGCCCGCCACAGGGTTCGCTTTCCACCCGACCCCGACGAATAATTTCTCCGCAACCAACGGAAAAGCTAACATCGGCAGCGTCTTCACCTAATTTGTTCAGAGCCGCCGTCGCCGTCATGATCTTTGCCGTTGAACCGGGGGCCGTGGGATACGTCAGGGCCAGATCCCGCTCGGTGGTCAGGTAGGGTAACTTCATGCGTTCGGCGTCGGGCAGGGCCAGTTCGTCGGGCCGCTGAAGGTTGGGCAGCGGGTGCAGCGCCGACGCCAGCACCTCCCCCGTGGCCGCGTCGAGCACGGCCACCGACAGCCGTTTGTCGCTGTAGTCCGACCCGGCCAGTGCTTTTTGCAGGGCCACCTGTAAACCCGCGTCCACGCTCAGGTGCAAGTTGCGATTACGGGACCGGTACTCGTCTACCACACGCCCGTTGATGCCACTGCGCACGGCCGGGGCCAGTTCGCGGTAATCATACAGTGGTAGGGTGAGCGTTCGGGACACGGCGGGCGTGAAACGGTCAGCCCGGTAGCGGCTGGTGAGCAGCGTGTTCTGGCGGGGACGATTATCAAAGCCGCGTAGATCACTCAGGTGCGACGCTTCGGCGAAATAACCGTTCTGCTGTCCCCAGAACAACCGCGTGTTGGCATCGCCCGTCCAGAAAAAGAGTTGTTCACCAAACGGATAAAACCGCTTGAGCCGCCGACGGCTCAGGTCCGTTACCCGGTTGGCATCGAGACCCGCTTGCCGGAACTGGGACAAGTTCCGGCGCACCGTGTCGGGCGAACTGGTCGCCAGCACCCGACCGGCCCGATCATAAAGCGTTCCGGCGGCTAAGGCATCGGTCAGGCGGTTGATGCGCGGGTTGTAGCTGTACACGGGCAGGCCGTCGCGGCTGAGCACCCGGCTGGGCCGCACAATGTAGTCGGGCCAGCGCACAAGCGCCACGTCACCCGCCCGCCCGGCCAACACCAGCGCCCCAACCAGAAAGCCGACAATACCCGTGGCCAATACCGGATCGTAGTGTTTTTCGAGGTAGTCGTGCTGTATGGCTTCGCCCGGACGGTTCGCCACCGCAAACACCACGCCCATGGCCGTCAGGTTGATGATGAGCGACACCTTGCCGTAACTCAGAAACGGCACCGATATACCCGTCAGCGGCACCAACCCCAGCGACCCGCCCGCGATGAGCAGAAACTGCACCCCGGTAGCCAGCGCAATGCCCGCACAGAGGTAAAAGCTGAACGGCTGCCCCGACCGGCGGGCGTGGAGCAGCGTTCGGTGGAGCAGCATGAACAGCAGCCCGAATACCGCCACCAGCCCCACCCAGCCAAGTTCTTCGGCCAAACTCGGCAGGATCATGTCGGTGTGGGCGGCAGGCATGGCCGTGGCGAACCCTTCGCCCAACCCCTGCCCGGTCCAGCCGCCCGTAGCCAGCGTCCAGAAACTGTGCGCTAAGTGGTCGCCCCCGTACACGTCGTTGTTCCACGGACTGAGCCACATGGCTTTGCGGTCGGCTAAGCGGTCGCCTACCACAGGGATCTGATCACCGAAGGCAAACGCGGCTATTACCAGCACGAGCAGCACCGGCCCTTCGGCCAGCAGCGCCAGCCAGCCGGTGGCCGTGGTGGTGCGGGCGTGCCCCTTCCAAACGAGTAAAACCACCGCTATTAGTATGCCCACGAGCGTAGCCACCAGACCGGGTAACTGCCACAGGGCCAGCCCGTAGGCTAATCCCGCCAGCAACGTTATTCCCAGCGTTTGGCGGGCAATGGTGTAAAAAAGCAAAAACGTAAACCCGATCACTAAGGCCGGACCCATGTCGCCCAGCAACAGATACAGGCCCATCAAAATACCCGTTCCGAGAAAAACGCCGATGCTCACCCGCCACCGCCAGCGCAGGTCGGGCAGGGTGCGGAGTTGTTCTTCGTGGGCGGCAAAAAAGCCCGCCAGAAACAGCAGCACTAAGTATTTAGTCAGTTCACTCGGCTGAAACAGCAGTCCACCAATGCGCAGATTTACCCGGACGCCACTGCCCTCCGGTCCTGTTCCGAAAATCAGCGTCAGACCCGCCAGCCCAAACGCCAGCAGCAACCACGTCCAGCCCGTGAGCCGGAAAGTAGCCCGTTGGCGCCCATTCAGCAGCGGATCGAACCACCAGCGGGTATAGAACCGCCCGATGTGCAGTTGCGACACAACGGTCAGCCCCAGCAGCCCCAGCCCAACGCCCGTAACGGCCTGACCGCCGTAGAACGTGTCCTGCAACGGGTCCTGAATGGCCAGCAGCGTCAGCACCGACAACCCGGTGAGCAACATTAGAATCGGCAACAGCAATGGGTCGGGCTGAAACCGCCGGAGCGACCAGAATCCGTGAACGAGCCAGAACGCCAGCAGAAACAGAGCCACATTTAACCAAAAAGCCCCGCGAAACTGACCCGGTGTCCGCACGGTGAGCGCACGGTCGCTTTTCAACTGCCCGTAGGCGACCGGGCCGATGAGCCGGAGCGTGTGCGGGCGGGCCGTGAAGTCATAGTCTGTGGAGCCGGTAAGCCGGGCGGTACCGCGCCGACCGCCAAACTCGAAACCCGGTTTGAGCGGCAGCACACTGTATGACCCATCATCTCGTAATCCCGCAAAGGCAAACCGCCCGTCGGCGTTGGTGCGGGCGTAGGTGAGCGAGTCGGGAGTTTCGTCAGACAGGCGCTGGGCGAGGTGGTGGCGCTTCAGCTGAACCAGCACGTCCGCCATTGGCCGGGCATCGGGTGCACTGTCCAGCACCCGGCCCGTCAGTTGCAGGCCACCCGTGCCGACCACTGACGGGTACGGCCGGGGTCGGTTCAACTCCCGCCGATACAGTACCGAATCGAAACCAATCTGCTGCCGCGATACGCGCAACCGGCTTTGGAAATCGACGCCACCGATTGGACTCTGCCAGGCCACCGGCGTCCTGAGGGCAAACGCCCGTTTGTTGATGGCACCCACATTATCGGGCGTACCCTCCCGGCGCAGTTTGGCAGGCAGCGAATCGGCAATCAATCGGATATCGCGGGCGTCGGTGAGGTAGTTTCCCTGCCGGAGCATCCGCTGAAGGGCATCGCCCCGCAAACCCGGTTGCAGGTTTAGTTTAGTACCGGCGGCATAGTCCCGCTCCGCCTGATTGAGCGCGGGCTGACGATTGACGTACAAACGGGCAAAAAGCAACAGCAGCAGAACCGTTGCGCCGAGCAGGTAAGTCCGTTCGGACGAGAGCAAACTAAATTTCATTGGGTATAGTAAACGAATACGTTGAGGAGTACTCACTGAGCACTATCGGGTGGCATAGTTGCAACGGAGTCGGGTACGGCTTCTCCACTCGCGGAAGAGTCAACCGAAATTTGGTAGGTGGGATCAGCAGTAACCTGAATTTCTCGGTCTTCCCCGTCATTAAGCCCGGTAGCATTGGAATCAACAGCGGCTGATTCGGTATCATACAGTGCGCTGTCGGGCGTCGTCTGAGAGTCCGGCCCTGGCTGAACCGTTGAGCCAGTGTCCCGGATGACGTTGGCTGGTTGGCGGTGCATAAAGTTGTACAGCCCGAATGCTAACCCAATGGCCAATGCAACACCAGCAGCGGCCCACCACCAGTTGCCGCTACTGCTGACTGTCTCCGACGTCGGCACGTCCTCCGGCTCATTGGCAACCGCTGTGTCATAAGTCGCCGTCACCACCGGCCCAGCTACGGTTATGGCAATGGTTGGCGGGGTGTGTATGGACCAGTTTGCCTTTAATTGCTCAACCCGGCTTTGTTCGAGGAGCAGTTCCAACTGATTGGTGTTTTGGAGCCTGTCGGCGGGGTTGCGAACCAGCAAACTCGTTAGCAGCGTGGCTAAACTGGACGGCAGCGGCTGCCCGGACAGGAGCACGGGCGTGGGCATTGGCGCGGTCAGCACCTGCTGCATGAATCGGGCCAGCCCCGTTTCGTCCTGCAACACAAACGGCACCTTGCCCGTCAGGCATTCGTAGAGCACCACACCCAGCGCGTAGTAATCAGCCGCTTCATTAACCTGGCGGGGGTTGTCGAACTGCTCAGGTGCCGCGTATTCGTACGTCATCAGCGACTGGCCCGTGCGGGTGCGGGCGCTTTCGTCGGCCCGTAGTTTGGCAATACCGAAGTCAGTGAGCAGAAAGTGCAGTTCGCCACTGGCCAACCGGCGATATAGCACGTTTTCGGGCTTAATGTCGCGGTGGATAACGTGCCGGGGGTGAATAGCCCGCAAGGCGCCCGTCAACTGCAAACCCAGCCGGATGGTGGTTGGTACGTCCAGATGCCCCTGCTGCCGGAGCAATCCCCGCAAATCGCCCCCTTCCACAAAGTCCATGACCACGTAGGGCAGGGCTGCGTCTAAGTGCACCTCGCGCACCCGGACAATGTTGGGGTGGTCGATCTGGGTCATGATCTGCGACTCGCGTTCAAAACGCCGGAGCGTGTCGGCATCGGTGGCGAAAGCGTACTGCTTAATGGCGACCACGTCGCCGGAGGACAGGTGCCGGGCTTTTAGCACGCGGGCATTTCCCCGGCCCAGTTCGGCGATAACCTCGTAACCCGGTACGTGCGTGTTGAAACTAACGGTTGACATAGCACTATGGGGTCAGCGGTGTAGGAACGGCAATACTGTCGGGGCGTTCGGCATCGGCCCGGAGCACACGGGCGCTGAACCGGGTGCCGCGCTGGCTGTCGGGTGCCCGCCGAATAACGGTGGCATCGGGTCCAATGTTGTTGAAATACATAACGGTTGACTTGAACAGGTCGCCGTTCTCTTTGATATACTGCACCTTCACCGCCACCGACTTGAACGTTACCAGCGACGGGTTTCGCAGTCGGACAGACAGTTCTTTAACGCCCCCAAACAAGCCGGTCTTTCCCCCAAAGGCCTGCGCATTAAGCGCTGCATACCCTTCCATCACCTGCGCCTGATACCGTTGCCGGGCCAGTTCGAGCCGTTGCCGGGAATCTTCCTGCGGAGTTTCCTGAACAGCCGCCGTTTCAGTTGCATTGGTTGTTTTCGTAGTGACTTGAGCAGCCTCCGACGGACGGTTAGTTGTGGTATAAAACCAGTAAACGCCGGAGCCGGCCAGCAACACAAAACCGGCAATAAGCGCAACGGGCATCAACCGGCGACGCGAACGAATTCCGCTGCCCGCTGCCGGACGGTCCGATTGGCTCGTGCTTGAGCGGGCAGCAGCGCTGGTCGCCATGGGTCGATGTCGATACACCTCCGTTTGGGCCGTTGGGGAGCTTGTTGGTTGCGCCTGCTCGCGGTGCAGTTGTTCTACCTCCGCCTGTTTAAGCGTCAGTTTCACCGCGTCGGCACTGTGAATACGTTCGCCGGGTTTCTTGGCCAGCAACTGCTGCAACAGCGTTTCCAGGCTGCCGGGCAATGGCTGATTGGTCGGCAGTACCGGCGCGGGTGGGGGTGTTGTCAGCACGGCGTTCATGAACTGGACAATGCCGGTCTCGCTCCCCATGGCAAACGGTACCCGGCCCGTCAGGCATTCGTAGAGCACCACGCCAAGCGCGTAATAATCAGCCGATTCATTGACCTGACGGGGGTTGTCGAACTGCTCAGGAGCCGCGTATTCGTAGGTCATCAGCGACTGGCCGGTCATAGTCACGGGTTGCTCGTGCAGGCGGGCGACGCCAAAATCCGTCAGCAGAAAATGCAGTTCGCCACTCGCCAGCCGCCGGTACAGAATGTTCTCCGGTTTCACATCGCGGTGGACAATTCCCTGGGCGTGGATCAGCCGGAACGCATCGAGCACCTGCAACCCCAGCCGGATCGTCAGTTCGACCGGCAGGCTGCCCTGTTCGGTAATGAGCTGCCGTGCGGTGCCGCCTTCAATGTAATCCATCACGAGGTACGGCAATTCGGCATCTAACCGCACTTCGCGCACCCGGACGATATTGGGGTGATCAATCTGGGTCATGATCTGCGACTCGCGCTCGAAGCGCCGAAGCGTGTCGGGATCGGTGTTGAGCGTAAAGTGCTTGATGGCCACTAAATCGCCGGTTGCAATGTGCCGGGCTTTTAGCACGCGGGCGTTGCTGCGGCCGATTTCGCCCAGTACGTCGTAACCCGGAAAGTGGGTATTGAAACTAACGGTTGACATAATCGTTATGGCGTTCGGCCTGAATCAGGTTGATTGACCCGGCTGCTGTTGACGGATGAATCCGCTGGAATGATGCGCCGGGGTACTGGGGTTGGGGCTGGTGACTCATACTGCCACCAGAACACGACCGCCAGTAAACTAAGTAGTACCAACAAAGCCCCTCCACGCAGCCAGTTACGCGTCGGGGCTGGTGCCTGAACCGGCTCCGGCACTGAATCGGCGACGAGCCTTGGGACGGGCACCGACAGTGGCACAGTGTTTATTGGTGGCGCTGGCGGTTCCAGCGCGGTCACATCAGACAGGGCCGGATACTGCGTCAGCACAACCGTAATATTATCGTAGCCACCCTGTTCGTTGGCCTGCCGGATTAGTTCGTCAACCTGATCGGCCACCGGCATGGCCTGCATCAATACGTCCGTCAACTGGGCACGGGTGAGCATATCGCTTAGCCCGTCGCTGCACAGCAGCAGCCCATCGCCGGGTAAAAAGTCCGTCTCACCCGATTCCAGAAAGTCAGGGTCGTCGACCCGGTGCGTCACGGAGCCAACGTCGCGCAGAATTTCGTTCCGGCGGGGGTGGCGCATGGCTTCGCGCTCGGTCAGTTGGTTGGCATCTTCCCGAACGCCCACCAGCGAATGATCGTGGGTCAGTTTCTCCAGCCTCTGCTCTCGAAACCGGTACAGACGGGTATCGCCCACGTGCACGTAGAGCAGTCGGCGGGCGTCAGCGTCAGCAACGGCAGCGGTCAGCACGCAGCACATGCGGGCCAGCGTGGGGTCCTGCTGCTTATGACGAACGATCTGGTTATTGGCGTGCACGACGGCTTCGCGGAGCATCGTCAGCGTATCGCCGGTGGGGACGGCCATGTACTGCACAATGGCTTCTTTGGCCAGCGCAGCCGCCTGTGCCCCCCCCGCGTAGCCCCCAACCCCGTCGATCACCACCAGCAGCGCATCGTGCGCCGACCAGAGTGACGTGCTGACGAACGTGTCCTGATTGTCCTGCCGGTGCTGACCAACGTCGGTTTGCCCGGCAATGTGCAATGGGGTCATGGGTAGGGTTGTAGTTTGTGGAAGGGGTTTTTGACGGTCCGCCGTTGCGGTTTGTAGTTTGTGGTTGGCTACCGCAAGTGGCTTCTGCGGCAGCCAACCACAAACCAAGAGCTTACACTCACCTTGGCAAATTGCGGAAGTGCCGCACGAGCAGCAACCCCACAAAAGCCAGTAACACAAGGGCCGTTAGTGCGTCAAGCATACGTTACGAGTTACGTTGGAACGACAGCGTCACTACGCCGTTGAGCAGAATCTGGGACGGGCTGGGCAACTCAACCCACGCTGGGCTGCCCGGTTCACTGCGAGCGACAACGCGTTCGTTCAGACGGGTTTCGTACTGACTGAACGACGCTAACTGAAACTGCCGCGCCGTGGCGTCGTAGCGAATACGGGCGTGCGGATTCGACACGTAGGGCGAAACGAGCCGGATGTAATTGGCAAACGATTCATTGTCGGGTTCCTGACGGGCAATGACCACCTCCCGGTCGTGCATCCAGTACGTTGCTTCGGTATTCTGATCGGCCATGTAACAATCAATCCGGGCCAGCGCATCGGGCTGAGCAGAACGCGGAGCAGCCGGAGTTACCGGCCGGACTGGTGGCGCTGACGATACAACCGGTCCAGCCGGTAGTAGTATCTCCGCGCTTTGGTCGTTACTCTTCAGCAGGGCCGGGTCGATTCGGACGGCAAACGCCCCCGATTCGCGAAAATCAATCTGGCTGAAGGCGGGCAGGTTCAGATCTAATTTCTCGTACACGTTCGTGTTTTTCACTTTGCGGGTGGCCTTCAGGTTGCCGCCCGCCGGGGAACTGGAGACGCTGTCGTTTTCGAGCGACGCGCCAGTGAGCGACCCGATCACTTCGACATCAGCGGGAGTGATCGGTCGCCCGTCGAACTCCGTGCCCGGACCGAACTTAAAGTGCCAGTGCGAGGCAACCGTCACAATCCGGTCCTGTGGCCCTTTGCGCTGATTAATAGATTTGTAGAACGCACTTACCGCTTCGTTGACGATGACCGGCAGAGCCGCCAGTCGTTCGGTGTAGCTCGCCGGGTGCAGAATAACAACGTAATGCGCATCGAACAGCAGACTTGTGCCGATACTCTCCCGGTTCAGTGACGTTTCAAAACAACGAATCAGTTCGTGCAGAATCCGTTCGTTGGTAATCGTTCCGGGCGTTTGTGGCCGTCGTTTGGGCACGAGCAAACTGCCCAACTGATCCCAAAGACGACTGGGTGGTTTTTCCATTTCACTACTAACGTATTATCCGCTTTGGCGTGTATGCATCAACTTTTTAGCGGTGATTAAGTTTTTGGGGGGAGCGGCATTACGGCTCCTCCAGACACGGCATTTTCAACATGAATAAGTCTACATAAGCCGTTTGTCCAGCAACGTCTGAGGCCGTTTCAGTCGGAGAGAAAGGAGAGCTCCACACGGATCGAAAAGAACGGAAACACAATTGTTTGCTGCTAATATGAATAAAAGTACGTTTACCAGAGAAATAGGCACGGATGTTGCTAACACCCAACTAACTGATTATCAGTAACATATAACCTTTCTCAGTCTTTAAACTACACCAAAACTATGATTCGGTATTTAATTAAGGATGATGTTTACTATTCATTAAACGATGTAACTAAATGGTTAGTAAAAGAGCAGTTGCTGACCAATAAACAAAGTCAGTCATTTGCGTTTCAGTGTAAGACGCACGTGGTTGGCAAATTGGCCGATGCGTATGAGCAGGACCAGGTTTACCAGCATCAGGAGCCGATCATTCTACCACTCAATGACTATTTCGTACACTGGATTGTGTGGGCTAAGCTGCTTATTCTGCTGCCGGTAGAGGTACGCACGCACCGAAAAGTAGACGCGATAACGCTCCTGCTTGACAATCCAGCTACGGTCTACCAACGTGCCGAATCAGGCAGCGGTGTTAATTTGGTCTGTATGGACGATCAGGTGAAACTGTCGGTGTATTAAGCCGAAACGCGGGACCGGTAACGTCAGCAGTAACTCCACCTCAATAAGCAACACACCCACTTCGGTCAGTTGAAGCGGGTGTTTTTATGTGTTTTGATCGTGTCAACGACCCATCGACAACGTTTTGCGCTGAGCAATTGTCACGAGCAGCGCTTTTTTCGACGGCGTCGCCTTATCTTGAGCAGCACAGGCGAAAGCCAATCCTAAACCGCTATACCGCCAAGCCATGATCCCGACTGATAAGGCTAATAATTACAACCCCGACATCATTGCGCAGCGTCAGCAGTTTGTGGCGGGACTAACTGGCAAACCACTGCACCACCTCCCCCACTACTCGGTCGATCCGGCCGTGCTGCCGGGCAACATCGAGAACTTCACGGGCGTGGCGCAGGTGCCCATCGGACTGGCCGGGCCGCTGCGGGTGCTGGGCGAACACGCACAGGGCGATTTTTACGTTCCGATGGCCACCACCGAAGGAACGCTCGTGGCGAGTTATAACCGGGGTATGAAAATTTGCCGGGAAGCAGGCGGCATCACCACCACCGTTCTCGACGACGCCATGCAACGCGCACCGCTGTTTACCTTTACCAATGCCCGCCGGTCGCGGCAGTTCGGTGCGTGGGTAACAGCCCATTTTGCCGAAATCAAAGCGAAAGCGGAGGAAACCACGAGCGTGGGCAAACTCCGCGACATTGAGCAGTACACCGTGGGCAAGCTGCGCTGGCTCCGGTTCAACTTCACCACGGGCGATGCCGCCGGGCAGAACATGGTCACCAAAGCTACCCACCACGCTTGCCACTGGATATTGGCGCAGGAACCGGCCGGGCTGGAGCACTTCACGATGGCCGCCAACCTCGACACCGACAAAAAGCACTCGCACCTGAACACGCTGCACAGCCGGGGAAAGCGCGTCGTTGCCGAAATTACGCTCCCCAACGCGCTGATGGAGAACCGGTTGCACGTATCGGCAAAGGCCATGTTTTTCCAGCGACAATTGTCCAACACGGGGGCCATGCTATCGAACGCGGTCAATAATGGGGCGCATTTCGCCAACGGCCTCACGGCGCTGTTCATTGCCACCGGGCAGGACGTGGCCAACGTAGCCGAATCCTCAGCGGGCATCACCTACACCGAACTCAAAGACAACGGCGATTATTATTTCTCGGTCACGATTCCCTCACTCATCGTAGCGACCTACGGCGGAGGCACGGGCTTACCCACGCAGCGCGAATGTCTCGAACTGCTGGGCTGTTCCGGCGCAGGACACGTGGACAAATTAGCCGAAATCATGGCCGCCGTCGTACTCTGCGGAGAATTATCGCTCGGCTCGGCCATTGTCGCCAACGAGTGGGTCAGCAGTCACGAGCAGTTAGGCCGCAACCGGTGAGGAGGGAGTCAGCGCATTAACAAGGTGAACTCATGCAGTCGGGTCGTTTCCTGGTAGGCGTAGGGGACGGTCATGTTATACCGCTGGGCAATCTGCCTGACTAAGGCTAAACCTAAGCCCGTCGAATCGGGGCGGGCCGGGTTTTTGACGAACCGGTCGAAGAGTACATCGGGCGCAAAGGGGAGCGGTGGCCCTATGTTCCGCGTCTTCAGGTAGGTTTGGGTCAGGATCACTTCGGAGCAAGTGCCCGTTTCAGCGTGCAACACCGCATTTTTCAGCAAATTAGTCACCAGTATTTCCGCTAAGTACGGATTCAGGGTCCGGCAGATGTCCGGGGCGACTTGACACCGCCAGTTCAGTCCCCGGTAGTCGGCATAGGGGGCAAACTGGTCGTGCAGTTTCTGGACCAGTTCACTCAGGTTGACCCGCTGTAGCTCCGAAAACTGCTGGTTGTCGATCTTGGTCAACAATAGCAGTCCTCTGTTGAGGTTGGCTAACCGCCGAATGGACTCTTGCGCTGATTCCATCAATTTGACCTGTACCGTCGTCAGCGGTTCGGTGCCCAGCAAGCTGTCCAATTGCGCCGTTACCAGGGCCAGCGGAGTCTGCATTTCGTGGGACGCATGGTCAGTAAACTCTTTCTGAACCCGGTACTGCTGGTGCAGGTTGCGGCTCATCTCGTTCAGGACCGCGCTGAGAGCATTAAATTCTGCGATGTCGCTGCGGGGGAAAGTCATCGGCGTTTTCTCGTCTAACCGGTACTGCCGCAGCCCAGCCGTCAAGCGGTAGAAGGGTTTCCATAACCGCCGGGAAACCCAGCCGTTGAGCAACACCAGCAGGCCCAGCAATACCACGAAGCCCACCGTCACGACCAACGATAGCAACTGAGCGATCTCGTTCAGTTCGCCCATCGCCTGCTTAACCACAATCCGATAGCTGCGGTCCCGCACGGTTATGGTCGCCAGCAGCCGACGAACCGGTACGGGCTGATTCTCGCGCCAGTCATATTCGAGCGTATCGGCGAACACCGGCGCTGTGGGGCGACGCACCGGCACTTCCCGGACGGATGGATTGTCCAGCGGATACCGTCCCATCAACGTATGGCCTTCGGTTAATTGCTGACGAATAAAGGCCAGATCGCTGCTCAACTGCTCGTCAATTTCGTACTGAATTACCCCGTAGATGAGCGTGTGAAACAGCCAGCCACCCCCAATAACCACCGGCACAGAAACCAGCAGCAGGTACAGCAATGCTTTACGGAGCAGACTCATGTCGTTTGGCTAAATAAGTACCCGGCTCCGTAGCGGGTTTTGATGTAATCCGGACAACCCTTGTCGATCAGCTTCCGGCGCAGGTTTTTGATGTGCGTGTACAGGAAATCGTGCGAATCGGCCCCGTCCATGTAATCCCCCCAGACGTATTCGGCGATGGCCGCTTTGGTCAACAACCGATTTGGGTTAGCCATCAAAAATAGCAGCAGTTGGTACTCCTTTTCGGTCAGTTCAACCGGTTTTCCATCAACATTCACCTGATGCGCTAAGGAATCAACCGAGATAATTCCAAACGTAATCAGGGTATTTCCACCAAAAAAGCGTCGGCGCAGCACCGACTTGATCCGGGCGTTGAGTTCGGAAAGGTGAAACGGCTTGGTCAGGTAATCGTCCGACCCCAGTTCCAGCCCCGTCAGCTTATCGTCGAGCGAATCTTTGGCCGAAATAATGATCAATCCGGCCAGTTGCTGAGCCGCTTTGACCTGCCGGATCAGATTCAGTCCATTGCCGTCGGGCAGGCCAATGTCGACCACAATGCAATCGTAGTCATAGTCGTGAATGGCTATGCTGGCTTTGGCGTAGGTAGCCGCCGTGGTGACGACGTACGCTTCCTCTTCCAGAAAATGCCGCATCGCCGTCAGCAGGTCCGGCTCATCTTCGACTAACAGAATCTTCATATACCATGCACCAATTACTCAAATATGCGGTCAGAATTTGTAGCAATCCTATAGCTAACTGATCTCACGGTGCACTTAACTACTGATTTACTACAAAATTGTCCTGTATTCTTGTCCTCCTCGTACGCGTGGCATAACATGAGTTCAGTTTATTTAACGACAAATCGTTCAAACTGGCCCCGGCGTTTGGGCTGGTTTTTCATTTTTACAATCTGGGCCGTTCAGGTTGCCGCCCAGTCGGATACGACACAACCGGCTCCCCGGCAGTCGATTGCCCGTCTGGCGATTCCGTCCGCTTTTATCGGAACGGGGCTGTACACCCTGTCGGCTACCCATTCGTTCAACCGTTTCCGGACTCGGAATGCGCTTTTAGCCTACACCAGTGGCTACCGCACTCACCTCGACGATTACCTCCGGTACGGCCCGACCGTTCTGTTGGCCGGACTGACGGCCGTTGGCGTGAAAGGCCGCTCAACTCCTCTCGACCGGACCGGGTTGTGGCTGACGGCCAATGCGGTTGCGGGGATTGTAACCACCGGCCTTAAGCACACGACCAGCTACCTCAGACCCGATGGTTCCAGCCGACTATCGTTCCCATCCGGCCATACTTCGTTTGCCTTCGCCGGGGCGGGGGTACTCGACCGCGAGTTTGGGCAGACCAGCGTACTCATCCCAATTGCCGGTTATGCAATGGCTGGCACGACGGGTTACCTGCGGATGGTCAATGATAAGCACTGGATCTCCGATGTGTTCGTCGGAGCCGGGATTGGTCTGCTGTCGGCGGAGGCCGCTTATCACGTTTATCCGTGGATTAAGCGAACGCTGACCCGGCGCAGATACCACCCGGCAATTGCCAGATAATCCGGGCGGTTCTGACCGGGTGGCGAACGCTGTCGTGGGTGTTTTCCCGCGTCGGCGGTCCGATACAAAGCCATTCAGATTGGCCGCGTTTCGGATGTCGCCCTGATCGACAAAGTCGAACCGCCGATGCGTGAGCATCGTCATTACGGTTCTTTTGTCAATCACGCTGCTTCGCGAACCCGCTGCGCCCAAGCTACTAATCGGCGGAGGGATGATTTTGGCAGGGTTGCTGGTGCTTGCTTGGCCGAAATAGATCCCCCTTAAAAAATCTGCCCAATACCAAAGTAGAACAGCCGGTCTTCCCTTGACAATCCATAATCGAAAAACAGAATGGTCGAGAGATTCCAGGCCACCCTGGCCCCGGCCCCGTAGGACGTCTTGATGTTGCTAAAATCCAGGTCCTGCCACCGGTCACGCACCGTGCCTGCGTCGAAAAAGGGGGCAACACCAAGCCCAAAATTTTGTCGGCCAACTTTCAGATCGGCCAGCCTTACCCGGAGTTCCACGTTGGTGAACGCAAGCGAACGGGCCAGGAACCGGTTAGCCCGGTAACCCCGCAGCGATTGCCGCCCACCCAGCGCATTGATGCTGCCGTCGGGACTCCACTGGTCCTGATACTCGAAGAAGGGGGCCTGGCTGCCAAAAATGGTACCCGCGCCAATCCGACCGGCCAACACCGTTCGCGTACCGAAAGGCAGTTGCCGGTAGATGCGCCCTTGGAGGAAGAGCTTATTAAAATTAAACTGGGAACCGATAGCCCGGTTAGAAAACTCGTTGGCAACCTCAACGTACACGCCCCGCGTCGGGTCGGGTTCAAAGTCACGGGTGTCGTAAATCAGGGCACCCTGCACGATGGAAATTCGGCCACCATCGAGACCAAAAATCAGTCCCTGCTGCGCATCCCTGGCCAGCAGCGACGTACCGTTCGGGGCTTTGGTCTCCGCCCCCGTGACCGGGTCTATCGCATCCGTTTCGGTGCCCTGAAAGGTCTTGTACGCTAATGATTGAATCTCGTAGCCACCCATTACCCGCCATTTGCCCCTGCCTAAGGCATAATCGGCTTTGAGGTTGAGCATAAACTCCGTTTCCCGAAACCGGTTCGACAAGGCATCGCTTACCAAAGCGGCTTCGCCTTCCTGACCGGACCGCAAGGTACTGCGAGCCCGGTTATAGTCGGCGTAGGTCGCGAACGTTACAGTTGGGTCGGAGGGTAAGCGCAACGGACCCAGGGTGCTTTGACTCGATCCGAAATAGAGGTTCGACGGGTTTTGCTGCGCCCGAAAATCGGCTCTGAAACGCCAGCGGGAACCTTTGTAGTAGGGCACATCCGCCGAAAAAGTCAATTCGCGGGCGTTGGTGGTGTAGTAAGCGACGTTGGCGCGTAGCCTGACTAAGTAGGGCGTGTAGGCGAAGAGCGGGTTGGCGCGGGTGCCATTCCAGTAGGTATTGGTTCGGATCCCTACCCCAAAACCCGTGACCGGGTCTGATGACAGGTCGGGAAGGCCCGTCGTGAACCGACCTTCCCGTTTTTTGGCCAGGTCAGCCTCCGACATGCGCTTGGAGCGAATAAACGAAAGACTGTCCGTGTAAAGACTGTCGGTATTCTGGGCCGCTACTGGCAGGGATAAACTACCGATCAGCACAAGTAAGCAAAATGTTCGTTTCATTGAGTAAGTTAATTGCCATTAAAACACTGAAAGTCAGACCATATAACACTTTTCTACCACCTGAATCATTACTGCTGGGGCACGTTATCCGTTTTACGTAACCGCTGTACCACGAGCGTACCAATCACCAGCAGCACGACGCCCAGAAAGATGTACTCCACGTACTGCCCGACCTGGGGAAACCGCTGGCCCAGCCAATACCCGGCCAGCACCAGAACGGAAATGTACGCGACACAACCCGTGGCGGTCAGCACTAAAAAACGCGGCCACGGCATCCCGCTGCTGGCCGCCAGCAGCGGATTAAAGGTGCGAATGATGGGTAGAAAGCGGCCAATCAGCAAGGCCCAGCGGGGATGTTTCTGGTAAAACGCATCGGACTGATCGAGGTAACGCCGTTTGAATAGAAAGGTATCCGGCTGGTGTCGGAGCCGGTCGCCGAGTTGGCGGCCAATCCAGTAGCCCGTCAGATCGCCCGCTACGGCGGCAACGATCAACACCCCAATGAGCGCGAACACGGGCAGGCTCAGGGTACGAACGCCCGTCAGCAGGCCCGCCGTGAAGAGCAGCGTTTCCCCGCCGGGTACAATCAGGCCGAGCAGAAAACCCGTTTCGATAAACACCAGGGCCGCAATCAGGGTGGTGCCGCCCCATTCCAACCAGGCCGTGTTTAGTAGCAGGATACTAAATGAGTATAGTTCCATAACGTCGTTTTGATTTGGTAAAACAAGCGGTAGAATCTGAAGCATTCCTGAAGTTTGTCAAGCGACAGCTTTTGCTCATGCGACGAAGTCGTTTACTTCAGAATTGCTCCCAAATTACTCGTTAGCTTTGAGCATAAACTCAGCTTACTGTACCCGAATGAAGCCGTTCCTCTTTTTACTGCTGCTTACTTTTTCAGTCGTTACCACATCGGCCGTTGCCGCCTTAGCTCAAACGGCTACTGTAACGCTGTCGGGAACCATCCGGGAGACCCGGAACAAAGCCATACTGCCGTTTGTGAACGTCACGCTGCTCACCCCAGCCGACAGCGCGTTCGTGACGGGCGCTATTACCAACGAAGAAGGATTGTTTTCGATACCCGGCGTCAAGCCTGGCAACTATCTCCTGAAAGTTACCTACGTCGGCTACCGGAACACCGTTCAGCCGGTGCTGGTGGGGCAGTTGAGTGAATTTCTGAATGTAGGCACCCTTGAACTGACCGAAGAAGCGGCTCAACTCAGTGAAGTAGTCGTGACGGCCCAGCCCGAAGCCATTGCCCCCACAATGGACAAAAAAACCTTTACGTTGGCCGACAACATCAGCCAATCCGGGGGTTCGGCTCTGGAAGCTATGAAAAACTTGCCGGGCATTACCGTGGGCGACGATGGCCAGGTGCAACTCCGGGGCAGTACGCAGGTGATGGTTCTGATTGATGGCAAGCAAACGGCCCTGACGGGTTTCGGTGGTCAGTCGGGCTTAGATAATATCCCGGCCTCGGCCATCGACCGGATCGAAATCATTAACAATCCATCGGCCAAATTCGATGCCAACGGCAATGCCGGGATAATCAACATCATCTACAAAAAAGAAAAGAAAGAGGGCTTCAACGGCAAAGTGGGTCTGGCAACGGCCGTGGGTGCCCTGTGGGAAAAACGCGAAAACTACCCCACCATCCGGCCCCAGTACCGCAACACGCCCAAAATCAACCCGTCACTCTCGCTGAATTACCGCAGAAATAAGGTCAACCTGTTTTTCCAGGGCGATAACCTGTACACCCAAACCCTGAACAAAAACGAATTTGCCGACCGGTTTTACGACGACGGCACCGTAATTCGCCAGCAACTCAAGCGCAACCGGAACACCAACATCGTCACCGGCAAAGCGGGCATCGACTGGTACGCCAATACCAACAACACGGTCACCGTATCGGGGCTGTTCAGCAGCGAGAAAATCATCGACCGGGGCGACGAACCATTTTTCAACGGCAGTCTCTCGGAGCGGCTGCGGCTCTGGCAGTTTCTGGAGGATGAGTTGAAAACTACCGTGACGGCTTCGGCCAACTGGCAGCATAAATTCAGGCAGCCGGGCCGGTTGCTCAACGCCGGGTTCAATTACACCTTCCACCGGGAAGACGAGAAGTATTTTTTCACCAATAGCCTGCCGACGTTCACTGGGTTCGACTCCTTCAAGCTGCTGTCGGATGAGCACGTCGGCGATTTGACGCTCGACTACGTGCAGCCCCTGCGCTACGGCCGGGTGGAAGCCGGGGCCAAGCTCCGTCGGCGGAACATCCCGACGAACATGCAGTTTTTTCCGGGCCTGAACTCCCCGCTCGACACCAACGCCGGGGGCCGGGCGACGTACAGCGAATGGATTCCGGCCCTGTACGGCAACTACATTATCGAAACGAAGAAAGTGGAGATAGAAGCTGGGGTACGGGTCGAGTACGTGGACTTACGGTATGAGGTGGACCCCAATCACAACACGTACCGAAGCGACGGTTATCAGTACGGTCAGCCGTTTCCGAACCTGCGCCTGACCTACAAGCTGAACGACAATAACCGGCTTTCGCTGTTCTACACGCGCCGGGTAGACCGGCCCAACGAAGTCGATATTCGCATCTTCCCCAAGTACGACGATGCCGAAATCATTAAAGTGGGTAATCCCGGCCTGCGGCCGCAGTTCACTACCTCGTACGAGCTGGGCTACAAAGCGGGCTGGGAGGGCGGCTACCTTTATTCGGCTGCGTATCACAAGGCCATGCAGTCGACCATCACGCGCATCGGCAGCATTGTTCCCGGTAGTACGCTGATCTACAACATTTTCCAGAATGCCGGTCGGAGCCGTATGACGGGCGTCGAGGTCGTGCTGTCGCAGAGCTTCGACAAGTGGGCCACCGTTAATCTGAACCTGAATGGGTACCGGAACACCATTGATGCGTTTACGGTCGTCAACCAGTATCCGGTCAGGAACACGTTTTCCGCCGACCGGCAGCAGTTGGTTTCGGGCAACGTCAAAGTTAACGCTCTGTTTCACCTCCCCCGCCAGCTTGATGCGCAGCTTACGGCTATTTACTTAGCACCCGACCTGGTGCCCCAGGGCCGGATCGACTCGCGTTTTTCCATTGATCTGGGCCTGAAAAAGAGCATTCAGAAGGGCAAAGGCGAACTGTTCCTGAACGCTACGGACATCGCCAACACCCTGCGCATCCGGCGGACGGTGCAGGGCGAGGGCTTCCGGTATGTCAGCACCGACTACTACGAAACGCAGGTGGTTCGGTTAGGCTACGGGTATAAATTCTGAGTTGGCCATTGTCGCCAGCGGGTGGGTCAGCAGCCACGAGCCGTTCGGCCGCAACCGGTGATGGGTCAGGCGATATCACCGGATAAATCCACCCCAGATGTAACCCTCGAACGTGCGCAACGGATGACGCCCGACAACGTAGTGCTGACTCAGCGCCAAGTTCTGCCCCAAGGATTTCACCTGTTTTAGATCACTCTCGGCGGCTGTCTCTTTGACTTCCATACCAACGGCTTTATCCACGACAAAGTCAATCTCGCGGCCGCTTTTGAGTTGGTAGTAAGCCACGTCGCCCCGGTGAAGCAGTTGGTTGAACACGGCGTTTTCGAAACGCGCCCCGCTGCCTAAATCACCCGCTAACGAAGCGATGCCGTTGTCTAAAAAATACAGCTTACGCGCCTTCACAATCTCCCGGTCAGGGCTGTTGGCCAGTACCGGAACCGTGCGGATGAGGTAGCTTTGCTCAAGCAGGTTCAGGTAATTCTCAACCGTTTGCCGGGCCAGCCCGACTAAACTTGTCAGTTTGGCGATGTCAATCTTGGTACCAACGCGAACGGCCAACAACTTGATCAGTTTATATAGGTTGGCCGGATCACGAATGTCGGACAAGGTCAGAATGTCGAAGTTGACGTATGAACTCAAAATATCGCTGATCAGGTCCTGCTTGTCGGCGGCTGTATCGGCTAAGACAACCTCCGGGAATCCACCGAACAGGATATAGTCTTCGTAGTACTGTTTAAGCCGTTCATACTCGGCCCGGACAAAGCAGGCCGCCTGTTCATACGTGAGCGGGCCAGCCTGAACACCCCTGAACGTGAGCAACTCGCCAAAACTGAGCGGATACACGTCAAACAGTTTTTTTCGACCAGCCAACGACTCCGTAAATTGGTTTTTCAGGTAATAAGCGCTGGAGCTGGTGACGATGAACTTAATCGTGTAGGTATCATACAGGTATTTGAGAACGCTGGGCAAATTCGGCACTAACTGAATTTCATCGAGGGCCAGCAACACCGGCTCATCGAAGCGCAGCCCCCGCTGGGTGAGCGCCTGTATAATGACTTCGTAGTTTGTTTCGGTCCACAGCAGGCGGTTGTCAATGCGCTCTAAGTCGATGTACAGCGTTTGACGGATGGCCGATTCAGCCATAAGCTGCTTAACCAGAGTGGTCTTACCCGTTCGGCGCATACCCGTCAGTACGGTAATCTGAGGTCGGTTCAGGTGTTCTTTCAGTTTACTATATATTGAACGCTCAAAAAGCATATTCTTACTATTATAAAAGTACTCTGTAGATATAGTAAAACTTTTATTAGTGATTCCGGCACGACTTGATGTATTGGGAGCTGGAAACCGTGACCGGTTCATAGATACCTACCGGGGTGCGCGAAGCGTTTGCCTCCGCTGCCAAAAGGGGTGGTCTCTCCAGCGGTGTTCGCTCTCGAAGTAAGATTGCCGGTTAACCAGATACGACCCGTACAATGTCGAGAGCGCCTGGTCATACTCCGTCAGCGCGGTTGAACTGCTCTCCAAACGGCCCGCCACGGCTTTGCCTGCCATCAGACCCGTGTACATGGCCGCTAAAATGCCCTGCGACGAAAGCGGATCGAAACGCAAAGCTGCATCTCCGGTGGCAAGCCAGTGTTCGCCACCCACTTGAGTCAGGACGCTGCTGCGGGCGTCGGCGGACTGGGGCGTGTGAATTGGCACGTAACCATGACATCTGAGTGTAGCCGACACATGCACGGTTGCGGCTACCTGACGGTGGAAGCCCGTCGGAGTAGTCGCTTCTTTACACGCGGCCGACCCGGCATCGGTAAAGAAAGTAACAATCCGCTCATCGTGCGGCAGACGCGCCGAATGAAACCAACCCGTGGGGCCCGCTTCAATTAGGGTCGTTGAATCCTGATCTGACCCGGCGGTCGTGTCGGCTCGATAACGAACAAAAAACGCCACCTGACGGTCGTCATACCGGCGTTTGACACCAACATGCCGGGCCACCACACCAGACCGTCCACTGGCATCAATCAGGTGGGTGGCGCTCACGGATTGGGTTCCTTCCGGCGTTTGAACCGTAAGCTGCCAGCCGCCGGACCGGATGCTCTCTAACCGCGTAACCTTCCCCAACCGGCTGCTGACTCCCGCCTTCTCGGCGCATTGCCGAAGCCGGTTGTCGAACCGAACGCGGTCGAGGTGCCAGCCATGACCGTAGGGCGAACGAATGAAATCGGTGTCAATTAGCGTAGAGTTGCCCCAGGCCGAGCGGTTGCCGTAGCAAGGCAAATGCCCATCCGTCAGGAAGCTCGTCCACGCGCCCAATTCGGTGAGAAGTAGCTGGGCCGACGGCACTAAGCTCTCCCCCACCCGAAAAGCACCAGCCGGGGGATAGTGCCACTGCAACACCCGGCACCCGCGTTCGGCCAGCACTTGGGCCGCCACCGATCCGGCTGGTCCACCGCCAACCACCACCACGTCGTAGCGCATGGACCTCAACGGTTACGGGCACCCCGGCCAACAGGTCCCACGTACAGCCCCGTGTCGTTGGGAATAGCGTCTGAGTCCTCCTGCACGGCCTCCGGCCCCGCGCTTCGCAACAAACGCGTTGGTGACGAACCCGCCGAACCCGGCTTTGACTCCACGTACATCTCCACCGGAAAATCGGGATCGTCGGCCACGCCCGGCCGATATTCAACGACGCCTAAATCGCCAAATTTATCAATCATCGCCACCAGCGCATCCAAGTACCCAGGCCCCAGCAGGCGGTACCAACTCGCCCGGCGGTTAAACGCGTCTAAGCGTTCAGAGCGCGGGCGGCTTGTGTCCATCACCACCTCATAGTCCATTTCTTTCAACACGGTGTTGGGAACCCGGGCGGGCCAGAAAGTGGGCACCAGCGGGTCGTACTTGGCTTCGTAACCCGCCCGGCAACTGGCGGTGTCGCTTTGCCAGGGACAGGCCATCCAGCGCGTAAGATCACCCGGCCCATTCCAGAAAATACCCGGCGGGGTTGTGAACACATCGCTGAGCAGGGCGGGCGACAGCAGGGGGCCGTAGTCCGGTTCTGGGTACGTAGCAGGACGTCGCCGAATGCGGAACGGACTGGTGTACATGCCCGTCAGCCGCATGGGCCAGGTCAATTCGCAACCCGGATGGAACGGCCCGCCGAGGCAATACCACAAAGCTGCTTTGGTAAGCATAGCCGCCTGCTCACTCAGGTTGGTAATCTCGTCGATGGACTGCGGGGCGGGCGCATCAGGATTCCAGTCGGCGGCAAAGTCACCGTTGAGCCACTGGGTCAGGTTCCCGTAGAGCGTTTTGGTCAGGGTGAAGTAGCCATTGGGGGTCGTGGCCGGTACGTTCATGTTGTCGCCATACATCCAAGGCCAGCGCTGCGGCTCAATCTGAAGGGAGTTGGGCGACCGGAAGTAGTTAAAAATCTGACGCCGGTATTCGCGGTAATCATCCGTTATGGTCCCGTCCTTGTCTTTCGTGATTGTTGCCAGCCGCCGGAGCAGAGCAGGATCGGTAAAATCATAGGCTTGCTTATGGCCAAAGGCAACGTAGAATCCCTGATTGACCCACTGGCACTGACTGAACTGCTGAAGAAGCGGCAAAATGTCGTCCTGAAACGAAGGCTGCTTTTTAGGAACGCCGTAATAGCCCTGCACAGCGTCGACCGTCACGTCGTACATCGTTTGAATCGAAATGACGTCGGGGGCGTAATTGGGCGGAGCGCATATAACCCAGGCCCCCTCCACGGGCAGGCTTTTCCCATCAACGGTCACCTGCGCGTCTACCGGCCCGTCGGATACGTCGTCGTGCCAGCCGTTGTTGTTGGCAAACGTGGTGGGTGGGTTGGCCGGATAAGGCGTTCGGGAAACGCCCCGCCCGCCCAGAAACAACAATCGACCCTGCTCGTCGGTACGGAGTTCGCCCAGATAAACCGGCTCACTTAGGAAGTGCCCCCCGTCGAAGCAATAGTCCGAACCCGCCTGATTAGCGCCCGAAATCGTTACTGGACCGGGATCAATGACGAGTTGCTGCCGGTCGTCCCCCACGAAGTTGGCGTTGCGCAGGGGCACGGGCTTGGCCTGGGGAATGTCCATGGCTACGTCGAACTCATACCAGGCGGCTTTTTTATTCGCTACGTGGACTGTCCAGGTAATGTCCGCGTTATCGGCCGTTAATTCAGCGACAATGTCGCCTTTCGCGTTGAGGCCATACACGCGAAACCGGGCGGCCTGCCGCTTCAGCGCCCCGGTGGCATCTTTGTAGAAACCAGCGGGTTGTTTGGCCGCCGTCGTTGTTTCGGGGCCGATGAAATAGTCGGCCGGGCTGTTGCCTACTCTGGCAACGCCAATAGCCGGGTAGATGGCGGCCCGAACGATTGTTTGGTTGGTAGCAGTCATGAGATCAGATACGTCATAATGAGGAAGGTTTGAGGATCAACGTGGATTGAGTATGGGCAGCGCCTACCGTAAAACAGGCAGGAGCAATATAGGTAGCGAAGGAATCGGCTTTCGGTTTTTAACAGTTGGGTCATGTGATATTTATTATTTGGTTGCTCATGGTATCGTTTGTAAACAAAAGGTGATTTAGTTTCTCCCGCCGGGCTGCTTAACATTCCCACCCCTATTTGGCATCAAACAACCCTATGCCATGCGCGTGGGGAGCCGTAATTTTGGTACGACAAAAAATAGGTTTTATATCAGCCTATTTGCGCGGGATGGTATCTTCACGTTACGTTTGACTTATACCATCCTATCGTACTCGTTTACTCTATGCAACACACGTTTTGTGGTTCGCTGCTGGGCCTGCTGCTGGCGGTCAGCGCGGGGGCGCAACCCATTGAACTACCCGCTAACACGATTGCTCTCCAAAATCTGGCCGATTTCAAGCCGACAGGCGGCAACTGGAAAGTCGTCAGCGACGTGTTTTACGACCTGAACAAAGCCGGGGCAGGAGCCACCAAACCGGGTACGGGTGTGCTGGTGAACACGCCGTCCAACAAGAGCAAAGAGCCGCTGTTCACCACCCTCGAACACGGCGACCTGCAACTGGAGCTTGACTTCATGCTGGAAAAAGGGGCTAACTCCGGCATTTATCTACAGAGCCGCTACGAAGTGCAGTTGGTTGATAGCTGGGGCGTCAGCATACCAAAATCGAGCGACTGCGGGGCCATTGGCGAACGCTGGGACGAAAGCCGACCCGACGGACGAAGGGGTTACGAGGGCCACCCGCCCATGCAGAACGTGAGCAAAGCACCGGGCCTGTGGCAGCACCTGACCGTCGTGTTCCGCGCCCCGCGCTTTAACGCAACGGGTGAAAAAACGGCCAACGCCCGCTTTCTGAAGGTGATGCTGAACAGCGTTGTGGTGCAGGAAAATGTGGAAGTAACCGGCCCCACGCGGGCGGCTGCCTTCGCCGATGAGAAACCCACTGGCCCGCTGATGGTGCCCGGCGACGACGGCGCCGTTGCCATTCGCAACATCCGCTACAAAGCCTACAGCCCGGAACCGGTGACGCTGACGAACATGCAACTGAGCGCCTACGAAGGCCGTTTTAAATCGGTAGCTGATTTCGACGCGCTTAAACCAACGCGGCAGATGGACCTCGACGTGCTGGCCCACCTCGCCCCCGGCAACCGCGACCGGTTTGGCGGAAAAATCACCGGCACGCTGCGCATTCCCCGCGCCGGGCAGTACCTGCTCAACCTGAACCTCCGCTGGATTCCCGCCGAAACCGACCCCAACCGCCCCAACGGAGCCGGGGAACTGACCATCGCGGGCAAACCCGTGCTGAGCATTAGTGGTAAGCAGGGCGGCACGGCGTCGGCAATGGTCAGCTTAGACGCGGGCGATCTGCCGGTGGTGCTGGCTTATTACAAAAACAACGGACTCTGGTATGCCCGCTCCAACGACATACTGCTTTCCATCGAAGGCCCCGGCGTTCAGCAAACGACGCTCAATCAGGTGATTCGGGCCGAAGACCCGGTGGGCGAGATTTCGCTGCTGGCCAACCGTGAACCCGTTATGCAGCGCGGTTTTGTCAACCATCGCGGTCTCAAACACACGCACACAATTTCGGTGGGTGAGCCCGGTCAGGCCAATTACACCGTTGACCTGAGCAAAGGCGAATTCCTGCAAATCTGGCGGGGCGATTTTCTGGAAACGACGCCCATGTGGTACGGACGGGGCGAAACGCAGCTATCGGTGCCGCTCGGCAGCGTGATCGAGTTGTCGGGGAAACCGTCGCTAACCTACCTCGCCGATCAGAACGCGGCCTGGCCCGATTCCAACGCGACGTACACCAACTTAGGCTACGATATTGACCCGACGGGTCGGCCCGTTTTCAAGTACACGCTGGGTGCAACAGCCGTTCGGGAATCGTTTACGGCGGAAGATGGCGGTCGGAAATTAATGCACTCGTTTGCCGTAACGCCCGCAACAAGTGAGTCCAGCCAGTCATCCGGCAACCTCTGGTGCCGCGTGGCCGAAGGAAGTGATATTACAGCCCTGCCCAATGGTCTATACGCCGTGAACGACAAACAGTACCTGATTGAGTTGCCGGGTAACCAGAAGCCGATCATCCGCAGCACGGCGCGGAACACAAAAGAGATGCTGCTACCCCTAAAAGCCACCAATAACGCGGGTACGCTAACTTATTCAATCGTTTGGTAAACAACCTATGAACCTCACACATCTTTATATACCTCATTTTGCCAGAACCGCGCTGCTGTCGGCGGGGCTGGCCTTGTTCGGCTTTTTGTCGGCCGACGCGCAGATTCAGTCCAAAACGGGTTTGCCGGTCAGTTCGAGCAGTAAGCAACCCGCTCCGGCTCCGAAGGGACTGGCTAAAGTGGACGCCGACCCTGAAAAGGAAGACGATTTTTATAAACTCATTTCGCTGCCCGTACCGGAAGACATCATTCTGGAAGTTGGCGGCATGGCCACCCTGCCCGATGGCAATCTGGCCGTTTGTACGCGCCGGGGCGAAGTCTGGATCGTCTCAAATCCGTACATCAGCGGTACCGAGCGGCCCACCTACAAACGCTTTGCCTATGGTCTGCACGAACCGCTGGGGCTGGCCTACAAAGACGGCGACATTTACGTGACGCAGCGCAGCGAGGTGACCCGCCTGCACGACAACGATGGCGACGGCCGCGCCGACTCCTACGATAAAGTGTATTCGTGGCCACTGTCGGGCAATTACCACGAGTATTCATACGGGCCGACGTTCCTGCCCAATGGCAACATGCTCGTGACGCTCAACGTAGGCTGGAGCAACAGCTTAGGGCATGGCGTGAGCTTAGTGCCCTGGCGCGGCTGGACGCTCGAAATCACCCCCGACGGCAAAATGACGCCCTTCGCGGCCGGGATGCGCTCGCCCGCTGGCTACGGCATGAACGAATCCGGCGATTTCTTCTACACCGAGAATCAGGGCGACTGGGTCGGGTCGGGCCGCATTTCGCAGGTCGAGAAGGGCGATTTCCTGGGCAACGCCGAAAGTCTCCGCTGGACGGATTTGCCCGGTTCACCCCTGAAAATTAAACCGCAGGACGTGCCCAATACCGGCGAACCACTCTACGACGTGTCGAAGCGGTTTACGGACCTGAAAGCCCCCGCCGTCTGGCTTCCGCACGGCATCCTCGGCATCTCGACGTCGGGCCTGCTGACCGACAACACAAAAGGGAAGTTTGGACCGTTTGCCGGACAGTTATTTGTGGGTGATCAGGGCCAAAGCATTCTGTCGCGCGTTGATTTCGAGCGGGTGAAGGGCGAGTATCAGGGCGTGGTGTTTCCGTTTCGCGAAGGCTTTTCGTCGGGTGTACTGCGGATGGTTTGGGGCCACGATGCGTCGCTGTTCGTGGGAATGACGAGCCGGGGCTGGTCCTCAACCGGCAAAGAACTATTCAGCCTGCAACGCGTGGTCTGGACGGGTAAAACGCCGTTCGAGATGAAGACCATCCACGCTATGCCCGATGGATTTGAAATTGAATTTACCCAACCCGTCGACCGAAATCTGGCGGCAGACCCGGCTTCGTATAAGGTGACGGGCTTCAACTACAAGTACCACGCCACCTACGGCAGCCCGGTTATCAATCGCGGGGGCTGCCCGGTTCGCGGCATCGTCGTATCGAAAGACGGGTTGAAAGCAAGGCTCGTGGTCGACAGCCTGCGACTGGGGTATATCCACGAGATTACGACACCGGGCGTTCGGTCGGCCACTGGCAAAGCACTGCTGCATACGGTGGGCTACTACACGCTCAATAACCTTCCCGACGGCGACCGGTTGACCGTGGCCAGCATCGCGCCGAAGCATGACCACGCGGCCATGATGACGACCTCCACGTCGGGCACACCGCCGGTTAACGCAAAAACGACTACCAAGAAAGCGTCGCCAACCAAACCGGTTGCGGCCGCGAAACCAACCGGCCGGGCACTGGCAAAACGGGTGACCGAGATGCCCGAATCGTGGGGTGAGCCGGATTACACCATCAACATGGGCACAAAGCCGGGGCTGAAGTTCGCGCCGGAGCAGTTTCAGGTAAAAGCGGGCAGCAAGGTGCGGGTAGTGTTCAACAACGAAGACGACATGCTGCACAATTTCGTGGTGGTCATGCCCGGCTCCGCGACGCAGGTGGGCGAACTGGCGATGAAATTGGGGCTGGAAGGGCAGGAGAAACAGTACATTCCCCAAACTGAGAAGGTGCTGCACCACACGAACCTGTTACAACCCAATACCAACGAAACCATCTATTTCATAGCGCCCGACAAACCGGGCAGTTACGAGTACGAATGCTCGGTGCCGGGCCATTTTTACGTAATGCGGGGTCGTATGAACGTTGTGAAATAAGCAGCAAACCTGATTAATTAATGAAAACATCGTTTGGTCGGTTAACTGCCCTTTTAACTTGGCTGATTCTGGCGAATGGCAGCCTCCTGGCGCAGAATCAACCCCTGGCCGAAAGTATCCGGCTGAATCAGGTGGGGTTTTACCCCAACGCGGCTAAAGTTGCGGTGGTTGTGGGCGATACGCCGGGCAAATTTCAGGTGATGACGCCCGACCTCAGAACGGTGGTTTTCGTGGGGCCAATGAGCAGCTCGCGCCAGAATCCCATTTCGGGAAAAATCACCCGCACGGCCGACTTTTCGGCCTTCACCAAACCGGGTGAGTACGTCGTTGTCGTGCCGGGTCTGGGCCACTCCTACCCGTTTACCATTCAGTCTGACGTGCATCGGGCGGTAGCCGTTGGGGCTATCAAAGGATTTTATTATCAGCGAACGGCCATTGAGTTGCCCGCGAAATACGCCGGGCAGTGGGCGCGTCCGGCGGGTCACCCCGACACGCGGGTGCTCATTCATCCGTCGGCGGCTTCGGCGGGACGACCGGCGGGAACGGTCATTTCGTCGCCCCTCGGCTGGTATGATGCGGGCGATTACAACAAGTACATCGTCAACTCCGGCATCACGATGGGGACACTGCTGTCACTCTGCGAAGATTTCCCGGACTATGTCAAAACGCTGAACACCAACATCCCCGAGAGTGGCAATACCGTTCCCGACGTTCTCGACGAAGCACTGTGGAACCTCCGCTGGATGCTGACCATGCAGGACCCCGGCGACGGGGGCGTTTACCACAAACTGACCAATCCCAGCTTCGACGGCATGATAATGCCCGACAAAGCCGTCAAAGACCGGTACGTGGTGGCGAAAGGCATTACCGCCACGCTCGATTTTGCCGCCGTGATGGCGCAGGCCGCCCGTGTGATCAAACCCTACAATCGGGAGTTGCCCGGCCTGGCGGATTCCTGCCTGTCGGCGGCTGTGCGGGCCTGGGGCTGGGCGAAAGCGAACCCGACACTGGCCTACAATCAGCGGGACATGAATACCAACTTCGACCCCGACGTGGTTACGGGTGGCTATGAAGACCGTAACGCGGCCGACGAGTGGATTTGGGCCGCTGCTGAACTGTATGTTACCACCAAAGACGACACCTACTACACGACTGTCAACCTGTTTCCCGATGCCCGGATGCCCCTGCCGTCGTGGGCGCAGGTTCGCACCCTCGCTTATTACACGCTGGCCCGGTCGGGTAACAATTTGACCGCCCTCGGCCAAAAAGACCTGCCCATGCTGAAGCAGCGGTTAGCGGCCATGGCCGATTCGCTAATAATGGGCGCTGACCAGCAGGCGTTTCAGACCGTAATGGGCAGGTCGGCGCGGGATTTCATCTGGGGTAGCAGTGCCGAAGCCGCCAACCAGGGGATTGCGCTCCTTCAGGCGTACCGGCTGACGGACTCACCCAATCGTAGTCGTTATCTTCACTATGCTCTGGGCAACTTAGATTATCTGCTGGGCCGCAACGCCGTTGGCTACTCGTTCCTGACCGGCTTTGGCGACAAAACGCCCATGCACCCGCACCACCGCCCGTCGGTGGCCGACGGCATCGACGCGCCCGTGCCGGGCTTGTTGTCGGGAGGTCCCAACGCCAATGCCGCCCGGCAGGACAAATGCCCCGGCTACACCACCACCAACGCCGATGAAGTGTACATTGACGCCGACTGCTCATACGCGTCCAACGAAATTGCTATCAACTGGAACGCCCCGCTGGTGTATTTAGCCGCTGCGCTGGAAGCCCTGCAACGCGACCAAAAAACCACCCCCGACGCCAACCTGAAAGCCACTAATTCGGGCAAATAGCACTCATTTTTTATTTTTGCTTCCTAACCCAATGCGCATCGCTTTCTACCTGTTCATTAGCTGTCTGCTGGCAGCCCAGCCGCTCTTTGCCCAGAAAACCGAAATCAAATACCTGTCCGGCACGGGTAAGGACGACACGGTTAACTGGGAGTTTCAGTGCACCGCAGGCCGCAACAGCGGCAAGTGGACCACCATTCCGGTACCGTCGAACTGGGAGTTGCAGGGGTTTGGCAACTACGATTATGGTTTCGGCAAAGAGGATTCGCTGGAAGTCGGTTTGTATCGGCACTCGTTCACGGTTCCGGCTAACTGGCAGCAAAAGCGCGTGTTCATCGTCTTCGACGGCTCCATGACGGACACCGAAGTGAAAGTGAACGGTCAGTTAGCCGGACCCATTCACCAGGGGGCTTTCTATCGATTCCGGTATGACATCACCCCTTTATTGAAAGTCGGACAACCGAATCAACTGGAGGTTCGCGTCAGCAAAGTGTCCTCGAACTGGACGGTGAACGATGCCGAACGGAAGGCTGATTTCTGGGTGTTTGGAGGTATTTTCCGGCCGGTTTTTCTCGAAGCCTATCCGCAGCAGCGCATTGAACGGACGGCCATCGACGCTAAAGCCGACGGGTCGTTCAGCATGGATGTTTTCACCGACGGGATCACGTCCACCGGATCGGTCGAAGCCCGGATTGTTAACAAACGCGGCCAGCCCGTCGGTCAGGACCTGACCGTAGCGGTTCAGCCCGGCGATACTGTGGTTCGGGTGCGTGGAAAATTTACCAGTCCGGCCCTGTGGTCACCCGAATTTCCGAATCTGTACCGGGTAAACGTCAGCCTGAAAGTTAAAACGGCGGTCGTTCACAGCCTGACCGAACGGTTTGGCTTTCGCACGGTCGAACTGCGCGAGCACGATGGCCTCTACGTCAACGGGCAGCGGATCATGTTCCGGGGTGTCAACCGGGGGTCGTTCTGGCCCACAACGGGGCGCACCACCAACCGGCAAATCAGCGTGCTGGACGTGAACCTCATCAAAGACATGAACATGAACGCCGTGCGGATGTCGCACTACCCGCCCGACAAACATTTTCTGGAGGTGTGCGACTCGCTGGGGCTGTTTGTGATTGATGAACTGACGGGCTGGCAGTATCCGCCCTACGACACGCCCGTTGGCCGGAAATTAGTAAAAGAGCTCATTATCCGCGACGTAAACCACCCCTGCGTGGTGCTGTGGGCCAACGGCAACGAAGGCGGTTTCAACTTCGATCTGGTGCCCGATTACCCGCGTTACGACATTCAGAAACGACCCGTGATTCACCCCTGGATCAACCGCTATGGCACTAACACGAAGCATTACATCAACTATAACTACGGCCTGAACACGTTTTTCAACGGCCGCGACGTGTTTT
Source organism: Spirosoma arcticum (assembly GCF_054779955.1). Taxonomy (NCBI): domain Bacteria; kingdom Pseudomonadati; phylum Bacteroidota; class Cytophagia; order Cytophagales; family Cytophagaceae; genus Spirosoma; species Spirosoma arcticum. The sequence continues at coordinate 493,589 of NZ_BAAGXG010000003.1, forward strand.
TCCCAACCGAGTTTCTACACGGTCTCTATGACGGCGGCAATGGAGCCGCGCTGGACGATTTCTGGAACCTGATGCGGTCTACCCCCCTGTCGGCGGGCGGATTTCTGTGGGATTACTGCGATCAGGCGGTAGTTCGCACGGACCAGGACCGTGGCGACGGACCGGAAAAGATGGACACCAACGGTAATTCAGCCGCCGATGGTATTCTAGGTCCTTACCGCGAGAAAGAAGCCAGTTTCTACACTATCCGCGAAATCTGGTCGCCCGTGTTTTTCCCGAAACGATTCATCACGCCCCAGTTCAACGGGCAGCTCCCGGTCGAAAACCGGTTTGACCAGACCAACCTCAACCGCTGCACGTTCCGCTGGACGCTTAAAAAATTTAGCGGCATGACCCCCGGCGATACGACGACGCTAACGGGCAGCCTGACCGCCCCCGACGTTAAACCCCGTACCACGGGTACGTTGACGGTGTCGCTGCCCAAAGCCTGGCAAGACTACGACGCGCTGTACGTGACAGCCAATGATCCGTACGGTCGGGAAATTCACACGTGGTCGTGGCCCATTTCGATGCCCAGCCGCGTTGCCAATCGGCTGATGGAGAAGGGGCAGGGAACGGTTACTACCCGCAAAACCGGTGACCAACTCACGCTGTCGGCGGGCGGGGTATCGGTTGTGCTGAACACCAAAACGGGCTTGCTGCAGGAGGTAAAAAATACCAAAAACACCCTCCCACTAACCAACGGCCCGGTACTCATTGAGGGGGATGCGGTTTTCAAAAGTCTCCGGCACTACGACACGCTCGGTACGCACGTGGTGGAAGCTACCTACGACGGCAAGTTTCGGTTCAACGTCGTCTGGACAATGTACCCGTCGGGCTGGTTGAAACTGGCGTATCGCTACCGGCCGGGCGTGGCCCTGGAGATGCCTGGCGTAACGTTCGACTACCCCGAAAAGGCCGTAACCGGCATGTATCTGCTGGGCAACGGTCCATACCGGGTGTGGCGCAACCGGCTCAAAGGCGGCACCCTTGGCGGGTGGAACAAGCCCTACAACGATGCCATCACGGGCGAACGCTGGGACTACCCGGAGTTCAAAGGCTACTACGCCAACTTCTACGGGGCGCGGGTGCAAACCACCGAAGGCGCGTTTACGATGCTGTCGGCCAGCGACGATTTGTTTTTGCGGATGCTCACCCCGGCCCGGCCCAAGGCGGCTCCCAATGACAACACGGTGCCGGTATTTCCGGCGGGCGGCATCTCTTTTCTGCACGACATTCCGGCCATTGGCACCAAGTTTCAGAAAGCCGAGGGACTTGGCCCCCAGAGTCAGAAAGCCCTGACAGGTGCCAACGGTGGTCAGGACACGTTTCAGGGGGTGCTGTATTTCGATTTCCGGTAGTGAAACCCCGGAGCCATGTGCGTAAACCGGTGAGCAGACTATGGTCATGAAACGCGAACACTATGCCTGACTCACCCCTAACCCTCCGCGTTGTACGGATTGTTGACGAAGCCCCCGACACGCGCAGTTTCTGGCTGGAGTCGACTGACGGTCGGGCGGTGCCTTTCCGGCCAGGTCAGTTTCTGACGCTGCTGATACGGGTCAACAGCCACGAGGTTCGGCGGTCGTACTCGCTTAGTTCACTGCCCGGCGATGGACTCCGAATCACCATCCGGCGCGTAGCCAATGGCGCGGTATCCCGCCAGTTGCTGGACACGCTGCAACTGGGTGACCTCCTCCAGAGCCTGCTACCCGCCGGTCGGTTCACCCTGAAAACGGAGCCGGATGGACCACCCCGCGACCTGCTGCTGTTTGGCGCGGGCAGCGGCATTACGCCCCTGCTACCCCTGCTGCGGCAGGCGGTAGCGGAGGAGCCAAAAAGCCACGTGACCCTGCTCTACAGCAATACCCACTCATCCAGAATCATTTTTCGGGAGGAATTAGCCCAGCTACACCAGCAGTACGCTAGCCAGTTTGCACTCATCCATCTGCTCAGCCAGCCCGACCACACCGACACCAAATCAGGGGGGCGGGTTGAGCCAGGACGGCTGAGCAACCTGCGACTGCAAACGCTGCTGCCGACGCTGCTTCGGCACGACGCGGGCCGGGCACAGGTGTTTATTTGCGGCCCTGCCGACTACATGCGTATGATTCGGTTTACGCTGCTGGTAACCGGTTTTCGCGATGATCAGATCCGACGGGAAAATTTCGTGGTTCATTCGGCTTCCCCTACTCCGCTTCCGGCATTTACCCAGGCCCGAACCATCCAGGTAGTGATCCGGGGGCAGGCGTTCTCCGTTCACGTACCCGCTTACGTATCCATCCTACAGGCCGCTTTGGACGCCGGTATTCGCCTGCCCTACAGTTGTCGCGGGGGCCGTTGCTCCACCTGTGCCGCCCATTGTTCGGCCGGGGAGGTCAGGATGACTATCAACGACGTACTAACGGATCAGGACAGAGCCGAAGGCTGGATTCTGACCTGCACGGGCTACCCCGCCACCGATGACGTAGTGATTACCGTGTAGACGTACTGGCCTCTCCAAGTAAGTTTTGCCCGAATCTATGCCTCCAGAAAAGCAACGGCCCGGCACCAGCCCGCGCTGCCTCCTTTAATTTTTACCGGGAAACAACTGACTTTAAACCCGTGCGAAGGCAATTGGTCGAGGTTGGCCAATTTCTCGATCTGGCAGTACTCTTTCTCCCGGCCAACGTAGTGAGCTGCCCAGATCACACCCGGACGCGGGTTCTGCGCGTAATCCTCAGCCTGAATGTGCAGGGGAATGTCCCAGCCCCAGCCGTCGGTACCCATGACCTTGATACCCTGGTCGATGAGCCAGTGAGTCGCTTCGGCGGAGGCCCCAACGTGAATTTTCACGAAGTCATCGTCGTGGAGTCGCTTGTCGGCATCGCAGCGCACCAGGACAATGTCGAACGGTTTGAGCGTGTAGTTCATGGCCGCTAACTTCTCCTGCGCGTCGGCGGTGGTGAAACAGTAGCCGTCGGGTTTGTCGGTGAAATCCAGCACGACGCCATCGCCGTAGAACCATTCCAGGGGCATCTGCTCGATGGTTCGCGACGGCTTGCCCTCGCTGGTGGGAAAGTAGTGCCACGGGGCGTCGATGTGCGTTCCGGCGTGGCCCGTCAGGTACAGGAACTCCCCGGCGGGGCCGTTGCCTTCCAGAAAAACGCCTTCAGAAGCCCCGCCGAAGAGTTTGGATCCCATTTTCCGGGCACCTTCTTTGTGGTCTTCGTAGTCAATTTTAGTTGGCAGCGGCTCTTTAATCTCCGGCGAAATAGTAACTGAGAGGTCGATGATTTTCATAATGGAACGCAGATGATTATGATTTTTAAGATTACTTTATGATTTCTTAAACCAATCGTAACGAGCATGAATACCAATTACCTGCATTCTGACATTACTCAGTTGATTTTGAAAGCTTTTTACAAAGTTTATAATACACTGGGATATGGATTTCTTAAAAAGGTTTATGAAAATGCGTTACGGTTAGAAATCCGTAAAATGAGCTTGTCTTGCCCGGCACAGCAGCTCATCGATGTGTATTATGACACAGAAAAAGTGGGATTATATTATGCCGATTTGATCGTTGCTAATTGTGTCATCGTAGAATTGAAGGCGGCAACAGGCTTAGCCCCTGAACACGAAGCACAGCTAACCAATTATCTCAAGGCCACTAATCTCGAAATTGGATTACTTCTCAATTTCGGAACACAGCCGCAACACAAACGAAAAGTGTTCGCCAATGACCGAAAAAATCATAATTCAATCTGACAATGGAACCGCACCGGCGGACCGGCAGATGGTTATGATTTTTATGATGAATTAAGATCATTTTTAAATCATAAAAATCATAACTATCCGCGTTCTATACTATTTAAATCGGAGCCATCATCGCGCCTAATGTCTGACCCATGGTTCGGCCGATGTTGACGCCTTCGGGCAGTTGCCCTTTCCAGTCTAACTGTTCCCATTCGCCGATCTGGGCGGATACCTCCACGACCATTTTACACCGCTCGAAACGGCGATTCATGAACTGCTCAAAAGCCGCCGGAATGCTGGTTTCCCGCCCGATCACTTCTGCCAGCACGACCGCATCTTCAATAGCCAGCGACGCCCCCTGCCCCAACTGCGGAATCGTCCCGTGAACGGCGTCGCCAATGAGCACGATCCGGCCTTTGTACCAGGGCTTAGGCACCAGAATCGTTTCGAGCGGGCGGCAAATGACTAAGCGGGGATCAGTAATCTGATCGACGAGTTCCGCAATCATCGGGGCCGGGTATTCCTGCAGGTGCGCTTTCAGACGGGGGACCAACTCATCTTCGGCAACAAACGGATCGTCACCTTCCGAAGTCACGCAGAATAGGTACATCCGGTTGTGGGTCATGGGCACCAGGCCAACCTTCGACTGCCGACCGAACAGCATGTGAGCGTTGTCCATGTCGGCGGGGCGGTCAAAGGCGTAACGCCAGACCGACTGCCCGGTGTAGCGGGGCTTGACCGCATCGCCGAACAGGTGCTTCCGGACGCTGGAGTTGATGCCATCGGACCCAACCACGAAATCATAGTTGCCCGTTGTGCCGTTCGAAAACGTTACGTTCACCGTGTCGCCGGTGTCGTGCAGGGCCGTCGCAGTTTGTCCCATTCGGAAGGTTACACCCTGCTCAACGGCTCCTTTGTGCAGTACCTCGTGCAACACCCGGCGCGAGATGCCGTTGTGAGCGGGCAGGTGGCCAATGCCGGGCGTTCCCGTCGTACCGATGGGGGTACCGTCGGCCAGCGCGAGATTAAAATGCGAATAGGGCGACCCCTGGGCAATGCACGCGTCGGCCAGGCCCAGCGTGTCTAAGGCCCGCAGCGCGTTAGACGGCTGAATGATGCCGACGCCGTACACGTTGTATTCCTGGTTCATTTCAACGAGTTCGACGTCGAGACCAATCTTCCGCAGTGCCACACCGGCGGACAAACCACCAATACCACCACCCACGATCAATACAGTTGCAGCGGTTGCCATAGTTAAGTAGAGAGTTGAGTTTAAGCGTTCAGGGTTTCATAGTGCTCAACCACCGGTGCCTTGTCGAAGAACGGCCCGATCAACGCCCGCCACTCGGTAAACAACGCCGATTGACGAAAGCCGGTCGTGTGCGCTTCCAGCGAGGTCCACTGCACCAGCAGCAGGTATTTGGTTTCGGTTTCGAGACACCGCTGCATCGAGTGGCTGAGGTAGCCCTCCGCCCGACTGATGACCAGTTCTGCTTTTGCAAAAGCCAGTTCAAAATCGGCCTGCGTACCCCGTTTAATTTCCAAAATAGCGACTTCCGTTACCATTCCTGATTCGTATTTTTACCAGACTGGCTAAACCACCGTGTTTCGCAGGACGCCAATGCCTTCTATTTCCAACTCTACCACATCGCCGGGTTCGAGCGGGCGGTGGACTGAAAAATTATTCTCGATCAGGCTCCCCCGGCCGACCGTACCAGAACCCAGCACGTCGCCGGGCATCAGGGTTACGCCGTTTTCGGATGCCCGCTCAATCATCTGCTCGAAGTTGTAATGGACGGTTTTGTAATTGCCTTCGCAGACTGTCACGCCGTTGATGCGGGTCTGCATTTTCAGGTCGAAACGGTCTTTTGGCCCCGGTGGAAAGCGGAGTGGTTCGGGAAAATCAGCTTCGGTGATGGTGCAGCGGTACTGTTCCATTTCGTCGGCGGTGACGATGCAGGGACCGATGGCGTTGGCAAAGTCTTTGCCTTTGTGCGGCCCCAATGGTGCTTCCATCTCGCGCCGTTGAATGGCCCGTGCAGTCCAGTCGTTGAAAACGGTATAGCCGAAAATATAAGGGCGGGCTTCGTCGGCCACAATGTCGCTGCCCGATTTGCCAATGATGCAGGCTATTTCCAGTTCAATATCCAGCTTCGTTTCCCTGGCGGGCCGTTTGATATCGTCGTCGGGGCCGTAGATCGCCTGATGATTTGTGAAATAGAAAATCGGCATCTCATACCAGGCATTGGCAATGCTGTGGCCAAACGACCGCGAGGCATTGAGCATGTGCATTTCAAACCCGATATAATCCCGGAAGCTGCGCGGATTGGGCAGCGGAGCCAGCAATGTTACATCGCTCGGGGCATACGTTGGGGCCGAATCCCGCCAGCCGTTGGCATCAATCAACCCCAAATAGATTTCTTGGTTATCAATGAAGGTGAGCATGTCAGTGGGCAGTGCGCCGTTGCTCACCTGGTTCATATCGACCACGCCAGCAGCAGTCAGCCAACCGGCACGGGTGATGCCTTCGGGGTTTTGGAAGGTTACGAGTTTCATATAGTGAAAGAGCGAAAGGGTGAAAGAGCAAGAGCGTGAAATCGAGTCACGTCATCCAGTCATTTGCACGCTTTCATTCTTTCGCTCTTTCACCCTTTCACTATATCTTCTTACCCGCAAATCCGCCTGCGCCTGGTGGCCTGCGAAGTTCTCAATGGCGCAGAGCCGTGAGCAGTATTCGCCAATCAGCGCACTGGCTTCGGGCGTCCTGATTTCCTGATACGTGCAGGTTTTCAGAAACTTACCGACCCATAAGCCCCCCGTGTAGCGGGCCGCTTCTTTGGTAGGTAATGTATGGTTGGTGCCAATCACCTTGTCGCCGTAGGCCACGTTGGTTTTGTCGCCCAGAAATAAGCCGCCGTAGTTGGTCATGCGCTCCAGAAACAGGCGCGGATTTTCCGTCATTACCTGCACGTGTTCGGAGGCAATGCGGTCGGCTTCCGAAATAAGTTCGTCCACCGTATCGACCAGAATTACCTGACCATAGTCGCGCCAGGCGACACCCGCAACATCGGCGGTCGGGAGCGTTTGCAGTTGGCGGTCAATTTCGGCCTGAATACCATTGGCAATGGTCGGACTGGTGGTCAGCAGGATGGCGGGCGAGGTTGGCCCGTGTTCGGCCTGTCCGAGCAGGTCGGTAGCGCAGGTTTCTACGTCGGTGGTGTCGTCGGCAATGACGAGCATTTCGGTCGGTCCCGCGAACAGGTCGATGCCCACTTTGCCGTAAAGCTGCCGTTTAGCTTCGGCGACGTAGGCGTTGCCCGGTCCCACGATCATGTCGACCGACTGCACGGTTTCGGTGCCGAGCGCCATCATCGCCACCGCCTGAACGCCACCCAGCAGGTAGATTTCGTCGGCCCCGGCCATGTGCATTGCCGCCACCGTTGCCGCTGGAATTTCGCCCTTTATCGGTGGAGTGCAGGCAATCACGCGCTTCACGCCCGCCACTTTAGCCGTCAGTACGCTCATGTGCGCCGACGCCACCATCGGGTAGCGACCACCCGGCACGTAACAGCCGACACTGTTGACCGGAATGTTTTTATGCCCCAGAATCACGCCCGGCAACGTTTCGACTTCCACATCGCGGATCGCTTCGCGCTGAATTTGGGCGAAATTGCGGATTTGGGTCTGCGCAAACCGGATGTCGTCCAGCACCTGTTCGGGCAGCGTGGCGATGATACGCTCAATCTGCTCCGCCGACAGCCGGAAGCTCTCCGGTGACCAGTTGTCGAGCCGGGCCGACAACTCCCGCACGGCGGCATCACCTCGTTGGGTCACGTCGGTCAGCATCCCTTCAACCGTGGCCCGCACCTGTGCATCCGCTTCGCCCGATTCGGCGTAGGTGATTCCTTTTTTGATTTGTTGTATCATAGCCGTTACTAATCCTGAGTAAGTTCCTGCTGCAGCCAGTCGAGCATCGGAAACGCTTTGGTGAAGTCGTCAACGTGGCAATGCGCTGAACCCGTGCTGCCCTTGGGGACGATGTTGATGTACCTTTCGCACGTCAGCGCATCGTAGGTTTTGTACGCGTTCTCGACGAAGTTCTGCCGGTCATCCTCGCCGTGGGAGATGAAGGTTGGCATGGTTATTTTCTCCGCCACGCCTTCGAGCGTAAACTGCTTTAGTTTCTCGCGGGCCTCGTCCATTGTCTGCGCGTCCACGATGTGCATCACAATCGGGGCCAGCGGGTGATTGTCGGGGCGGTTTTTCCAAATGTCGTAGTAGCTCCAGACAGCCCCCCAGATGGCACAGGCCCGGAAACGGGGTTCAAAAGCCGCCGACCGGGCCGCCATGTACCCGCCCATCGACACGGCCATGATACCAATTCGCTCCGGGTCGAAAATCGGGTAATTAGCCAGCACCCAGTCGAAAGCCAACGTCGCCGGAACCTCGTAATCGTAGCGCGTATGGATGCTATTCAGCCGCAACGCTCCCCCCTGACCGGGTCCGTCGATCACCAGCAGCGAGATGCCCCGTTCGTTGAGCAGGGCACCGGGGCCGTACCACATCTCTTCGGCGCAGCTATCCAGTCCGCCAAACATGATCACCAGCGGGCTGTTTTGGGGCAGCTCCTTCGACGCGTTGAAGAGGTAACCCGGCAGAAAGGACTCTTCGTAAGGGATTTCGACAATCTCGGGTTGGTTGTCCCAGAGAACAATGCTCTTGCGGAACGCGTCGACCGATTTGACGTAGGCCGGTAATTTATCAGTATCGTTCAGTTCCAGAAAAAACTCGGCCGTACGCAAATAATTGGAAGCCCGTAAATAAGCGGCCCGTGCGGTAACGAACCGATTTTCGGACGCGGCTTTTTCGGCTTCGGCGAAGGCTTTTTCACCCTGCTCGTGCCAGGCTTCGTAAAACGAATGTCGATTACCGACCTGTATTTTAGAGGCCGCTTCTAAACACTGATTAAACTCACCACCCCCATAATGACTCTGCGTCAGGATGCGAATGAGCTGGTAGGAGAACATATAGTGCTCCGGGAAATAATGCCACATAAGGAAAGGGAGGATGGAACCGCACCGGCGGACTGGCAGATTTTCATGATTTCTAAGATTTACAATGATCTTAATTTATCATAATCATCATAACAATCAGCCGGTCCGCCGGTGCGGTTCTATTAGACTAAATATCAACGGGTTTAACTACGCCATCGGTAAGGCCGAGCTTCTTGCCTTTGCCCATTTCGGCAAACGGATTGGCCGTTCCCCAGGCATCGTTCGGGTTGTCTTTCAGATAATGCAGGTCCGGGCCGTGGTCGGGCGCGAAAATCAGGCGGGCACCGGCGTAAAACTCAAAAATAACACCGCTGCCGGGGTCGATGATGTAAATAAAAAAACCCTCGTCGGCTTTGTGGCGCGTGGGTGCCCCCATCACACTTTTAAAGCCTTTTTCAGTAAAATAATCGAGGGCCAGCAACACCTCCTCCCGACTGTCGAAGTTGAAAGCGATGTGGTTCAGGACACCCTCGTCCGGTTCGATGTTGGGGTCGGTGAATACGGCAATGTCGTGCGAGAGGTTGCCAATGGTCCATAGCCCGCCGATGGGCGGAATCTCGTCGCTCATGCGCACCTCATCGGGGTTTTTCAGGCCCATGCCTTGCCAGAACTCCTTTTCTTTCTGGTACTGGAATTTTGCCACCATAGTCGTCACGTGGTCGAACCGGCGGGGGTTGACGCCAAGGCGTCGGTTGCTGGCGTAGCGGTCGGCGTAGATACTGCCCCGTTCACCCGTTTCGCGCAGCCAGACCACATCCCAAAACACCTCGTGCGTATGACCCTCGGGCGACAGGAATCGGTAAGCCCGGCCGTGCCCTAAGTCGCCATCGACCCAGCCCTGTCCGGCCCCCGTTTGTTCGAGATAGGCCACGCACTCTTCCAAGGCTTCGGCGCTGTCGGCCCGCCAGCCCAGATGCCCCAAACCAGCCGTTTCGCGGGCGGTGACTTTCAGGGTATGGTGAAAATAATCGCCCCAGGCTCTGAAGTAGACTGACTCGTCATCACGCCCGGTTTCGTCCAGCCCAACAATGTCCCGAAGGAAATGAACCGATTTCTCCAGATCGGGCGAATAGATCTCGATATGTGCTAATTGGGAGAGATAATGCGGGTTCTTCGCCATGATTTAAGGATTCATGTATTTTATGATACAAAACTAATAGAGAGGGTGGCAACGCAGATAAGCGGCAAACGGCAGAAACCATGCAAAATCCGGCAATTTCTTATGGACATCATTGTTTTACTCCGTTAGTAACCGCTTCATTACCCGCTCACACGCCCGAACCGCCATTGCCACCGGAAGGTTGGGAACCCCGTATACGGCATCGCCTTTTTGAAAGCCAGTTACGTCGCTGCCCCATTCTTCTACTACGCCTGCCGCATCCCAGCCTAATGTCATGGGCAATTTAAAAAGAGATTTCAACGCGTCATTTGCGCCATTGCGAGTGACCCAGTCGACCGGGTTTCACGCCACTGGCGTATACGTTTACCAAAATTTCATCCGGTGCGGGCACCGGACGTTTTATCTCTTCAACGTTCATGACCTCCGATCCGCCGAACTGGTGAATTCGTACTGCTTTCATAATAGCAATGGTTCTGTTTATTGATGCAAGAAAGGTCATCACTTCTTGAAAAAGCGATTTAGCCAAAATGCCTTTTGGTTTAGTCAAAACAGCCGGTCAGCATTGGCCTGGCACCCAACGCGGGTTGGCAACCGGATAAAAGTAGCGGCCGTTCCGCTCCCAAATTGATTAACTTTGGCAGTAGTGTACTCTGAAAGCAGGAACTAAACGTAACCGATAAGCCATGAAAAGACTGGTCTATTTCTCGCTAATGCTGTTGCTGGCCGGAGCCTGTCAGCGAGGTTCTATTCCAAATGCAACTAATTCGACAACAAAACGCGTCGTCATAACGGGGATAGACGGGTCTAAAAAACCCGGCGATGATTTTTTTACGTATGCCAACGGCATCTGGAACGATACCGCCCGGATACCAGATAGTCAGGCCGGCGTCGGTTCGTATTCCTTTATGAATTATCCGCAACGCATCCGGCTACAGGCGATCCTGGACAGCGTTTCGGCAGGCCAACAGTCGGCCGGGAGCATCGAACAAAAGGTAGGCGATTTTTATGCGTCCGGCATGGATACGGCCGCCATTAATAAACGCGGTTATGAACCCATCAGGCCCCTGCTCGTCCGAATCGATGCCCTAAACGATGTACCCCAGTTGCTAACGCTGGTGGCTGACCAACAGCAAGTAGGTGATCGATCCATCATTGGCTTCTACGTAGGCCCCGACAACCGGCAGAGTACGGTCAATATTGCGCAGTTCAGTCAAACCGGCATTGGCTTGCCAGAACGGGAGTATTATTTTAAGACCGATTCGTCAACCGGCACGGTTCAGAAAGGATACCGTAACTACCTGAGCCGCCTGTTTGAACTCACCGGGACTGAAGCAGCTACTGCCGAAAAAAACGCAGCCGTTGCCTATGACATTGAAAAACAGTTGGCCACCGCCCATAAAACGAATATTGAACGTAGGGACGTGAAGGCCAACTACAATAAACTGGCGGTCGCTGATTTGGCAAAAAAACAGCCTGCCCTGCGCTGGACAACGTTGCTGAACGACTTAGGGGTACGGGCTGATTCCGTCAACGTGTCACAACCGGCTTATTATGATAAGCTGAATGCGCTGTTAACGGCCGTTCCCATCGATGATTGGAAAGTCTATCTAAAAGCCCGTGCCCTGACCAACTATGCAACGTACCTGAGCCAGCCGTTTGTGGATGCGTCGTTTGCGTACACCAAAATTCTGACCGGGCAGGCGGTTAAGAAAACGCGGGCCGAAGACATGACACAGGCGGTTGATGGTTCGCTCGGCGAGGCACTGGCCCAGTTGTACGTGAAAAAATACTTCCCGGAAGAGGCCAAAAAACGCATGGCTGTCCTGGTCGACAACCTGAAAAGGGCCTTTGAAGCCCGGATCAACAAGCTGGATTGGATGAGCGATTCGACCAAGACCAGGGCAAAAGAAAAACTGGCTGCCTTCACCGAGAAAATCGGCTACCCAGACAAATGGCGGGATTATTCAAAAGTGGACGTAAAACGGGACGCTTACTTTGAAAACCGGTTGTCGGCCGCTAAAAATGATTATCTCCAAAGCGTAGCTAAAGTGGGTCAGCGGGTCGACCGAACGGAATGGCACACGACTCCGCCCACGGTAACGGCGTATAATAATCCTCCGCTCAATGAAATCGTTTTCCCGGCGGGCATCTTACAGCCCCCCTATTTCGACGTGAATGCCGACGATGCGCTGAACTACGGCGGCATTGGCATGGTCATTGGCCACGAAATAACGCACTCGTTCGACGATCAGGGCGCGCAGTTTGACAAAGACGGCAACGTGACCAACTGGTGGACCAAAGCCGACTATGCCAAATTCAAAGCAAGGACTCAGCAGGTGATTGACCAATACAATACGTTTACCGTGCTGGATTCGGTGCACGTAAAAGGTGCCCTGACCGTGGGCGAAAACACCGCCGACATTGCCGGGGTTGCCATTGCCTACGATGCCTTTAAATTGACCGAGCAGGGTCGGGCCACGACGAAATTAGATGGCTTTACCCCCGATCAACGGTTCTTTATTTCGATAGCCCGCATCTGGCGGGTAAAAACCAGGAACGCGTTCATGGGCATGTACGTAAACACGAATCCGCACTCACCGGCCAAGTGGCGTGTGAACGGCCCGCTGATGAACTTCACGCCTTTTTACAACGCCTTTAACGTGCAGCCGGGCGATAAAATGCACAAACCCGAAAAGGACAGGATAGTCGTTTGGTAAGGGTAGGACTATCAGACAGCGCAACAATGCCGGTCAAATACTGCCGGTCAATTGCTTATACTGTTTGGGGGTAAAGCCCGTTTTGGCCTTGAAAAAGCGGGTAAAATCGCTGGGCGTTTTCTCAGAGAGTTTATAGGCTATATCGCCAATGGAAAGCCCCGTTTGCGAAAGCAGCACTTTGGCTTCGAGCAGCAACATGTCCATCAGTAAATCCTGGGCCGATTTGCCGGTTATCGCCCGAACGCATTTGTTCAGGTGGTCGGGCGTAACCGAGAGCAGTTCGGCGTATTCGGTAACGTGCTGTTTTTTATAGATATGCAGCGACAGCGCGTTTTTGTACGATTGGGTAATCCGAAATGCCGCATTCTTTTTGGCCAAAACCGGCGGCTGAGCCAGTTGCTTCAACTCCGTAAAGAGCGCCATCAGATACACTGCTACCACCGAAAAGTCGGTCAGTTCGGGCTTGGCATACTCCTGTTCGAGCCGGTTGAGTAATGGGTTGACAGTTGCCGGGTCGACCAGCACTAATGGATCTCCGTCCGGCTGTAGAAACGGACACGCCCCGCTGATGCTGTTGTTCGGAAAAACCTGCTCAACGATGCCCGGATCGAAATGACAGAAAAACCCACGCGCGTCTTCGCTCATCGACTCATGGGTCGAAATCTGATAGGCAGGCAGAAAAAAGAATGTATTCGCCGAAAACCGGTATTCATTCAGCCCTTTGCTTCGCTTCGACTGGCCGTGGGTGAGAAAAAGGAAATCGTACAGCGTTTTGCGGTGCGGCAGAATCGGAAACCGGAGTTTTTCGCGAATGTCTTCAATCCGGTTAATGTGAAACAGCAAATGCACAGCCGGGCGGATAGGCTGCCATTCGGAGTTCCGAAAATGGTAGTCGTCCAGTTCGCCCGGCTTGAGTGTCTTTATCATGTCGGATTTAAGATCTCAAATTATCTTAATGGTCTTCCGCCATCAACGGGAATAATACTGCCGGTGGTGAACGTCAGCGTGGTCGCTAACGCCAGCACGGCATTCGCTACATCGGCGGGGACGGCTAAGCGGCCCATCGGCGTCAGGTCGGTTTGGGCCTGAATATAGGCCGGGTCGAACTGCCGGGCGTAGTCGCCCATGACCCAGCCCGGCGCTATCGACACCACCCGAATTTGGGGAGCCAATGCCCGCGCTAAGGAACGGGTCATGGAATCCATTGCTGCTTTAGACGCACAGTACGCCACGTTACTACCGATGCCCGTTTGCCCCGCTACCGACGAGATATTGACGACTAACCCGCCTTCGTCCGTCGCCAAAAGGGATTGACAAGCCCGGATCATGGCAAAAGCACCCCGCCAGTTCGTCATAAAAATACGGTCAATCCACTCATCGGTCAAGCCGTCGAGATCCTCGTGCGGCACCGGCGTCGTGACGCCCGCGTTGTTGACCAAGATATCTAACCGTCCGTAGCGCTGCGCCACAAAACGGGTCACCCTACCCAGCGATTCACTATCCGTTACCGACGCCTGAACGACCGCGTGGCCTTCGCCGGACAACGTTTCCAGCAGCGAATTAGCCTTGACCGAATCGCTGTTATACGTCATGACGACGGTGGCCCCAGCCTGGGCCAGCGTCCGGCTGATGGCCGAGCCGATGCCCCCCGCCCCACCGGTAACGACGGCTACTTTACCGGTCAGCAGGTCAGGCGTTTGCTGGGTTGACATTCCGTTCATTCGGTTAGATACCCATTCAGTTTCAGCCAGTCGCCAAACCGGTCGATCCACGTGTCAGTGGGCAGGTTCTGTTTCCGCATCCCGAACCCATGACCGCCTTTCAGGTACATGTGCAACTCAGCCGATTTACCAGCCGCGATCCAGTCATTGTATAGTTTGGTACTGTGAGGAGCGAGACCCAACTGGTCGTCGGTAGCGGCACAGACAAACAGCGGGGGCGCGTCGGTCGGGACAACCTGATGGGCAATTGCACCCGCGCCGAGGTACGGATAAATCGGGGCCAGAAAATCGGGCCGGTTGGCTGCATTGTGATCAAACCCAACGCCCATTGTCACCGTGCCACCCGCCGAGAAGCCCATCAGCCCAATTCGGTTGGATTGGATGTTGAATTCCTTCGCGTGTTGCCGCACATACTCCATCGCCCGCCTGCCATCGGCAATGGCTAAAGGAATGACCGGGGCGTTCTCGGCATCTAATTTTTGCTTATCGGCCATCTTGGGCATCAGCTCGGCGACGGGGTCATTGGTCAGACTGCGCACCACCCGGTATTTGAGCACGAAAGCCGCTACGCCCTTTGCGGTCAGCCACTTGGCTACCTCGATACCCTCGGAATCAATCGAAAGCGTATGAAACCCGCCACCGGGCGCAATAACCACCGCCGTGCCCGTGGCCAGGTCGGCGCTGGGCAGGTAGGCGGTCAGCGTCGGGGTGCTCACGTTGTAAACAACCCGCGTTTTGAACAGATTGGTGTTATTCTCGGCTTCGTCCCACGTCCAGCTCTCAGAGCCGGGGGCTTTGCCTTCATACAGACGAATGACCTGCTGAGCCTGGATAATCGGGCTGATAAGTACGCCCAGTATCAATAAAAGATGACGTGACGACATAGATTTTAAGCGTTTAGGAATTACTTCGACAAAATCCGCACCGGTCCCATCAGGCCCGACGGCAGCAGGGGCGAATCGGGTTGATAGAACGGCATGGTGGTGAAGGTGATCTTGCTGGTGACACCCGGTTGGGCATCGCCAATGAGTCGGTTCACCCACAGGTTGGTGACCTTGATTTGGACAGTGTTCGCGCCGGATTTCAGGGCCTCCGTTATATCGATCTGGAAAGGCTTTTTCCAGGCGATGCCCACATTTTTTCCATTGACAATGACCTCGGCCATATTTTTAACATCTCCTAAATCAAGGACATACCGCCCGTTTCTGGCCACTGCTGGCAGGTTAACCGTATTCTCGTACGTGGCAGTACCCGAAAAGTACTTGATGCCCGCGTCGGTATTCTCAGACCACGACGCCAACGTGTTGACTGTAGCCTGCGCGGGTGCCCCCCGGCCTTCCTGAAAAGACACTTTCCAGTTTCCATTCACCTGAGCTACGGTTGACTCTGTAACCGCCGGTTTTGTGTAGGAAGCCACCGTCGTTTTTTCGCTAAACACGATGAAATAGGCATCCCAGGACTCGAACTTGAGCGGTATGATAGTACGGCCGTCTTTGATCTGGTACGATACGGTTTCGGTTTTGCCTGTTTGGGGATGCCATAACTTGGGAACTTTACCCGTTACCCGAAAGCTAACCGTAGCTTCGTTGGGATCATCGCTGCGGTTGTCGAGCCAGTAAAGGTCGGTATCAGTAGTCTGTCGGTGTACGTAGAGAATGTCAGCCTTATTGCCGGTTATGTCCACGTCTTTCTGAATGCCCATTTCGCTCAATACAACGTTCATCGGCTTAGTCGATACGTTCGGGCTGCTCCAGATTTCGTTAGCAGTGTATGTAAAAGCGTCGGGATTACTGCTCAGACTGGGGGAACCTTCAGGCTTAGCACCTACCACCCTCATGCCTGCTTTGACCAATTCACCCAACTTTTTCAGGGCGGTTAGGCTCATCATGGTATTCGATGTGCCGTCCAGCACCAGCATCCGGTATTGCTGACCGCTCGGCGTAATAAGCTTGCCCCCCTCAACGCGCAGGGCTTCTTTTAACACCGTCGCATTGGCAAAGTCGAACGCGTAGCCAGCCGGGATAGCGGGCAGTTTATCGGCAAATGCCGAGGTGATGTTGTGGTTCTCGCCGTAGTAATAGAGTACGTCTACCACGGGTTTGCCCTGTTGCAGCAGGTAGCAACTCCGGCCCAAGTAGTCCATCCAGGGTTTGGCCTGTTCACTCCAGGTTTCCTGCCGGGTAAAGTACTGCCCGAAAGGCCCGAGCGAAAAGCCGGGCTTTTTGTCGTCGAGCGGCTGGTGAACGGACGTATGAATCACGAACCGGTTCAGGCCCGACGCCATTTCGAGGTCGGCGGTGCGTTTGAGTTTCTCGGGGTGCCAGCTAAACGCATTCTGAATGGAGGTCATCGACTCGGCGGCTACTAAGTTCTGCCCGTAGATATGCGCCACCGAAGCCGCTTCCCGAATGTCGGCTTCGCTGCGAACTTCTTCGTCATTGCCACCGGCCAGACTCCCCGGCGTCCACATCGCCGACATCGGTACGTCGGCCCGGCGCTTTACGTCCATGCCGTCGGCTAAGTAGATCCGGCCGTTCTCGTGCGACTCGGTGTAGCGTTTCATGCCCCGTGCTTTCAACGCATCGCCAATTACCTCGTAGTGGTTTTCAACGATTAGCTCGCCGATGGTCTTGCGGAAATCCCACAGGAACTTCTCGCTTGCTTCGGCACTGCGAACCACCCGGCCCGTCAGCACCGGCAACCAGGGCGTGAGGGCGTAGCCGCGCCGTTTCAAAAATTCCTCGGGCATGGCTTTGGTCCAGGTCATGTGGCCCGCTTCGTAGGAGTCCAGCACCATGTACTCCAGCCCTTTCGTGCCCAGTTTACCACCCGTAGCATCGTTGTACATGTCGAGGTACGTGTCGATGTATTTTTTCACGGCCACCTTGTCGAGCTTGTCCACCTCCAGGCCCGTTGCCTCGGGCGAAGCGGGGTGGTTTTTGCGACCCGTAATCGAATAGCCCAGGCGCATAACCGTCCAGTCCCCGGCGGGAGCCGTCCAGTTCAGCGTACCGTCAGCGCTCATTTTGGCCGTCAGGTCCACCACGTCTTCGGTCGGGATGGCATCGGCGTCGGCTTTCACTAAGGAGTGAGTACTTTCGTTCCAGGGGCTGAAACCGGCTTTTTGCTCGAACAGATCCACGCGGTCGGTGTTGTGCAGCACGAGTTCGGCGATGGGTACGCCCTGCGGCTTGCCGGGTTCGGTACTGCCTCCCGTCATGGCCGCAAACGTGTTAACCTCAGGCTTTTCGGTTTTAAACGTAAACCGGAAATATTTAGCCGTCGTGGGCAAAATAGCCATCGTGCTTTGGGGTATCGTGCTGCCCCGGATGATGACGACATCGCGGAAGGTGGTTCCGTCGTCGCTCACTTTCAGCATCCGGTTGTCGGGCATGCCTCTGAATTCAGCCAATGGACCTGCCGGGGCCGACCCTACGATGGTAAACGCCTTGATCGTCTGCGGGCTATCGAATTCGTACTGAATCCACGCGTCCTGCCCGACTTCTACCGGCGGCAACTCCCTGGCCTTGGCTAAGTCGCCGTCGGTCAACTCGGCTAAGCTGAACGTGCCGCCACTTGCGGTAATTTTCGGATTCATCGACGAAATAGTTTTCTCGGCAGCAGGTACACGATAGGCAATAACGGCGGCATCGGCGTAGTAGCCCGGCACCTCACTCACTGCCCCGCCGAAAGCATCCGCAGCCAGCGCGACGTTCTGAAATTTACCCGTTGTGTTCGGCGGCTGGGGCAGTTTCCCAGAAAAGGGTTTTCCGCCCGCTACCCGCGTTTCGGTCCAGACGTATTTTTTCATGGCATCGGGCGGCTGCACCCACGGCCCGCCCGTTACGCTCCAGCCAGGCGACCCGGCAATGGCCATTTCGAGTTGTAGTTTCTGGGCCAGCTCGGTCGTGTGCCGGAACGCGTCCTTCCATTCGGGCGTCATGAACACTAATTTTTTGGGTGTTACGTTGGGCGTAAACAGGCTGGCGTCGAAGTTCTGGAAGCCCCCAATGCCGACCCGCTTCATCCATTCGAGGTCTTTGGTGATACCTTCTTTGGTGATGTTGCCGTTCATCCAGTGCCACCACACGCGGGGTTTGGCGGCATTGGGTGGGGTTACGAAGCCCGTTCTGAGTCCATCAGGCGATGGCTGACAGAAAACGGTTGCCGATGGAATGAAGCAGAGCAGGAATAGGTATGTGTATTTCGTCATGACGGTAAAATGATAGTTCAGGCTTAGGTGATGATCGTCGTTCGTTAGCGCTTGCTCGGGATCGTCCGGAGAAAATCAAGGGCGGCCCCGTCCGGTAATCGTTTGGCCGCTATCCGGGTATCGAATACCATAACCTGCTTGTCTTTGCCCGAGTAAGCAGGCCACTGAGGAAGTTGCTGACCGTTGGGGTCACCGGATTTTGCGAAGTTTATCCAGTAGGACGACATGTTCCGGGCCAGTTCAGTATCGACTGATTCCAGGGGTCGAAGCCGATGGTCAATAAATTGCAGGTTGTCGTAGGCATAGGCTACCTCCCCCGTATGAAACGCCCCGTACTGGGCATACTCACCCGTAGCGGGCACTTTCCGGGTAAACCGGTAGACATACACGTTTTTCCCCTGCTGGCTCTGGATGTCCGCCCAGATGTAGTTTTGTAGGCCGAAGGTCATATCCCTGGACATTTTCACCTGGGAGCTGGCAGCCTCCTCATCGGTGCCACCCGGATAAAATCGTAGTACCGTTTGCGCATCGGCCCCGTACTGCCGATCAATCGCTGTGCGGTAGGTGCCCGCATTTTTTAGGGGGCCGCGAAGCATTCCTTCGTCCTCATTCCAGCCCGTCAGCAGCGTTACTTCATTTTGTTTACCGGCCCTGAAGATGTCGGCAACGGATTGGGGTAGGACATAACCGTCAACAATAGGGAACTGGCCCGGCATTTTTTGGAGAATTTCCTCAGCGGGTTTCGCCCGGAGTTCCCGCAGCGATGAAGCCCCGGCCGACTGCGCCAGTTTAAGACCGGCTTCCTCCGCTTGCCGAAGCGTTATAGGCGGATTCGTGAAATTAGCCCCGCTTTGCGCAATCGCCCTTTTGAACAGATTTTTGGCCACCGGGGAGGCTACCAGACAATTAACGCTCATGGAACCGGCCGACTGCCCCGCAATGGTTACGTTGGTTGGGTCACCGCCGAAGTAGGCAATATTTTGGTTGACCCATTGCAAGGCCGCAATCTGATCCATCAGGCCATAATTTCCCGACGCGTTGCGCACCGGCCGGTCCCGCTCCGGCGTACCGGCCGGTGCGGTGGATTCCCCCGATTCTTGGCTCAGTTCCGGATGGGCAAAGAAACCAAACGGCCCTACCCGGTAATTAATACTGACAAAAATGACGCCCTTGCTGGCCACCGCTTCGCCGTCATAAATTGGAACGGAACTGCCTCCACTGCTAAATCCTCCGCCGTAAATCCAAACGAGCACGGGTCGTTTTTCACGATCTGATTTGGCCCCCGTCCACACGTTAAGGTAAAGACAATCTTCGCTGATTGGCCGTTGGGGAATTAAAAATTCGGCACTCCAGGGGCCGAACGCCGAGGGAGAACGCTGCATCGGACTCGGTCCAAACGTATCGCAGGTACGAACCCCCGTCCAGGAGGCAACCGGCTGGGGTGATCTCCAGCGCAGGTCGCCAACCGGCGGAGCGGCAAAGGGAATTCCCCTAAAAATATGAACAGCTCCGCTTTTGCTACGGGTGCCTGCGATAAGTCCTGTCTTAATTTTTACGACGCCCAGGTCATTGGGGCAGGATATGAAGGCAATCATTCCTACGGTGGCCAGAACAGAAATCAAAAACAAGGACAATTGCTTTTTCATGTATGTAATGTAGAAATAGGTACGATCAGGGTTAGCCTTGCTGCCTCTTAGCCGCTTTTCAATACCGATAGAACTTGATTTTGACTATGCTATACTCATCCCATACGTCTCCATGTTGGTTCTGGTACGGGTCAATAGCTTAGTCCGGCACCGAATTTGAAAAGAGCATATCCCTTGCCTTCGCTGTGTCCCGGCACATCCGACTTGTTGTCGGCTACCGCTTTTTCTGAACTGGGTATCGTGAACGGCAGCTTACCCGTTGGTTTAAACGCTCCGCTCACAATGTCGGTCAGGGCATCGGCGGTCGTACCGAACGTGGCCAGCATCGTTTTGGTTGTGCCCGCGTCCAGTTCATCCAGCACCCAGGGACTCGAAAAGTTGATCGCGAGGATAGTCGGCTTAGTTTTCAGCAGTTCGTTGACGTGGCCTACATCAATCCGATTCTTTGATAAGCTCAACTCAATCGGCTTACCGGTGGTGCTGAACAAGCCGCCCGCGTTTGGAATCAGCCACAACAGCACGACGTCGGCTTCTTCTTTCGTGGAAACAAACTCAAGGGAGTTCGGCTGACCCGTTGGCTTAGCCACCTTTATGGGGCTGTTGCCGCGTCCGTTGTCGTAGTAGGTTTCAAAATAAACCTTGATTTTTGGCTTTAAGGGGAGCAGTTTGGCTTGGTTCTGCAACAGGACGATGGACTTGCGCTGAGCCAGGTCGGCGCGTTTCTGGAACTCCGCATTACCAACAAGCTGCCCGGCTTTTTCGGCATCGACGTACGGGTTTTCAAACAGACCCAGTTCAAACTTTTCGGTCAGCAACCGCCGAACCGATTCGTCGATACGAGCCTCCGAAACCAGTCCCTGTTTAACCGTTTCCAGCAAGATGGTGGGGTCAGCCGTTCCCGAAAAAATATCGACACCCGCGTCAATCGCTTTCTGATAGCGTTGGTGCAGGGTGAGTTTTTCAACGCCCCAGGGCATCATATCAATAGGTCCGGTATCGGAGTTGATGATTCCTTTAAAGCCTAATTGCTTGCGCAGTAAATCCTGGATGATGGTTTTGTTGTAGGAGAAGCCTACTTCGTCGAACCCCTTTCCTTTAGGAGCCGAGTAGTACGGCATAATGGCGGAGGTCCCGGCCTCGATGGCGGCCCTGAACGGTTTGACGTGGTAGTCGAAGTTACCGCCCGGATAATGCGCAAATTTCCCCCAGTCAAAATGAGAGTCCTGCCCGTTTTCCTGTGGCCCCCCACCGGGGAAGTGCTTGGTCGTCATGGCGACCGACGTGTTGCCCAATTTCGCTCCCTGGAATCCCAGCACAACCTCCCGTATCATGCTGGATGCCCAGTCGGCATCCTCGCCGAAGGTGCCTTCAATGCGCTGCCAGCGGGGTTCGGTGGCGAGGTCGGCCATGTACATGTAACCTTTGCGGAGACCAACCGCCGACCATTCCTGGGCCGCAATCCGGGCAAATTCACGGGTAAGTTTCAGATCGCGCATGGCCGACAAGCCTAACTCGCCCGGCCACTTCGAGAAAGCCGTCGTACCCACGCTCAGGCCAACAGCCGCATCGATGGTTACGTGATTGCGGGGATTGGAGGCTACAATGGCCGGAATGCCCAGCCGCGACGTTTCGCAAAGCGCCTGTAGGTTGTTGGCCCACTCGGCGATGGTGCGGGCGGGCGGATTAGCCCGGAGAATGAAGTGACGAAGGTGGTACTGCGTCACGCCTTTGGTGGTTCCAGCCGCCGACATGGTTGGCACGGGCAGCGGCTGGCGGGTAAACATATTGTTCGGCTGAACCAAATCGTCTTCGTTAAACCCGCTTGTGATTTCAGCTCGGGGTGCGTTGGGCTGGAAGGCGTTATCCCCCGCCATGCGCGTGGTACAGATAAGCATAAACCCGACTTTTTCAGCCAGTGTCATCTGACTCAGCAAGTCGTTCACCCGTGCCGCAATGGGCTGCCGCCAGTCTTCGTACGGGTCCAGTTTATTGTTTTTGTTTAGGTCTTTGAACTCCAGCAATTTATCGCGCAACAGCGCGACGGTCCGCTTGCCCAGCACTGGCTGAACGGACGGCTGGGCAAGCGCCGTAGCCGCTGCCAGCAAGCTCGTTATCAGGTATAAACCGGTTTTTTTCATCTACTTTTTACAGTTTCTCTGCGTCACCATTCCTGGCGTTTAGCCCGTTACGCGGTCGGTGATAAGGGTAACGATTAACTGATTCGTACAGCGGTTTTCCTGAAGCTGAATTGAGCCTATAATTTCTTGTACAAATTTGATGGAAGAACACGGAGAGAAATTCGCATTAAACGGCAATTTCTATGCAAAATCCGTCAATTTTCAATGTTTTGTGCCTGTTTATAGTCAAAACAGCCTATTTTCCGTGATCGGGTAGCCGAAACGGAGATAATTTGTCGTTTAGAACATAACCGCGTTGAGGTTCAGGACTCGAAGTTTTGGCACATACAGCCTTAAATGAGGACATGGCAACTGTGGTGGTGCTGATGGTTGGTATGGTATTCACAATTTTGTTGAAAACGGTGACCACTACCAGGTTAATCTTAGAGTAGACGTTGGTGCTCGCCCCTAAATCGGAGTCAAATGAATAGACTACTTAAGTTATACTTGTCAGTTGTGAGCAGCATGAGTGTTGCGTGTTTGTTGCATGGGTGTATGACTAAAAGCGCTGACCCTTTTTACTTGCTGACAGGTGGTACGAGAGGAATTTGGGAATGGGAGCGTACAACAACGCCAAGCCGTGTTGTTACACCACAATCGGTTGGTTACACCAAGCAGTTAGCTGTTTTAACTGACAACCAGGGTGCTTACATCGCTTTTTATCGGAACGATAGTTTACAGCGCCGAGCCAACGAAACTTCTCGTGATACACTTCATACCATAGTGGATAATAAGCGGAAAACCGTTTTGATTAAATATGGAGGTGCTGGCTATGTCATGTACCACGTAAGACAAACGGGTAAGAATACGGTGCTGACTGTAAGTGAGTTTCTTAATCCGTATACACCTCAGGCAGATACCGTACATAGTGTATACAGACCTGTAAATAAACAGCTGTACCCATACTAATCACTTATTCAAGAATCATTCGGCAAGTACATTGAGCTACTCAAAAAGTTCTTTGGGTAAACAGGTAGAAAGGGTTTCTATAAATCCCTGACGCACCGAAAGCCAACGTGCATCAGGGCGGTTTCAGGCGTACTGAACGAGCGTCCCGACACCCGGTAGCCGTGACACCAGCCCGGCTCGCACAGGAATGAACCGCCCCGCATGGCTTTCTCCTGACCGGCATCGGGCAAACGTCCGGCGGTAACGTCAGCATACGAGCTTCGCCAGTCGGTGCACCACTGCCACACGTTGCCCGTCATATCGCTCAGGCCGAGGGGTGTTTTGCCAAAATAACCCACCGGCGATGTGTGATGAAACCCATCGGTACAGGCATCTTTTTCGGGAAACGTGCCATTCCAGGTGTTGGCTAAGGCCCTGCCGTCGCGGGTGGTCAGTTCATTGCCAAACGGATAGAGCGTACGGGCGTTTACGCCGTTGCGGGCCGCGTGCTCCCACTCTATTTCAGACGGTAGCCGCTTACCCGCCCAGCTTGCGTAGGCCGTTGCATCATGCCACGATACCTGCGTTACGGGGTGATCGTCGGGCGCGGCTGGCGCGTCAGGCCCCAGCGGACGATGCCAGCAGGCTCCCCTGACCAGCGTCCACTCCTTGGTTATGTCGCTGAAAACCGCCCCGTCGCCGAAGGTTTCGGCCTGGGTTTTGTGTTTGGTGGCCTTCACAAACCGGCCAAACTCAGCCACCGTCACCGGGTGCTGATCTATCCAGAAGGGCTTCACCCGCACCCAGAACGTAGGCTGCTCCTGCGGCAATCCATCGTCCGAACCAATCAGCGTTTCACCCCCGCGCACAAACACCATGCTGGCCGGGGCATTTACCGAAGTTAACGTGTCAGCCCGCATTTGTCCAGCTCCGGGCCGCGCCGAACCGGGCTGGCCGATGAGCGTTACGGTCGTAGTTAGTAGAATGGAATCAGGGCTGGTTTGCGTCGGTTTCCGGTCCGTACAGCTTTGAATGACCGCCACAGTCAAGGCCGTTACCCATACCCGAAAGAGCCAGTGGTTCATAAAAGACGGGGCAGTGGAGAAGTTGTAAAGTAATATGAATTCGGAATTAGACTGAACCCGCAGAAGGTTGGTCCGTAGGACCTTAACAGCGCAGGGTCGGTAGATACGGGCAAGTTTCCGATGGGTGAATGTGCCGTAGGTACATCACATTTGCCCATTGTTGTGTACCTACGGCACATTAAAAACGTGGATGTGCTCTTTCTTCTACCGACGCTACGCTGTTGAGTCTCTACGGGACAAAAAGACAACGTTCACACATTTTATAATCCTGTACTCACATTCAATTAGATACGGAAACCGGTCAGTACGTGCCTTTATACCGGTGGTCGGAGCGTTTTTGCCGGACCGGGTGGAGCGGAATCTGCAACCCGCCCGTCTGTTCGAGCCAGTCGAAAACCTGATTCCGCAACTCTCCGGCAATGGTCTGATGGTCGGGACTGCGAATCAGGTTGTTCACTTCCATCGGATCGGTTTGCAGGTCGTACAACTCGTTGGCATCCCAGACGCCGTGGTTGAAAATGTACTTGTAGTGATCCGTGCGAACGCCAAACATGGTGGGTGTCTGCGGGAAATCGGCCTCCCAGTAATACTCATAAAACGCCCGGTCGCGCCAGGGGCGTTCTGGCGTCCCAGTTCTCTCGCCCCGCAGCAGGGGTAGAAACGAGTTACCCTGCATTTGAGCCGGTTTGGGCAGGCCCGCCCAGGCCAGCAGCGTCGGGGCAATGTCCACGTTCTGCACCACCTGCGTCAGCACCGTACCCGGTTTTATCAGGGCCGGGCAGCGCACCAGCAGCGGCACCCGCATGGATTCTTCGTACATGTGCCGCTTGTCAATGAGACCGCGTTCGCCGAAGCTGAACCCGTTGTCGCCCATGTAAACGACCATCGTGTTATCCAACTGCCCGTTGTCTTCGAGCCATTTCAATACCCGTCCTACGCTGTCGTCCACGCCCAAAAGCGTTTCGCAGTAGCGCCGGTAGAAATCGTTGAAACTAATTGCGCCGTGGTACATGTAATCCACCCCGTGCCAGCTATACCGCTGATTTTTAACCCAGGCGGGCATATCAGCCACATTCGTTTTCAGCGCGTCTAATTCAGGTACGGACGTGTTTTTAGGGCCGTAGATTTTGCTGCTGTCGGTGGCCGTCAGATACATCGTAGCCGGGTAATTAATGGGCATATCGTGGTAGAGACCCCGGTGGCGTTTGGCGGGCTGAAACTCCGCGTGAACGGCTTTGTGGGAGAGATACAGGCAAAACGGCTGGTCTCGGACCGGCGTACCGGACGGACCGTTTCTCTTATTCAGCGAACCGAGCCATTTCAGGGCGTAGTCGGTGAGCAGATCGGTCGTGTTGCTGCTGTCGCCGTGCGTCACCCGCTTCCCGTTGATGTTAAACGTTGGGTTGTAATAAACGCCCTGCCCCTGGAAACTGAGCCAGTAGTCGAAGCCGGGTTGGGGACCATCGCCCGTGTTGCCCATGTGCCACTTGCCCAGAAACGCCGTTTTATAACCCGCCCGCTGCAAATACTGCGGAAAGAACGTCAGCCCTTTCGGCAGATCGGCAAAATTATCCACCACCCTATGCGTGTGGGCGTACTGACCGGTGAGGATGCTGGCCCGGCTGGGCGAGCAGAGGGCCGTTGACACAAACGCATTGCGGACGTGGGCACCTTCGCGGGCCAGCCGGTCGAGGTTTGGGGTCTGCAAACCGGCCACCTTGCCCGTGAAACCCATGAAATCATGGCGGTGATCGTCGGCTAAGATGTAAATGATGTTTTTGGGTTTGTTCGTGCCGGACCGTTTCACCGACGGGCCGGGCGTTTGCCCAGCCGTCAGTGCGGGCAGCAGAGCGAGGATAAGGAGCAGGTAGTTCATAACGACATCACTTGATTCGGTTTTTGCCCAACCAGCCATCTGGTCAACCGGTTTCGGGCAGCTACTGCACACGGAAGCAGTACCGGCTGGAACAGAAAAGGCGTTTACTCCTTCGGTTTACCAGTCAGCCCGTCGGGTACGACTGCGTGAATCGTCAGTCGCTGCCCGTAGCCATCGCGATGGTGCTGGGTTGCACTAACCCAGTGCGCCCGTTTTTACTGACAAGAGCAGGTGGCCGATGGCTATGTGCGAACGGGATGTGCCAGGTCAACAGGGGTTGAAGCAACTTAATAGTCAGGCCATTGCACAATAGTCCTTAAAGTAGATAGACTATTTCGTAACTATCTGGCAATCATTTTTTTAGCTTTTTATTGCGCCGTATTTTTTCATGTACCAACTTTGCCCGACTGCTACTCCGGCTGGAGTGGGCGGGAGCAGCAGTCGAGTCAGTGTCGCCACTGGCTTATTTCTTTTCCCGATTAATCTATTTTGTTTATAGAATACAAGTAGTATTAATTCTTGCTGGGGCTACGTAGATAATGCCGTTCTACAGGACGAACACTGCCGCATTACGGACCTGTCGGGTGCGGGTGAAACAAACCAATTGACGCATGAACGAATTATTGATTGAATCAAAGCCTGGGCCAGTCAACCCCTACGCGAAGGCGTTTTTTTGGGTTTGGGGACTGACTTGCGTAGCGCTGGCCGGTTTCCGGGCTGACAACCCCGCCTACCGCGAGCAACTCGACGGCTGGCACCGGCAGCGCGTTGAATCGCTCAGGGGCGAAAGTGGCTGGCTCAATCTGGCCGGGTTGTTCTGGCTCAGCGAGGGCCGCAACGAAGCCGGTACGGACCCCGGCCACGATCTGACGTTTCCCGCCGACCGCGCCCCCGCTCAGTTGGGCACGTTTACCCTGACGAAGGGCGTGGTTACCTTTGAGGCCGCTCCCGGCGCGGTGGTGCAGGCCGACGGGGCACCCGTGCTGGGCACGAGGACTATCTTCGCCCCCGGTGGAAACAAGCCCGTTACGCTGTCGCATGGCTCGCTGCGGTGGTTTGTCATCAAACGGGGCGACCGCTACGCTGTGCGCCTGCGCGACCTGAACAGTCCGCTGCTGACCACGTTTGCGGGCATCGACCGCTTCCCGGCCAACGAAGCGCTGCGGGTAGAGGCCCGTCTGGAAAAACCCACGACACCCCGCACCATCCCGATTGTGGACGTCACCGGCCAAATTGCTCAGCAGCCACTGCTGGGTACGCTGGTGTTCGATCTGGCGGGGCAAACCCACCGGCTCGATGCAGTGGGCGAAGGCACCGACAAGCTGTTTATTCTGTTCGGCGATGCCACCAACGGCCACGAGACTTACGGCTCTGGGCGGTTTCTCTACGCCGACCTGCCGATCCGGTCCGACGCTTCGGCCGACGGGCTGACGACGCTGGATTTCAACCAGGCCATCAACCCGCCCTGCGCCTTCACGCCCTTTGCCACCTGCCCGCTGCCGCCCAAACAAAACCGACTGACAGTGGCGATCCGGGCGGGCGAAAAACGCTACAGCGACCACTAAGCACTTGTGTTTGTGTTTTTAGTGCTTGAGCAGACGCGCTGAACGTCACGAAGATTACGTCCCGGCTGACGGGTGGATCTACCCCATTCCCCAGGCTGAAATCGACACCTACAACAACCCGGCGACGTTCGCACAAAATCTGGACTATTGAACCGTAGGGGTTCGACCCGGTGTTGGGTTGGCAAACGAAAAAAATATGGGTAACCCACAAAAATTGATCGGTATTTATCACGAACACCCTGACTGGTTCAGGCCGTTGTTCGCGGAGGTGTCGTTTTCAAAAAGCCGGGTCGTCAACCACATCTCGCAAATTCCGACAGCGCTGCTCAGTTGCGGTTTCCGCTGGTGGTGAAGGTCAATATTGGCGGGGCCGGGGCGGGCATCGTTCTGGTGTAGCGGAAAGAAGGATAATGTACTAAACCGGACTAATTTTTCATGCAGCCTACTCAATTGCTTCCGTCAAAACTTCCCCGCGTCGGCACCACGATTTTTACGGTCATGTCGAAGCTGGCGGCTGATACGGGGGCACTCAACCTGTCGCAGGGCTTTCCGAGTTTCCCGGCCGACCCCGCCCTGCTCGACCTGGTGACGAAGGCGATGCGGGCGAACCACAATCAATACGCTCCAATGGCGGGCGTTCCGGTGCTGCGCGAAGCCATCGCCCAGAAAACCGCCCAGTGCTACGGCATCGGGTATGACCCGGAAACGGAAATCACCGTAACCTCAGGGGCTACCGAAGCGCTCTACGCAGCCATAACGGCGGTTGTACAGCCAGACCGGGGCGCCGGACCGGACGAGGCAATTGTGTTTGAACCAGCCTACGACAGCTACGTACCGGCAATTGAACTGGCCGGTGGCAAACCCGTTTTCATAACCCTCACCCCGCCCGACTACGCCATCGACTGGGCGCTGGTCGCCAGCAAAATCACTCATCGAACGAGGCTCATCGTCATCAATACACCCCATAACCCAACCGGCCGGGTCTGGACCACCGACGACCTTGACCAATTAGCTGACCTGGTTCAGGAGCGGGACCTGTTCGTGGTTAGCGATGAAGTGTACGAGCACATTACCTTCGACCGGCATGACGGCGCGGGGCGGGTGCACGTTTCGGCCATGCAGCATCCGGTTTTGCAGGAACGGACGTTTGTGATTGGCTCGTTCGGCAAGACGTTTCACGTCACGGGCTGGAAAATCGGGTATTGCTTAGCGCCTGCCGACCTGACGGTTGAGTTTCGGAAGATTCATCAGTTTTTGACCTTCAGCGTGTCGACCCCGATGCAGTATGCCTTGGCGGAGTACCTGCAACAGCCGGAGCGGTATCTGTCGCTGCCCGCGTTCTACCAGCAGAAGCGCGACCTGTTTCTACAGGCCATTGCCGGGTCGCGGTTCGGGTACGTGCCCACCGAAGGGACGTTTTTCCAAAACGTATCCTACGAGGGGATCACCGACAAATCCGACTATGACTTAGCCATCCGACTGACGCGGGAAATTGGCGTTGCCTCGATTCCTGTTTCGGTTTTTTACGATCAAAAGAACGATTACAAAATTCTCCGCTTCTGCTTTGCCAAAGACGACGAAACGCTGCTCCGCGCGGGCGAACGCCTTGTGCAATGGACCCTAAAAAACTAACCTATTTATACTATGCCCCGCGTTAATCCACTGCCCGAATCCGACGCGTCGCCCGACCTGAAAGCCGCCTGGGCGCAGCACATTGCCGACTACCCCGGCTCGCGCATCACCAACATGAAAGCCACGCTGAGCCACTCGTCAGTGGCATTCGACGTGTACATGCAGTGGTATCCTCTATACTACGAAGTCATCCGCATTGTGGGCGAGCGGTCGGCTTATTTGTTTGCGCACGCTGTTTCGGAAGCGGCCGACTGCCCCCTCTGCACGACGTTTTTCCGAAAAATCATCATTGAACACGGCGAACGGCCCGAAGACCTGCACCTGACCGACGATGAGCAGCATTTGCTGAACTTCGGCGCTGAAATCGCCCGCAACCGGGGTGCTGTACCTGACAATGTCTACGAACCCATCCGGCAGCGATTTTCCAACCCGGAGGTCGTTATCCTCGTCGCTTTTGCGGGGCAGATGATCGCCACCAACCTGTTCAATAACGTGCTGGACGTTGCCATCGACGACTACTTATACCCTTATTTACCCCTGACACAATCGGACCGCCGAACCGCCGTAACTCATGCCTGAATCAGCCGAAAGTCGGACCGCCGGAAAGGTCGCCTTCATCACCGGTGCCGCTCACGGACAGGGCCGGGCCGTTGCCTTAGCCCTGGCCAAACAGGGCGTGAACATCGTGGCGTTCGATATTGCCAAGAACCTGACATACCCCGCTTACACTTTCGGCTCGTCGCACGAACTGAATTCATTGCAGCAGGAAGTGGAAGCCCTGGGCGCGTGGTGTTTGCCGGTGACGGGCGACGTTCGGTCGGATACTGACGTGACAAACGCCGTGGAGCGGGCCGTGGGCAACTTCGGGCGCATCGACATTCTGTTTAACAACGCGGGAATCTGTGCCTACGGACTGGCCCACGAACTGACCGAGGACGAATGGGACGCCATGCTCGACATTAACCTCAAAGGCGCATGGTTAGTGGCCCGGCGCGTGATTCCGGTAATGATTGAGCAGCAGTCGGGGGTTATTATCAACAACTCCAGCATTGCCGGGCTGCGCGGCATGAACCGGCTGAGTCACTACGCGGCCTCCAAGTGGGGTTTGGTAGGCCTGACCAAATCGTGGGCCATCGAACTGGCTCCGTACAATATCCGGGTCAACTCGATTCACCCAACGGGCGTTAACACGCCGATGAACGACGGACTGGCCGCGCTGGAAGGCACCACCACGCAGGCCATTGCCGAACGCTCGGCGGGGAACCTGCTGCCCGTGCCCTGGGTCGAGCCGGAGGACGTGGCCGGTATGGTGCTGTATTTAGTGTCGGAAGCGGCCCGCTACGTTACCGGTTCGCAGTTCGTGCTCGATGCGGGGCTGCTAACGCGGTAGTTTTTGCCCAATATTACTTTACCGAAAAATAAAGCAATACGGTACGTAATAACCCGATGCGACGAACGATGGCTGCGTCCTTTTTGCTCAATACCTAATAGTATATAGGTAGAAAACGGCCCTTTTTAAGCAGTCATCCTACACATACTTTTCCATCTCCTGTCTGCTATGTCGAAAGCTACCGGTGCTTCGTTGCTGATTTTACTGACACTGATTAGCGCTACGACTGGCTTTACCCAGCCGACACGGCAAACCCTTTTATTCAATGATGGGTGGACGTTTCACAGAGGTGATGTGCCTGATGGCAACAAACCAACGATCAATGGGCCCGACTGGAAACCCGTAGACCTGCCGCACGACTGGAGCATCGAAGGACCGTTTGATGAGCGGTGGGCCAGCGCCACAGCCTATCTTCCCGGCGGTATTGGCTGGTACAGGAAAGCATTTGACATTGCTTCCAGTATGCGTTCAAAGAAGATATTCCTCCACTTCGATGGTGTCTACAAGAATAGTGAAGTCTGGATAAACGGACATTACTTAGGTAAGCGCCCCAATGGGTTCACCCCCTTTCAATACGAGATTACGCCCTACTTAGCCAAATCCGGCAAAAATACCGTGGCAGTAAAAGCCGACCATACTCAGTTTGCGGATTCGCGGTGGTACACGGGTTCGGGCATTTACCGCAACGTGTATTTAGTAGCAACCGATCCGGTGCACGTCGATCTGTGGGGTGTTCGCTTCGTTACGCCGGAGGTAACGCCACAACGGGCCACGGCGACGGTTACGGTGTCCGTGGCCAATCAGTCTGGTACGACCAAACCCATCCTGGTCAAATCGCAGTTGATCGACTCAACCGGGAAAACAGTAGCCACTGCCCAGCAGCAGATATCGGTTCAGGCTGGTAAAAAAACGGACGCTTCTCTGTCGTTTACCGTGCCGAATCCGTCGCTCTGGTCGACGGAGCAGCCTAATTTATACAAGCTCCTTGTTACTCTAAGTGCTAATGGAAAGCAACTTGATAACCTGACCGAGAACGTTGGCTTTCGCTTCTTCCGATTCGATAAAGACAAAGGCTTTTTCCTCAACGGAAAAAACATGAAGCTGAAAGGGGTTTGCATTCATGACGACGCGGGGGCGTTAGGCGTTGCGGTGCCGGAAGAAGTATGGGTTCGCCGGTTGAAAACGTTGCAGGAGGTCGGCTGTAACTCCCTGCGGATGAGTCATAATCCACACGCCGATTACCTGTATGACCTGGCCGACAAAATGGGTTTTCTGGTTATGGATGAATCATTTGATGAATGGGAGGAAGGCAAAAACAAATGGATAAAAGGCTGGAACGTAGGCAAGCCGGGTAACGACGGTTCGTTTTCGGATTTTAAGGAATGGGCTGAGCGTGACGTAGCGGATATGGTCTTGCGCAACCGCAACCGCCCGTCGATCATCTTCTGGAGCATCGGCAACGAAATCGACTATCCGAATGATCCGTATACGCACGAAATACTCAATACCGGCCGGAATCCGCAGATTTACGGGAAAGGGTACACGCCCGGTCATCCGGCAGCGAGTCGGTTGGGCGAACTGGCCCGGCAATTGGCGGCCGTCGTTAAGAAATACGATTCCACCCGACCCGTAACGGCCGCGCTGGCCGGGGTGGTCATGTCGAATGAAGTTGGCTTTCCAGAAGCGTTGGATGTCGTTGGCTACAACTACCAGGAGTACCGCTACCCCGACGACCACAAAAAATACCCGAACCGGGTAATTTATGGCAGCGAAAACGGGATGGCCTACAGTGCGTGGGCTGCGGTAGCCGATAATGACTACATCTCAGGTCAATATTTATGGACCGGCATCGATTACTTAGGCGAAGCCCGTACCTGGCCCTCTAAGGGCAATCAGGCGGGTTTGATTGATCTCGCTGGTTTTCACAAACCTGAATTTTACTTTAGAAAAAGCCTCTGGACGGCTAACCCCCTGGTGTATATTGGCACGGCCGCTGTACCCGCCACGACTGGCACAGCGGCTTCGGCAAACCCCGCTGTTAACCGGCGGGCGCTTACAGCCTCCTGGAATTATAAAGAAGGGGATAGCATTCGGGTAAGTTGTTTCACGAATTGTGATGAAGCCGAGTTGCTGCTAAACGGAAAGTCGTTGGGCAAAAAACAACTAACGGATGCCCCTGAGCGGGTTATGACCTGGACCGTTGCTTATCAGCCGGGCGACTTGTCGGTGAAAGGCTATAAAAACGGAAAGGAGTCGGCGCAGTACGCCTTAAAAACGGCCGGTGACGCCTATTCAATTGAAGCAAACGCCGACCTGACTTCGTTCGATAAAACCAAAAAACAGCTAAGCCATATTGCTATTACCGTATTAGATAAGAACGGTGTGCCGGTTTATACGGCGGATAGTGAAATTTCGGTTAAAGTCGAAGGTCGGGCTAAGCTGATCGGCCTGGAAAACGGCAGTACCACAAGCCACGAAGCGTACAAGGCCGACAAACGAAAAGTCTTTAAGGGCAGGTTGCTGGCCTACATCCAGTCGCAGCAAAACGCGGGTCCTGTAACCATTACGCTAACGTCACCCGGTCTGCAACCGAAGATCATCACGTTTAGGTAAGCAACCCGTTCTTCCTACCGTTTATGCCTGACTCCCGGCAACTGTCTCTGGTGCCAGCCGCTACGGGTAGCGGCTGGCACCAGCTTAAATTGAATCCAATCAAATACAAAGAAAAATCTAACCTTAACCTGACAGTATTCGTTAAATATCATGATCTATATATTAACTATAGAATAACACAATAAAGGCTTACTCAACTCAAGAATACAACCATGAATAATGAAAATCAACTCAGCCGACGCCAGCTCATTGGCGGTATTGGTAGCGGCTTAGCGGCTACCGTAATGGCAGCTCCGGTGTTTGCCGCTTCGGAAGGGCAAGCGTCAAATGCGGGTGCTCCGGCCCCTTTGGTCGACCCAACCACCAAGTATCCTAAGCCTCCCTTTAAGAGCCAACCCCAGCCCTGGCCGGGTCTGGCCAGCAAAATGGACCCTCGTCCCGACCACGGCGAAACCAGCTACAAAGGATCGGGACGGTTGGCAGGCCGGAAAGCGTTGATTACCGGGGGCGATTCAGGAATAGGCCGGGCAGCCGCCATTGCCTACGCCCGCGAAGGAGCCGACGTGGCCATCAACTATCTGCCCGCCGAGGAGCCGGACGCGAAAGAGGTGATTGCGCTGATTAAAGCCGAAGGTCGCAAAGCGATTGCCATACCCGGCGATATGCGCGAGGAAGCGTTTTGCCAACGCTTAGTAGCCGAAGCCGTTCGGGGTCTGGGTGGTTTGGATATTGTGGTGAGTAACGCGGCCCGGCAGCAGGCAAAAGAATCGATTCTGGATATATCGACCCAGGAATTCGACGCGACAATGAAGACCAATATCTACGCACCATTCTGGATCATTAAAGCGGCTTTACCCCATATGAAGCCAGGATCAGCCATCATTGGCACGACCTCCGAGCAGGCGTACGACCCGTCAGCTAACTTATATGACTATGCGCAGACGAAGGCGGCTACCATGAATTTTGTGAAGTCGCTGGCCAAACAGCTTGGTCCAAAAGGAATTCGGGTGAATGGTGTAGCGCCGGGTCCTATCTGGACACCGCTGCAACCCAGTGGCGGAGCGACCGACGAAAAGGTGAAGACCTTTGGGGGTGATACTCCGCTGGGCCGACCGGGTCAACCGGCAGAATTAGCGTCTATTTATGTGCAGTTGGCTGCCACTGATGCCAGCTATGCTACCGGGCAGGTTTACGGGGCCGCTGGTGGGGGTGGACAGCCATAGCACAATTATTCTGTTATCATGAAAAAAGCCGCGTTCAGTTTTTTGCTGACGCGGCTTTTGGTGTATTACCCGATTTAAGAACTACTTGTGTCTGCTCGAACAGCGTCCGGCTGATAGCACGTCAGGACTCAGGAGCCGTTCGACCGGAATTGGTACTGGCGGTCAGCGCATTGTCCCGCCTATCGCTTACGCTACGGTAATCGTCTGCGCGGGGATGTTGGTCGCCGGGTTCTTGGGCAGAACAACCTTCAGGATACCATCGGCATAGCTGGCCGAAATTTGGTCGGTGAGGACCTTGTCGTTCAACCGGAAAGACCGCTCAAACGCGCCCCGATTATATTCCTGGTACGTGTAGTTCCCCTGCGTAGTCGATTCGGAATTGGTGCCCGCATCTGCGCCGGGGTAGGCAATCCGCAGTACGTCGTCCTTCACCACGAGGGTCACCTGCTCTTTAACGAGACCGGCGGCAAATAGAGAGATGACATAATCGGCGTCTGTCTCTTCGATGTTGACTGGTGGCTGGGCCGACCCGCCCGCGTGGCGTCCAAACGCTGGCCCGCCCCAAAAACCACCAAATTTACCCTGGCTCCAGGGGCCGCCAAATCGACCCCGACCCATCGGACCGCAATTACCTTTATGTTCACCCCGGAATGCTTGTTTGTTATACATGATTGTGTTTTTTTTAGTCGTGTGTTTACTTGTTTATGCTGTTGTTTACGCCTTCTATCGGCTTAACTGATGGAGATTACCCGTTCAAACCCGCCCCAGTTCGCAGCGGAACGGTAGGTTGGGTTGTCGATGGATATGATGTCGGTTTCTCTTCCGCCAACGCGCCCCATCCGGTGGTAAAACCGGCCCGCCAACTGCCTGCCAACGACCCGGACCAACAGGACCGTTACGAACGCGATCAGCATTAATTTAAAAAGGAGGGAAATCAGAAACAGGGCCAATCCGGCCATCAGGACTACGCCTGCTACTCGCCAAATGTTCATACGCTTATTTTGTTTAGTGACTCGTTAAAAGCAGGTAATTACCCGGCGCTGACGGCCCAACGCACTGTTCGCTGGTGTTTGTCAGAACCCGTACTCACTGCTCTACGGGGATAGTCGCACCAGCGAAAACTATATTTTAAGCAGGCGCTTATTTTTTTATTACAGCAGCCGCTTACCGGGGCAGCAGCCTGGAAACTGTCTTTTTATTTACCGAAAAATAAATAAAGTAATCGTCGCTATTCGTAGACAGACGGGCGTAGTGCATCGTTTGTGTATCTTGCTTGTCTACCGGGTTAGTATTTCTTCGTGATTCCACCCATGCCTGCTTCCACGTTTCCAGACGCCGAGGGTCAATTAGACCAGCTCATCGACCGGCTGAGTCAGCTTCCTACTTACACCATTGGTCGGCACAGCGCCAACGCGATTGTCGTCCCGGAGGGGAAGGTTAGTAGTCAGCACGCCCGGCTGATTCAATGCACGGATACCAGTTTTGTGCTCGAAGATTTGGACAGTAAAAACGGCACGTTCGTCAACGGGGTGCGGATCACGCGCAAAATCATTGATTATCAGGATGCTTTGCAATTAGCCGATACCAACTACACCGTCGCTCAGCTTCTTCAGTTGCAGCGGGTTGATCCAGCGCCAGCAGCTCCCGCCCCACCTCAGGTGCCCCCCCTATCCGGGCCGGGTCCTGACAAGCCTCCGCTCGACTTTACCGATCAGTTTGCCGATCTGAAACGAGTTTTTGAGCAGTACCCCCAACTCCGCCGGAACTGCAGCCACCGCGAAAAAATGATCCGTACGGGCAGCGTCATTCTTTCCTCCATCATTGGCATCGGGGCTGTCGTATCCACCGGGGGCGGGGCATTGCTGCCGATCATGTCGGGAGCGGGGCTGAGTATGTTGATTCCTACCTTGTGTTCAGCGCTTCTATCAACGGAGGAAAAACTGGAGATCATCGACAAAGAATACCGCGAACGATACCGGTGTCCCAACCCCGCCTGCCGCGATCCATTCGGTATGCGCGAATGGGAACTTCTCGCCCAGCAAAAGACCTGCCGCCGTTGCCAGGCCATCTGGGTCGATTAATTCTGAATTTTTCACTCACATTTACGCAGCCAGTCCGATTCATTTACGTACGAACACCAACTTTTTAGTTACCATGGCACAACTTTCCAACCAGGCTGGTTCATCGACCGACGCGTATTCGACCACTCCCTCAACGGCCGCGCCCAAAACGGGGCTTACGAATAACCCCAGGAAAATGGGTGCTATCGCTGCGGCCACCGTGCTGTTGGGTGGTGCAGTTGGTTTAGTAATTGCCCGACCTAAAGACGGCGATCCCTCCGGCCCGGTAACAGACGAAAATTCCTCACCCGTGACCAAACAACCGATAGGTACTATGCCGGAGGACATTGACGTAGCGGGTAAAGTCATCGACAGCATGTCGTTTGAGCAGGCTTTTGGCGCGGCTCGTGATGAGGTCGGTATGGGTGGGGTGTTTAGCTGGCATGGTCGCTGGTACAATACGTTCGAGAAAGAGGAATGGACCGGATTATCGCTGGAGCAGCGTCAGGAGTATACCGAAATGATTACTGGCGAAAAGCTTCCGGTCAAACCGTACCATTCGTTGAAACCTGCCCCGAAAGGAAGTACAACATCAGAAAAAACCCAACCGGATCCGACTATGATCGAAGGCTACCTCAATGGTCGGCGGGTCATGGGCCTCGACTATGACCGGGACGGCGTTATCGACACGTTGGTGATGGATGGACCGGATGGCCAGACGTACCGGGTGGTCGACGCGTCCGGTGATCAGGGCTTGGATACCGTCTACCGCTATGACTCGCTGGACGGTCAGCTAACGGGAGCCGTTATTCTGGACCATCCGGTTATGCTGTCGAACGACGATTTCAGTCAGGGGCTGGAAGCCAGCATGTCGAAGGAAGTGGTCAATTCGATTCTCGAATCAGACGAGCCGACACCAGCCGCACCAACTGAAATGGACGAAACGGGTGATTTAGAACCGGATGATACCCTCTACCTGGCTACTTCATCGGAGCCGGACGACACGTATATTAACAATGGCAACGTCCGCGATATGGACGAATAGGCGGCATGAGTACTTTCAGAACAATGCTCATTACCTGCCAGCAATGCGGCCGTCGGATTATGGTCCGGGCGACCGATGCCGAACGGGAGACCATCACCTGTTCGCACATCGGCTGCGGAGCAGTTAATACCCTCCAAACGGGGTT
This sequence comes from Spirosoma arcticum, assembly GCF_054779955.1. Taxonomy (NCBI): domain Bacteria; kingdom Pseudomonadati; phylum Bacteroidota; class Cytophagia; order Cytophagales; family Cytophagaceae; genus Spirosoma; species Spirosoma arcticum. The sequence goes on from NZ_BAAGXG010000003.1 coordinate 531,536, forward strand.
TCACTACGACGAAGCCATCGTAAACGGACTGCCCGACTTCGGACAATTGACCTACTTAGGTACGCCCGAAACGACGTACCCACTTCAGTTTGGGCCGAACATACTTGGCACGGCTGACGGCTGCACGGTGCGGGTAAATCGGTTTGAGCACGGCGGTCGCTGTTTTATTAGCCGGTGGCACTGCACGCTGACCGTCACATTCGACAAATGGACCGGTCGACTGCGCTATTGTGTGCAGGACGGGGCCATTGAGCCGGGCGCTCAGTCGATGCGGTTCAGCCTGAACGGTACGCTGCTCAACGGAAAGACCCTGTTGAAGACCGAAAACATCGACGTTGGCAATGGTGATGTGATCACGCTGGGCGGGGCGGACCGGTTCCGGCTGGTCCACGCCCACATTAACCCGGCCATGCTCGACACTTACAAAGTTGACCTGGCCTTCAACCCTGACCGCACCCAGTAGTTTATGCATATCGAACCGACCCTTCCACTCGCCTTTTCGCACGTTGGCCAACGAGTCATCAACCAGGACGTTCTGTATCCGGCGGTGGGAGCGGCTACGGAGCACACCGGGCTTTTTGTGGTTTGTGACGGCATGGGCGGGGCCGACAAAGGTGAAATAGCCAGCCAGTTACTCTGCGACACCATCACTGCCTATGCCCGGTCTTTCGATTACCCGGTCTTCGATGCAGTTCATCTGCGAACGGCGCTGGGCCTGGCACTCGATACGTACCGGGCTTATTTGCATGAGCACCCGCTCGTGAACCGGATGGGGTCCACGCTCGCGCTGTTGCAGTTTCACGAACACGGGGTCACCGTTGCGCACGTCGGCGACAGCCGGGTCTATCAGGTGCGGGCCGGTGTTATCCTCTTTCAAACCAAAGACCATAAGCAGGTGGCCGATATGGTTGACGCGGGCATCATTACCGCGACGCAGGCGCTGACCCACCCCTGGCGCAACCGGTTGAGCCGGGCCGTTGTGGCCGAACAAAACACGGTCGATGAGCCGCCGAAGATTCCCACGCCCGACGTCACGATGCTAACCGACGTGCGGGCGGGTGATTGTTTTTTCATGTGTACGGACGGGGTGCTGGAACAGTTAGACGACCAGATGTTGACGGCACTACTGGCTGATTCTGTTGCGGATCAAACTAAGTTACAGTCATTGGTCGCTTTGTGTAACGATGGCCAAACAAAGGACAATTATTCGGGCTACCTGATTGGGATCAATCAGGTACGACAAAACCGTCCCGTTCCGTCGGTTCAACTTTCGTGACTATGATACGGACACCCGCACGTATGCTGACAACCCTGTGTCTCCTAACGGCAGCAACGGCGGCTGTTTCCGCCCAGAGACAGACGTACGCCGTTGTTGTCGGTATTTCTGATTATAAGTTTTCGTCTGACCGAACCGGTGACCTGCGCTTTGCCGACCGCGATGCCCGGCAGGTGGTGGCGTTTCTGCAAAGTAAAAATGGGGGAAGCCTACCCAACGACCACATTCAGTTCCTGACCAACCAACGGGCTACCCGGTCCCGTATTCACCAGGCTCTGGCGTTGTTTCGACGGGCTAAACCAGGCGACCGGGTGCTTTTCTACTTCTCGGGTCACGGCCTTGCCGATAGCTTTGTGCCCTACGATGCCCGACTCAATGATGGGCCCAGTTTGCTAACGCACCGGGACATCAAAGCCGCGTTTCGCCGGTCGGCAGCGTCCACGAAGCTGTGTATTGCCGACGCCTGTCTGTCGGGGAGTATGACCCAGCCGCGCCAACCTGATTCGTCACCGACCCAAACCAGGCCGGTTGTTGGTGAGGGAAACGTGGCCATGCTGCTGGCCAGCCGCGCCACGCAGTACGCCATCGAAAGCCGACGCCTGACGGGCGGGGCCTTCACGCACTACCTGCTCCTGGGACTCAACGGCCAAGCCGACCGCAACGCCGACCGGACGGTGACTATCCGGGAGTTGCACCAGTACGTTGCTCCGCAGGTTCGGCGGGCCACGCACGGCCGACAGACCCCGGTTTTTTACGGTCGATTTTCGGATAATCTTGCTTTAGCGTATCTTTGAAAGGACTGTTCGGTTACCCGCGCTCCACGCCATGAATCAATCCTTTACCTCTTTTGCTGATTTCAGGCGACGGTATCCAATCCGTCCGAACGACGCGGGCGCGTTGCTGGGCAGTGGCTCCTACGGCCGGGTTTTCAAAGTGGAAGACCAGCTCGAAACGGAATGGGTAGCCATCAAAATCAGTGAGTTTAAGGGAAACGATACCAAGTCGCTGAAAGCCGAAGTCGATTTGGCCCAGGGCGTACCCCGGCAGGGTAACATTGCCCGCTACGACGCCTGCTACCGGCTCGAAACCGACACCAGCGTCAGCGATTTTGCCATCATGAAATACTACCCGGATGGCAATCTGGCCGATCTGCTTCAACGCGTCACGTTGACGCCTTCCCAGATTTATGACATTACGCAGGGCATTCTGCTGGGCCTCCAGCACCTGCACCGCCACCGCATTGTTCACCGCGATTTCAAACCGGCCAACATCCTCATCTCCCGCGACAATGCCGGGCGGTATATTCCTAAAATTGCTGATTTTGGGCTGAGCAAACTGGTTACCAGCGACGAATTGGACAACTCCGATTTCGACCTGAGCGACGGGCGGGGTACGCCATCCTACAAAGCCCCGGAGCAAATTGAAGGCAGCCGGGTGAGTTTCAACCTCGACCTGTGGGCGTTTGGCGTTATTCTGTACGAAATCATGACGGGTGAGAAACCCTTTCGGGCCGACCGGCGCAGCAACAGTGAACAGTCGGCCCGGCGCGAAATCGAAATGAAAATCATGTCAGTAGAGCTGCCGACCCGAATCAACCAGGTTGCCGAACCCTACGCGACCATGATCCGGCGGTGTCTGATCCGCGACATCCACGAACGCGTTCGAAAGGAAACCGAATTGCTGGACCTGCTGGATCGCATTCCGCAACTGCTGAATGAAGCCAGCGCATTCGTCAATAACCAGCAATACACCGAAGCGCTTGCCTTGTTTGAGCAGGTACTCGCGAAGCGGGAAAATCAGGCCGAAGCGCAACAGGGAGCGGATCAGTGCCGGGCGGCTCTTGAGCGGCAACGCATCAACAATTTGCGAAACGAAGCGGCTGTTTTAATCGAACAGCAGCAGTTTGACAAGGCTAAAATCAGGTACGAGCAAGTGCTCCAGCTTGACCCGATAGATACTGCGGCTGCTTATGGACTGGCGGTATGCATAGAGCGACTCCGACCCAGGCCGGTAACTTTTGAGCCTGAACTTACCGATGTGTATCAGGAAGAACGAACCGACGTTTACGAAGCGCCAACGGCACGGGTCACGGTAAAAAAGGAATCCCAACGGACGGTTCTCACCGAACCCGTTGCGGTTGAGACAGCTACGGTCAGTAAAGTTTTGCCGGATAGCTTACCAACCACACCGGCCACGCGGTTGCCGGTTGGGGGGCATCCGGCGCGGAGTTTCCCCTGGTGGTCGGCGGTTCCGGCAGCGGTGGTGGTGCTGGGCGGACTTGTTTGGTATTTAAACGGCAGGGACCCCGTTACTCCAGCAACTGATAGCGCCCGTGAATCGACTGAACAACAGGCAAAAATTGGGCTTACTACGATTCCTGATGGCTCTGTAACGAAAGACCTGGGGGCGACCGTACCAGTGCCTAAGTTAGGCTCGCTGTCGGGTGAAGCGAGAGCCGTTTTAACCAAACGAATTGATGTAGCGCTCGGAAAGGCCCGGCGGGCGTATCTGCAAAAGGACTATGACGGAGCGGTAATGCTGACAAACAGCGCGTTGCAACTTGATCCAACACGCAAAGACGTAGCCACGTTACGGACGGCTGCGGTTAAAGAGATTCAGAAGAAAGCAGCCGATGAGGAGAAGGCAACAAACACAGTTGCCCCCATTACCGAGTCGCCAAAAGCAGTTGAACCAGCACCCGAGACGAAAGCACCCGAACCAGCCGAAGATGCCAAAGAAAAGAGTTTAAACGAGAAACGGGAGCAGCAGAGCACCTACGACCAATTGATTGAGGAGGGTGTGAAAGCCATTGCCAACGGCAACAACAAGCCCAAAGCGATTGCCCTGTTCAACAAGGCGCAGGCGCTGGCTAAAGAGCATGAACTGAGTAATGACCGGGCCGATGCGGCTTATGTCTCCTACATGAATAAAGCCAATAAAATTTTCGACAATGAGGAGTACGAAGGCGCGAAAGATTGGTATGAAGTGGCGCGGGCGCTGAAAAACACCGACGAAGTCCGCCGAAGAATTAAACAATGCCTAAATCAGTAACCCAATTTCATGACTAAATCACTACCCAAACTTATCCTTTTCCTGTTGCTGTCGGTTGTGCTGCTGCCCTCCATCCGGGCGCTTGGTCGGGCACCAGCCGCAGCCATCGTTGTCGATGATGAATATGATCGGTACAGGAAACGGGGTGACGACTTTTTTAAGGAAGGCAAATACTTCGAAGCCCGCCGACAGTATCAGAATTGCTTAGAAGTGCCCGGTTTTGAGAACGACCCTTACGCAAAGGAGCAAATTGAGGAATGCACAACCGCCCTGACGCTGCGCCAGCAGGTTGATGAGGCAATGCGGCAGGGCAAAGGCCAGGAGGCTGTCAATTTGTTTACCCAACTCTTAAATCTTAATCCCGACGACGCCATTACCAAGGTGCAGTTGGCCGATTATTACGAACGCGAAGGCAACAAGCTGTTCAACCAGCAACGGTATTTAGACGCTAAATACAAGTACCGGGAGTCGCTCAGCTACGCCACCGAAACCAAAAAGGAAATCCTCTCGATTCAGATTGCGAACATCGACAAAATTCTTTATCCGAAACCCTCCCGACGCATCGGGCTAAAACTGCTTACGGGGGGCGTTGCCGTAGGAGCAGGCGTATATGCTTTACTCCTGCGAAACGATTATCAGTCGAAAATGGGTGCATTAAGCCAAATCAGCCAAACCACCGACCCGTCCGGCACGGGTGTCATCGCTAATCCCGATAGCTATCGGCAATGGAAAGCAGCCTACGATGCAGCAGAAGCGGCTCAACGAAAAAACGGGCTGTTCAAAGCGTGTCTGGGCGTGGCGGCCGTTGCCACAGTGGCCGAGTTGTATCTGCTGATGCGCCGACCCAAACCCCGCGCCCGTGCGCTCAACTGGCACCCTTCGTCAACGTCGTGGGGGCTGGCCGTTACGTTCGCACTCTGAACCATATCCACATGAAAAAAACGATACTATCTTACCTGCTTAGCGTACCGCTGCTTTGTCTCGGCGGGCAACTCCTGCTGGGCTGCGAGGCCTGGGAATTACCCGCGCGCAAGACCCAGCGCGACTGCGTCCCACCAGCCGGGAATCTGGACGCATCGGCGCAGCAAAAGCAGGTCAATTTCTCGATCAGCAACGCGTCGGGCACCGTCGACGAGGTGCTTTGGGACTTTGGCAACGGCAGCACCACCATCACCACCGGCCTGACCGCGACCTACACCTACCCAACGTCCAACACGTACACCGTGCAGGCAACGCTGTCGAATACCTGTAAGGTTAAAACCACACTATTGCGCACGATTGGGGTGAGCGATGCCACATTGCCAACGGTGAGCTTACAGGCAATCACGATTGTGTCGACCACTTCGGCAACGGCGGGCATGGCCATAACGTCCACGGGTAACGCAACCATCACCCGCTACGGCATCTGTTATTCACCGACCAGTCCAACGCCGGAGGAAGATAAAGACCCGAAAGAAGAGCGGACCGGAGCCGTAGCGGCTAACACGCCCCTATCGTTTTTATTGAAAGATCTGCAGCCCAATACCTTCTATTACGCCCGCAGTTACGCCGTCAACTCAACCGGCCCTAACTACAGCAGCCCGGTACAAACGTTCCGAACGGGCCAGAATCCGGCTGTAACGACCAACGGTACGCCGAACGTGGGTATTACCACCGCCACCGTCAACTTTATCGCCACCAGCCCCGGTTACCCGGCCGCTGTTAGCTACGGCATTTGTTACTCATCGACCACCAACGCGCCGGATGTTAACAGCCCAACGGTAGACGTGCCAAACCCCACCATTGCCGCTAACACGGTCGTGAACCTGACCAACCTCGCCCCAAACACGACGTATTATTATCGACCCTACGCCAAGTCACCATCGGGGGAAATTACGTACGGAGCCGTTGCAACGTTTAAAACGCTGATCGACACCATAATTCAGGACCTGATTGCCTCCGTATCGTTCACCGACGGCTCGGTTACGGACGTCAGCGGCTTGAACAACCACGTGATCCTGGTCAACAATCCAATTTTCACGACCGATCACCGGGGCCAGCCCAACTCGGCCATCCTGCTCAACGGTTCCGGTAATTACTTCTACATGGCGGACAACAGCAGTCTACGCCCGGAAGCCCTTTCGATTAGCATCTGGATCAGGCCCAACGCGATCAATAACGTGAACGACCGGATGCAGGTTTATAACAAATCGCGGTGGGATGACAGTGCGTTCGAGATGTACAGTTCGATGATTAAGAAGAATCCCGATGGTGGCCCTGGTCTCATATTCCTGACCGATATTAAGCAGAACAGCCAGTGTCAATCCGGCAAACAATGGCAAAGTTTTCAGTTTGGCAGCAACCCCCTGCTGAACGCCTGGCACCATCTGGTTTTTTCCTACTCGGGCCAGTCCGTTCGCATGTATTTTGATAATGTGCTGGTGGATCAACGGGACGATCTTCCCGCCAGCACAATCGACGAATGTCCGGGTGGCGAGCTAAAATTTGGTGCTCAGATCAAGGATCTTCCTAATTATTTCAGTGGGGCCATGGACGACATCCGAATGTATAAGCGGGCGTTGACGGCCGCCGAAGTGCAAACGTTGTATAATCAGTAAGCCTACTCAACTGATCTTTTGCAGCACCCGCTGCGCCAATGCCCGGAAGGGGTGGGCCTTGTCTGTACTGATCCGCGTCAGAATGGGCAAGGCTTTCTCATTCTGGTCATTCTTGACATAAGCCAGCGCCAGACACCATTCTACTTTCTGGCGAAGGGGAGCCGAGGGCGTGGCTAATGCGCTGCTTAGCAACGGGATCGCTTCGGGGGGCTGCTGGTTGGCTAAGTAACTCAGCCCCAGAAAGTAATCTTTATAATACACCGTCTGTTTGTCGGCGGGCACCGTTTTTAAGCGCTCGATAACCTGATCGTATTTGCCCGCTTTGTAGTTCGTCAGCGCATCCAGAAACTGAGTGCGAACCTGGGGCGGGAGGTTATCGGACGGAAACCCTTTGGTCAGCTCGTCGGTCATAGTGTCGGCGTAGGCAACGTCAGTGCGTTGACCAGCCGTCTGCTGGTAAGCGTAAAAGCCGACTCCCAGAACAAGCACCGCCGATGCGGCCACGGCCCAGTAACGCCAGGTCGACAGCGACCGGACAAGGGTCGGTTGCCAGTTTGCGTTGGCACGGGTCGAGTCGGGCAGGGGCAGCGTTGCCCGGTACTGCGTCCGCGCCCGATCCAGCGTTCGTTCGATGCCGATGGCCCGCAAGCCCAGCCGCAGGTCGCGCTGCCGGTCGACCTCCGTCCGCAAGTCGGCGTCGGTTGCCATGTCGGTTTCGAACGAGGTCCGGTCCGACGCCGACAACTCGTTTTTCAGGTAAGCTTCAATTAGCTCGTATTGTTCTTCCGTAAGTCTCATAGTCCTTGTTTGTGGGCGGCTTCCTGATACAACGCCTTTAATTTTTCTGCACAACTGTACCGTTTCGACCGGGCCGACGATTCTTTCATACCCATGCGTTCGGCAATTTCCCGCAGCGAGAGTTCATCGACGTAAAACCATTCAATCAACTGTCGACAATCGGCCTTGAGTTGCCCCAGCGATTCCCGCACGATGTTGACGATCTCAAATCGCTCCAGATCCTCAAGAACGTCGGCGGAGTCGGCCGTGTTAACCTCGTCGGGCATAGCGCCACGCGTTCGTAACCGGGCCGATTTCAGTTCAGTCAGCCATACCCGTTTACAGTACTCAAAAACGACGGTAGTGACGCGGGTGCCTGATTGAAACTGATATTTTCCCGTTTCTATGTTGAGTAAAAAACCGAGCATGCCCTTCTGAAACGCATCTTCAGCGTCCATCTCCGACGCACTATTGTTGAGCATCCAATACCGAAATGAGGGGTACGATTCCGCGTACAAGTAGGTATAGGCGCGTTCATCACGTCGGCTCAGTGCGTCGTATAAATCCTGGTCAGTTGCGTATGGAGATCCGTTTCGGTGTTGCATGAGTGGGTAAACTGGACGAAGCCGAAACCTAACTGCACTTACTTACTCCGCCAGTTTAAGAATCACACTGTGCCGGTTAATCGGAGATAAGCGAAAAAGGTCAGTCAGCCGTGATAAATAAATGGAGATTTCTGCTTGTTCGCCCGTCGTTTGTTGGGAAAAGAGCCAATGGACTTAACCGCGTGTACACCCGCGCTTCGTAGGGTTGCAGTTCGCCCCCACTTTCGCGCTGGTAGTTCGACTGAACTTGTATACTTCCTTGCAGTGCATCAGTTAGTTCGCCGGGCAATCCAATAATCTCCGCTGAGAAATTGGCAATCACCCATAACCGCGTGTCCGGTAGCGTTCGTTCAAAAGCCCACAGCAGCGGGTGATCGGGCAGCAAATCCTGGTAGGTGCCCGTGTGCAGGGCGGGTGTCTGCCTGCGCCAGCGCAGCAGATTTCGGTAGTACGCCAGCACCGAGTTTGGCGCGGCATCCTGCTGCTCTACGTTTATGGCCGTATAGTTTGGATTTACTTTCAGCCAGGGTTTTCCGGTTGTGAAGCCTGCATTTGGGGCGTCGCTCCAGTGCATGGGCGTTCGGGCGTGGTCGCGGGCAATGCGGTTGGCGGTGTCAAGAAACACGTCGGCCGGGTATTTTCCCGACGCAACCAGGGACTGCCAGGCGTTTTTCACCTGAATATCGTCATATTCCGCAATGGCGTTGAACAAACAATTGGTCATGCCAACTTCGTCGCCTTGGTAGATGGTGGGCGTACCGCGCTGGGTGAGCAATACGGTCCCCAGCATCGTAGCCGATTCAACCGGATAGCGGTCGGGATCGCCGAAGCGGGACAGAACGCGCGGGTTGTCGTGGTTACCGAAATAAATATTTTGCCAGCCACCCGTTGTTTCATCATCCAGCGCCCGGTTCCACTTGGCAAAGACGGCCTTCAGTTCGGTCAGCGTAAACTCGGATACTGGGTCAACGAAACAGGATTCGTGGCGCGGTACGGCATGATCGAAGTGGTAAATAATGTCCAGCTCGTGCCGGTCGCGGCCTACGTACAAACGGGCCTGCTCGGCCGTAACGCCAAACCCTTCGCCGATGCTGATGGGCGGTCCGTTGCCCCGGTCGTACGGAGTCAGAACCTCCCGGTTCATCTCCGCCAAAAACTCATGAATACGCGGACCGTTGGCATGAATGGTCAGATCACCGTAGCGACCAGCGGGATAATCCGGAAAGTCGGGGTCTTTGGACAGAAACGGGATCACGTCCATTCGGAAGCCATCGACGCCTTTATCGAGCCAGAAGCGCATCATCTGGTAAATAGCCTGTCGCAGCGGTGGGTGCTCCCAGTTTAAGTCGGGCTGCTTTTTGGCGAACAGATGCAGATAATATTCACCCGTGTGGTCGTCGAAGGTCCAGGCCGAACCAGAGAAAAACGATTGCCAGTTGTTGGGCGGACCACCCGCCGGGCCAGCCGGTTTCCAGATGTAATACGGCCGATAGGGATTATCCCGGCTCTTCTGGCTCTCCTGAAACCAGTGGTGCTCATCAGAACTGTGGTTAACGACCAAATCCAGAATAAGCCGCATTCCGCGCTGGTGAACGCCCGCCAGCAGCGCATCGAAATCCGCCATTGTTCCGAACTCGGGCATGATAGCCTCATAGTCCGAAACGTCGTAGCCATTATCGGCATTGGGCGACTGGAAAATAGGACTAAGCCATAAGATATCCACGCCCAGATCGGCCAGATAATCCAGTTTGGTCCTAATGCCGGGCAAATCGCCCACGCCATCGCCGTTGCTGTCGGCGAAGGAGCGTGGGTAAATCTGGTAGATAACGGCGTCTTTGTAATTCATTGGTCAACTACGATTGAGCGAACAACTAATTTGCTCGCTGGTGATCGGTTAAGTTACCGCCAAAGTTACTTCCGTAGACGATTCACCTGGGCAATACCGTAGCCAATGCCCGTTCGTTTATAGTCAATCAGGCCGGGTCTTTCCTCTGTCTCTTTTAAACAGGTGCGCGGAGGTGTACTTTTGCAGGCCGTACCGCGCCGGGCCAATGTATTTTTTATTATGCTCACTACACCCATTCAGGCCGTTACCATCCGTACCGAAAAGCGCATTTGCGAAGTCGCCTGGTTCGATGATCTGTGCGGAGGGGATACGGCCTTTCTCGGAACCATCGACCCCGACCGGCGCAGCAACTACCCGCACTGCGCCGACATCATGCGCACCGCCGACCGGCTGGGCTTCGAGAATATTCTGCTGCCCACCTCCTACTTAGTTGGGCAGGAAGTCATTCCGTTTGCCGCTGCCATGGCTCCGCAGGTGACCAACATTTCGATGCTGGCAGCCATCCGCACCGGCGAAATTCACCCGCCCATGCTGGCCCGGCACATTGCCACCCTCGACCACCTGCTGAAGGGGCGGCTCACCATCAACATCATCAACTCCGACCTGCCGGGCCTGAAAGAAAACCATGAATTTCGGTATAAACGCTGCAAAGAAGTTATCGAAATCCTGAAACAGGCCTGGACCCAGGACCGTATCGAGTTTGAGGGCGAGGTGTACGGGAAAATCAGCATGGATGCCGACCCCGTGAAGCCGTATCAGCAGAACGGGGGGCCGCTGCTGTATTTTGGCGGCATCTCGCCCGGTTCCAAAGAAATCTGCGCCAACTACTGCGACGTATTTCTGATGTGGCCCGAACCTGAAGAAGCCATTTACGCCACCATGCAGGACCTGAGCCACCGGGCCGCCCAGCAGGGCCGCACCATCGACTTCGGCCTGCGCATTCACGTGATTGTCCGCGACACCGAAGAAGAAGCAAAGGCGTACACCAAAACGCTGATGGCCAAATTCGATGCCGAAGTGGGGACCGCTCTAAAAAACCGGGCGCAGGATTCGCAGTCGGCGGGGGTACTGCGGCAGGACGAACTCCGCAAAAACGCCGATCCCGACGATTTCATCGAACCGATGCTCTGGACCGGCATTGGCCGCGCCCGGTCGGGTTGCGGGGGCGCTTTGGTGGGCACACCCGCGCAGATTATCGAGAAACTGAACCGCTACATGGACATGGGCATTCGGGCATTTATCCTGTCGGGTTACCCGCTCATTGAGGAGTGTGAATTGTTCGGCAAGCACGTGTTGCCGAACCTGCCAAACGTGAAGCTATCGGTTGAGCAAGGCCGCACGCCCGCCACCCCCCCCGTTACACCCCTGACCACCGGTCAGTTGCGCGTAGGAAGCAACCCCGACGTCGGGCAGGGTTCACCCGTAATTCAGCGGTAAAGCCAGTCCCGTCTCACTCTCCCATTGTCAGCACCCCCGCCAGTGCTTTTGCTAATTCCTTTTTGAACGCCACCCGGGATTGCCGGGCGATCTGAATGCGCTGGGCCTGGGGGCTGCCCGCGCCGTGCATACTCTCGGTGAGGTAACCAACGGCGTTGCGGCCCAGGGTCATGTTCTCGATCAGGCGCAGAATCCGCATCCGGGCTTCGGTGGGCACGTCGGCGCGGCCCTTGAGGTATTTGTCGAGCAGATGACCAACGGCTTCGCTGCGAAAATCGGCTTCGGAGGGCAGCGTGGCTACCAAGCCACCGGCCAAGTCCTGCGCCAGCCGCCCGATTTCGTAGGGAAGTTTCGTGACGTGGTGCTTGCAGACATTCGCGAGCAGGTCGTCGGGCAGGTACGCGCCCGATGCGGTGGGCTGGGACGAGTGCGAGGCCGCGATGCCAGTTGAGTAAATGGTCTCGTTCAGGAACGTCATCTCCACTAATTTGTCTTTTATGTGCGACGCCCCATCGGCTCCGTTATACTCGGCGATGGTGGCAGCGGCCCCGATCAGCACGTCGCCGACACCACTTTTGCAGACGTAACTCCGGCGGTGGTAGCATGTGAACCGCTCCACCAGCATCGACGCGTAGTCGTACTCGCCATCCATGAAAATCAGGTCGTTTGGAATAAATACGTCGTCTAAGATCACCATTGCTTCCTGCCCGCCGAACTGCGCGTTGCCCACGTCCATGGTGCCCGGCTCTAAACTGCGCGTGTCGCACGACTGCCGCCCGTAGATGTACGTAATGCCCGGCGCATCGACCGGAATAGCGCCCACAATGGCGTAATCACGGTCAGCTTCGGTGAGCCGGAGGGTAGGCATAATGAGCAGGTAGTGCGAATTGAGGCAACCCGTTTGGTGGGCTTTCGCCCCGGTGACGAACACGCCGTCGGCGGTTCGGCGGGTGACGTGCACGAACAGATCGGGGTCGGCCTGCTGGTGCGGGGCTAAGCTGCGGTCGCCCTTCACGTCGGTCATGGCCCCACCGATGACGTAGTTTTGCCGCTGCATGTCGGCAATAAAGTCCCGAAACCGGCTATGGTACGCGGTGCCAGACTGCCGATCCATCTCAAACGTGGTGGAAAAGAGCGAATTTAGCGCATCCATGCCCACGCACCGCTGAAAACACGTGCCAGTCAGTTGCCCCAGCCGACGCTGCATTTTATTCTGCATCACCACGTCCTCTGTCGATTGGACGATGTGCAGAAACCGGTTGACGCGCTCCCCCGTGAACGGCGACATGGCGGTGGCTAGGTCGGGATCTTCGAGGGCCAAATCGAAGGTGCGGGCCACGGCATTGATCGACGGCCGGATCAGGGGGTGATCCACGATGTTGTCGATTCGCTCGCCAAACAGGTACACAGTGAGGGTACGGCCGCGAAGGCTGTCGATGTAGTCGGCACCCGACTGGATCGGTCGGAAAGCCCGCTCCGGCCGGTGCGCCGGAGCGATACCGGCACCTCCGCCGTTGCGGGTCCCCGACTGGATGGTCCTGGTCTGGATTACTGTTTCGATGGCTTGCATATCAGATTTGGAAATCGGGACGGAACAAGAAGTACCGAAGTTAGACAAATCCGGTCAAAAGCAGATCGCTGCCTAAGTCCGTGATACCTTTGTACGGCTCTGCTTGTTTACTCATAAACGAACAGACATTCTAACCAATGTTCAAAAAAATTGCTCTTGTTGTGGTGGGGGTACTCGCCGTTTTGGTGGTCTGGCAGTGGGAGCTGGTCAGTTATGGCTACATGCAGGCGAAGGGACAACTGCGAATCATGCTGAATACAACTCCTGTTGCTGAGGTGCTGAATGACCCGACTTACCCCGATTCGCTGAAACGTCAGCTCAAACTTATCGGCGAAATCAAGCGTTTTGCTATTGATTCGCTGAAACTTGATCCGTCGAATAGTTACGAATCGTTTCACGATTTAAACGGTAAGCCGCTGATGTGGGTGCTGATCGGGTCAGAGAAGTACCGGCTCGTGCCGATGGAATACAGCGTTCCGATTCTGGGTAAGTTTCCGTACAAAGGGTTTTTCGACTACGCCCGGCTGCAACAGGCCGATACGCTGCTGCAACGACAAGGGTACGACACGCGAATCAATACGGTAGCGGCTTACTCGACCCTGGGATTCTTCAACGAACCGATTTTGTCCAATATGCTGGAGCGGTCAGAAGGCGATTTGGCGGAGTTGATTATTCACGAGTTAACGCACGGCACTCTGTTTGTGAAGAACAGTTTGGAATACAACGAGAACTTAGCTGACTTTGTCGGGGGATACGGGGCACTGCGGTTTCTGGCGCAGAAATACGGCAAGGCGTCCGTTGCTTACCGGGATTATCTGGCGACGAATGCATTTTATGAGCGGTACGATCAGCACATTCTGCGCGGCACCCGAACACTCAATAGTTTGTACCAGACGTTTAAACCCGGCACACCCGTTGCAGTCAAAGATTCGTTGAAGTGGCAGACAATTGCCCAAATCGTCTCCTCGTCGGATACGATTACCGACGAACGTAGCGTAACGAAGGCACGTTCAGTAAAAAAGCGCCCGTTGAACAAACTAAATTTACCCAATAATGCGTACTTTATAGGGTATTTGACGTACCGGAATCAACAAAATCGTTTCCGGCAGGAGTTTACCAACCGGTTTCGTGGCAACTTTAAGCAGTATCTGACATACCTCAAACAAACTTATCCATCGCTGTAAACGAGGCCCGGCCATTGGGTGACTGTTTTTATGAAGAAGTATTTAATTGGTCTTTGCGTTATTTCTATTTTGGGCACCGGTTTTTCGGCTCTGAATACGTACCGACGCGTGGTCAATACCAGTTTCGGGCTGGGTGAGCACCTCGAATACCGCGTTCACTACGGTTTTCTGAACGCGGCCGAGGCAATTGTCGATGTTAGCCCAACGCTGTATAAAGTGAACGAACGCCCTTGTTACCGCGTCAACGTCGACGGCCGCACGGTGGGGGCCTTCGACTTAGTCACCCGCGTTCGTGACACCTGGCGTTCTTACATCGACACGTCGGCCATTCTGCCCCAAAAGTTTTATTCCAGCATCCAGGAGAACAGCTACCGCAAAGAAGAAAACATTACGTTTAATCACACGGCCAACACCGTGAAAGCCGAAGAACGCACGGAACGCGACATTTTTAAAGTGCCCGACAATGTGCACGACCTCATCAGCGGCTACTATTTTCTGCGCACCATCGACTTCAACCGGCTTAGCAGTGGTCAGGTAATTGAAGTACCGGCGTTTTACGACGACACGGTCTATAACATGAAAGTCCGCTACCGGGGTAAAGACGTCGTTAAAACCAAGCGTGGTAAGGTCAATGTTATCCGACTGCATCCGGTGCTGCCCCAAAACAAACTCTTTAAAGACGAAGAGTCCATCCGCATTTTCGTTTCCGACGATGCCAACAAAATACCCGTCAAAGTAGAGGTCGACCTGTTCGTGGGGTCAATGGTGATGGACCTCAAACGAACCAATGGACTGAAGCAGCCATTGCGGTACTTTTAAGGGGTGTCACACCCTACCCAAACAGCGTCAGCAACGCCTTGATGCCCCTTTCTACAAGTGTCAACCGGCTCCAGCGTACTTCGCGGAACGCGGCTTCAACAGCGCCGAAACTCAGGTAAAAGTTCACGATTGATTCCTTCGGCGGACTTTCAAAATCGAACAGAACCGGCTTTCCCGAATTCGCCCGGATGAATTGGTCGATGAGCAGCGTTCGCGCATTTCCCCGACGACCCGTTTCCGACGCGGCATTGAACAGGTAGATAATCCGGTTTCCCTCCTGCACAAACAGAGCGCCTGCTTCAATTTGGCCGTTGCGCAACGCGTATTGGAGCGTTGCCAGCCCCCGCTGCTGCAGGGCCTGAATTAATCGGCGCAGCGTGGCGTAGGCCCACTCCCCCACCCCGCCGTCGATGCTGTTGGCATGATGGTCGCGGAACAAGGTCAGCAACGGTTCCGGGTCGGTTGAGTCGATAATGGTCCAGCCGTAATTTATAGCCCGGCGCAGGTTCAGTTTTCGGTCGTGGGTATAGTGGCGGGCGATGGCTTCGTAGCTTACCGACAGGTCGAGTACGTGCGTGGCCCGTTGCCGGACAAGGTCGAAATTTAGCGACGGATGAGGACAAGGACGAACGTTCAGTACCGATCCATACCGGTATCGTTGCTGAAGGGCCTCCAGAAAAGGAGTCGAGTCGAGGGTTTTATCGGGTGAGAAGACATCCAGGAACTGGCAAAACAGCGGCTGATGCACGACCCAGATGCCCTGTTTACGGCGCAGCGGCACGGGCATCACGGCCCGGTATGCATCTGCTTCGCCCATCAAAACCAGTCCAACCCAGCACCATGCTCCGCTGCTTGCCACCGCATCCAGATACCAGGCATACCCATAGAGAATTCGCTCCGACGAAGCCGTTACGCAGGCATCCCACGCGACCGTATCGACTTCGCTCCGGGATAGAAACTGTAGCATGGAGGGGTAGCGGAAACGTTTACCGAAACATCGCCTTCAACTTATCCAAAATTTCACGGGTTTCGGCGTGTTTGGCGGCTAAATCGCTGACCGTCTGGATGGCGTGGATGACAGTGCTGTGGTCGCGCCCGCCGAAATGATACCCAATCGACTTGAGCGACAGATCCGTCTTTTCTTTGGCTAAGTACATCGCTATCTGGCGCGGGTGTACCAGTTCGCGCTTGCGGCTTTTGGCTTTCAGATCGGCGATGGTGACGTTGTAG
The DNA here is from genome assembly GCF_054779955.1 of Spirosoma arcticum. NCBI lineage: Bacteria > Pseudomonadati > Bacteroidota > Cytophagia > Cytophagales > Cytophagaceae > Spirosoma > Spirosoma arcticum. The sequence continues at coordinate 547,928 of NZ_BAAGXG010000003.1, forward strand.
AAACCGGCGACGGCTTCCTGCACCGAGTCGATGGTGACTTCCCGCTCCGAATCGACGACGATGCTCCGCAAGGTTTGTTTGGCGAGTTCGAGGTCGATCTCCCGCCGGTTGAGCGATGCCTGCGCCATCAGCGACACAATGACGCCTTCCAGTTCGCGCACGTTCGTGTTGATGCTGTGGGCTAAGTATTCGATGACGGCGGCTTCGATGTAAACGCCCTCGGCCTGGAGTTTTTTCTGGATAATAACGATGCGCGTTTCCAGGTCGGGCGTCTGCAAATCGGCCGACAGTCCCCACTTAAACCGCGACAACAGCCGGTCTTCCAGCCCGTCGAGCGCCCTCGGTGCGCGGTCGGAGGTCATGATAATCTGCTTGCCCGACTGATGGAGGTGATTGAAAATATGGAAGAAAATCTCCTGCGTTTTCTCTTTCTTCTGCAAAAACTGCACATCATCAATCACCAGCACGTCGACCTGCATGTAAAAACTGGTGAAATCGCGGATGCCGTCGGAGCGAATCGCGTTCAAAAACTGGTTGGTAAACTTCTCCGACGTCACGTAGAGGACAAACTTATTCTGGTTGTTGTTCTTGATGAAATTACCAATCGCCTGCACCAAGTGCGTTTTGCCCAGCCCCACGCCCCCGTGAATCATCAGCGGATTGAACGACGTGATACCGGGTCGTTCGGCTACGGCGTAACCCGCCGACCGGGCCAGCCGGTTGCAGTCGCCTTCCACGTAGTTATCGAAGGTATAACTCGGATTGAGGTACGAATCGAGCGTGAGCGAATCGAGGTCTTTAAGCTGAAACGGACTTTTAAGAATATCGGGGTTGACGTTGTCGGGTTTGGAGGTGTAGGTCGATTTGGTCGTCGGCACATTGACCGTCAGGGGCCTGTTCTGTTCATTGCCCTTGTCCACGATAATCGAGTATTCGAGCTGCCCGTCGCGGCCAATGGCGGTGTCGAGGGCTTTGCGCAGGGCATGAACGAAGTTTTCTTCGAGCCATTCGTAAAAGAATTCACTCGGCACCTGAATCGTCAGCACGTGCCCGTTGAGCCGCATCGGCACAATCGGTTCAAACCACGTGTTAAAGCTCTGTTCGGGCACGATTTCCCGGATTACGGCCAGACAACGATTCCAGACCGTTATCACTTCACGCGGCATTCCTGGTTGATTCGATCCGTTCACTGAGTTACTGACTGATTACGGTGGGTGCCGCCGACATTCCAAGCGCCGAAAAAAGGGAGACAAATGTAGCTAATTATCTGACCGGGAAATCGTACCCGGTCCGCGTTTTTTTCGATTGCGCCACGCAGGTTAGCCTGACTATTCGACCGTCTGGCCCGGCCTGTACGCCCGGCGGTCCGGCGCTTGAGACGTGTTCGTTCGGGTTGCTTTGTTAAGCTAAAATTACGGGATTCGGGCGGAAGGTCAAGGCGGCAAATCAATCCCTTTGAATAATGCAAAATCACTCGCCCACCAACCCGTCAGAAGGGCACTTTGTCCCCGAAAAGAGAAAGCGCTACTTTTACGGATACATTGTCATCAACCATTCGATGGACTCGTTTTCGCGTACAAATTTTCCACCTGCCGATAAATCGGACTGGCTGGCCCAGGTGCAGAAGGAGCTAAAAGACCCGGCGGCCTCCCAAAGCCTGCGCTGGCACACCGGCGAGGGATTCATTGCCGAACCCTATTACACCGCCGACGATCTGCCGGAAGGACCGTTGCCGAATGTCCAAAAACAAACGGCTGGCTGGCTTAACACGCCGATTTATAGCCTGACCGACGATGCTCAGGCCGACAATAGCACGCTGCGGGATGCCCTGACACGCGGGGCCGATGCGCTGGTAATCAACATGCCGGATGCGCCTGGAACTGGTGACGCAGCCATTCAACGGTTGTCACGGGTTCTTAACGGCATCAAACTCAGCGACACGCCCATCTTTTTCCGTACCGACACCGCCGATGCCGCGACGCTGATAACGGCGTTGAAAACCGTTGCGCCCTACCAACTCAAGGGGGGGCTGCTCACTAACATGGGGATTCATACGGCTACTATAACCCGCCTGACGGCCGACTCACCCCAGTTCAGGACGGTATGCGCCAGCAGCCACGCGTTTCATAATGCTGGGGCCACCGCTACCCAGGAACTGGCCTTCACCCTGGCGACTTTAGCCGACGCATACGATTCCCTGACAGATGCAGGGCTGACCATCGACCAACTCATTCCCAAAACGACGTTGTCGGTATCGGTTGGCACGAGCTATTTTATGGAGATTGCCAAACTCCGCGCCCTGCGGGTGTTGTTCCGCCGGTTCATTACTCATTATTCATCACTCATCAATCATTCGTTAATCATCCACGCCCAAACCTCGGCCTTTTACGACGCAGCAGCGACGCCCTATACTAATCTGCTCCGGGCCACCACCGAAGCAATGGCCGCCGTTGTGGGTGGCTGTGATGCGCTGACGGTTCGACCATACGACGCCGTTTTGGGGCAACAAGCCGCCGACTCCGACCGTGAATTTGCCCATCGGATTGCCCGCAACGTGTCGGTATTGCTAAAAGAAGAAAGCTACTTCGATAAAGTGGCCGACCCGTCGGCGGGGTCTTATTACATCGAAACCCTGACGCATGAGTTGGCCGAAACCGCCTGGGCATTATTTCTGGACGTTGAGCAGCGCGGGGGCTTCGCCAAAGCATTCACATCCGGGTTCATCGCCGACGAGATTGAGCGAGCCTACCAGGCGAAAGTCGACGCCGTGCAGAATGGAAAGGTGCTGGTGGGCGTTACTAAGTTTCGGCACGATGAAACACCGGATCAAACTTGCAATGTCTTTAGAGACCTTACAGGTTTATTACCCAACCGACGATTGGCGGAGGAGTTTGAATAATGATCGTATCCATAATTTACTTACTTGCCACGCTGTATCTGCTCGTCGGTATTATTTATTTTGCTCACCACCGAAGTGACTATAGCCACGTGCGCCACACAATCAGCGAGTTAGGCGAAACAGAATCAGCCGACAGTCGGCTTGTAAGTCTTGGCCTTTTTCTGCCCACGGGGGGCATTCTGTTGCTGGTCAGTTTGTTCTTGTACCAGCGGGCATCGGAAGAAATAGACCCGGTTCTGGGCGGTCTGTCGGCTTGCGTTGGAATCGGCTATATCGTAGCTGCGTTTTTTCCGTGCGATAAGGGATCGCCGTTAAGCGGTACGACCCGGCAACAGATTCATAATCTGGGTGGTTTTGTCGAATACGCAGGGGGGGCTTTTTTTCTGATTCAAGCCGCCGACCGTCTTCCCGGTAGCTGGTTCGACACAATTGGTTATACGGTACTGGCGGGTGCTGTTCTGCTGTCCGTACAAGCTCTGTTTCCTTGGCGGGGTATGATTCAGCGCGTCGCCGAAAGTTGGCTGTTCGGGACATTAATCGTTTTAAGTTTACCACAGTAACGAAGCTGACAAATGAGACCCACCTTTACAAACCCGCCCCCATCCCCGGCAATTAGTAGCGACTCGACTACAGATACCACCAATAAACCCTACACAACGCCGGAGGGCATAAAACTCAAACCCCGGTTCACGGCCGCCGACGTAGAGACACAAAATTTTGCGTCCCTACAAGCTGGAATTCCGCCATATCTGCGGGGACCGTACGCCAGTATGTACGTGCGGCAACCGTGGACGATTCGGCAGTATGCGGGTTTCTCAACGGCCGAAGCGTCGAATGCGTTTTACCGGCGTAACCTCGCGGCCGGGCAAAAAGGGCTGTCGGTGGCGTTCGATCTGGCTACCCACCGGGGTTACGACTCCGATCACCCGCGCGTGGTGGGCGACGTGGGCAAGGCGGGCGTGGCCATCGACACGGTCGAGGACATGAAAATCCTGTTCGACCAGATCCCCCTCGATCAGATGTCGGTGTCGATGACCATGAACGGGGCCGTGCTGCCGATCATGGCGTTTTTTATCGTCGCGGCCGAAGAGCAGGGCGTTCCGCCGGAGAAGCTGTCGGGCACGATTCAGAACGACATTTTGAAGGAGTTCATGGTGCGCAACACCTATATCTACCCGCCCGAACCGTCGATGCGCATTGTGGGCGATATTTTTTCGTACACGGCTGGGCACATGCCCAAATTCAACTCCATCAGCATCAGCGGCTACCACATGCACGAAGCGGGTGCCCCGGCCCACCTCGAACTGGCCTACACCCTCGCCGACGGTCTCGAATACATCCGTACGGGTTTGCGGTCGGGTATGGGCATCGACGATTTCGCCCCGCGTCTGTCGTTCTTTTGGGGTATTGGCATGAATCACTTTATGGAGATTGCCAAACTCCGGGCTGGGCGGTTACTGTGGGCCAAAATCGTGCAGCAGTTCGAGCCTAAAAATCCAAAGTCGCTGGCCTTGCGCACCCACTGCCAAACGTCGGGCTACAGCCTGACCGAGCAGGACCCGTTCAACAACGTCGCCCGAACGACCATTGAAGCCCTCGCGGCCGTGCTGGGCGGAACACAGAGCCTGCACACCAACTCCTTAGACGAAGCCATTGCCCTGCCCACCGACTTCTCGGCCCGCATTGCCCGCAACACGCAGTTGTATTTGCAACACGAAACTGACATTACCCGCGCTGTGGACCCGTGGGGCGGCTCCTATTACGTGGAGTATCTGACAAAGGAATTGACTGAAAAAGCGTGGGCGCTGATTGAGGAAGTGGAACAGTTGGGCGGCATGACGAAGGCTATCGAAACGGGCCTGCCCAAACTCCGCATTGAAGAAGCAGCCGCCCGCAAGCAGGCCCGCATCGACGGAGGTAAAGACGTGATTGTGGGTGTCAATCGATACAAACCCGCCACTGACACCCAAATTGAACTACTAACTATTGATAATCAGGCCGTTCGCGAATCACAGCTTGCCCGGTTAGAGCGGGTAAAATCAGAACGGGACGAGGAGAAGGTGAAAAGGGCGCTGGACGCGCTTACGGGGGCGGCACACAACCCCTCACCCCCAGCCCCTCCCGCAACGGCGGACCGCCCCAAAGGAGAGGGGAGAAGGACTCCGGTTGCACACCCCTCTCCTTTGGGGCGGTCCGCCGTTGCGGGAGGGGCTGGGGGTGAGGGTAATTTACTCGCTCTGGCCATCGAAGCGGCCCGCCACCGCGCTACCCTCGGCGAAATATCAGACGCAATGGAAAACGCATTCGGTCGGCATAAAGCCACCATCCGGGCGGTATCGGGTATTTACTCCGCCGAAGTATCGGACGATGAGAACTTCCGGCTCGCCCGCGAAATGAGCGACCGCTTCGCCGACCTCGATGGGCGTCGACCCCGCATCCTGGTGGCCAAGATGGGGCAGGATGGCCACGACCGGGGCGCTAAAATCATTGCCACCAGTTTTGCCGATCTGGGCTTCGACGTCGATATGGGGCCGCTGTTCCAGACGCCTGACGAAGTGGCCCGGCAAGCGGCTGAAAACGATGTGCACATCGTGGGTGTGTCGAGCTTAGCCGCCGGTCATAAAACGCTGGTGCCGCAGTTGATTGACGAACTTAAAAAGATCGGCCGCGACGATATTATGGTCATTGCGGGGGGCGTTATTCCAGCCGCCGACTACCAATACCTATACGACGCTGGTGTGAAGGGCATCTTCGGGCCAGGCACGGTGATTTCGATTGCGGCCCAGAAGATCCTGAGCGAGTTGATGACAGACTGATGAGGTAGATGGCATTTTTTCATTGTAGAGCCTCGTCTTCCCCAGCCCAATCCTCCCGTTCAACCCCAAAAAACCGGCATTCGGCCAGATTGATTTCCCGGCGTAAGTACGCCTTCGCACCTTTGGGCATCAATCTGAAACGCACACAACCGACTGCTATGAAAACCCTGTTACTCGCCCTGCTCCTCGTTAGCTCAACCACATTGTTTGCCCAGTTTCCGGGAGGGGGTGGCCCCGGCGGTGGTCGTCCGGGTGGGGGCGGTAACAGTGACGAACGGCCCCGGCGCACCGAAGCAACCGGATTGGGATCGGAGTCGGACCCGCTGCCGCGCGGCAATGGTAAAATAACGGGTGTGCTCATGGATTCAACCACCGGCAAACCCGTTGAATACGCCACCGTTGCGCTGCTCAATGCGGAGACGAATAAACCCATTGACGGGGCGACGTCCGACGGAAAAGGAAAGTTTGTGCTCGGTCGGCTGGCTCCTGGCACCTACCGGCTTCAGTACTCATTCATTGGCTACCGCGACAAACGGACCGCTCCGATTGTAGTCGCCCGTGGTACGGATCTCAATCTCGGTTTGGTGAAACTCGCCACCGACACCCGTACGCTTAACGAAGTGAACGTGGTGGGTCAGTCGGCGATGATTGAAGAAAAAGTGGATCGGCTGGTTTACAACGCCGACAAAGACATTACGGCCAAAGGGGGCGATGCGGGCGACATTCTGCGCAAAGTGCCCATGCTGTCGGTCGATCTGGACGGCAACGTGAGCCTGCGCGGCAGCGCTAACGTGCGGGTGTTGATCAATAACAAACCGAGTACCATCGTCGCCAGCAGCGTCGCCGATGCGCTGAAACAGATTCCGGCCGACATGATTAAGACGGTGGAAGTGATCACCTCGCCTTCTGCCAAGTATGATGCCGAAGGATCGGCGGGTATTATCAACATCATCACCAAGAAAACGACCTTGCAGGGTGCCACACTCGACGTAAACGGGGGTGCGGGCAATCGGGGCGCTAACCTCGGCATCAACGGTAACTACCGTGTCGGTAAAATGGGTTTTTCGCTGGGCGGCTTCGGGCGGGCGGAGTACAACGTTCGGGGAGCATTCAGCAACGACCAGACCACGGCCTCGCCCACGGGCACTATACGGACGCTTCAGTCGGCCAGCACCCTCAATCAGCGGCTATTCGGCAACTACCAGTTGGGCTGGGACTATGACATCGACAAGAATACTTCGCTCACGGCCAGCCTGCGCTACGGTGCCCGCAACGGCATCACCAACCAGAACAATCTGCTGACGCAGACGTTCCTGCCCAATGGTTTCTTCCCGATTGTTAACAACCGAAACGTCGAAACCAAAGACCTGTCGGGTACGGTGGATGCCAACTTAACGTACCTGCGAACCTACAAACCGCAGCAGGAACTAAGCGTGCTGGCGCTCTATAGCCGCAACAACCGCACGAACAACTTCGTAGCCGACATTCTGAGCGGAGTCGATTTTGAAACCATTACGTCCCGGCAGCGGAACGACAACCTGAGCTATAATCAGGAATCAACGTTGCAGGTCGATTATCAGACGCCCATAAAAACCAATCAGTTGGTGGAGTTTGGCGCAAAAGGTATTTTCCGACAGGTCAACAGTGAATTTGAGTACCTGCGGGCCGACGGTGCCGATGCGCCATTCGTGACCGACAACAGCCGCCCCGCCAATACGCTCTTCTACGATCAGAACATCGCGGCTACGTACCTGTCCTATACGGTAACGACCAAGAACAAGTACACGATTAAAGCCGGAGCGCGGTACGAATACACGTTCGTGAACGCCCGGTTCAGCAACACGTCGGACGAGGTGACGAATGCCGAGGGAACAACGGCGATACCCAACTACGGCAATCTCGTACCGAGCATCAACGTCTCAAAAAGCTTAGGCGGTGGCCGGATCATCAAATTAGCCTACAACCGCCGGATTCAGCGGCCGGGCATTCAGTTTCTGAACCCCAACATCAACGCGGCTAACCCAACCAACATTACCGTTGGCAACCCGTACCTCTCGCCCGAACTGACCGACAACCTCGAACTCAGCACCAGCGCGAATATCAAAGGCCTGTACATAAACGCATCGCTGTTTGCCCGGCGCACCAACAATGAAATCACGGCCGTTCGCGACACGGCAACGCAGGCGTTCGGCGATGTGGTCAACCCGGTATTTCAGCAGGTTATCCGTACGAATTACCAGAACGTGGGGCGGCAGGACGCCTACGGGCTGAACCTGTTCGGTAACGGCACGCTGTTCTCGAAGTGGCAGATTGGCGGGGGCGTCGACATTTTCCACGTCAACCTGACTAATAATAATAGCAATCCAATTTACAACGCGTCTAACTCCGGCTGGATCGTGTCGGGCCGGATACAGAGCAGCCTGACGCTGAAAAACGGCTGGGGTGCGCAGGTATTTAGCGGGATGCGGGGTCGGCAGGTGCAGTTGCAGGGTTACCAAAGCACCATGTTTTTCTACAGCTTTGGCCTGCGAAAGGATTTCAACCAGAAGAAAGCCAGCCTTGGTTTAGCCGCCGAGAATATCTTCAATCATCCATTTGTGCAGCGGACCGAACTGCGGTCACCCATCCTGTCGCAGTCCAGCACGAACAATTTCTACAATGCCGGTGTTCGGCTGACGTTCAGCTACAAAATTGGTAAAATGAGTTTCGATTCTCCGCGCAAACGCCGGAAATCCATCGACAACGACGACGTGAAAGGCGGTGAGGGTGGCGGAGGCAACGACAGCCAACCGCAACAGCAATCGGCTCCGGCCGGTGGCGGTGGCCGTCCCCGCTCGTAGAAAGTACATTACCAGATAGTCAGACCTTGCAGGTTTCAAAAACCTGTAAGGTCTGACTATCTTTGGGGTGTATGATTGTTTCGGTGTTTCACCCCCCGCCCTAAAGGGAGCCTGCTGACGCAAAAGTAGGCTTACGAGTCAGCATGCTCCCTTTAGGGCAGGGGGTGAAACACCTAAATACTTGAATTACAGAGTATTTACTTTAGGGTGTATAAGTGTTTGGGGGTGTACGTCCAACTGCGCTAACACTCAAACACTAAACACCCATACACACTCATCTTAACCGTACGATTCTGTGAAATCCAAAAATCTCGTCAGCCTGTCGGTGGCGCTCATCTTCCTTGTTTTGTCCGTAACGGGGCTGCTCATCTACTTTGCCCAGGGTTCTCACGCCGTCGACCACATTCACGCCTGGTTTGGCATCCTGTTCGTAGCCGCAGCCGTGTTCCACGTCGTTAACAACTGGTCGTCTATCCGGGGCTACACCAAAAATCGGCGAACGGGCGGCATCCGGCAGGAGTTTGTGATACCGGCCCTAATAGCTGTTGTGTTCGCGGGTGGCATTGCGGCCGATCTGCCCGTTTTCAGCAAGTTGGCCAATGCCGGTAAGACCCTGGTGCGGGGCGACAAACCCAAACGGGGTGGCCCATTAGCGCAGCCGACCGTCGACTCCATTGCCCGCGTCACCGAAACCGCCTACGCCAACGCATTCAGCAAAGGTGATACGGCAGCCATTGGAAAACTTTTAACCGAAAAAACGGCTATACTCACCGAAGACGGAACGCTGACCAGCGGATCTAATCGGCTTACGTCCCCCAGTGAGCCAATGCAGCCGACCATTGACCGGGCCGAAGCCCTTGACGACAACGTGATTGTGGTTCAGGGCACGTCGACCAACGCGGCCAAAACCAGCACAGTCATTTATACGCACGTGCTGAAGCGGCAGGACGACGCCTGGCGGATTGCCGCCATGCAATCGGCCCGCCCGGTGAGTAAATTAGTGGAGACTACGGCGGCTAACTGATGATGCAGTTCAGGTTTTGGTAGTTCGTTTAGTCGAGACGAAATGTGATAGGCAGTTCAACTAAGCTGCTAACCGCCATGCCCGACCGGTGTGCCGGATACCAGCGGGGCATCAGCGCTACGGCCTTAACGGCTGCTCCGTCCAGCACCGCCCCATGGGACTGCACAACCTCGATGTCCGTTAAATCACCGCTGGCCTGCACCCGAAACCGTACCCGCACCGTTCCCTCGGCAAGAATTAGGCGCGCCTGATGAGGATACAGGCGGAGACTCTTTAAATGCTTCTCTAAGGCTGATTTACCGCCCAAAAAGAAAGGCTCATTGCTCGAAAGAGCAAATTCTTCGGCCGGTTGGGCCGGTTGAATAGACAGTGCAGGGCCGGATTTATCGTCGTAAACGATTGATGCAGACTTGCTGTCGCCCAGTAAAACGTCCGGTGACTGAGCCGTGACGCTCGTACTCAAGGCCGTTAAACAAGCAGCGGCCAGCGAAATTAGTTTAGTCAGTTTCATGGTAAAGAGGAGTTAAATTGTTGACAGTCAATGCTGAAATTATCCAGCAATCCAGTTGCGTATACAAGCCTTTCGTACCCGCTCTGGACAGTGTAAAGGTCTGCTGACCGGCGTAGAACGAATAGCTGCTTTGAGTAAGAAGCTATCTAATTTGGGAACTGAGCCGTTTGAGGCTGCAACGAGATTCGGTCGGCCGGCGTACCGACTACTAAAGGATGCCAGTCTGACCGGTATGATTTCAACCGTCTCTATAAAAATTAACTGATTAGTAAACTCTGTTGACTAATTTTAGGTTACCCGGTATGATTGATAATCCACCAACAATTGAATGAAATTACCAATACACGTTCTCGCTGCGTTTGGCTTCGTGCTGCTCATTAGCGGGTCAGTATCGACATCGGCCCAGACGACGTATGCCATCAGCGGGCGCGTGACCGACGCCCTTACCGGCGAGGGTATCCCCTTCGTCAGCGTCGCCGTAAAAGGCCAGACGACAGGCACAACGTCCGACGTTAATGGCCGCTATTCACTCAAAATTAAGCAGGCAGCCGATTCGCTGCTCGTTCTCAGCTTAGGCTATCGCACCCGGTCCTACCCCATTGTAGCCATCCAGGCCCAGACGATTGACGCGCAACTAACGCCCGCAGCAACCAGTTTGCAGGAAGTGCGGGTCTACGCCAAAGGGGGCGACCCGGCCTACCGCGTCATCCGCGAAACGGTGGGTCGGCGGGGGCAATATGATCCCTCGAAACTAAAGGCGTACCAGTATGACAGCTACACCAAGATTGAGGGGTACATCAACAACTTCAGCAAAAAGCGGAAAAATAACCGTCGGCCGGGGCCGGTTGGTCGCTTGCTGGGCAAGCTACCGGCGCTGACGGACGACAACGGGCAACCCGCCGTGCCGGTTTTCATCTCCGAAACGTTTTCTAATTTTTACGCCCGCAGCAACCCTGAGAAAGTTAAAGAGGTTGTTTTGAAGTCCCGCGTGACGGGCGTGGGGGTGAGCGACGGTGGCCTGATTGCTCAATTTACGGGAGCTTCGTTTCAGCAGTATAACTTCTACCGGAACGCCCTCAACGTGCTCCGTAAAGATATTCCCTCACCGATAGGCGGTCAGTGGGAAGCCGTGTACTCGTTCCGAATGAAAGACACCGCCCTGCTGGGTAATTCGATCTGCTACGAAATTGAGTTCACGCCCAAACGCGTTACCGATCTGGCCTTCACCGGAACGGTTTGGATTGATACGCTCCGGATGGCACTGGCGCAGGTGGATGCGCGGGTCGATAAGCGGGCCAATATCAACTTTGTCGATGAACTGCATATTGAGCAGGAATGGGACCCAACGCCATCGGGAATGCTTTTTCCGACGCAGACGCAGGTAACCATCGACACCGACGAACCGACCCCCCGCTCTCCCGGTGCGCTGATTCGTTTTTTCGGCACATCCCGTAACATCGCCGAAAACGAACCCAAAGAGGTTGGTTTCTACGATCCAGCCGTTGAATTAGCCGACGATTTCCGCACGGCCGATGCTAAATTCTGGAAAAGTGTCCGGCCCGATTCGCTCTCGTCCAATGAGTTACAGGCCATTCGCATGGTGGATTCCGTACGAAATATACCGTTCGTGAAAGTGGCGGGTGAGATCATTAAACTCGGCGTGCTGGGCTATGTACCCATCAACGGGCTGAATATTGACCTGGGGCCGGTCCTGTATTCCTACGCCAACAACGACGTGGAAGGCATCCGCTTCCGGCTGGGCGGACGGACGAACATCGGCTTCAGCCGAAAGTGGCTGCTCAGTGGCTACGTGGCCTACGGAACCCTCGACCGAACCTTCAAATACGGATGGGGGGCTGAGTACATCCTGAATCGAAAACCCTGGACGGTGGTGGGTGCCCGGCGGTCATACGATCTGGAGCGCGTTGGCGTCTCGGCCGATAACATCGGGAACAACTCACTTTTTGGGGCCTTTTCGCGCTTCGGCACCATCCGGCGGCCATATTTTCAGGGAGAAAATTTAGTGTATTTCCGGCGCGAAATGGGCCGGGGCTTCACTCAGACATTGGCCCTGCGCAACCGGGCGTTCGAGCCGCTGTTTCCGTTTGCTTTCCGCCCACAGCCCGGTGATAACGATCAGGCCATTCGGACCACGTTCTGCACGACCGAACTGATCTCAGAAACGCGCTTCGCTCCCGACGAGGTCATGCTCCAGAACGACAACGTTCGGGTGAGCGCCGGGGCCACGCGCAAGCCGATTTTTACGTTTCGCTACGCCATCGGCATCCGCGACGTGCTGGGCAGCGACTTCACCTACCAGCGCATTGCCCTGACCATGCGGCATTCGGCGCGGTTGGGGGTGCTGGGCCGGACGTATTACACGCTGGGCGCTGGTGTCATTCCATCAACCGTGCCCTATCCCCTGCTCTATACCCCGCTGGCCAACGAATCGGTGTTTTACGTCGACAACGCCTACAACCTGATGAATTACTTTGAATTCATCTGCGACCGCTGGGCCACGGTGCAGTTCGAGCACAATTTCGGCGGGTTGCTATTCAACCGACTTCCGCTGCTCCGGCAGTTGAAATGGCGCGAACTGATTACGGCGAAGGTGCTGGTGGGCAGCGTTTCGGGGGCTAATCTGGCGACGATTCCGACCGCCGACGCGCAGGGTCACCCGGTGGAGGGGTTCAGCTCGCTCAACCGAACGCCCTACGTCGAAGTGGGCTACGGCATCGACAACATATTTAAAGTCCTGCGTGTAGATGCCGTTCACCGGCTCACGTACCGCGACAACGTCGGGCGCACCGGCATCCCCGTTACGCCATTCGCGATCAAACTGTCGGGTTGGTTAGCGTTTTGAGCTGATTCCATGTAGGTGTGGAAGTAACTGGCCCGTAGCAGGCCACTTGCTAACCCTGAATTCTCCTATTTCAAGTATTTGCTGATAACGTCCTGGATCAATGGGCGGGCGGTGGCTGAGTTGTAGCCTGGTTTTTGCGCCGTTGCGGCCAGTTCGTCTAATTCACGGCCCAATACGTTGCCTTTCACCTGCCCGCGCAACGCCACCCCATCCCGCTTGCTGAGCACCTCATCCCATACGGCCCGTACATCGTTCCAGTATGTCCGATTTTTGGCCCACCAGTCTTTGGCAGCCTGGCACTTGGTCTCGTCGGTGCGCTTGTACCTATTTATTCCTTTCTCGGAAACTAACAGTTGGTCGCCCGCTTCGGAGCGAATGAGTTTGTCGTTGTCCTGCTCATGGACGTAACCGTCGGGCCAGATTTCGTGATGATTCGTCCGGCGCATGACGTTGTAATCAGTGCGTTTGGTGTACTCGCGCCGGGGCAGTGGGGCATCGACGGTGCTCTCCCAAAAATGCCGACCATCGGCATGAATCCAGGTGGCCGACCCTTCGTAGCGCGGGCTGTCGTCTACTTCAAATACCTTCTGCGTCCACTGTCCTTTGGCCTGTGCGGGTGTTAGATTGGCCCGTTTCCACGACGCGCTCTGGTCAAATTTGAGCAGGGCCGTATTCTCATACAACCAGTCTTCGCGCCAGTGCTTAATCACCATCGTGTCGTTGGCGACGAGCAGGTGCTGGATCACGATTTTGCCGGGCAGGTCGGATGGCTTTGCGCCCGGCGTTCCCGACTCTTCCACGACAAATACCCATTCCGTACCCTTGGCGGTGTAGCGGTCTTTGAAGGTGTACGTCTTTTCGGGAGCGAATGTCTCGGCGTACAAAAAGTTAACGTCATGGCAGCCGCACTGCCCTTTGATAGCCGCGATGTCTTCCGGTTTCGGAGCAGATTGGGCCAGTGCGTCCCTGCCTCCCAGCAATAGTACTAACGCAAGAAGTGATAATCGCATAATAAACAAACGGATAGGTGAACGGATTGGTCGGTACAAAACTATGCTTATTTAGAAAGATTTCAAATAAATGCTGAAATTATTTGGACGGATTCTAAATAGACTCTACGTTTGTGCCGTTGATGCCATCCGTAAGACGTAAGTCCTACCAATTTTCGGCTGGTCTACCTGCCATATCCGTATGTTCGTACCGCTCCTTCTCAGCCTGTCACTCGCGCAGCAACCCCTTCCTGACACGCTCGCAACGCGGGCTGGTCAGGCGCTGGATGAGGTCGTGGTGACGGCAACGCGCTCCGAGCGGCCAATGGGTGCACTGCCTCTGCCCGTTACGGTGATCAGCGCGAAGCAGATTCGGCAGATGGGTAGCCTGCGGCTCAGCGACGTCCTGCGCGAACAAACTGGGCTGGCCGTCGTAACCGACCACGGGCAGGGCATCCAGATTCAGGGATTCGGGCCGGACTATACGCTGATTTTGGTGGATGGCGAACCGCTTGTGGGCCGCACGGCCGGTACGCTCGACCTCACGCGGCTGGCGGTGGGCAACATCAAACAGATCGAGATTGTGAAAGGTCCGTCGTCGAGTTTGTACGGCTCGGAAGCACTGGCGGGCGTGGTCAATATCATCACCGAAACGGCCGGGGGGCAACTTTCCAATCAGCCGGAAAAATCGAACCAAAGTGGAAGTTTCGCTACCCGCTACGGAGCCAACCGAACGAGCGACCTATCGGGCGACGTCAGCAGTCGTTTCGGCAAGCTGGGTATCTACGTCTTCGGCAATCGCTACCAGTCGGCAGGGTATTCGCTGCCCGATGCGACGGGGCAGATAGATGCTGGTAATCAAACCGTTGCACCCTTTGTGAACTACACCCGCAGCGGTCGGCTCACGTACCGTTTCTCGCCGAAACTGAATCTGTCGGTATCGGGCCGGTATTTTACCGAGCAGCAGAACAATGCCTTCGTCCTCAACGCATCTGAGCGGGTGGCGGGACCGGGAACGGTACGCGACTACAACCTGAACCCCGTACTGACACACCGGCCAACGGACCGCTGGAAGTTCACCTACCGCTACTACCGCACAGGCTATCAGACCAATACCAATCTGCGCTATCTCGGGACGGACAAATCGTATGACGACAGTTTCTTCCGCCAGACGTTCGACCGGCCCGAAGTCGTGGTCGAGCGTATCATCAATCCAGAGCATATTCTGACGGCAGGTGCGGGCCTGATTATGGAGAGTGTGGAGGCTACCCGCTACACGAACCGGCAGCGATTTACGACGCGCTACGGGTTTGTGCAGCACGAATGGATGCCAACGGCGCGGTGGACCGTCATTGCCGGAGGACGTTTCGACGCGCACAGCCAATACGCGCATCAGTTCAGCCCGAAGGTGTCGGGGCGGTACGAACTCTCGAAAAGCGTTGCCCTGCGCGGCAGTGTAGGCGCTGGGTTCAAAGCCCCCGACTTCCGGCAGTTGTACCTCAATTTCGACAATGCCGTGGCGGGTTACAGTGTTTTTGGCACCCAGGAATTGGCGGCTGGCATTGCCCGGCTGCAACAGCAGGGACAGATTGCCGAAGTGCTGCTCGACCCCGCCCGGTTTGGCAGCATTCGGGCGGAGCGTTCGGTGGCGTACAATTTAGGGATACAGATCAAGCCTGCTACGGTTCTGAAAAACTTTACTGGGTTGAACGTGAACGTGTTCCGTAACGATATCAGCAACCTGATCGAAACGCAGGTGGTGGCCCGCAAAACCAACGGCCAGAACGTGTTCAGCTACACCAATCTGAACCGGGTGTTTACGCAGGGAATCGAAGTTGACGGTGGCTACCGATGGCTGGTCGGTGCATCCGGGCGGTTGACCATGAGCACGGGCTATCAGTATTTGGTGGCCAGAGACAAAGCTGTAGTGGCGGCTGTGGCGGCCGGAACGGTTTATCGGCGCAACGTGGAGACGCTCGTCAGCGAGCGCGTCCGGCCCGGCGATTACGGTGGTTTACTGAACCGCTCGAGGCACATGGCCAACGTTAAACTGTTTTACGAACACCAAAAAACCGGTCTGTCGGCGTCGCTGCGGGGTATTTACCGGGGGCGTTACGGATTCGCAGACCGCAACGGCAACCTGATCTTAGACAGCGACGGCGAATATGTGCAAGGTTACGTAACCTGGAACGCATCGGCCGCTAAAACGTACAAATCACTCACCTTCCAGGCAGGCGTCGATAATGTAACGGGCTATACCGACCCGCAATTTATTCCCACCCTCGCCGGGCGGCTGTGGTACACGTCGCTGCGGTGGGCGTGGGGAGCGCAGACAAAATCCTGACCAATTAATGAATACAACCTTATGAAACGAGTACTTTATATTGCTTTTCTACTGCTGACTACCGGGCTTAGTCAGGCTCAACCCGACCCGTCGAACCGATCCCTAAAAGGTACCGTTCGTGGTACAATCACCACCGCCGATGGCCAGGCGGGTGCTTTCGTCAACATCGTCCTGAAAGGCCAAAACCGGGGCAGCCTGACCGACGAAGCCGGACGGTTTACCCTCAAAAATGTGCCAACCGGTCCGCAGACGCTGCTCATCTCGCTGATCGGTTACCAACCCGAAGAACAAACGGTTGAGGTTCGGGCCGGTGAAACCGTAACGACCAACGTCAATCTGGCCGAAACGGCTCAACAGCTACAGGCGGTCACGGTGCTGGGAGAAGCTACTAACCGCTTCGCCCGCCAGGAAAGCGATGACGTGGCCAAACTGCCGCTCAAAAATTTAGAAAATCCACAGGTCTACAATACTATCGGTAAGGAGCTACTGACCGAACAGTTGGTTTTTTCGGTAGACGACGCCCTGCGCAATGCGCCCGGTGTGCAGCGGATGTGGGAAGCCACCGGCCGGTCGGGCGATGGCGGCAGCTACTACAGCAGCCGGGGCTTCATTGTACAGAGTCAGCTTCGCAACGGGCTGGCAGGGAACGTATCGGGCAGCATCGACGCGGTGAACTTAGAGAAACTAGAGGTCATCAAAGGCCCCTCGGCCACCTTGTTTGGCAGTACGCTCACGTCCTACGGCGGGTTAATTAACCGGGTCACGAAAAAGCCCTACGAGACGTTCGGGGGCGAAGTGGCGTACTCTGCGGGTAGCTTCGGTTTACAGCGGGTGAGCGCCGACGTAAATACGCCCGTAAACAAGAGCCGGACGCTGCTGTTCCGGCTCAACACGGCGGGCCAGTTCGAGCGGTCATTCCAGACCCAGGGCTTTGCCCGCAGCGTGGCCGTAGCGCCCAGCCTGCTCTACCAACCCAACGACCGGCTGTCGGTGCAGGTGGATGCCGAGTTGTTCCAGAGCCGCAACGTGGGCAAACAGATTATCTTTTTCTACTTCCCGGCGGCTGCTTTGGGCGCATCCCGAGCCGATGAACTGAACCTCGATTACCGGCAGTCGTACATGGGCAACGGCTTGTCGCAGCAGTCGCGGAGTGCTAACTTATTTGGACGGGTCACGTACCGGCTGTCGCCCCGCTTCACGTCAACGACGCAGCTCACGTCCAGCCACAGTTTTTCGGACGGTTTCGGGCCGTATTTTTACCTCATTCCCAACGCCGTTCAAACGCAGAATGCCACCGCTACCGGTGCCAGCTACTTAGCGCGGGCCGACCAGTCGACCGCCAACAGCCGCAACAACGTGCTGGAGATCCAGCAGAATTTCAACGGTGATTTTCGGCTGGGCAGTCTCCGTAACCGCGTGGTGCTGGGCTTGGATTACCTGCGCATCAACGCGAACCAGACGTTCTTCGGCAGTCAGCTCGACGTAGTACCCATCAACGTGCCGGGTTACGATTACAGCACGTTCAACGGGGCCGCGCTGACCGCACTGTATGCCGCCGGGCCACCGCAGTTTACGTACCCCATCAACACGTTGACCAATACGTACAGCGCCTTCGCATCGGACGTGCTAAACCTGACCGACCGGCTCAGCATCCTGGCGGCCCTGCGCGTCGACCGGTTCGAGAACGCGGGTGGTCTGGTCGGGGGCGAGGTTACCCCATTCCGGCAGACGGCCTTTTCCCCCAAGTTCGGCGTGGTGTTCCAGCCGGTGCGGGAGCAGGTGTCGCTGTTTGCCAATTACCAGAACAGTTTCAACAACCGGGGGACGTACAACGCTTACGACGCAACGGCTACCGATAGCCTGACGCAGCGCATCGCGAAGCTCGAACGGGCCAACCAGTTCGAAGCTGGCATCAAGCTCAACACCGCGTCGGGTAAACTGACCACCACCCTGAGTTACTACGACATCCGCGTGCAGGACATCCTGCGTGCTGACCCCAATCCCCTGGCGGCTGCCCGCTTCGCGCAGATTCAGGACGGCACCCAGCGCAGCCGGGGTATCGAGGTAGACGTGATCGCCAATCCGTTCCGGGGTTTCAACGCGGTAGCGGGTTTCAGCTATAACGATTCGCGCCTGACCCGCGCCGACGCCGACGTGAACGGCCGCCGACCGTCCACGGCTTCGTCGCCCTACTTAGCTAACCTGTGGCTGAGCTACCGCCTGCCCGAGACACTACTAAAAGGGGTAGGCATCGGCTTCGGCGGCAACTATGCCAGCGACAACAAGATCCTCAACAGCGTCAGCCAGGGCGTGTTTGTCCTGCCCGCCTACACAGTGCTGAACGCGTCGGTGTTCTACGAGCAACGGGCCTTCCGGCTGGCGGTGAAGGCCGACAACCTGACCAACGAGCGGTACTGGATTGGCTACACGACCATGAACCCGCAGAAGCCGCGCAACGTCGTGGGCAGTCTGGCGTATAAGTTTTAGGTGGATATGAACGTGAAAAAACTCATCGGTACGCTTCACCTCTGGCTCGGACTGGCCTCCGGGCTGGTGGTGTTCGTGGTAGCCGTTACGGGCTGCCTGTACGCTTTCAAGACGGAAATCGAGGACCTCACCCAGCCGTACCGATTCGTGGCCGAACGAGCAGCGCCGGTGCTGCCGCCGTCGCGCCTGAAAGCAGTGGGTAGCCGGATTTTGCCGGGTAAAAGCCTACACAGCGTGACTTACCTCGTCGACGGGCGGGCAGCCATGCTAACGTTCTACCACTACGAGCCGACGTACTATTACGTAGCTTACGTAAATCCTTACACGGGCGACGTGTTGAAGGTCAAAGACATGAGCTGGGATTTTTTCTACCAAGTACTCCAGGGACATTATTACCTCTGGCTGCCGCCCACCGTTGGGCAGCCCATTGTAGCGTCGGCAACGCTGATATTTGTGGTGCTGCTCATCAGCGGATTAGTGTTATGGTGGCCCAAAAACAAGGCCGCGTCCCGGCAGCGGTTTCGCTTTGCGTGGAAGCCAACCACCGGATTCAAGCGCAAAAATTACGATCTGCACAACGTGCTGGGCTTTTACGCTGCTCTTGTTTTACTGTTGCTGGCCTTCACGGGTCTGGTCTGGGGCTTCCAGTGGTTCGCGCAGTCGGTGTATTGGGTAATGTCAGGCGGTAAAACGGCTGTAGCCTTCTATGAACCCCACGCCAACGGACCGGCTGCCGCGTCTCCCCTACCCGCCGTGGACCGGCTCTGGCGGCAGACCGTAGCGACGCACCCGAACGCGAAATCCGTCGAAGCGCACTTTCCGGAGACCGACAGCGCGGCCATCGCCATCAGCATCAACCCCGAAGCCGGTACCTACTGGAAAGCCGACCACCGTTACTATGACCAGCGGACGCTACAGGAAATCCCGGTGACCCACCAGTACGGCCGGTTCAGTGAAAGCCTTTCTGTAGCCGATAAATTGGCCCGGATGAATTACGACATTCACACGGGCGCTATCAAAGGTCTGCCGGGCAAAATTATTGCATTTCTGGCCAGCCTGATTGCGGCTTCCCTGCCCGTTACGGGTTTTCTGATCTGGCTGGGCCGACGTGGATACGGCCGACGAAAGAAGAGAGGCAAACCAGCCCCCCGCGTCCAAGCAAAGGCTTCTGCCCCGCTGCTAACCCATAAAACCACATCCTGATATCACTCTCTTACCTGCACGTACGATCATGAACGTTCTCGTTTCCCAGACCAACATCAACACGGACGAGCTCAATTAAATTTAAAAACCATGCACACCAACCGACTGATCTTTGCCGCTCTCATCAGCCTTACTTTTTTCGCCTGTGAAGACGACGAAAACGTTATCACCCTACTGCCCGTCCGGTCGGAGACGGTGCGCAATCTCGCAGCCGACCCCACCACGGGCGTGAACCCCACCACCGGGCAGCCCCTCGGCACCACGGGCAAATACACGCTGTATAGCCTGCGCGACAACGCCATCGTTGTCAATACGGACTCGGCTACCAACAAATGGGACGTGGGTTTCAACGGCACCCGGATCATCGTCAACGGTGGGGCCATCCGCACCGGGCAGGGGGGCGCTTACGTGCACACGGGCACCTTTGAAGAGCTGACCACCGTGCCCACCTCGGCCACTTTCGCGCAGGACCAGAGTGCGGGTAGCCTGGCTATTCCGGCCCGGTCGGGAGCAGGGTGGTACAATTATAACCAGGCCGCCAACGTCATCTCGCCCATTCCGGGCCGGGTGCTGGTCGTGCGAACCGGCGATGGTAAGTACGCCAAGATGGACGTGTTAAGCTATTACCAGAATGCGCCCGCCACGCCCGATGCCAGCAGCGTACAACGGTATTACACCTTCCGCTACGTGTATCAGCCCGACGGGTCCACAAAACTCAACTGACCAAACCGCAGCCCTGCGGTACCGTAAAGTCCTGTAGTGGGGCGGCTGCCCGACCGACACCCTCACCTCCGGGCCACGAAACTGCCTACACCACCGCCAGCCGGAAGTAGAACGCAGCGCGGTCGGTTACGGACGTGTCCAAACCAATCTGGTGACGTAACAGGCACCCAACCAACCCGGTAACAGTATCCATTTTACAGTATTCTTTCGCTTTACGATAGAATAACCAGGTCCGTGTCGGACTCTGAGAGTTTGTTCAGCAACTGATTGAACGCGAATGTCCGCAGGATAATCTGGGTCAGGCTGAAGTGAGGCTTGCCAATGCAAACCGTAGTGATGTTTCGTTTTTCTACTTCTTCCATGATGCAGCTCACCACGTTATCGCCCTTCGCCTGAATCACTTCCGCACCCAGTTCGGTCGCTAATTTTAAGTTATTAATCAAGTGCCGCTGCAGGTCGAGCTTGATCCGGTCGGAGGCTTCGTTGGGCGTCTGCACGTACAGCACGTACCAGTGCGACTGATAATACGATGCCAGCCGGGCCGTTTTCCGAATCACGCGCCGGGCAATGTCCGGATTGCTGCTGATACTCGCCAGAAACCGTTCGCCTTTCGGCTGGGTGCCGGGCGGCAGGCTGGCCCCGATTTTCCGCTCCACCGCCGAGGCCACTTCGCGCAGGGCCAGTTCGCGCAGCTGCAGGATTTTCTCGGATTGAAAAAAGTTGGCCAGTGCGGTTTGCACCTTACCGGGATCGTAGATTTTACCGTCTTTCAGCCGCGTAATCAACTCGTCGGCGGTGAGGTCGATGTTGACAACCTCGTCGGCTAACTGGAGAATTTTGTCGGGCACCCGCTCCGTCACGTCGATGCCCGTGATGTCGCGTACTTCGTCGTAAAGGCTTTCGATGTGCTGAATATTAACCGCGCTGATGACATTGATGCCCGCGTCCAAGATGTCCAGCACGTCCTGCCAGCGCTTTTCGTTTTTGGAGCCGGGAATGTTAGTGTGCGCCAGTTCATCCACAATCACCAGTTCGGGATGGGTGTTCAGAACGGTTTGCACGTCCATCTCATCGAGTTCGCGGCCTTTGTAGAACAACCGGCGCCGGGGAATACCGGGCAAACCGGCTACCAGCGCCTGCGTTTCGGTCCGGTTATGGGTTTCAATAAAGCCGATTTTCACGTCGATGCCGTTGCGCAACAGCGCGTGCGCTTCCTGAAGCATCCGGTACGACTTACCCACGCCCGCGCTCATGCCGATGTACACCTTTAGCCGTCCGCGCCGTGATTCGCGGATCAGGTTCAGGAATCGTTCGGCGTTCTGGTCGTTGGGAGTCATGTTGGTCAGTGGCCCAGTACGTTAGCACACAAGCCGGAGGTTACCCGACGGGCTGCTTCAACTTCGATGGAATCCGCTCCAGTTGAATGTCGCCCGGCGACGACAATAGGAGTGGTACATCCTCGGTTACGACGTTGCTGGTGTCTAAGCCGTAGGTTGCCTGCGGGGAGAGGGAAATATTCCGCAGCATCAGGTGGCCCTGCATCGTGAGTCGGTCGATGGTTGACAGGTCGTTGTCGTACGAGAGGAAACTGCGAAATAGCACAAACCGAAAATCACCCGCCACGCGGTGCGTTTGCAATGACTGGTATCGACTTTCGACGGTTACTTCGCTGTTGCGCACCAGATCATCGACGACCAATCGGAACAGCAGATTGATGCGCGGTTCAACCCGAAACCCTAAATAGAATGTTACGAAATATGCGTCTTCGTGCGCCAGCGTATCGACTTTGTAGCGCATACCATACGGAGCGTCTTCTACGCATACGTGAATAAACCAGTAGATATCAGCGCGTTTGGGTGCCCGGTTCAGAATGGAATAGAGTGTTTCGGATTCGATGTTCCGATAGTCATCCGAACGGGTCAGGTACACTAAATGGGTGGCGAATTTAGGAATGTGGGTATCGTTGCTGAGCGCTTTGAGCAGGGGCAGATTATCGGGCAGCGGATCAAAACGGGTGAGTCGGGCCTTGAGCGCTTCGCCCCGGTACCAGAACAGCATCAGCCCCATCAGCAGCACACCGAGCGTGACGGAAATGTAACCGCCTTCTTCAAACTTGACTAAGTTGGCAATCAGAAATGTGATCTCGACCGTCAGAAAAATGGCCGTGATGCCGTAGCGCAGGAGCGCATTGACGCGCTTCACCCGCAGGTATTGACTCACCAGCACCGTGGACATAAGCATCGTCAGCGTAACGGCCAGCCCGAAAGCCGCTTCCATGTTCTTCGACTCGCGGAAGTGCAGCACGATCAGGATGCAGCCGACCATCAGACCCCAGTTCACAAACGGCACGTAGAGCTGCCCGCGCTCGTTGGACGGATAGGCTACCCGCTGCCGGGGCCATATACTGAGCCGCATGGCCTCACCCACCAGCGTGAAGGCCCCGCTGATGAGCGCCTGAGAAGCAATAATCGTCGCCAGCGTGGCCAAGCCGATGCTGAACACCGTCAGGCTGGGCGGCACGATGCTGTAAAACGGGCTGGTTTCGCCCAGCCGCTGACCGAGGTGCTGCATGAGCCAGGCCGACTGCCCGGCGTAGGACAGCAGCAGCATTAGTTTGACGTAACCCCAACTCGCCTGAATGTTTCCCCGGCCGCAGTGACCCATGTCGGAATAGAGTGCTTCGGCCCCGGTGGTACATAAAAACACACCCCCCAACAGCCAGAAACCGCCTGGGTACTCGGTTAGCAGCCGGGCCACCCACACCGGATTCAACGCCTGCAACACCGACGGCTGACTCGTCAGCGCCAGTGCCCCAATTATGCCAATGAACGTGAACCAGACCAGCATCACCGGGCCGAACAGCCGCCCCAGCCACTGCGTTCCGAACTGCTGACTGGCAAATAACAGGATCAGAATCCCAATCACAATCGGTACGGTATCGAGTTCAGGATAAAAAATCAGCAGTCCTTCAATGGCCGACGAAACTGAAATGGGGGGCGTAATCAGTCCATCAGCCAGTAGAAAAGCCCCGCCAATAATCGCCGGGGCCAGCAGCCACCGGCCCGAATGCCGCCGGACCAGCGTGTACAGCGAAAAGATGCCACCTTCCCCGTTGTTATCGGCCCGGAGCGTAATGATCACGTATTTGATGGTTGTTTGCAGGGTGAGCGTCCAGATAACCGCCGACAGGGTGCCCAGCACGAGGGTTTCGTTTAGGTCGCGCCCGCGCATGACGGCGGAGAGGGCGTAGAGCGGTGACGTACCAATATCACCGAAGACGATGCCAATGGCGACCAGCAACCCCTGCACCGATACCTTATTTAAGTTGGAAGTAGATGATGACACGAGTGGATAGGGTTTGTGAATTTGTGGTTTGTTGGTGGATGAACCACAAACTATAAACCACGACCTTTTGATTTCTACAAACTTTTGATTTCGTCAAGTTTTCGGTACAGCGTGGTCAGGCCGATTCCCAGTAGCCGGGCCGCTTCGGCTTTGTTGCCATTGGTGTGGCGCAGCACCCGCCGAATGTGTTGCTGTTCGAGCGTAGCCAGGTCAACAATCGTGTTGGGATCAGTGGGAATCGTCCCATCCTGCATCTCATAAGGCAGCAGATCGGGGGTCAGTTCGGTTGATCCGTCGGCACGGGTGTCAGCTAAAATCACGGCCCGCTCAATCACGTTCTTCAACTCCCGGATGTTGCCTTTCCACGGGTGTTGTCCTAATTTCTGGACGAAGGCCGGGCTAAGCCGGATATTGCGTCGGCCCACTTTCACGGCGTCCTGCCGGGCAAACAGGTCGGCCAGTTCGGGAATGTCGTCGCGCCGGTCGCGCAGGGGGGGCAGTTCTATGCTAAACACCGACAGCCGGTAGTACAAATCCAGCCGAAAGTGTCCGGCGTTCACTTCCTGATCCAGACTTCGGTTCGTGGCGGCCACAACCCGCACGTCGGTTTTGGTGGGTTTGGTATCGCCCACGCGCAGAAACTCGTGGGTTTCCAGCACCCGCAGCAGTTTGGCCTGCAGGTCGAGCGGCATCTCACCAATTTCGTCTAAGAAAATGGTGCCTTTGTCGGCCTCGGCAAACAGGCCCTTCTGATCGCGGCTGGCCCCGGTGAAGGCCCCGGCACGGTGGCCGAAGAGTTCACTCTCCAGGATGTCTTTACCCAGTGCCCCGCAGTTGATGGCTACAAAGGCGCCCGACCCGCGCGGACTGGCCTGGTGAATAGCCTGCGCAAACACTTCCTTGCCGGTACCGGTCTCGCCCGTCAGCAGCACGGTGGTGTCCGTAATTGCTACTTTGCGGGCTAAATCAACGGCCTGCTGAATTGCCTTCGAGCGCCCAACAATGCTCTCGAAGCCGTACCGACGACTCATCTGGGCTTCGAGTTGCCTGATTCGGAACTGTAGGTTGGCTTTCTCGACGGCCCGGCTCACGAGCGGAATAATCCGGTCGTTGTCGTCGCCTTTGGTGATGTAATCGAAGGCACCATTTTTGATGGTCGTGACCCCGTCCTGAATGGTACCGTAAGCCGTTAGTACGATGACTTCGGTAGCCGGATAAAGCTGCTTGATCTGGGCGGTGAGTTCGATGCCGTTTTTGTCGGGCAGTTTCACGTCGCTGATGACTAATTGAACCGTTTCCCGTTCGAGCGTTTTCAAACCAGCGCGGGCGTTTTCCGCTTCCAGAACGGTATAGCCCTCCAACTGCAGAATCCGGGCCAGCAGTTGGCGAAGGCGGGGTTCATCGTCGATCAGCAGAATCGTAGCCGTCGCACTCATTGATTCCCCCCTTTCATTAACACCTCGTCCACCGTCAGCGCATCCAGCGAAGGCACCACCAGATCGGCCTGCATCAGTACGTCGGGCGAACCCAGCCCAACCACGAACATACCACCCCGCTTGCCCGCTTCAACCCCCGCCACGGCGTCTTCAAACACCACGCACTCGGCGGGCAAAACACCCAGTTCGGCCGCGCCTTTGGTGAACACCTCCGGGTCGGGCTTGCCTTTGCTGATTTTATTGCCGTCGATGATGGCGTCGAACACGTCGGTCATGCCGATGCGCTCCAAAATCAGAGGAGCGTTTTTGCTGACCGAGCCGAGCGCCGTCTGCAAACCCGCTTTACGCACCTGCGCGAAAAAGGGCGCCACGCCGGGCAGAATGTCATCCGAACTCATGCGGCTAACGAGTTCCAGATACCACTCGTTCTTCTGGGTAGCTAACCGGGTTTTTTCCTCGTCGGGCAGCGTCAGATTACCGTGGGCCAGAATAATGTCGAGCGAATCGGTACGGCTGACGCCCTTCAGCCGCTCGTTGAATTCTTCCGATATATCGAAGCCGAGGTCGTTGGCGAGCCGTTTCCAGGCCTGGTAGTGATAAATGGCCGTGTCGACGATGACGCCGTCGAGATCAAACAGAAAGGCCTTGATGGGCATGTAGCTGATGGTTAGTAGCGCGGGCAAAAGTACGTAGATTGTAGCGGCTTTTCGACCAGAAACCCACTGCGTAAAAGCCCTTGCCAGCCGGTGTTAGAAGTGAAATTGAAAAATAATCGACTGAATAATTGGTCGTTTGCTCTTTTTTACTTTGTATTGCAAAGTACTTTCAAATACATAAAAAACAAATGGAACACACTCCCGCTTCCGACCCGTCGATTTCGTATTGGGACCGCATCAATCATTGGCTGCGTACGTCTATCATGCTTAAACTTATCGTTATTGGCATATTGGTTCTGCTGTTGCTCATACCGACGAGTATGTTACAGTCGCTCATCCAGGAACGCGAACAAACCCGCAACGAAGCGGTGGCGGAGGTGAGTTCGAAGTGGGGTGGTGAACAAATCGTTGGCGGGCCGGTGCTGTCGGTCCCGTACGTGATTGTGCTCAAAGACGACAAAGGCAATGCGCAGCCCCCCGTTACCGCCTATGCCCACTTTCTGCCCGACGACCTGCAATTCGACGGCGACGTACGGCCCGAACAGCGGAGCCGGGGCATTTTTGCGGTCATGCTCTACAACACGCGGCTAACCGTTCGGGGGCGCTTCAGGAAGCCGTCGGTGACCACACTGGGCGTAGACCCGGAGGCTATTCAATGGGATAAAGCGTTTTTGTCGCTGGGCATCAGCGACATGAAGGGCATTCGGAACACGATTCAGTTTCGGGTCAACGACCGGGTTGTGGCGGCCGAACCCGGTATTCCCAGTAACGACATTCTGCCGTCGGGCGTGAGTGCACCCATCACGCTCAACGCCGAAACGTACCGGTTCGAGTGCGTTCTCAACCTCAACGGCAGCACTCAACTGAGCTTTTTACCGCTAGGCAAAGAAACGGCCGTGCGGCTGCGTTCGCCGTGGGCAACGCCGGGGTTTACCGGCTCGTTTCTGCCCGATCAGCGCCGGGTATCGGCAGAGGGCTTTCTTGCGTCGTGGCGGGTGCTCCAGTTCAACCGGAACTACCCGCAGCAGGGTCTGGGCAACTTCTTCGACCGGTCAGAAACCCAGTCGCGCGTTGACCCGGCGCGGGGTGAGGTGGCCCAGGTTCAACCGGTGCGAGCTGACCCGTCATCGTTTGGGGTGAAGCTCCTGCTGCCCGTCGACGAGTACCAGAAAACGATGCGCTCGGCGAAATACGGCATCCTGTTCGTGATCCTGACGTTTGTGGCGTTTTTCTTCGTCGAAATTCTCGACCGTCGGCGCATTCACCCCATTCAGTACCTGCTGGTTGGCTTCGCCATCTGCCTGTTTTATTTGCTGCTGCTGTCCATTTCCGAACACGTTTCGTTCAATTGGGCGTACCTGATCGGGGGCGGTATCATCCTGACGCTGATTACGTTCTACGTCCGGTACGTGTTCCAGAATCTCCGCCTGACAATCCTCTTCAGTGCTGTGTTGGCCCTGCTTTACGGCTTTTTCTATTCGCTATTGCAATTGGAAGATTACTCACTGCTGCTTGGCAGTTTCGGCCTGCTGCTGATCTTAGGCGTCGTGATGTACCTGACCCGGCACGTCAACTGGTACCGGGCCTATGAGCCGGAGCAAACGATAGGGTAGTTATGAACAGCATGAGTTGGCTGGACGGTTGTAACATCGAGGCTATGTATAATTTTCAACCGTGACGGGGCGGTGTTGTATCCTGGACGGCCACGTCCGGACGAAGAAAAAGGTACTCTTCGCCCGGACGTGGCCGTCCAGGATACACTAAACAGAATAATTTTGCTTACTTACCCAACTCCAGCACGACCGCCGATTTAGCAGGTAGCTTGATCGTTTTCAAGTCGCTCAGCGTGGCATCGGTCAGGACGTTTCGGGCGGACGAGAAGCCTTTCGTGCGCTCGGCGAAGCGGGCCGTATCGAGCGTAATTTCCTTGTCGTTGGTGTTGGTGGCGACCATCACCGTCTTGCTGCCGTCGTAGCGAAAATACACGTAGGTGCCTTCCTGCGGCAGAAACTGCATCAGCTTGCCCGTGTGCAACACCGGATTGTCGCGCCGGTAGGTGGCTAACTTCCGGACGAATGAGTGGGCGTCGTTTTCCTGCTTGTTGCGCCCGGCCGTCTCAAATTTGTTTTCCTTATCGCCGGGAAAACCACCTGGAAAGTCGCGCCGGACCTCGGCATCGGACGGGTCTTTGAAGTTCTTCATTAGAATTTCGGTGCCGTAGTACATACTCGGAATGCCGCGCGTGGTCAGCAGCCACGTCAGGCCAATTTTGTACTTGTCAAAATCGTCTCCGATCACTGAGAGGTAGCGGTCGGTGTCGTGGTTGTCTAAGAACGTCACGAGTTTGGTTGGGTCCACGTACACCGCGTCCTGGGCCAGTGCCTCGTAGAACCGGCTGGCCCCGTCGCCCCCGCCCGATTTTTGTCGGAGTACGTCGAGCATGGCGGCATAATTAACGAAATCCAGTCCGCCCGGCTGGTTCGATTTAAACGGAAAATTGATGGTACTGCGGGTGTAATACGACTGATCGACCACGTTGTTGACCCACGACTCACCGAAGATGTGAATTTTGGGGTACTCGTCCATCAGGGCCGCGTTACAGCGGTTCATAAACGGCATGTCGTTGTACATGTACGTATCCACGCGCCAGGCATCAACGCCAAACTCCTCGACCGTCCACAGCGCGTGCTGAATCAGGAAGTTGGCCACGAATGGATTACCTTGGTTCAGGTCAGGCAGAAACGGCACAAACCACCCGTCGAGCGTGACGCGCCGGTCGCTTTCGGCTCCGTGCGGGTCGGTGATGGGCTGGTATTTGTAGGAGGTATTGGTGTAAGTTGGCCACTGGTGAAGCCAGCTTTTCATGGGTATGTCTTTCAAAAACCAGTGGTTAATGCCGCAGTGATTGTAGACCGCATCCTGCACCACTTTCATCCCGGCCGCGTGCGCTTTCTGCACAAACGCTTTGTAAGCGTCGTTGCCGCCCATGCGCCGGTCAACGGCGTAGTGATCGGTGAATCCGTAGCCGTGGTAGGCTGAGCGCATAACCCCACCTTCGTTGGTGAGCGGCTGGTTATTTTCGAGAACCGGCGTAAACCAGATGGCCGTTACGCCAAGGTCTTTGAGATAATCTAAGCGCTGCCCGGCTCCGGCTAAATCGCCCCCGTGCCGGTAGAACGGATTAGCCCGGTCGGCGTTAGGATCGGCCATGTCGGCGAATTTGTCGTTGCTTTCATCACCATTAACGAAGCGGTCGGGCATGGCTAAGTAGATGAAGTCGGCGGCCGTAACGCCCTGTCCCTTCGGCGATTTGTCGCGTGCCCGCAGCGCAAACGGCTGCGTGAGGGTCTGACTGCCGCGCTTGCCCACGAGTTGGAGCGTGCCGGGCCGGGCGGTGGGCGCAATAGTGAGGTCCAGAAACGCGTAGTTCGGATTTTCGGCTTTGTGCGCCTTCACTAATTTCACGCCCGGATAATTGACCGAGTACGTCAGCGTTCCTGCATTGGGGCCGTAAACGAGCAACTGCACGGCAGGGTTTTTCATGCCCACCCACCAGTTCGTAGGATTCACCCGCTGAATTTGGGCATTTTGGGCAAAAGCCGCCTGACCGGCAACACACAGTAAAACTAAAAGGCAAAAACAGATTCGTCTCATGGCATTCGTTTTGGTTTAGTCAACCCTGACCGCTTGGGGCTAAGCCGGTTAAACCGGTAGATTAAGGCCAAGATTGACAAAAATAGCCTAAGTTTTTCGTTGGGAAAGCACCTAATTTTGCGCCACCACCAGCGCGTACGCCCTCAAGCAATGAATACAACTTCCGTTGTTCCAGTGATGGATAAATTAATTATCTACCAGATTTTTACCCGGCTTTTCGGTAACCAGAATACGACGAACAAACAAAGCGGCTCCCGCGACGAAAACGGCGTGGGCACGTTCGACGACATCAATAACGAAGCGCTACAGTCCATCCGGCAGTTTGGCGCATCGCACGTTTGGTACACGGGCGTTATCGAACACGCGACCCAAACCGACTATTCTGAATTTAGTATCCGCCCCGATGACCCAGCGGTGGTGAAAGGCCGTGCCGGGTCGCCCTACGCCATCAAAGATTATTACGACGTCAACCCCGACTTCGCCGTCAGCGTACCCAATCGCATGGCGGAGCTCGACGCGCTCGTGCAGCGCACCCACGCGCACGGTCTGAAGGTCATCATCGACTTTGTTCCCAACCACGTGGCCCGACAGTATAGCTCCGACGTTAAACCCGCCGGTGTTGTGGACTTAGGCGAACACGACGACACGACGGTAAACTTCGCCCCGAACAACAATTTCTATTACCTGCCGGGCCAGGAGTTTGTTGCGCCCAAAGTCCGGGGCAGCATCCCTGCTGTGCCAGCCGCGACAGCGGCTAATTCCGCCGATGCGGTCGGGACAGCAGGGATGCTGCCCCGGACACTGCGCGAATTTCCCGCTAAAATTACCGGCTCCGGCTCGCTTACCGCATCGCCCGATGTGAATGACTGGTACGAGACGGTTAAGCTTAACTACGGCATCAACGTGTTCGACGGAAGCCGCCAGTTCGACCCCGTTCCGGCTACGTGGCAGCAAATGCTCGACATACTGCTGTTCTGGGCCGACAAAGACATCGATGGCTTTCGATGCGACATGGCTCAACTGGTGCCGGTTGAGTTCTGGCGGTGGGCCATCAGCCGGACGAAACAACGCTACCCGCAACTGATTTTTATCGCCGAGATTTACGAGCCTGCTCTTTACCGGTCCTACATTTTTGACGGTGGTTTCGATTACCTGTACGACAAAGTGGGGTTGTATGATGCCGTTCGGCGGCTGATGGAGGGACACGGTTCCTGCTACGAGCTGACGCAGGTCTGGCAGCGTGAATCCGGCGATTTCGCGCAGCACATGCTCCGCTTTCTGGAAACCCACGACGAGCAGCGCATTGCCTCGCGCTTTTTCACCAACGACCCCTGGGCGGCCGTACCGGCCATGACGTTGACCGCCACCATGCATACCGGCCCGTTTTTGCTGTATTTCGGGCAGGAAATTGGAGTGCGCGAAGAAGGCAGCGAAGGATTCAGTGGCGACGACGGCCGCACGACCATTTTCGACTACTGGGGTCTGCCCGACTGGCAAAACTGGATCAACGCGGGGAAGTACGACGGGGCAAACCTGACCGACGATCAGCGGAACCTGCGGGCATTTTATCAGCAACTGAATCACCTCGTCAACGGGTCCGACGCGATTCAGAATGGCTACTTCTACGACCTTCAGTATGCCAACGATGTAGATCAGAGCGACGGGTATGACCCGCATCAGCTATACAGTTACCTGCGCCATACCGACCGTCAGAAACTGCTGATCGTTTGTAATTTTTCAGGCCACGTAACCTACGAAACCACCGTTCGGATTCCACGCCACGCATTCGACGCCATGCGGCTGGACCCCGCCCGAACGTATCAGTTCACCGATATTTTCCTGAGCGATGGCCAGGTCGAAGCCGTTGGACGCGAGGGCGTTGCGGTGACGCTGCCGCCCCGCAGTGTTCGGGTGCTGGAAATTAAGTAGTAGCTTAGCGATACATTTCAATCGCTGCCCCGTCATAAGTCAGGATCGAAAATGACCACCGGCGCATGACAAAACTGTTCACTCTGCTCTTCTTCTTGTTTACCGCGCTGGTGGGGCTGGCCCAGGAGTTCACAAGTCCCGATTTGCGTCAGGTGACCATCACTGGTGGCAAAACGCCCGCTCAAACGGCCGTTAACATTGGCAGGCAGTTCCTTGGTGCGCCCTATGTACCCCGTACCCTTGACGCCGACCCAACCGAGAAGCTGGTCGTTAACGTTCGCGCATTCGACTGTACGACGTACATTGAGACGGTACTGGCCCTCGCGCTGGCCCATCATCGGGTAGCCAGTGGCAATGCCCTGCCCTTCGAGGCCGCGTTTCGCAGTTACCTGACTCTACTCCGCTACCGCGCCGGTCGGATTGATGGCTACGCCAGCCGCCTGCATTACTTCTCAGACTGGCTCCGCGACAACGAGCGCAAGGGGCTTCTGGCCGACGTGACGGGCGAATTGCCCGGCAGCATGTCCGTTGCCAAGTCGGTTTCGTACATGACCAGGGCAGTTTATAAATACCCCCACCTGAGCGATCCCACCACGTTGAAACAGATGCTCCTGACTGAAGCTGCCCTGAACCAGCGGTCGTTTTCGTTTATCCCTAAAAAGAACATCCGGCTTGCCGAAGCCCAACTTCGGGAGGGCGACATCGTGATGCTCACGGCCGCCCAGCCCGGCTTGGACATGAAGCACGTGGGCTTAGCGGTGCGGCAACCCAGCGGCCGGATTCACCTCTTACATGCATCCTCCGACCAGCGCAAAGTAGTCATCACGCGTTACCCGCTGAGCAACTACCTCCTGTATCACAAACACCTGTCGGGTATCCGGGTGGCGCGGCTGCGGGGTGGTGGCATGCTGACGGCGGGGAAGTAGGGGCGAGCGTGATGGTACACGCTTGTAATGACTCAATTCAGTGAGATACCAACAGGCGTTGTCAGCCTCGGCCTATAACCGCTTAATCAAAACGTTGGCGTGTGACAGCCGCCTACATGCCATGTAGAATGCCTTAGCAGGCAATCTCAAAAACAAACAGAAATGGAAAGCAAACGATACGACCGAAGGAAATTTGTTAGCGATTTGGCCACATACGGCATTGGAGCCGGTGCTTTATTGTTGCCACGTAACGGGCTTGCAAATGGTACGGTAGTCGATGAAAACATCAACCACGTAGGTCCCAAGGTAGGCTTTACCCCCCAGATTGGCACGTTGATATCCATGCTGGACTGGGTAAGCGACAGCGTGATAAAGTATAATTCAAAGTTAACCGTCGAGCAACTGGATTACCTGCATGATAAAGATTCTAACACGATAGGATCGTTGATGATGCATTTAGCGGCTACCGAAGTTATTTACCAGGACCTTACGTATCAT
Organism: Spirosoma arcticum; assembly: GCF_054779955.1. Lineage (NCBI taxonomy): Bacteria > Pseudomonadati > Bacteroidota > Cytophagia > Cytophagales > Cytophagaceae > Spirosoma > Spirosoma arcticum. The sequence continues at coordinate 581,071 of NZ_BAAGXG010000003.1, forward strand.
GATCTCAAGGATTTTTCTGAGGCTAATAAAAGTAAATGGAACGTGGCCATGAAACTGGAAGAAAATGCCAGAGAGCAGATCAAAGGAAATCCATTGAGTTATTATAAGGATGCAATTGACGAAGTGAGGGCCACTACCAAAACGGAAATGAAAAAAAGGGATGATGCCTGGCTTTTATCTGGCGAAACCAAGGATTGGGACTGGAACAATTACTGTAAATGGTTTCACGTCACTGAGCATTACGCAAATCACCGTGGACAGATGACCTGGTACGCCAAAAGGATGCCCAAGTGATAGGCGAATAGCCTATCACTTGGGCATCCTTTTGCTTATGAACGAAGATCAGAGCGACGAAAGCACAACTGAAACGTAGTTAGCGGGCATCATCAGCACGGTTAAATCACTGTCATCTGCAGTTGTATCCTGTTTATACCACGTAGCGCGGACGGCATCAAGATAGCTTTCTACATCAACCTTGCACAGACACGCATCTTTTGTGTCAATTAACCCTTCGTGGAACGCATTGACGGATAAGCCAAAGGTAATCTCCAACTCGTCCATACATCTGATGTCTCCTCCGTCGGGCAGGAATACGACTCTACACATTGCGGTGCGTTTTGTTGAGTAAATTGTGTTCTGATCCTCACTGCACTCGATTTGGCCGACTTCGCTTACTCGTTTTGCGACGGGTTTGCGTGAACTGGTAGTGTGGATAAACAGAGAACACTAAACCAGAATTTACGAAGAATCTCAGATTCTGGATTGGCAAATGCGAGATGATGTATGAATGCCCGACTGTTGACTGAGCGGACAATTCAGTGACCAAACGGGCAACGTGCGTCTGAAAATGAGCGGTTCCGTTTTCTGCGCCAACCGACTTTCCACCTGTTTGCGGGTCTAACTCATACAAAGCCTGGCTACTCAAAGCCGGGCTTTTTGTATTGTACTTGTGTTCTATATAGCAAATGCATAATATAGCGTTCTCTGTATGGAGCAACTTACTACCAGAAAGATTATTCACGTCGACATGGACGCTTTCTTCGCGTCCGTCGAGCAGCGGGACAACCCCCAGCTTCGGGGCAAACCGGTAGCGGTGGGTGGTTCCCGGCAGCGGGGCGTGGTGGCTGCGGCCAGTTACGAAGCCCGGCAGTTTGGTGTCCGTTCGGCGATGGCCTCGCTGGTCGCCATTCGCAAGTGTCCCGAACTAATCTTCGTTAAGCCTCGCTTTGAGGTATACAAAGCCGTATCTGAGCAGATACGGGCTGTGTTCGCCGAATACACCGACCTCATCGAGCCGCTATCGCTGGATGAAGCGTACTTAGATGTAACGGACAAATTAACGCCGGGGGAGTCGGCAACCCGGATTGCTCAGGCCATCAAAGAACGCATCAGGCAGGAGACGGGGCTAACGGCATCGGCGGGAGTGTCCTACAACAAGTTCCTGTCCAAGCTCGCTTCCGACTACCGCAAACCAGATGGGCTGTTCGTCATCAAACCGCATCAGGGACTATCGTTTGTCGAATCCTTAGCCGTAGGGCAGTTTCATGGTATTGGCCGGGTCACAGCCGAAAAGATGAACCAACTCGGCATTTTCACCGGTCTGGATTTACGCCAGCAGAGTGAAGCGTTTTTAACCAGGCACTTTGGCAAAGTAGGTCACCATTACTACTCCATTGCCCGCGCAATTGACGAGCGGCCCGTCACGGCGAATCGGGTCAGAAAGTCGGTCGGATCGGAGAACACTTTTGAAGAGGACCTGACCGACGAGCCAGCCCTGATCGCCGGTCTTAGTCCGCTGCTGGACGATGTGTGGGCCTATTGCCAGCGCACAGGAGTACAGGGCCGCACCGTTACGTTGAAAGTAAAATACGCCGACTTCCAGCAGATTACCCGCAGCCACACTACCCTCAGCCCTGTCACGGACAAGGCCATCCTCGAACGAATCATTCGGGAGTTACTGCACTCAGTCCTGCCCTCAGCTAAGGGCATTCGCCTGCTTGGGGTGTCGCTGTCGAGCCTGCAACCGCCCGATGGGTCGGCCAGCGGGCAGCTACGGCTGGACTTGTGAGAGGCCACTTCTGCTTGACCTGTGAGCTAGTGCGGAGTTAATTAACCGAACCAGCGTGGGTGAGAATTATACTCAAAAATCACCAATAAATAGTCGCGAAACAACGCATTTTTGAGAGGAAATCAGCGCTCATTTTGTTCTATTTGTAGACAACAAATAACCGAAAATAGCCTTAATGGAATCAACGTATATTGCCAATAAACTATCTTCTTTACCGCCCACAGCCACCACCCGTTCCCCTCGTCGCAAAGCAAATGGCTCAGCTACGGCGGCTTTGCTCATTCAGATTGCCAGTGAGTTATTAACCGCTTCGCCAACGATGCGTCACCGGGCAAACATCACGCTGACGGACTTGGCGGCTGCCGACAAGGTTCGGAAAAGCTTGCTCAAGACTAAGACAGAGTCTTGAGCATAAGCAGTTTTGGTATTTTTTTAGACTACCCGATTAAACAAAAATCCCGGATACAAATCCGGGATTTTTGTTTATACATTATTCACTATCATCTATCCAATGCATCTACGCTTAGCCATAGGAGCGCGGATGCATTGGTCGGTTCGGGTCACGAATCCAACAGGGCCAGTAATTTGCCAAAGGTTTCTAAGCTGAATAACCAACCCTTGCCGTTGGTAACTCAACCGTAAACTCGGTTCCTTGTCCGTCCTCACTCGCCACTCGTAAAGAACCGCCATGTCCTTTAGTAATAATGTCATAACTTAGCGACAAGCCTAAACCGGTCCCCTCCCCTGTGGGCTTAGTGGTGAAGAAGGGCTGGAAGATTTTCTGCTGTACGCTCTGGGGCATACCCACCCCATTGTCAGTTACCCGAATTTCAACGCCTGCCTTCGTCTTTACCGTACTCACTGTAACCGCAGGCTGGTAATCGGCCTGACCTCGCTTCTGCCGCTCCCGCACCGCGTAAAAAGCATTGCTGAACAGATTCAGCAGCACGCGGCCTATCTCCTGGGGCATGATCGTTACCTGACCAATTGCAGGGTCAAAGTGAGTTGTTAATTCACAGGTAAAGTTTTTCTCTTTGGCCCGCTGGCCATGATAGGCTAAACGAAGGTACTCATCAGCTAAAGCGTTGAGGTTAGTAGGTTGGACGTCGCCACTGCTGTTGCGGGCGTGTTCGAGCATACCCTTGACGATGTTGGAGGCCCGCTGACCATGAAGAGTGATCTTGTGCAGATTGCCTTTAAGGTCGGTCAGTAGTTCGGTTTCCAGGTCAGCGTCGCGCTGGGGCTTTTGGTGTTCATCGGCCAGTTCTGCGACCATCTCGGCACTCACTTCCGAGAAGTTGTTGACGAAGTTGAGGGGATTCTGAATTTCGTGGGCGATGCCCGCCGTCAGTTCGCCCAGCGAGGCCATCTTCTCTTTCTGAATGAGCTGAGTTTGGGTATTCCTAAGTTGCGTTAACGTCTGTTCGATCTGCTCTTTTTGCGACTGTAGCCGGAGGTTGGCTCGTTGCTTGGAACGGTAGCCGACAAAAGCCATAGCCATCAGCAGCAGGGCAACAACCAAGCCTCCCCCTAATGCCCACTGCCGCAGGCGCGACTCGGATTCAGCCGCCTGTGCCTTCGCGCTGGCAGCGGCCTGTGTTTTGGCAAATTCAAACGTCAGGTTTTGCTCGGTCACTTTGCGGATGCTTTCCCGGTTGCGGAGCGAGTCATTGAGGGTGGCCGAACGACGGAAAGCACTCAGAGCTTTTTGATACTGCCCCGTTTTTTCGTAGCAGAGAGCCATGTTGGCATACACAATGGCAGTCTTGGGATTATATAATTTAATTCCTCCCAAGCTACTGAATGCCCGCTCGTAGTAGGGCAGAGCAAGGGCGTATTTTCCCTGCTCTGTAAAGATAGATCCCATTGTCGTATACACATCATAGATGATATACGACTCCTGAAGCGAGTCGGCAATGGTCATCGCCCGTCGGTTGAGGGCTTCGGCGCGGCCATATTGTTTCTGTTCGGACAACATCCACGCGGCCGACATTAGGTATGTGACGTAGGGGCCGGTTGCGCCGATCTGCTTCGCTATACTCGCTGACCGCAGGCAATATTGGTACGCCCGGGTGTACTGCTTCATTACCTCATAGACCCTGGCCAGATTGTTACTGGCGAGCATTTCGATGTAGCGGTTACCGGCCTGTTTGGCAAAACGCATGGCGCTGAACGTATTACGCTCGGCGCGCACCGTGTCGCCGGTCTCCAGCAGAACTGTACCAATGTTTAGGTAGATACCCGCCTGGTTTTTGAGGTCCTGGCGTTGCTGCGCCATTTGCAGGGCTTTCTGAAGATAAGCCAACGCCTGCGGATAATTCGTTTGACTTTTGTAGACGGTTGACAGGTTTATATACAAACCCTGTAACAGTTCGCGGTCCTTGCTGCGTTGGGCGATGGGAATCGCTTTTCTGAAAAAGAAAGCAGCGCTGTCGGTCTGGTTCTGCTTGAGGTACAACACGCCGTAGTTTATATATAAGCGACCGAAGCGCACCGTCTCGTTCTGGGATGACAAAATCGCTCCTGCCCGGTCCAGAGCCTGGCGGGCCTGGGCAAAATTGCCCTTAAATGTATACGCCCTACCGGCCATCATGAGCGCTTTGGCCTCGCCGATTGGATAGGCGATTCGCCGGGCAAAGGCCTGGGTCCGCACAGCAAACGTAAGACAGGAGTCGTAACTAATCGCAAACAGCTCTTCGGCTATGTCAAGGCTTCTGTTTACCCGGGCCGTGTCCGTGTTGGCCTTGGCGAGCAAGTGGTTGAGCGAATCAATTTTGGGGTTCTGGGCGAAGACGGGACCCGCCAACAGGCCTATTAATGTGGCTATGCAGACGTTCTTCATATCGAAAATGGAGAGCTAAGGCATAGGCAGCAAATTCAGTACAAGCCGATGCATTGTCAGGACCTGAGAGCAACGATAAGCTAATGTACCAAACAAAAGCCAATTAGAGTCTATCAACGCGTGTCCAGTTCTACGTACTTTACCGGGCGGCACAGCCGAACCAACTAACCTGGGAGCACATTCGGTTGTTGCAGGGCGATGGCGGTAGGTATACGCTGACGTATGTAAGGCATAACCGATGGCTGAACTACGTGGTGCGAATGGCTTGCCGGATCGTGTTGTCGAGCCAGGTGTAGCTTTCCCGAAAAAAAGGCGTGATCCTATCCGTTTCGCCAATGATCGAGACGGGCAACAGGGCTCCTTTCCAGTCCGGCGCATTCCGCCACTCACCGCTTGAGAGAGCTGGGGCCGCCGAAAAATCAATGGCCTGACTGCTTTGGTAACCCGACAGGTAAAAGTACGGTTCGTCACAAACTGAATCGGCAATGGCATAGCCTGCCCAAATGGCGGCTGTCTCCTGTCCGTCGGCATTGGCCAGGGAATAATAAACGCCCGTGTCGAAGTGATGCGGCCAAATGCTGACCTCACTCGCCCGGCCGCTCCACTCATTCAGGGTGCTCAGGGCGGTGTTGGCAATGGTCCGCCAGCGGCCCCAGGTCTTCAGACCAACCGGGCGTTCGTAGGCCGTCCGGGGACTGATGGGGTCGTGGGATAACTGGTAATTCAGCCCCCGGCTGTCGGTCCGGCCCCAGGCCTGCATCTGAACGTTCCACCAGACGTGGGCATCGGCGGGGGTTCGGTTATGGGGTGAAAATGAAGCGGATACGTGCTCCCGGTCGTCAACGAAGTACAACGTAAATGTTTCCGTGTTAATGACTAACCGAACCTGTCGGCCACCGTGCCCGAACGGGCGGCCTTCCAGCCGATGCCGGTCGCTGTTCCAAGTTAGGTTGGTTTGGCTGTCGTCGGCCCGAAGCGGCAACCACTGCATGCCCGTCAAGGCAATCAACTGGGCCAGACTATGCAGGGTCTGGTCGGCTTGATTGAGTATGTTTGGGTCGTTCATCATACGTCCAGCAGGGCCGGATTGGTGATTTTGATCTGGCTTCGATCATATTCCAGCATACCAGCCTGCCGAAACTCGTTGAAGAGTTCGGTAACCGTTTGTCGGTTACTACAAATGATCTGAGAGATATCCTTGTGAGAAAGGTAATTGTTGAGGACGTTCGGTCGGCCCGGTTTGGCGTCCTTTTCCAGCCAGTCTTTCAGAAACAGCCGCAAACGGGTTCGCACGTCTTTGTACATCAGGTTGGCGTAGCTGTTTTTGAGCCGCTTAAAGTGCAGACCTACCAGTTTGGTAAACCGAACGCCCAGCGATGGATACCGCTTCATAATCTGCTCAAAGTCAGAGACCAGAAAACTACAGAAGATTACGTTATCCGACAGCACCACGGCGTACTGACTGCTGGTGTGTCGGGTCAGGGTGAACTGGCCGAACAGATCGCCCGGCCGCAACACCTCAATCAATTGCTGGTTTCCGTCGGCATCAACGTCGACGATTTTAAGCATACCGGCCTTGAGGGTAAATACCCGGTCTTCGTTAGGCGATAAATCAATGATCTGTCCTCTTAGACCGGTGCGAAAATGACTGAGGTAGCCAATTTCATTGATCTCGTTGCGCGACAATTCATCAAACAACTGATGGTTATGAAGATACCAATATTTAGTTTCGATGTTCATAGCAAGATGGGAGTTAGGGTAAAAAGACAAACGCGATCAACCTTCCCGTTTTAGCTTGCCGTGCATGGCATGGCGCAGCTTTTCGACTTTAGGCAGCGATACCTGCCGGATGTACGCTTGGTCGGGATGCAGGCGGCAGTAATTCTGGTGATAGTTCTCGGCCGCATAAAACACGCCGAAAGGCGCCACCTCCGTAACCACGGGACCGGCATACTGCTTTTGGGCGTTAACCCGTTGAATAGCAGCCACAATCGCCTGCTTTTCGGCGGGTGTGCGGTAAAACGCCACCGACCGGTAATCGCGCCCGACGTCGGGACCCTGCCGGTTGAGCGTCGTTGGGTCGTGACCGGCGAAGAACGCATCGAGCAACTCGCGGTAGCTAATTACGGCCGGGTCGTAATAAATCTGAACTGACTCCGCATGGCCGGTCTGGTCGGTGGTGACCTGCTGATAAGTGGGACGGGCAATCTGACCACCGGCGTAGCCCGAAATCACCTCCCGAACGCCCCGGATCTGGTCAAAACCTTCTTCCTGCGCCCAAAAGCAGCCTCCAGCGAAGGTGGCCACGGCCTCGCCGGGTTTGGGCCTGGGCAGGCGGGCGGGCGCGGTATCGTACTGTTGAGCCTGCGCGGTGCCCACGGGGAGCCACACGCTCAGGGTAATAATCAGGGTAATGCATTGAATGAATCGCATGATGTTTGTCGTTTACGGTTTTTTGATAAATTCTAAAGCCACGCCGTTCATGCAGTAGCGGAGACCGGTTGGTGCCGGGCCATCGCGAAAAACGTGGCCCAGGTGGGCGTCGCACACGTTGCACTGGATTTCCGTCCGCACCATCCCGTGATCGGTATCCGTTACCTCTTTCAGCACATTCCGGCGGAGCGGGGCGCTGAAGCTCGGCCAGCCCGTTCCCGACTCGAACTTGGCGGTGGAACCAAACAGGGGTTCGTGGCAGCCAACGCAGCGGTACGTACCCCGCTCGTGGTTGTGGGTCAGCGGACTACTGTTCGGGCGCTCGGTTCCCTGTTGGCGGGTCACCGCGAACTGGTCCGGCGTGAGCAGCTTTTTCCAGTCGGCCGGGGTCTTCTCCACGCGCCGGGGTGGTTTCTCGTTGTCGATGTAGTGGGCGGTCGGCCCAAAGGCGGATGCGGCCAGCAGGATGGCGCTGTAGAGTAGCAGGCCACTGATGCGCCGAAGAAATGCGGGTTTGTTCATGTTATTTAAGCGTTTATGGATGAATTAATGAGAAACAGGGGTGGCTAAAAGGGCGCTCACCTGATCGGCGATGTCGCGGGCCACGGCCCGCTTGGATTTCAGCCCGAAGCGATGAATGGCCCCATTGCGGTGAATGAGCGTTACCTGGTTTGTATCGTGACCAAAGGCGGCACCTTCGTCCCGGAGGGAGTTGAGCACGATCAGGTCCAGGTTCTTGCTGACTAATTTAGCCTGCGCGTTGGCCAGTTCGTTGTCGGTTTCCAGCGCGAAGCCCACCATGAACTGGTCCTCGTGTTTCCGTCCGCCCAGACTGGCCGCGATGTCGACGGTCTTGACAAGTTGTAGGCTAAACTCCGCTTCTTTCTTTTTGATCTTGCGGTCGGCCACCACCTTCGGGGTGTAGTCGGCCACGGCAGCGGCCAGCACCGTGAGCGTAGCCGTCGGGAAGTGGTCCAGACAGGCCGCGTACATCTCGGCCGCCGAGCGAACAGGCACGACCGTAATCGCTGGGTGCTGGGCCGTCTGGTTGGTGGGACCGCTAACGAGCGTCACCCGCGCTCCGCGTTCGGCCAGTACCTCGGCGAGGGCGTAGCCCATTTTGCCCGTTGAGTGATTGCTGATGTAGCGCACGGGGTCAATGGCCTCGTGGGTTGGGCCAGCCGTCAGCAGGACGTTCAGGCCGGTTAAATCGGTACTAATGGAGGCAAATAACGAGTTCATGTGTGCGGGGTTGATGCGTTGGTGTATCACTCTTTTTTGTCCTTCTGAATCCGTTGCCAGACGTGAACGACTTCACGTAAGCTCATGTAGGCCACCCCGCGCCGGTGATTTTCGCGGCTGATCTCATACAATACGCGCCAGTGGTGAAGCAGCACCCGCCAGGCTTCCCAGATCGAAAAGCCAGGTTGGTAGATGTGCGCCGGTTCGGCCCCCGCGCCGTTGAGTTCGAGGATGCTGATGTGCCGACCGGCGTACAGATCGGCCACACTCCGGCAGCGCAGGTCGTAGCGACCGTAGTAAAAGCCGTCAATCGGTTTGCTAATTCGGTCGAATACACGGGTCAGTTCGGGGGTAATGAGGTGGTTGGCATTCAGAAACTTGGTGCCCTTGCTGTGGTTGCCGATGCTGACCAATGTAATCGTCTCGCCCGCAGCCGGTATTTCGTGAAAACGGTGACCGTACTTCGCTGTCAGAGCCGGTAGCTGTAGAACAGCCCGCTCATTCTGCAGGATGAGTTCTTCGATGCAGTTGCGGCCGTTGCCCCGGATGGTCAGAAACTCTTTCTGAACGATGGACGAAATCACACCCCGCTCCTGACCGGGAAATCGGTAGTAAAACACGCCTAATTCGAGTGGCTCATCGACGTATTTCTGAATCAGAAAATCGACCGGACTGCTCTGCGCGTAGTTCACCAAATCTTCCCAATACTCCAGTTTCCCAACCCGCCAACCACGCTCGCCCACGTTGGGTTTGGCAATGAGCGGAAAGGTTAGATTGTGTTGGTCAAGCTGCGCAAATACGGTGTCGATGTGCGTTGGTACGGTCACGAACAGCGTTTGGGGCTTGTACTCGTCGCTGATGCGGTTGAGAATGTCCACTTTCGATTCGCCCAGCAGACCACCCGTTTCGATGGATGGGTTAGCCGCCGAAAAGAAAAACAATGAACGAGCTTTGATCGACAGATAGAGGTGATAGATGAAAACGGGGAAGTAGACGACCGCAAAAGGCCAATATTCCCACGATCGCAGCCGGATGAAGAAGGTACTGTTGAGCCGCAGCCGGGGTAGCCGGGCCAGCAGCGTTTCCCGAAGAGAAGTCGGCGGGCTGACGTTGGAACGGCGGTCGAGTGTGCTAAGCGATTGCATAAGCAGGGCGAATAGTTTGTTGGCTGAAGGTATGCTGCGTGAAATCTTCGTAGATAAAATCCACAACGTCATCTTGCCGGACAACGCTGGTTAGGCTGATGGTTAGCAGGCCGTTCCGGCGGTTCATCAGCAGGCTGTTGGCCGTGTCGCCGTCTCCACCAACCCGGTGAAACTGCCGAATATCGTTGACGGACGGACGTGGATTATGACGTACCCAGTCCCGAAACCAGCCTTTGCGCTTTTCGACCACGTCGGGCGTATAAAGCGTTACCGACGACCAGATGTGTGGCTGGTACGGGTCTTTTTCGTCGGTAAATACCTGAATGCCATTCCACTTCAACTCGATCAGCCGCCCCTTTTCAATGATAAGCAGCGTGAACGGTTCAATGCCGTTGAAATCGTAGAACTCTGTGAAGGCATCGACCGACGGATACTCAAAAAAATGAGGAATGACCAAACCCCGGCTGTGTTTGTAGGGGGGCTGGTGCTGGTGAAGGGCAAATGCCCCGTTGAGCAGACAGGCCGTCGTTTGTGCCGTTCCGAATCGGCCGACAGCTATCCACGTACCCTGACTCTGCGGGTCCTGCGGGAACGTAACGTCCTGTTCGCCAATGCGGAAAGCCTGCGGGGGCCAGGCCGCCGGACGAATCGCTTTTTCGTCACGGCTGTGGGTCAGCATAAAGCCAGTTGCGCGAAGGGGTAGGTAGGTTGCGGTACACATAAGTCGTTCACTTGATTACTTTTCTACAATCAAGGCTCGTACCAATGCTCACAAAGAACATAAAATGTTGATTTTCAATATTTTATGCTCTGATTTATGAAGACAGTCAGAAACGTATTTACGATATATCGTACTATTTCCGTTAGATCGTGATCAGTAGCGGCAATGCCATTAAGCGAGCTAATGAAATAGCCACCAGTGTACCTTGAAAAAAAGGTCGTATTTTCGGAGAACGCTGGCTTCCTGGCCCGGCCGCTTTCAAGGCTGAAAACGCACTAATTGCTGCCGTTGGGTAGTTACCGTCAGCGAAAACACATCGGGCCGGGCGTAATGACCGGAAGGGTCGAAGTTCTGCCGTTCCCGGCGTACTTCGTTGAGGTCGATGGTCGCCGTGACGATTGCTTCCCGGCCCACAATCGGTTCAATCAGCCAACGGCCATCCGGGGCGGCCAAACACGAACCACCGTCGGCCAGCACATCGGGTGCCTGCTCCCGGATGAGTTCGTGGTGCGGCAGGTCGGTGGGGATGTCTATTTTTCGCATCAGCCCCGACACCGACAGTACATACATCCGGTTTTCGAGGGCCATGTGCCGGGTTAGGTCGACGGTGTTGCGCTGATTGCCGGGCCACACCGCGACGTGCAGGTTTTCGCCCTGGGCGTACAGGGCTGTGCGGGCGAGGGGCATCCAGTTTTCCCAGCAGTTTAATCCGCCCACGGTAAAGGCCCCCAGTTCGTGTACCCGCAGGCCATTGCCGTCGCCGATGCTCCAGACTAGCCGTTCTTCGTAGGTCGGCATCAGTTTTCGGTGGCTGGACTGGATCGTGCCGCCCGCATCGATGTACACCAAGCTACAATAGATACTGTGTCCGGCGCGGTCGGTAGCCCGTTCGGCGCAGCCCACGTACACGGCGATGCGGAACTGATTGGCCAACTGGCAGAGCGTGGTCAGATCGCCCGCTTCAATGTTGACGGCCTGCGCCAGATAGTGGGCAAACAGGTCTTTCTGACGCGGGGCGTTGAAGCGGGCACCATCGGTCAGGTCGGGCCAGAAGGGGTAGCCGGGCAGCAGCGTTTCGCCAAAGCAAACCAGTTGGGCCTGCTGGGCAGCGGCCTGCCGAATAGCCTCTTCGAGTTTGGTCAGGGTCGCCCTCTTGTTGAGCCACACCGGGGCGAGCTGGGCAATCGCAATAGTTAGGGTATCGGTCATCGGGTTCGGGAACGGGCAGTAGCGGAATTAACGTTTTGTTCTGCTACAAACGTAACGGATTGTTGGGAGACCGATATAGAGTGAGCAGTCACTAACCATACGCCCGCCGGTATTGAAACGGCACGTTCGGCTCCTGACCGAGCGCAATAGCTGCGTGCGTAGCAAAATACGGATCGCGCAGGTATTCGCGGGCCACGACAACCAAGTCTGCTTTGCCCTGCCCAATTATGGCGTTGGCCAACTGGGGCGTGGTAATCATACCGACCGCGCCGGTAGGCAGGCCGGTTTGGTTTCTGATTTCGGTGGCAAACGGGGTCTGGTAGCCCGGCGAGACCTTCGACTTATCCAGAAATACGAATCCACCGGCCGAGGCCGTGATAAAGTCAACGCCCCCGGCTTTGAGTTGCTGCGCCAGTTCGACCGACTGGGTCAGCGTCCAGCCTTTCGGCTCGTCGACGTAATCGACAGCGGAGAGCCGCACCAGCAGCGGCATCCGGTCGGGGATCACGCGCCGGACTTCGGCCACGACTTCGCGGGCAAAACGGGTCCGGTTGGCGAAGCTGCCCCCGTAGTCGTCGGGGCGTTGATTGATGAGTTCGGAATAAAACTGGTGAATCAGGTAGCCGTGCGCACCGTGCAGATCAATGGCATCAAAACCGGCGGCAACGGCGCGTTGGGCGGCTTGGCCAAACTGCGTAACGATCCCCTCAATTTCGGCGACCGTCAGGGCGTGGGGTACTGACATACCCGAAAACGGGGCCACCGCCGACGAACTGACCGTTTGCCAGCCGCCGTCATCGGGCGAAAGGTATTTCAGGCCTTCGTTGGGATGCGACCGGCTGCCTTTACTGCCAAAATGCCCTAACTGCACGGCAATTTTTGCGTCCTGCGCGTGTACGAAGGCGTTAATTCGCTGCCAGGGTTCAACCTGCGCGTCGTCCCAAAGCCCCATGTCGTGGTGCGTACTGCGGCCATTGGGCGTTATGGCAGTCGATTCGGTAATAAGGAGGCCCGCGCCCCCCACCGCCCGGCTACCCAGATGCACCAGATGCCAGTCGTCGGCTCGTCCGTCGTCGCTGCTGTACTGCTGCATCGGCGACAGTACGATGCGGTTGCGAAGGGTTAGGTCGCGAAGTTGCAGGGTATCAAATAAGGTGGCCATCGGTCTGTGGTTTTTTCCAGTTTACGTACCCCCGGACGTTCATAGCCAGAAATACCAGGTTACCCAGCACAATGCCGAGGCTGTGCATCAGCCAGATACCCACCACAATCCACGTAATATTGGCCAGGGCGAAGGCCGCAAAGCCAACCCGGTTCTTGTTGCCGATCAGCCACAGGGCCAGCAGGCTCAAGACCATCGCCAGCCAGTCGAGTCCGTAGTAATTCAGGAAGACGTTCATGGAATTAATGGATAATGAACAATGGATAATGTAGAATAATCTGCACGTGTCAGTTCAGTGTACATTATCCATTGTTCATTTAAGCAGCTACCGTTTCCAATTCGACCGCTACGGGGAAGTCGATGGCGATACCGGTGATGTTATGCAGGTAGTTGGAGATGATTTTGTCGCCGATGAGCGACACCAGGTCCACCAAGGCGGCTTCGCCGAAGCCTTGGGCGGCAAACGCCTGGAGACTGTCGGTCGAGGGGTTTCCCTGGGTCCGGATGATTTCGGCGGCCAGCGTAACGATGGCCTGCAACCGGGCGTTGGTCGAGCGACCGGCGCGCAGGTCCATGATTTCCTCGTCGGTGAAGCCGTTTATTTTACCCAGCGCGGTGTGGGCACTCTGGCAGTAGCGGCAGCCGTTGATCTGACTCACGATCAGGTTGATCGCTTCGCGTTCTTTGGCTTGGAAGGTTCCTTTACTCTGTCCCTGCTGGAACGCTAAGTAGCTACCCAACGCGTTGGGCGAGTGGCCAATGTAGGCGTACAGATTCGGGACGAAGCCGAGGCCTTTTTCGAGGGTGTTGAACATGGCAACACTCTCAGGTGCTGCCGTTTCTTTAGTTGGGACTGTGAATTGAGTCATGATCGTTGTGTTTGTCGGTGATTGATTGACATGACAAAGGTATGGCGACCCTGCCCCCTTGAAAATGGCACTTTCGCCCGGTGTAATACCAATTCTGCCCGGCCCGGCATAAATTACACCCGATTGACTAATCTCATCCGCTGATGAACTACGACCCGTAACGGTTGATCTGTACGCCCGGCCCACCGTGGCGACGGACAATGCCCGAACCCAGAATGAGTTTACTATACGGTTTGGGTCAGTATGAAAACCGGGCGGGTATGATGGGAGATCACAGGCGTTGAACATCTCACGTTCCAGAGAAAACCATTCGGTGGCGGGCCACCCATTCGCCAATACTGGTCATGCACACGGGTAGGATGAGACCGTGGCATGTAACTAACCCGCTTTGCTACTGCCCGGCCTCGCTGAAGGTCAGGATGTAGCCGTTGTTATCCTGAACGGCGAATTCGGTGGCTCCGTAGAAGGTCTTGTGCGGCTCCCTGATGATCGTCGCCACTTTTTTGGCCCGTTCGTAGAAACCCTCTACATCTGTCACGGTCAGGTACAGCGTGAGACCGCCCCCAACCGATTGTGTTTTCAGCGTCGGATATTCCGCCTTCAGGTTCGTTTCTTCCTGAAACATGAGCGTAACCCCACCCGTCTGCACCATCGCCCATTGCAGCAGCTCGTCGCCTTTGTCGCTGGGTACGGAACTGACTACGGTAACGTTGAGCAGATCCTGGTAGAAGTCGACGGTTTCTTGAACATTTTTCACCATTAAGTTCGGCGATAGCGATTTTGCTTCCATTGGTTTTGGGGATTTACGGGTTTGCGAATAGGCCTGTTCGCTGGATAGTACCACCAACAGAGCAGCCAATACTGTTCGTTTGACTTGGTTAAACATGACGATTTTTTGACAAAGCTACAGGCCGATTCTGGTAGCCATTTTGTAAAAAAGCGACATGGTTAACGCGTCAGATAAGCCGTCGGTGTCAGGCCTGTAAACTCCTTGAACTCTTTGGTCAGATGCGCGTGGTCCGTGTAGCCATTGTCAAAGGCAATTCCCATCAGGCTATCGTTTTGGCCCGTTCGTAGCATCGCTTTAAGGTGCCGAAATCGCAGAATCCGGGCAAGCAACTTAGGTGAAACGCCTATATACTGCCGAAAAAGCCGTTCTAACTGACGTCGGCTTACATTGGCCTGATCGCTTACGTGATCAATGGAAATCTGACCGTTGTATTTGATCAAGTGTTGCACAACCGGCATAATCAACGGCGCTGAGTAATTTACGCGTTGTAATCGTTCGTAGAGATAGCGCTCCAGTGCCTGAAAACGGCCCGGCCAATCGTCAATTTCCAGAAGGTTGTTTTGAAGTTGAGTACCTAAGTCGGCCACTACCTCATTCATGTCGAGTTGTGCGTCGGTAAACAAATGCAAGGGAATCTTCAGAAATGGGTAAATACCACCTGGCCGAAAACGGATACCCAGCAGATCAGTAGCCGGAACGGTTGTGCTCAGTGTCCAATGGGTCATTGTGCCGACAAGTAATGGAGCAGTAAGGGTGCCGGTTAGAGCAGGTAACGGATAGATCAGGTCGCAGCAACCGTCCGGTGTAATACGTTTGGGCACCTGGTTGACGCCGGGTGAAGTAATCCAGAAGCATTCAATAAACGGCCTGAGTGCATCATTAATTGGCGTTAGCTCCTGATATGACATCGTTAAACTTCTCGTGTTGTGTTAATTATGTGATTTGATCCTCTCCTATTTTGCCGCTTGAGCAGGCGCTATAAACCGGCGTCCGTTGAGGGCAACATTATTAGCTCATCGGTTCTGGCGAACACAGTACCTTCTGTTAGTTCCTTTACTTTTTTGCTTACGGGCAGGCGGGCAGGGTAAAGTTTCCGTTGCTGGCCGGAGAACGGATGGCAAAACCGCCGATGTCAGTCCAGCCGTTGACTAAGCATCTGCCCGCTTATGGCTTTCATCACCGCATGTCTACCGTCAGCGGCTTATTCCGCAGCAAACACACAAAACATTTGTCGTTCTAAATCTATTCTATTGTTGTCAGAAGGCCAATTACGCTGAAAGCGACCTGTACTATACAAAACGATTTAGCTGATGAACTTATCCGGCATCTCCTCCCACATACCCTCGCCCCAGCCTCAATGGGTGAAGCGTTTTGCCAAGTTTGGTTTAGCGGCCAAAGGAGTTGTTTACTGCCTGGTTGGTATGCTGGCGTTTATGGCTGCTTTTGAAATCGGCGGTAGTTCAGAACGTAATCTCAATAAGCAGGGGGTCTTTCGGTTTATACTGGATCAACCGTTTGGGCAGGTTCTGCTGGCACTGGTAGCCGTAGGTCTGGTCTGCTACGCCCTCTGGCGGCTCACGCAGGCTTTTCTCGATACAGAGCATAAAGGAACCGACGCCAAAGGCATCGGTCGTCGGATAGGTTATGCCTTTAGCGGGTTGGTCTATGGGTCCCTGGCTTATGGTTCTTTCCGGATGATGCTGGGTAGCCAGAATAATCAGGGCGGGGATAGTTCGCGCCAGACCCTCGTTCGGGAAATACTGCAGAAACCGTTTGGCCAGTGGCTCGTCGGCCTGATTGGCCTGGCTATCATTGGCATCGGGTTATACCAGATCTACCGGGCCTTGTCTGGTAAATACCTGAAAAATGTTCAAACTTCCTCCATCAAAACGGAACTGAAGGAGATGATCATCCGGTCCGGAAAAATTGGTTATATCGCACGGGGAATCGTATGGGGGGTGATTGGCTACCTGTTTATAAAAGCGGCCGTGAGGGCGAATGCCAGCGAAGCCGGGGGCAGTAGCAGTGCGTTTGCTTTTCTGGAGGAAGCCAGTTACGGCTCGTTTTTGCTTGGCGCCGTAGCGCTGGGCCTAATTGGCTATGGTATATTCATGTTTGTACGCGCCCGGTACGAAGTCATTAACACCAGTAGCTAAGTCACCCAGACGAGCAAATCACGCAGACCGTCTAACAACTAATTTTGCCGATTTGTAGCGTTCAAATCGCTCTCTTCAGCATGGCTACTCCATTGGCGATTTTTCCCGCTACCTGCCTGCACACCGGGTTCAGGTGATGCTGGGTAATGTTCAACGGGTCTGTAAAGGTGCTGACCAGTCAGTTTTTGGCAAAATGCCCATCGAGCAGGCTAATCCCCAATTCATGTTCTGACAAAGAATTACAGACTTCTTCGCGGGCGGTTGGCCTTCCCGGCTGTCAATGCACCGCTATACACGGCTCCTCCATCCGGTCAAAGATCGTTATTTCAATCGCCGTCCGGTAGTCGGACTGGTTGATAAGGTGGCAATGGATTAAATAGGAAATGGATACATACTGCTTACGGCCGCTGAATGCCCAGCTTTTTCATCCGCGAATCGAGCGTGGTGGGGATCATATCCAGAATTTCGGCCGCTCCGTTTTTGCCGCTTACTTTCCAGCGGGTGTGCTCCAGAACAGCAATGATGTGGCTGCGTTCGGCCTCTTCCATCGTAATCAGGCCGGTAGGTTTGGGCGTTGAGTTCTTCCGTCTTAGCCAGTCGCCGACTTCCAGCTTTCGGCCCGATGAGATGATGAGTGAGCGTTCAACGACGTTTTCTAATTCGCGGATGTTGCCCGGCCAGTGATAATCCAGCAGGGTATCAATCACGTCCTGCGGAATGACGTCGATCTGGCGGCCGATGCCGGGGCCGTGCTTCGTACAAAAATGACGCACTAAGAGCGGGATGTCTTCTTTTCGCTCCCGCAGGGGCAGACTCATGATCGGAAACACGTTGAGCCGGTAGTACAGATCCTCCCGGAAGCGGCCTTCGCCGATTTCTTTTTCGAGGTCGCGGTTGGTGGCCGCAATCACCCGCACGTTGACTTTGAGCGTTTTAGTGCTGCCGACCCGTTCAAACTCGCCTTCCTGCAACACCCGCAATAGCTTGGATTGCAACTCAATCGGCATCTCACCAATTTCGTCTAAGAAAATCGTGCCGCCGTCGGCCAGTTCAAAGCGACCTATTTTCTGAGCCGTTGCGCCGGTGAACGCGCCTTTCTCGTGGCCGAACAATTCACTTTCGATGAGCGTGGCGGGCAGCGCTGCGCAGTTGATTTTCACCAGCGTTTTGTTTTTCCGACCGCTCCGGTTATGCACCGCCCGCGCCAGCAGTTCCTTTCCCGTACCCGATTCGCCCAGGATCAGCACCGAGGTATTCGTTGGGGCCACCTGTTCGACCTGCCGGAGTACTTTCCCAAAGGCCCGGCTCTGACTAATGATCTCCTCGAAGTTGCTGGTCTGTTTGATCTCTTCGCGCAGGTACGTATTCTCGGCCTGTAGTTTATTTTTAAGCTGCTCCACTTCGGCCAGCGCCTTGGCCAGCGATTCAGTCCGTTCGGCAACGCGGGTTTCGAGCAGGGCATTGGCGTCTTCCAGCTCGCATTGCAGGTGGCGTAACGTCAGGTGGGTATTAATACGGGCCAGGACCTCCTGTAACTGGAATGGCTTGGTGATGTAATCCACCGCGCCCATGTTGAAGCCGTTGACCTTGTCGATGGTTTCGGCCAGGGCCGTCATGAACAGCACCGGAATCGCCCGCGTCGCTTCCAGATGCTTGAGTCGTCGGCAGGTCTCAAAGCCGTCCATACCGGGCATCATCACGTCGAGCAGAATCAGATCGGGCTGGGCCAACGCGGCTTGTTCGATGGCGCTTTTGCCGTCACGGGCTACGAGCACCTTGTAGTTAAACCGGGTCAGCGTTTCGTACAACACACTGATGTTGTTGGGCATATCGTCCACAATCAGGATCGTACGGCCGGTGCCAATGCTGTCTATGTCGTCAACATCAGGGTGGTTACTGGAAAAGGCGCTCATACCGTTTTTAAGCAAGCTTGAAGGTATTTTTTGATCTTGCGCGTGTCGAACTCACCGGCGGCCTGCCGAATGTCGTCCACGAAGGGCTGGTATGCCGGATTAGCCCGCTCCACACGGGCTGTCTGGACCAGAATGCCCTGAATATCACCCAAGCGGGCCAGTTCGTACAAGGCTTCGAGTTGCGACGGCTCCGGCAGTTGAGCCGGAACCGTGTTTGTTCGGGCCAGGTTAGATTTGGGGGGAACTGAGGAATCAGTAACCGGTCGGGTTTGCCACGTCAGGTTTAAATGGGTGCCAATCTTGATCAACAGCGCGTCTAAGTTGACGGGTTTGGGGACGAAATCATCGAAACCCGCCTGTCGACTGCGTTGCTTGTCCTGCTCGAACACCCTGGCTGAGAACGCAAATACCTTAGCCACGTTCGTTGCCGGATTGGCCCGAATCTGTTTCAATGCGCCGTAGCCGTCTAAGTATGGCATCACCAAATCCAGCAGAATCAGATCCGGTTTGTGCAAAATGGCTTGTTCCACCGCTTCGCGGCCGTTGCGGGCTTCGATCACCGTGAAGCCCAGCGGCTGGAGCAGGTTGGTCAGCACCGAGCAGTTTTCCCAGCCGTCGTCGGCCACCAGGATAGTTTTGTGGATTCCGTCGTAGCCGACAATCGGCTGATCCGGTTGGGTGCCCGGAAGCATGGCCGGTAGTAGCGTTGCCTCGGGTAACGCCAATGAAAGCCGGAATTGCGTTCCCCGGCCCGCCTGACTGGATACGTATAAGTCGCCGTTCATGAGCCGCACCAACTGGTCGGTGATGGACAAGCCTAAACCGGTGCCCTCTACAAAATCATTCGATTCGCGGATTTGCTGGAACGGCTGGAAGATACTGGCTAACTGCTCATTGGCGATGCCAACGCCCGTATCTTCGATCATGAAGCGAATGGTGGGCGATGGCGTGCCTTTATCGTCATTTCCGGCGTTCCACTCGGCCCGGAACGTAATGGTGCCGGTCGGCGTAAATTTTACGGCGTTGCCCAGCAGGTTGAGCAGCACCTGCCGGAGTTTGCGTTCGTCGCCCACGACCCAGTCGGGCAGGTTCCCGGCCAGATGCGTCTCGAACAGCAAACCCTTTTGTTCGGCCCGGATTTGAGTCTGCTGGGCAATGTTGTGCAGCAGTTCGGGTAGGTAAAACACCTCCTGGAGCACTTCCATCTTGCGGGCTTCGATCTTCGAGAGGTCCAGCACGTCGTTGATGAGCGAGAGCAGACTTTCGGCGCAGTCGTGCATAATCCTGATACCTTTTTGCTGACTATCGGACAGCAGCGGGTCGCGTTTGAATAACTGGGTGTAGCCCAGAATACCGTTGAGTGGGGTGCGCAGTTCGTGGCTCATGGTGGCCAGAAAATCGCTTTTGGCCCCGTTGGCGGCTTCGGCTTCTTCTTTAGCCTCGGCCAGTTCGTGGGTCCGTTCGATGACGGTCGCTTCCAGATGCTCCTGAATTTTCAGCAGCCGTTCTTCGGCCACTTTACGCCCGATTTCCGCACCCGACC
Organism: Spirosoma arcticum; assembly: GCF_054779955.1. Lineage (NCBI taxonomy): Bacteria > Pseudomonadati > Bacteroidota > Cytophagia > Cytophagales > Cytophagaceae > Spirosoma > Spirosoma arcticum. The sequence goes on from NZ_BAAGXG010000003.1 coordinate 601,164, forward strand.
GGGCCGCCAGCACCCGCAGGATGCCAGTGTACTTGTGATGATTGGTCATGGGGCGGGTGTCGCTCACCGACAAATGACCAATCACTTCGCCCGCTTTGTCGTGAATCGGTACGCCGAGGTAGGACTCGGTGCCGGTTGCCTGGCTGAAATTCCCGGCGACGTCGGTGGGGTAGTAAAAATCGCGGTCCTTCATCACGATGTCGCAGGGCGTACCGGCCAGGTCATACTCGATGTTTTCGTGCAGGGTGTCGTTCACGCTGAAAGCCAGTGTTCGGACGCGGGTTTTCTCGACGTTGGTGCATTCGGTCACCATCGCGAACTGCACGTGCAGCGTGGCCGTCAGTTGCTGCACCAATGACTGGAAAAAGTCGATCCCAATGTCGGCGGCTGTACCTTCCGAAATCCGGCGGAGCGTATCGTCCAACTGCGAGCGTTCGGTGACGTCGCGCACGAAACAGCACAGGTAGTACTGCCCGTCGAGCCGGACAAAATTCATCCCGATCTCCGCTTGCCGAATGGTCCCGTCCTGCCGCATCTGGGGTACTTCAAGCGTCAGGGTGTGTTGCTGTTCCACGGTCTGCCAGAGTTGTTCGTACCGGGCCGGGTCATATTCAGGATGAATGTCGGGGAAGTTCAGACGGTTCATCTGCGCCGGTTCATAGCCAAGCTGCCGACCGGCCGCAGCGTTAGCTCGCTCAACCCGGCCCTGCTGGTCAAAGAGCAGGATCGGCTCCAGCGCGGTTTCGACGGTGAAGTGCGACAGGCGAAGCGTTTGTTCAGGAATGACGGCGGTTGCGTTCATCAGATCAATTAGTAATGGATTATCCGGTCGGTTGAGAACCGGCTACTATGCACAACATCATCCTGCAATTTCGGGTCCGAACCGGCTAATCTGCTTTGTTTGGGTCGATACGACCGGCATCTGGCGATTCTGTCCGTTTGCCGACACCGACTTGACTGTCAACTCCGTAGTTTTCCCCGGTTATTTCGTAAAGGTCACGAAATATCGTAACTAAATCCAGATCGTCGTTTGGCATTGGCACGGTTTGATTACCGATTTTTCGCCTTTTTTCAGCCGCTGACTGCGTTTTCGTCTGATCTGGCCCGGCTGGAACGGTATTTGGCAATTGAGTTGGCAACGGGCTGCCCGGATTTAGCAGCGTCAACGACAACGAACAACCAAACAAACTGTATCATGAAAACCCTTTCATTTTTATTCATTGCCCTTGCATTAACGCAACTGACAACTGCCACAGCCCAGCAGAACCCGGCGGTTCGGAAACAACAGTTCAACCTTGATAAAGGAATTGCCATTCAGGGCTACGACGCCGTTGCCTACTTCACCCAGAACAAAGCCGTGAAGGGATCGGCCGCCAACACGGTCAACTACAAGAACGTAACGTACCGCTTCGCTTCGGCCGCTAACCTGAAGGCGTTCCAGGAGAATCCCGACAAATACGAACCGCAGTACGGCGGCTGGTGTGCCTACGCGATGGGGGCTAACGGCGAAAAAGTGGAGGTTGACCCCGAAACCTTCAAGATCAAAGACGGCAAGCTGTTTTTGTTTTACCACACCTTCATCAACAACACGCTGACCAAGTGGAACAAGGACGAGCCGAATCTGCACAAGAAAGCCGATGCCAGTTGGAACAAGTTCACGCAATCCTAATCTTCATTTTCAACCTTTTTAAACTTCTTAATCACCCCAAAACCTCGTGTCAATCATGAATAAGCCAACGATTTATCTCCTTTGGGCCGCTCGTATTGTAGCCGCCGTCATCATGCTCCAGACCTTATTTTTTAAGTTCACCGGGGCTTCTGAATCCGTCTATATCTTTTCCACGCTGGGTGTGGAACCCTGGGGCCGCATCGGTTCGGGCATTGTCGAACTGATTGCTTCGTCGCTCATCCTGATCCCGCGCACAAGCTGGATCGGGGCCGGTTTGGCCCTCGGCGTTATGTCGGGTGCGATTCTGGCTCACCTGACCATCCTGGGTATCCCCGTTCAGGGCGATGGTGGTTACCTGTTCTTTCTGGCTTTAGCCGTAGCCGCCAGCAGTTCGACCATTCTGTTCCTGACCCGCAACCAGTGGTTGCCGGTGGTGACGGGATTGCTCGGGTCTGTCTTCGGCAAGAAACCCGTCCGCGCCAACGCCTGACCGGGTCACGCCTGACATTATTCATTACCCATTATTCATTTTTCATTAGTCGCGCCATGTCGTTGAAATCCGTTAGTACCGATAGTTTGATGCAACTCGCCGAGGTCGTCGGCCAGCTAACCGATTCCGAGTACGCCCGCCCACTGGATGTACTTTCGGGTAACACCATCGGCAAGCACGTTCGCCACATCTTAGAATTCTACGAATTGCTGGTCAACAGCGCCCAAACCGCCCAACTAAACTACGACCGGCGGCAACGCGACCTCCGGCTCGAAGCCGACACCGACGAAGCGCTCCGGCGCATCGGCACCATCGACCGGGCCATCCACCACCTCGACCTGAACCAGCCCCTGCACCTCGAAGCCGACTTGTCGGTGGCGGGTGCCGAGACGATTCAGATTCCGTCGTCGTTCGCCCGCGAGTTGCTTTACAACGTCGAACACGCCATCCACCACATGGCCTTGATTCAGGTCGCGGTTCAGAACGCCTTTCCAGCGGTCGAGTTACCATCACACTTCGGCGTTGCTTACTCAACGGTTCAGCACCAATCGCATTAACTACCCAATAGCCATGCTTCTCTTATTCGTCATCGTCAGTGTCATCAGTTTTGCCGGGTCGATTCACCCCGGTACGGTCAATCTGGCGGTGGTCCAAACGACGCTCAACCAGAGCCGTCGCGCCGGGTTGTGGCTGGCACTGGGCGGCAGTCTGCCCGAAATTGGGTACAGTGCGCTGGCGGCCGGTGGTCTGATGCTGCTGCCGATGGGGTCAATCTGGACGGTTGTGCTGTCGTACATCTCCATTCCGGTGCTGCTGGGCGCAGGCGTCGCTTCCCTTCGGCAGAAACCCGTCGTGCTGAACGCCCTGACGACGGCGGGCGCTGCCTTTCCGTTTTGGAAAGGCGTGGCGCTGGGTGGTACGAATCCGCAACTGCTGCCCTTCTGGTCGGCGGTGTGGCTCTACCTGAGTGCGCACATGCTGGTGCCGAATGGCCAGCCGGGTAGTCAGTGGGTATTCGCGCTGGGGACGGCAGCGGGGGCGTTTGGGTTACTGGTTGGGGTCGTCTGGCTGGCCGACTGGCAACGGCAGCGCGTCGTGCAGTACCTGAACGGTCCGTGGCTGAATCGCCTGACGGGTGGAATGTTTATCGGCATGGCGTTGTGGCAGATGGTGCGGGTCCTGTAAAAAATAACATTCATGCGGTCATTTTTTCTTCGCTGGCGGATGTTACTGCTCGTTTTTGTGCTGCTTGTCGTCCTGCTTCCGCAGTGTGTTTCGGTGCGGATGTCGGACGAAAAAGTGGCCGCCTACTTCGCCAACCGGCCGGTAAAGCCCACGTTTGTCACCCTTGAGGTGAATGGTCGTCTGATTCATTACGCCCGCATTCGGCATACACAAGCTGGTTCCGATACGCTGCCAACGGTGCTGTTCATTCACGGGTCGCCGGGGTCGTGGGATGCGTTTATCGGCTTTTTTGCTGATTCGTCGCTCTACAACCGGGCGCAGTTGATTTCGGCAGATCGGCCGGGTTTTGGCAAGTCGGGGTTCGGAACACCCGAACGATCCCTGAAAATGCAGGCCGCCGATCTGGCCCCGCTGCTCCGGCTGAGTGGCTCCCGACCGAAGCCGATTTTGGTCGGGCATTCGCTGGGTGGACCGGTAGCGGCCCGGATGGCGATGGATTACCCCGACGAAGTGGGCGGCCTGATTTTAGTGGCCCCGTCGATTGCACCTGAACTGGAAAAAAAGGAATGGTACCGGCCGATTGGCAACGTGTTTCCCATCCGGCACTGGTTGCCTACGGAATTAAGGGTTAGCAACCAGGAGATTCTACCGCTGAAAGGCGAATTGGAGCAGATGATGCCGCTGTGGGCGGGTATCCGGGTGCCGGTGATCGTAATTCAGGGCGAAGACGACCCGCTGGTGCCGCCGGGCAATGCGGCCTTCGCCAAACGGATGCTCGTCAACGCGCCCGTCACAATTCAGATGATTCCGAAGATGAATCATTTCATTCCCTGGAGCCGCCCCGACCTGATTCGGGATGCTATCCTTCATCAACTGACTAATCAACCAAGCAATTTGTCAACCAAGTAAACCTAACAAGTCAACAATCATGAAACTGCACATTCTGCGTCTGACCATTCTCGTCTTGTTTTCCATCACCACGGCCTTTGCTCAAAAGTCAGCCCTGTTCGCGCCAGACGGCAAAGCCATAAAAGGCTATGATCCGGTTGCTTATTTTACGGAGAGTAAACCCGTACCGGGCGATCCAAAAATTTCGTATAACTACGAGGGTGCTGACTGGTATTTTGCCAGCGAGAAGAACCGCGATGCTTTCAAAGCCGACCCCGTAAAGTACGCGCCCCAGTACGGCGGTTATTGCGCCTTTGGTGCATCGAAAGGCTACAAAGCCCCCACCGAAGCCGATGCCTGGACCATTGTGGATGGTAAGTTGTACCTCAACTACAACACCAAAGTCCGCACCGAGTGGAACAAAGACCAGCCGGGCTATATCCAGAAAGCCGATAAAAACTGGGTTGAAATCAAAAACACCAAATAACCGAACCACTCCATGAAAACCCGCCTGATCCCTACCCTACTGATGCTGAGTTTTTTATCAACGACTGTTGAAGCTGGCCCCTGGTTGCCAGGCCGCAAAAAAGGGTTTGTCCAGATTGGCTATTCGGGCCTGTATTACAACGCCGTGTATGGCTCAACCGGCACCGAGCAACCTTCGTTTCGCAACACCAGCGACGTAACCCTGCAACTCTACGCGGAGTACGGTATTTCCCAGAAGTGGGCTATCCGGGGCGTGCTACCCTACAAACTGCTGCGAACCAGCACCAGCACCGACCGAGCGGCTAATCCGGTTCCGGCGGGTACGCTGACGGGGATCGGCAACATTGGGCTGGGTCTCAAACGCGCCCTTGCCGACGGTCCCGTTAAACTTAGCGTGGGCGTCGATGCGCTGGCCAACACCTTTAGCAATAACGACCGGCTGGGCCTGCGCACGGGCTACGAAGGCTGGACGGTGCTGCCTTACCTATCGGTGGGGTCGGGCGGTAAACGCACGTATTTTTTCGCCGAAGCGGGCTATGGATTTATGACTCAGAATTATAGTAACTTTCTGAAACTAAACGGCGAACTGGGGTATAAGTTGCATCCCCGGTTGTGGGTTGCGGGGACGCTCGATTTCCGGTTACCGGCCAAAAACGGGCCGTTTTTCAACACCGAAGCCTACCAGTTCACGGGCACGTACCTCAACGATCAGATGTTCCTCGGAGCGGGTTTAAAAGGGTCGTATGACATCGTACCGGATAAAGTTGGCCTGACGGCGAGTGTCATCGGGGCGTTGGCCGGGGAGAACGTACCGTTTTCGCGGTCCTACAACGCCGGTATTTTCATCAAATGGTAATCAATTCATCACAGTAAACAATAAACACTATGAAAACGCTTGTTCCCTTTGCCTTTTTGCTCATGCTGAGCGTACTGGTCGGCTGTACGACCACATCCGAAGAAACTATCGAACCCGCTCCCACGACTGGTACGGCACCCATTTCCGGCACAACTACGGTCGGCACAACGCCACCAGTCTCAACGACCAGCCCAGCCGGACTCTTGCAGGGTATGTTCATGAGTAACGTTCATGCCACCAGCGGGACCGTAAATGTGGTCGAAACCGGCGGGAAGCGAACCTTAGTGTTCACGAACTTCCGCACGGACGGTGGTCCTGATCTGCGCATTTATTTAGCCGAAAACACGGGCCTGCGCAACTTCATCGAAGTGTCGAGACTGACCAGCACCAGTGGCAATTTTTCGGTCGAGTTACCCGCCGGGGCCGACCCTGCCCGGCAACGGTATGTCATCATTTGGTGCAAGGCCTTCTCGGTGCTGTTCGGGAATGCCGAATTGAAATAGGCGAATGGCAAACATCCCGTTTGAATTTGTTGGCGGCCACAGTGGGCAGTGGAAGGTGGTCAGCATGAGCCCAGTGGCTGGAGATGCTCTGGACCGGGTTTCGCACGTAACGATAAGGTCAGGAAGCCTGTCCGGGGCGAAAGCGGGCGTGTGGACATTGCAGGGGGTGGTGAGCAACCTGCGCTACACGGAGCGGACTGAGAAAGACGCGCTGACGACGGTTCAGGCGAATCTGGGCCGACCCGAAGCCACCTGCGCAGCCCTGATCCCAATCGGCAAAAGCGAAGCCTGGTGGAACCTGACGCAGGACGAACGCCGGAACCTGTTCGAGAACCAGTCGCACCACATCCATACGGGTCTTCATTACCTGCCCGCCATTGCCCGTAAGTTATACCACTGCCGGGACCTCGGCGGACCGTTCGATTTTCTGACCTGGTTTGAATATGCGCCCCATCACGCCGACGCGTTTGAGGAACTGGTGGCGGCTTTGCGGATCACGGAAGAATGGAAATACGTCAACCGTGAAATCGACATTCGCTTAGTACGAGCGTAAAATAAACTTCATTAACACGATAAGTAGCATACCGTGCAAAACAATATAACCGAAAACCAGGAACCGGACCCGCGTCCGATCAACGCGGCCACAATTCGACCCGTTACGTCGGGCGACGTCCCCGCCCTGAAGGCCCTGATCGACGCGCTCGGTCTGTTCCCCGGTGAAATGCTGGACGATATGATGGCTGACTATTTTACGAATCCAGACAGTAGCGATTGCTGGCTGATTGACGATGAGAATGGCCCGGTAGGGGTTGCTTACTACGCACCCGAACGACTGACCGAGGGAACGTGGAACCTGTATCTGATTGCTGTTCAGGCCGACCAGCAGGGAAAAGGGCGCGGAGCGGCTATGATGCGTTACGTTGAACAGGCGTTGCGGGAACGGGGTGAACGGCTGTTGCTGGTCGAAACGTCAGGTTTGCCAAGTTATGAGTACCAGCGGGCGTTTTACCGGCGGTGCGGCTACACCGAAGAAGCCCGGATTCGTGATTTTTACCAGGCCGGTGAAGACAAGGTTGTCTTTTGGAAAACGCTATGACCGCTTAAATTACGTATTCAATGAAAGCCTTGATTGTTCCTCAGCAATTAGAGCCACAACCGAATAATCACCGTACCCTTGATCTGAACGGTTGTTCGGTGGTCGAATCCTGTTACCATGGCGATACGATGCAGGGCAGTATCTACGTAGCCGAGCATGAACTGATCTACGTGCTTTCGGGCGAGATACACGTGCGGACAGCTTTGGGAAATGTCGTGAAAGCCGTGGCGAATGAGGCTGTCTTTTTGAAGCGAGGCAGTTATGCCGACTTCGCTAAATTGGGACGTGTTGTTGGTGCCGATTATGAAAGCGTGTTATTTTTCTTAAAAGACACCTTCGTCGAGGAGTTTATCAGCCGATACCGGCCAGCCATTCCGTGCGCGAGTGATCTGCCTTCAATCATCCACATACCCGCACACTCGCTGCTGGATAATTTTGTCCGGTCGTTGGTCCCTTACTTTAGCTCACCATTAGCCGCTAACAAAGAACTGTTACGCCTGAAAACGTTTGAGTTTCTGCTGAATCTGTCGGCCTTTGATCCCCAGCTACTGGCTTATCTATTCCATTTGACCCAACCCCAACGTACCGATTTGGTGCAGATCATGGAACTGCATTATGCCAAGAACTTGCCCCTCAGCGAGTTTGCGTATCTAACAGGTCGTAGTTTATCGACGTTCAAACGAGATTTTAACCGGACGTTTGGTACGTCACCGCACCGCTGGCTATTCGTCAAACGGCTGGCACTGGGTCATTATCTGTTAGAAAACACGGATAAATCCGTGCTCGATATCTGTTTGGAAGCAGGATTTGAGGATGTTTCGCATTTTTCAAAATCGTTTCGTCGGCACTACGGCTATCCGCCAACGGGGGTTCGGACAGGGCAATTGATTGCGAAGTCAGTATAGCCTAATCCACTTACAGCACAGCAAGGCCGAGCACATGACTCGGCCTTGCTTTTACCTGATAGTTGACTATTCGGGCAGCAAACAGTGGTAGGTTGACCCGTTTATCCAACGAACCTGAGCTATTTAGCCCCGGTCCCCATTCATGGCTCCCTATACCTTTGCTCATCAAAAAACAGCAACGGTATGAAGCGTGTAACAATTCTGTTAATTCCTGTCAGTGTCTGGATTGGCTTATTGTCCATCGTTGGCTGTCAGGACGAGTCCGGGGTCGGGGTGTCCATTGAGTTACCATCGGACTCCATCCATGTGCCTGCTCCCGGCACGAATGCGCCCACAGATACAATTCAGCGTTACGGTCGGCAATGGGTCTTCTACGCTCAGGTTGACAAAGCGGACGACTATTTCCGGCGCATGTTCATTGAACCCGCCGTGGCCGCCCAAATTGGCCCTAACGGTGACCTGCCCGATGGTGCTTTGCTACTGATGGAAACCTGGTTTGGGGCTAATCAATCAACTGTTTTTATTCGTCAGAAACGAAATGGTTAGTGGCTAAGCGGTTCGTTTTCTCCTGATGCTCCCAACTTCGCCGTTACGGTACAAAACTCGTGCAATACCTGTCATACGCGGGCGCAATCAACCGATTTGACCTACACTCGCCCACTACTGCTACGGGCGATCCGGCGGGGTGCATTTCAGCGCATCGAGTGCGATGAGCGAGGCTTTACCCCCTGCGATCTATCTGTTTATCAAGGAAATTAACCCCGAAAGACGTATGAATCGACTACCCTATTTCATCCTGATCGGTTATAGCCTGCTGACGGCTACGGTCAATGGTCAACCTAACACGGCCTATCTAAATTTCAAGGCCCGACACCTATTGGTGTTGTCCGATGCGGACATGCTGGCCTCGGCTTACGTTACCGGTGATGCTGGTCCGAAACCAGGCGGATTGCACGATGCGCTGACTATTTTGCCAATGGTTAACCAAGGCGTAACGGAGCAACGTGTCGTCTTGCCAGTTAGCAATTCGGTTAAAGCCTGGCCCAACAACCTGGCTGTTACGCCCGACGGTCGTTTTGCCTTTGTAACGGAACTGTACGGTCCGGCCCCGGCTGGGCAAACGGCCATCGGTGCAACGCCAGACGGTCATCTGGTAACGATGATTGCGCTTACGCCAAAGCCGTTTATTCGACAGCAGATACGGTTGGGCGCTCGGATTGGCGCCATTGACGTCCGGCCACAAGGGGATCTCATTGCGGTAACTTCCGGCGAAACAGGTAAAGAACTGGCCCTTATTCCGCTCAGGAACGGGCAACTGAAACAACCCCGTTACATTCGATTGAGCAACACAAATGCAGCTAATTCTAAGCTGTCGCATATCGTCTGGCATCCCTCGGGCGACTATTTTGCGGTCACGCTGAGCGACGAGCAGCAGGTTTGTTTCTTTCGCTACCAGTCGAACGGTCAGATAGAGCCGTGGGGTACGGCCGTCAGTCCGGGTAAGCTACCCGGTGTTGGTTACTTCACCCCCGATGGTAATCATTACGTCGTCACCAATTTATTCTGGGGGGAGGATGTAGCGGGTAGTTATGGAGGTTCCCAACAGGGAATGCTAACCGTTATCCGGTTTGCCGCCCAAGCGGAACCGGAAGGCCAGCCTCGTCATACAATTGTATCCACGGCCGCCACGGGTGGTAGTCCCGAAAACTTTGCCATCAGCCCCGACGGCCGTTGGGTGGTTAGCTTAGATATGGAGCAGAGCTATTTTCCGCCGAATTCTCCGTTTTATACGCCGTACAGCGCCCTGACTTTGTACCAATTCAGTCCAACTACGGGACGGTTGCGCATCGCTGATCGGGCTCGTTTCGACGGCATTCTGCCTGAGGGTATCACTTTCGACGCGGCCAGCAACTACTTAGCCGTTGCCGTTTTTGATCATCACAATCCGCAACGGGCCGGTGGCACGGTTGATTTCTGGCAACTATTCAAAGGAGATGAGCCTAAACTGCTCAAGCTCGATTACACCCTGCCGGTCATGCGGGGAGCGCACATCATTAAGCGGATTGATTAATTAAACCATCCCATGAATCGACATAGATTTCTCAAGAGTTTAGCAATAAGCAGTGGCGCATTGATGGTTATCTACTGCATGGGAAGCCTGACAGCCTGTTCCTAGAAAGCTGAACTTAGGAGAACTTTGACCTATCTGTGGCAAATGCCCAGGCAATGTCGGCTTTTCGACTTTTCCATAGTTCTCCCATAGCTAATCTTGGGTGTTCATCTAACCATAACCTAATTAACAAATGAATACTGCAAGAAAGTTACCTGTAAACAAACCGATGCTCAACCGCTTTGGCGGGTTAATCAGCCTACTGATTTTAGTAGGTGCATTAGGCTCCTGTAAACAAAAGTTCGACGCGCTGGTCGAACCCGTACCCCAGCAAAGCGACCTTTCTGCCAACGCCCGTCAATACTTTGTGCCCGATACGTTAAATCCGCCGACTGGGAATGCATTGGTTGCCACCTTTTTTGCGAAAGGAGTGCAAATCTACGAAGCAAGGCGCGGCACCACTGATCCTAACACGCTTGAGTGGGCCTTTGTCGCTCCCAGTGCCATACTGTATAACGGTCGTGGTGTTCGCGTGGGTGACCACGGTGCCGGGCCGATCTGGACGTATAAGGATGGAAGTGCCGTAATTGGCCGGGTAGTAACCCGCATTGATGCCCCGAACGCTACCCGCGACATTCCCTGGCTTTTGCTAATGGCCAGTTCCAACACGGGTACTGGCCTATTTAGTAACGTAACATTTATCCAGCGAATTTTTACGTTTCGGGGTTCAGCCCCTACAACCCCTCCTGAGGTAAGTCAGCTTGGGAAGCAGGTTAGAATACCATATACCACTATTTACCGATTCTACTCAGCCAGGTAGTGAACCAACTTTCTGTTAAGGCCAAACTGCCCTGTGATATGATCATATCACAGGGCAGTTTGATTTTATCTACCTGGCCTACGACCGCACTAAAACGCAGTTTTGCTCTCAATAGAATCACCATTGGCTCGGTCAGTCGGGTGCAATTTGAGCCGTTTAAGCATGTTAGCTGCCCGAAGAACGGACAATATCCTCACCCTGCTAATGCGCCCAGCGAACACCGATTCTGCAAGACTAAGTACATTCAAGAAAGACTTGTCGGGTTGCACCAATAATTGACAGCACTTTTTCAGGCATTTGATTGTAGCGGGCAAAGAAGGAATGCGTTGCATCAATCAGCTTTTTGATGGATTCGAATAATTCACAATGGGTCACTTCTCGTCGCCAATGCCGCCACAACATTTCTATCGGGTTGAGCCAGGGACTATAGGTTGGTGGATATAATAATACTAAACGACCAGCGGCTCCTCGGACTACGGCCTCAATTTCTCCGCCACTATGGGTATCGGCGTTGTCCCAAGCCAGGTAAATGGTTTGCACTGGATGCCTCAGCAGAAGCTGCTCGGCAATCTGCTGCTTCGGCAGTCCGATCGCGTCGCTTTCGGTTACGAACAATGACCACCGTTTCGCCTGTATGATAATTGACTGCCCCGATGCCGAACCGTTTATTGGTCTGTCCCGGCGTGGGAATCATCACCTGCTGACCTACGGGAGTTAGACAACCAAACTCCTGTTTCTGTTTATCGACGCGACTATCCGCTACATGCTGCCAGTCGTTACACAACCTAATCACTCAATACAGTTTATGTGCCAGGCGTGGTTAGTAAAATAGCCACCCGACTCCCTTTTGTAGGCATCCCCAAACCGCTCACCACCGAATGCCCGCTCAAATTCTCGTCATCGGCAGTTCCAATACCGACATGGTCGTGAAGACCAGCAAACTGCCCGCACCGGGCGAAACCGTCATGGGTGGCACGTTCCTGATGAACCCCGGCGGCAAGGGAGCCAATCAGGCGGTGGGAGCGGCCCGACTCCAGGGTGCTGTTACGTTCGCGGCAAAAGTTGGCAACGATGTATTTGGGCAGCAGGCCATTGACGGATTTCGGCGGGAAGGCATTGACACAACCTATGTTCTGACCGACGCTAATCAGCCGTCGGGCGTGGCGCTCATCAACGTCGATGCCCAGGGCGAAAACTGCATCACCGTCGCGCCCGGTGCCAACGGCTATCTCCAGCCCGCCGACGTCGACGCAGCGCTGCAATCCGCTTCATCCGATACGATTGTGCTGCTCCAGCTCGAAATACCGCTGCCAACGGTCGAACACGCCGTTCGGCAGGCGGCTGAACGCGGGCTGCGGGTCATCTTGAACCCAGCCCCGGCGCAGGAACTCCCGGCGGACCTGTTCCCAAACCTTTTTCTGATTACGCCCAACGAAACCGAAGCGGAAATTCTGACCGGCATCCGCGTAACCAATGAAGCCACCGCCGAACAGGCCGCGCTGAAATTTCACCAGATGGGCGTCGCAAACGTCATCATTACCTTAGGCGCAAAAGGGGCGTACCTGCACACCGCAACGGGCGCAACACTAATTTCAACCCCGCCCGTAACGCCGGTGGATACGACGGCTGCGGGCGACTGTTTCAACGGAGCGTTGGCCGTAGCCCTTTCGGAAGAGCAGTCGTTGCCCGAAGCCGTAGCGTTTGCGTGCCGGGCCGCGTCGGTTTCGGTCACGCGCATGGGGGCGCAGGCGTCTATGCCGACCCGCAACGAGGTAAACGACCGGATGGCAACGGCTTAATCAAACCCAATTGCCAACCGCTGGAACCGTTCCGTTGCTCATCGCCCTCCGTTAATGTATCGGTTGAACCGGGAAAAATGGCAGTCGGCGGTGTTTCGCTATATGGTCTTAAACGTACTGATTATGAAAATCCTGTTTGTCCTGCTGTTCACGCTGCTATCGGCCGCGATGCCCCCCACCAAGCCGTCCCGGACGGCTCCCAAAGCGGTTACAATGTCGAAAACGGCCCTCCAGAATAAAATCAAAGGCGGTTGGGCGGGGCAGGTTATCGGCTGCACGTTCGGTGGCCCCACGGAGTTTAAATTCAACGGCACGATGATTAACGATTACCAGCCGATTCCGTGGTACGACGGCTACATCAAAAAAACGATGCTTGAGATTCCGGGGCTGTACGACGATCTATACATGGACCTGACGTTTGTGGACGTGTTTGAGCGCAAAGGTCTCGACGCACCGGTTAGCGAACACGCCAACGCCTACGCCACGGCCGAGTACATGCTTTGGCACGCTAATCAGGTGGGCCGTTATAACATTCTCAATGGTATGAAAGCACCTGAATCGGGCCACTGGGTCAATAATCCCCACGCCGACGACATCGACTTTCAAATTGAAGCTGATTTTTCGGGGCTGATGGCCCCCGGAATGCCCAACACGGCGGTGCAGATCGGCGACCCCATCGGCCATATCATGAACTACGGCGACGGCTGGTACGGCGGGGCGTACGTAGGGGCCATGTATGCGCTGGCCTTTACGTCGAACGACGTCAACTACATCGTGAACGAATCACTCAAAACCATTCCGCAGCAGAGTACCTTCTACCAGTGCATTGCCGACGTAATTAAGTGGCACGGGCAGTACCCAACCGACTGGAAACGCAACTGGTTCGAGATTCAGAAGAAATGGTCTGACGAGGTGGGCTGCTCCGACGGCGTGTTTCGCGCCTATAACATCGACGCTAAAATCAACTCGGCCTACATCGTGCTGGGGCTGCTTTACGGCGGGGGTGACTTCACGAAAACGATGGAGATCAGCACCCGCGCCGGGCAGGACTCAGACTGCAATCCGGCGTCGGCGGGCGGCATTCTCGGTACCATGCTCGGCTACGACAAGATTCCGGCCTACTGGAAAATGGGCTTAGCCGAAGCCGAAGATATTGACTTCAAATACACGACCATATCGCTCAACGACGTGTATGCAATGGGGATGAAACACGCGCTGCAAGTGGTGGAACGCAACGGCGGCAAAGTTACCGGCGATCAGGTCATGATTGCCGTGCAGGCACCCAAAGCGGTGCGGTTAGAGCAGGCATTCACGGGTCACTACCCGGTGTTGGTGAAGGGCGTCCACAAAGATTTAGACAACGAATACACGTTCGATTTTGAGGGTATCGGCTTTGTGCTGAAAGGCGAAGCAAAGCCGAAGAATACGACGGCTGCGATGGCTTACACCTACCAGGGAACCCACACGTTCAGCGTCGAACTGTACATTGATGATAAAAAGGTTGAAACGGCGAAACTACCGGCTAACTTCACCCAGCGCCGGTACGATCTGTTCTGGAAATACCAGCTTCCGAAGGGTAAGCACACGGCCCGCATCAAACTGCTTAACCCCGATGCCGACCACGCTGTCCGAATGACTGACCTGCTGGTGTACAACGACCAGCCGGTGAAGTCGAAATTATAGCGAACATTATGAATAAACGCTGCCTGTTCTTTTTGCTCCTTCCGCTCATAGCAACCGCGCAGCGACCCGTTCCGCCCGTGCTTCACCCCGATCCGGCCGGGGCACTGACTGCCTACCGCGCCAATTTAACAGCCTGGCGGGAGGAGCACCCCAACCGGCGCACGTTACCCGATCTGAAGTTCTTCCTCTTCGGGATGGGCGACCGGCTGAAGCTCATCTACCGCGACGGGCGGTTAATCAACGCGCTGACGGGCAATATTGAAGAGCAATGGAATGTGAAACAGGCCGTGATTGTGCCATCGGAGTACTTGGTGGCTCTCGAACTGACGGGTGCCTCAATTGGCCAGCCCCAGACAGTACAGATTCGCGAAGATGAAAACGGCGTTTGGATTTTGCAGCCGGGAAAACGACCGAAACTAATTCCGGGCACCCGGAGCGCGCTGAAGCTGCCCCGTTTTACTCAAAACGCCTACGGGCCAGTGCTGCGGGTACTGCATCAGGAAGTGCTGATCAATGTCATCAACGGCCGACCCGTCCCCAACTTCATGGTGTATGCCAAACCGTGGTACCGCGATGCCGCGCTGATGGCGATGGTCCTGCGCGAAACGGGTAACCTGCGGCTGATCCGCGACTGGATTTTGGCCATTCGGGACCCGTTCGACCGCAATAATCGCGGCATTGCCGAGGCCGATAATCCAGGACAGGTGTTGTTTTTAGTCTCGCTGGTGTCGAACAAAACTCACCCGGTGGTGCCGATAGCGCTGGATTCGGTGAAACGCTACCTCTCCGCAACGGCGGTGATGCGCGGTTCCCAGCCAGGACATTCCGACCGCCCCCTGCCCCCTCTCCTTAGACAAGGCGGTCCGCCGGTGCGGGAGGGGGTATACGTCCTCGGCAAAACTGACTACGCCGAACACCCCGTTTTTCAGACCAAATGGCTTAAGTACGGCTTAAAGTCGCTCGGCCTGCCCGACCCGTACGTCATTCCTGAGCAATATGACAGCTACTCGTCGCTGTTTTGGTGGGATTACCAAAAAGAGCATGTAGTGGGCAAACTCTTCGTGGAGAAAGACAGTGATAATTACCCATACTTAATTTGGGCCGAGGATCACTTTTACAACTGGATAGGCGTTGCACAGAAGCGCGGTATCCTCGGAAACCTGGATTATCCGTTGAGTTGGGAACAGAACGCCAGCGATGCCCATTACCCCGGCATGACCGTGCTGGACAAGGGGTTAGTTAAGCAAAAGTTGGCCTTCCCCCACACCTGGCACGCAGCAGAAATGTTTTTGATGTTAACGGGTCTGTAGAGACCGCACCGGCGGACCGGCAATATTTTGCATCTCCTATACGTCAGCAAAACCATCCGGTCAGGAGACGCAAAGTGTTGCCGGTCCGCCGGTGCGGTCTCTACTTCGCCGAGATAATCAGTCCTAACCCCAGCACGTAGCACAGGCTCATGATGATCAGATAGCGACTCGACGTGGCGGGTGCTCCCCGAAATTCGTGCCAGATGAAAATGCCCCACAGCACTGCCACAATGGTAGCGCCCTGCCCGAGGCCGTAGCTAATGGCGAAACCGGCCGCGCCCGAAGCCAACAAACTCGACGCCATGCCCAAACACCACACCACACCGCCCAACACCCCGATGATGTGATTCCGGCGGCTCACATCGCTGTACCAGATGTCGTCGTCGGCGGGCTTACTGGCGAACCGGCGCAGAATCGGCAGAAACAACGGCGTGCTGATGAGGACACCAACGGCGAACAGTACCAGGGCCGTGTAGGGCGTGAGCATACCCGGTGCCGGATTGACGAAATCGGGAGACATTGCCGTGGCCACGAAGTAAAAAAAGAAACTCATCAGAAAGCCACCAATCAGCGAGATAACGATGCCGCGCCTGTCGACCGATTCGTCGGTTTGGGCCTTGGCCCGGTAGGCCAGTGCGCTGAACACAACAGCGAGGAAGATAGCAATGACGCCCCCGGCCAGCAACAGTACATTGCCCACCGGCGAACGAACGTAGTTGACGATGACGCCCAGAATCAGGGCCAGCCCAATACCCACCGGCATCGCCACCGACAGACCCGCCAGTTCGATGCCAACGACAATCAGGATGTTGGCAATATTAAACACAAAACCACCCGCCAGCGCGTAGAGCAGGTTTTGCGTATCGGCCTGCCTGAAGTCGGTGATGAACGAGCGGCCGTCTGATCCGATGCTGCCCAGCGTGAACGCCAGTACTATACTCAGCAGCAGAATGCCGTAGGTATAGTCCCGGTAGAAAATAGTGGTTGGTACTGATTGAGTAGCGAGTTTCTGCGTGTTAGCCCACGATCCCCAACAGAGCATGGTTAGGAAACAGACGACTACCGCCAGTGGGTACTGCGTGATAACAAACATGTACGTTACTTGAGGTTAAGAATATTAGAGCAAGTTATATAATTGTAGTTACATGAGAAAGTCGGAATATATAAAAAGCGAATTCCGGGCTAACGGTCTGCGGTTACGTTGGCTACCTTTGCCGGTTTCCAACCGGGCAATCACGCCTGTTATTCTGTATGAACTACGTTTATATTCTACTTGCTTTCCTGACTGGCATCGCCATTTCTGTTCAGGCGGGCGTCAACGCTAACCTCCGGCAGTCGCTGAGTAATCCCGTGCTGGCGGCTGCCATTTCGTTCGGCACCGGCCTTATAGCTCTTATTGTTATGCTGTTTGTATCGGGCGTATCCGCCCCCTCAATCGACGCAGTCAGGCAGGTAAGCTGGTGGAAATGGACGGGGGGCATTATTGGTGCGGTATATGTGACAACGGTTATTGTCAGCGTTCCCAAGATTGGCACGGCTAACTTAGTGAGTCTGAGCGTGGCGGGGCAGTTGCTGGCGGCCGTTGTGCTGGATCATTACGGCCTGCTGGGTTTTGCACTGCATCCGGCCAATGGCTGGCGAATCCTCGGCATGGTCGTGATTTTGGTCGGCGTACTGCTGGTGGTGAGAAACTAAGTTTGTGGTTTGTAGTTTGTGGTTAGCTGACGCACGGGTGCTTACGCGTCAGTCAACCACAAACTACGAACTACAAACCATGATACAGTACCGCTTTTACCCCTCGCTGCTGAATACATTCTCGCGCTATGTGAACGGGGGGCATCCCGACGCGCAGCAACTCATCGACAGCATCAACCGCGTGCCCGCGCCAACGACGGCGGCTCAGGAACGGGGCACTTCGTTTGAGGAAGCGATTGTGAAGGGCACTAATGAGGATCGGTTCGACCCGGATATTATCAAACGCGTTCGTAAACTCCTCCCCCGCCCCATTGTCGACACGCAGGTGTATTGCCAGTGGGAAATTGAGGACGTGCTGTTTTACGGCTACGTCGATTTAATTGGCACCTACAAAGCGGTCGATCTGAAAACGACAGGGTCGTACCAGAAAGACCGGTATCTGTTCAACCACCAGAATTTGTACCTGCATGCGCTCAAACGCAAAGGCATCAAACTGATGGAGTACGTCATTACCGATTTTAGCGACGTGTACGTCGAAAGCTACACCCTGACGCACCCCATCGACAAGCAGTTGGAAGAGATCCGGCAGTTCAAAGCATTTCTGGAGGAACACCGACCGTTGATTACCGATAAAAAGATATTTGTGGCGGCTGGTGAGGATGCGGATGCCCGGCGTAAAGTCTAACAAGGCGTAAGTTGTACCTTCGCGCCATGTTCCAGGGTGTTATCCGTCTGTACCAAAACGCGTACCAGGGCCTGTCGCCGTCGGTGTGGCTGCTGGCGGGCGTCATGCTCATCAACCGGTGCGGCACGATGGTACTGCCGTTTCTGACGCTTTACCTCACCCAGCATCTCCACTACTCCGTCACCGACGCGGGCATCGTTATGGCCGTTTTCGGGGCGGGGGCGTTCGTCGGTACGTTTCTCGGCGGGCGGCTCACCGACCGCTTCGGGTTCTACTACGTTCAGTTGGTGAGTCTGCTGTTCGGTGGGGCTTTTCTGCTCGTTCTCCAGTTCGTAACCGATTTTTACGCACTCTGCGGCAGCGTATTCATTTTTACGCTCCTCGGCGACTCGTTCCGGCCCGCCAACCAGGTCGCCATTGCGTTCTACTCCGACGCCGACACCCGCACCCGTGCGTTCTCGCTCAACCGGTTAGCCATCAACCTCGGCTGGGCCGTTGGCGGGGGACTCGGCGGCTGGCTGGCCGGGGTCAACTACAGCCTGTTGTTCTGGGCCGACGGGCTGACGTGCATCATGGCCGGATTAGTTCTGTGGCGTTACCTGCCGGTTCCTGTAGCACCACCCATTCAAGGTCCTGATTTATCGGTCACTCAGCAGTCTGTAAACTTAACCGAACCAATCACGTCGCCCTACCGCGACACCCTGTTCATCGCCTTCGTCGTGTGCTCATCGCTGTATTTTACGGTGTTCATGCAGTTGTTCAGCATCGTTCCGCTTTATTTCAAGCAGGTACTGCGCCTGACTGAAGGCCGCATCGGTGCGTTGATGGCCCTGAACGGCCTCTTGATCGTCATTATCGAGATGGCTCTGGTCTACCGGCTTGAGCAGCAAAAACGGGCAAAAACAAGCCTGATTGCAGTCGGGGTTTTGCTAACGGCCGCTTCGTACGTCGTGCTGGCGTCCACCACGGCATTCGCTTCGGCGCTACTTTTCATTCTGCTTATCACGCTCAGCGAGATGCTGGCCATTCCCTTCATTCAGTCGTTTACCGTTGAGCGATCCAGCCCGGCCACGCGGGGACAGTACTTGGCGCTCTACGCTATGGGCGGGGCGCTGTCCCAAACAGCCGCCCCGGCGTTTGGTTCGCAAATGGTGGCCCACTTCGGCTACCCGGCGCACTGGCTCACTGTAATGGGCATCAGTTTAGTATCGGCGGGCGGGTTTTGGTGGGTGGGACGAAGGCTCAGAACCAAGTCAATTATGAAGCAAGAGGTCAGCATAGTGTAACAATCGGATTGGTACATGATTAAAATAACCGCGAGCATCCATTTCTGGGGAGAGTCCTTTCTGCCGGGCAAGGCCGAACAGCTAACCGGCCTGGTGTTCACTGAACAGATTGAAGTGGGTGATACTGCAAAGACAGGACGATACAAGAATAAACCTACACCTTACGGCGCGGCTTCGTTTAACGCTCCTAACGAAATAGAGGGACCAGACCGGATATTATGGCTGGCTCATCAATGGTCTGGCAGGATTGAATTGGCAAAACAGTGTGGAGCCGAAGAGATTCATTTTTGGGTGGGCTATTTTTACGACGATCAATGCAATTGCGATTTGTCAGTCGAAGCGATTAAGGCGATCAATGCGTTGTCGATTCCCTATTTGTTTTCAGTTTATCAGGTGGATGACCTGAATACCATTTCGTAATATGCTGCTATAATCAGCGACCATCACTCTTTCGCTCATTCACTTTTTCACTCATTACTATATTGAAACTCTGGCAAAAAGAAGGCGTCACGACCTCCCAACAAATTGAACGTTTCACCGTTGGGCGCGACCGCGAAATGGACCTCCACCTCGCGCCTTTCGACGTGCTGGGTAACCTCGCCCACGCCCACATGCTCCAAACTATCGGCCTGATTTCCAATGATGAATTAGGAATGATGAATGATGAATTAAAAGGAATTTACCGGCAAATTCAGGCCGGGCAGTTCGTGATTGAGGACGGGGTGGAGGACGTTCACTCGCAGGTTGAGCTGATGCTGACGCGGGCGCTGGGCGACGTGGGCAAGAAAATTCACGCCGGTCGGTCGCGCAACGATCAGGTGCTGGTCGATCTGAAGCTCTTCACCCGCGACCGGCTTTGGCGCGTGGCCGACGCTACCAAACGCGTGTTCGACCGGCTCATCGACCGCTCAGAAGCGCATAAGGCCGATCTGCTGCCGGGCTATACGCACCTGCAAATCGCTATGCCGTCGTCGTTCGGCTTGTGGTTTGGGGCCTACGCCGAAGCGCTCGCCGACGATATGCTCATGCTGCAGACTGCTTACCGGCTGGCTAACCGCAATCCGCTGGGGTCGGGAGCGGGCTACGGCTCGTCGTTTCCGCTCAACCGCACGCTCACTACTGAACTGCTGGGTTTCGAGGGAATGCACGTCAACGTAGTGTACGCCCAGATGAGCCGGGGCAAAACCGAACAAACGGCCCTCACCGCCCTATCGGCTGTGGCGGCAACCCTTTCGCGAATGGCGATGGATATTTGCCTGTACAACAGTCAGAATTTCGGGTTTCTGACCCTGCCCGACGCCCTTACAACGGGCAGCAGCATTATGCCGCATAAGAAAAATCCCGACGTGGCCGAACTGCTGCGGGCCAAAACCAACCGCCTGAAAGCGCTGCCGATGGAAGTGACATTGGTGATGAGCAACCTGCCTTCCGGCTACCACCGCGACATGCAGTTGCTCAAAGAAATCCTGATGCCCGCCTTCGACGAAATCCTCGATTGCTTAGCCATTACGGATTTTATGCTTGAACATCTTCAGGTGAAATCCAACCTTTTAGACGATTCCAAATACGATCTACTATTCAGCGTGGAGCGCGTCAATGAACTGGTATTGCAGGGCGTACCCTTCCGCGAAGCCTATCAAACGGTTGGCAAAGAGATTGCGGACCATTCGTACAGTCCACCGCGTGTGTTGCACCATACCCACGAAGGCAGCATCGGCAACCTCGGCAACGACCTCATTGTGGCGCATATGGAGCAGGCCATAGCGGGTTTCGGAGTTGAACGGGCACAGCAGGCCATCGACCGGCTGCTGTCGTGAATAATTTGTTCCCAACACCGACAAATCACTCCCAACGGTACGCGACCAGCTTGTTTTTAAAAAACGTCGGTACAATTAGCAGATTTCGCTTGCTTACGTAGTCAATGTCGGCCGCGTTGATCTTGTCGGTGCGGGTATCTAACAATTGTTTCTTGGTACCGTCGGCGTTAACGTGAAACACCTGCCCGTTCCAGTCCGAAACGAAATAGTTGCCCTTCCCTTCCGGTACAATTCCATCCGTCACGGTCATCCCATCGGCAATGGTCATCATCGTTTTCGTGGTAACGTCCACCGACCGCAATGCGCCGGTTTTGGTGCAGCCAATCATCAGTTGATTCTTGCCCACGGCCAGTAACCCGTTTGGTTTGTTAAGCTGCTCGCCCTCCATCCAGACTTCCCATTTGTCGTCTTTCAGCCGGTATATTTTGTCGGCCCGGCTGTCAGACACGTACACGGTACCATCTTTTGCCACGGTTACGTCGTTCAGAAACGCACCCTTCTGACCAATGGCATCCCAGGTTTTTTCGGCCTGACCATTCTCCGTGTTGATCGCGACTAACCGATACACGTCCGTCACGTAGAGCCGGTTTTTGTACAACCCCATGCCTTTGGGTGCATTGAGTCCCGACGTCCAGCGCAGGTTTTCGATCTTACCGTCGAGCGATACTTTTGAAATGAAGCCACTACCGTCGAGCGAGTCAGATTTGCCGTCGATGTTAGCCACGTACAAGACATCCGTTCGGTCGTCGTACAACACGGATTCGGGCGTTCGCAGAGTGGTGTCCGTTTCCCAGGCTTTCACCAATTTGCCGGGTTTCGGTCGGTCGGCGGGTGGGGTGGCGGCTAAACCAAGGGCGAGCAGCGGAATGAACAGCGTAAGTGATTGTATTTTCATACGAGAAGCTGATAACCAGCGGAGTTTTGTTTTTCTAAATAAAAAATAATTGACACTTGCCGGGTCTGAATTTGTTTCCCCACGTAGAAAAGGCAGAAACGATATAATTTTTCCAATTACCGGTTTATCGACGCGAAATTTATCGAAAACATTCTGAAAATGAGTTCGTTTAAAACCTCGCACGCTTAAAATAAAACCTTCTCCCCTTATGGAAAATCAGCACCCCTCACCCGCCTGGTCATCGACCCAGGCACCCCATCTCAAAGACAGCATCCGCGATATGATCCGGCTGCAGCAGGACCATTTAGTCCCGGATGAGCTGTTCTGGGAGATTTTCAACGCCCGCGTTTTGCTGAATCAGCCGATTGACGTGAATGCGTTTTTCAGTGCCCAGAACATTATGTCCGGTCGGGCCTGAACCCCGTAGCAGGCAGGCACCACTTGTGGCTCCCACCAGCCACATTACCTCAGTCTTTACATCAGTTTAACGGCTAATAACGCCTTCGTTTTGATGTAGATATACGTCAGAACGATGAGGGTCACGGCCCCGCCCAGCAACACCGACGGCACCGTACCGAATAGCCGGGCGGCCAGCCCCGACTCGAACGCGCCAATTTCGTTCGACGAGCTGACGAAAATGCCGTTCACGGCCGCCACGCGCCCACGCAGGTGGTCCGGCGGAAAAATTTGCAGAATTGTTTGGCGAATAATCACGCTGACGCTGTCGAACGCCCCGGTTAGCCCCAGCATAATGAGCGATAGGTAGAAATTAGTCGACAGTGCGAAAATAATGGTGGTTACACCGAAACCGGCCACCGCCAGCAGCATATTCCGCCAGGCGTTGGTGGTTGGCGGGTAGCGGGTCATGAACGCCAGCGTCAGCACGGCCCCTATAGCCGGAGCCGCCCGCAGAAAGCCCAGGCCCTCAGCGCCCACCTTTAAAATGTCTTCGGCAAAGATGGGCAGAATGGCCACCACGCCCCCGAACAATACGGAAAACAGGTCGAGCGAGATCGCGTAGAGCACGATTGGCGTCTGGAACACAAACCGGAAACCTTCCTGAAGACTTTCCCGAAATCGCAGCACCGGCGCGTCGCTGACCGGCACGGGTTTGCGCCCAACCAGCGTAATCAGCACAAAACACACGACCAGCAGCCCAATAACAACCAGCAGCGTGTTGTCGAATCCGAGTCCGCTGTATAGAAAACCCGCCACGCCCGGCCCAATAATCGCCCCTGTTTGCCAAAAAGAAGTGCTCCACGTGGCCGAATTGGTATATAGTTCGCGGGGCACCAAAAACGGCTTCAGCGATGAACTGGCAGGTGAGTAAAATCCTTTGGCCGTGCCAATAAGCATCAGTACGCCGTAGATGGTAGCAAGCTGCACCGTTTGCGATAGCCCACCGACGATGGACGGTTGAAAAACAGCGTACAGAATGACCGAACCTAATGTGATGACCAGCAAACTCCACTGGAGAATTCGTTTTTTATCGCGCCGGTCGGCTAAGTGCCCCCCAAACAGCGACAAGGCAATGAAAGGCAGGGCTTCGGCCAGCCCAACCAAACCCAGCGACAGCGGATCGCGGGTAATCTTGTAGAGTTCGTAGCCGAGCACCACCTCCTGAATCAGCAGCGTTGCCGTAATCAGGAAACTGTTCATCACAAAATAGCGGAAGTCGGGGATGCGCAGGGACGCGTAGGTATCAATTCGGGTGTCCGTTGTCATAAAAGCATAAAGCGCAAATCGGGCGCGACCGATGCGCAAAGTTCGGCAAGAAACCGTTGCGTTACCGGCCTATTTATCGCTACTTCGCGGCACGATGATGAGAACACGGATAAAAATCTGCTGCATCAGCAGCCCCGACGAAGCGCGGCTGGCCATCCGGCTCGGGGCCGACGCCCTTGGTTTGGTAGGCCAAATGCCCAGCGGTCCCGGCGTTGTTGGCGACACGATGGCCGCCCAAATCGTTCGGGCCACGCCCCCGCCCATTGCCACGTTCATGCTCACCAGCGAAACAACCGTTGCCGGAATACTGGCCCACCAACGGCGCGTGGGAGCTAACACCATCCAACTTGTCGACGCCGTGTTGCCCGAAACCTACGCGCAACTTCACACCACGCTGCCCACCGTTAAGCTGGTGCAGGTAATCCACGTTCTCGACGATACAAACATAGCCGAGGCTTTATTAGCCGTTCAGCATGGGGCAGATGCGCTGCTGCTCGATTCGGGCAACCCGACCTTGACCGTGAAGGAGCTGGGGGGTACGGGTCGGGTGCACAACTGGCTCATCAGTCGGCAAATTGTGGAGCAGTCGCCGGTGCCGGTGTTTTTGGCGGGTGGACTGAACCCCGGCAACGCCCGCGAAGCCATTGACACCGTGCAACCATTCGGACTGGATATTTGCAGTGGCGTTCGCACAAACGGGCATCTGGACGAACAGAAGCTCAACGCGTTTATCACCACGATTTGCGCGTAACGCAGTAACCAGAACGCTGGTTAGCGCTTACGAATCCGAACAGGATAGGCACAAAAAAACCCGTGCCAATTGGCACGGGTTTCTCTACGTTGCCGGAAGCAATTAGGCGATGGCGATTTCTTTCACCACTTTCTCTTCGCTCACTACCACTTTCGGTAGCGTTACGGTTAGAATACCATCCGTGTAAGCGGCCGTGATTTGGTCGATGTTTACGTGCTTGGGCAACCGGAAGCTACGCGTGAAGGTTGTAACACCAAACTCGTGGCGGGTGAAGGTCTCCGCCGTTTGGTCACCCGTTTCGGGTTGGTACGCGATTGTCAGCGTGCTGGCTTCGACGGTAAGTTTGAGCGCGTCCTTTTTCAAACCCGGAGCGGCTACTTCCAACTGGAATGCCGTTTCGGTATCACGAACGTTCACCGCTGGAACGGTTGATTTCTGGGCATAAACCCGATTAACAGCCGGACGACCGTACGCACTATAAAAGGGATTAACGAAAGCCGGAACGCGATTATATTGAACTAAAGTTGCCATGTTGATCTGTGTTTCGATGGATTGTTCATTGTTGAACACATACTCCAATCTACAAATGGCGTACCAGTCGGTTTGTTGAACTTCGTACCAGCCATTATGGCATAAATGTGTGTACATGTGCGCAATTCTATGACATTCTGTCAAAATCCAAATTATCTTTTGGCACTGATCTGATTAAAATGACTGTCTTATGCTTTTTAAGTTACTGTTAATGGATTTCTTTTTTCTTAAATGTGTCGACAAAGAAAAATTTAACATCACCGTGATATTGTCCTTCGCGAGGTAAGTCTTACTTTTAGCTGTAAAACGTTCTACCTCCCACTGTACCCGTGTTAACCACCCATGAAACCACATTTCCTACCGCTGGTCGTGCTGACCTTGTGCCTGCTCGAACGAGCTACTGCCCAAACTGCTGCCGTTGATTTTTTTGAGAATGGCGTCACTAAAAGTAAAACCGGCGATTTTACGGGTGCACTACAGGCTTTCAGTATGGCCATTACGATGAACCCCGAAAATTCGGCGAGTTATTACAACCGGGGACTTGCCAAAGCCAATCTTAAAGATCACCGGGGTGCTGTGCTCGACTACGACCGGGCCATTGAGATCAATGCCAAAGACGCGCTGGCCTACCTCAGCCGGGGGCTTAGCAAAAGTAAGCAGGACGACCACCGGGGAGCCTTGCTCGACTATGGTCGGGCCATTGAACTCAACCCCGACGATGCACAAGCTTACTTCAATCGGGGCATCAGCCGCAATCGAGCTGAGCAACACCGGGGTGCGCTGACCGACTTCAACAAAGCAATTGAACTGGACCCCGCCAACGTGCAGACGTATTACGTACGGGGTATTACGAAACAGAAATTGAATGATTATTCGGGTAGCCTGCCCGACTTTACTAAAATGATTGAAATAGCTCCCAAACGTCCGTCGGCTTATGCGGGCCGGGGGGTGTCGAAGGTTGAGTTGAGCGATTACACCGGGGCCATTGCCGACCTTTCCAAAGCCATCGAATTCAGCCCCGAAGACGGTGAATCCTACTACTACCGGGGCTACGCCAAAAGTAAGCTCGAAGACTACAAGGGAGCCTTAACCGACTACGACCGCACCATTCAACTCGTGCCCGGTAACTATTCCGCCTATTATGGGCGCGGATTTTGCCGCAGCAAACTCAGCGATCAGAAAGGGGCTATTCAGGATTTTAATCAGGCCATTGAAATCGACAATGCCAACACGGAATCAAAAGTGGTTTACAGTGGCCGCATCACCCGCGCCATTCTCGACAACCTGCGTAACGTGGTTCAGGAACGTAATAAGATCAACGAGTTGGGCAATGAGCGGGCCGAAGCGTATTTTAGTCGGGCTATTAGTAAAAATAAGCAGGGCGATCAGAAAACCGCCATCGCCGACCTCAACAAATCCATCGAACTTAACCCGACCTACGCCGAAGCTTACTTCACGCGTGGCATGATTAAGTCGGGGCAGGGCGACCAGAAAGCGGCCATCATGGACTGCAACAGCGCCGTTAAACTCAACCCGCGCTACGCCGAAGCCTACTATGTACGCGGTATTATCAAACACAGCCTCGGCGACGAAAACGGCGGGTGCTTAGACCTGTCCAAAGCCGGTGAGTTAGGCTACAACCCGTCGTACAAAGTGATTAGTGATTATTGCAATTGACAACAGAGCCGCGAATCAGTCCGTCGCTGACCGGCAGGATTAAACTCGGCCTGTCCCCTATCAGCCGGAATTTGAAAATGGAAGCCAAACTTGACCTTTGGAACGGGCACTCTGTCGCCCGACGCTTATCCTTGTTGATTGGCTTCTATCTGTCGGCTTACCCAATTAACATATCGCTCACTTTTGAAAGCGAACCACTGCTCCCGAAAATCCCCTGAGTCATCAATTACAAACTTAAATTCCCGAAATGGGCCGCGTTTGTTCAAAGCGCGAAAAAGTTTCTCCTGTAACGAGGTGTTAGTCAGTTGCTCGGTAAAGTCTACCATAACGCGGTAAGAATCGTTTGACCGCATCGCTTCAACCTTAACATAGTCGTCACCATTCGCTTCCAATTCCTGCTGTTCTTCCTCAAATGCATCAACGTCGAATGTTGGGAATTTCAGCACATCGGGGATAAAAATAAGTTCACCGGTTGATTTGTGGTAAAAGGCCCGAAATCCACAGTCTAACTGCTCGGCAATTTCCTTAATTTGCTGCTCGTCGAGTGTCACCATATTTTTTTAGGTTAACAGGCGAATTTACTCAAAATAGGCATATCTGCTTCTGTCAGGCCACCACCAGCGGACGGTTAGTTTGTTGGTGGAAAGTTAGAAACCCACTTTTGCAGTTTGACCACCCAATGCGTTCGCGCAGTCAGACGAAACTCAGAAATAGAAGCTTAAGCTTGCAAACCTGAACGGCAACCTGTCGACCGAACCTGAACGTTAAAGCACATTCTGGACCATCACCCAACGCCCGTGAGAGCTGATGGACAACGAGTTAGCTTCCTGAACACGAGTACTTCCAACCTTTACACCCTCACCTTGATGTACGCATGCTTACTAACTCCCTCATTATCAAGCCGCCCCTAAGGTAGTCAAAAGCCCCAAATCTTGCCCCGTAATCTCAAATTTGGCCAGCTTTTTCCTGATCTGACGGATCTGTTGCTGCTTCACCTGGGCTACATCCCGCACCAATTTGGTCGGTTCATAAGCCTCGCCCGTCGTCAGCATCTTATAGACTACCACCGCCAGTTTCCGCGCCGTGGCGGTGATAGCCTTGATACGGCCCGCCCGGTAAGCAATCCGCTGGAAGAACGCGGTCATCGGGTTGGGCTTCTTCATGTTGCCCAATGAGTTAGCCACCATCCGAAACGTGTTGGGTAAGGACGACTTATTCTTCAACGTCTTCTTCGACAACACTTTACCGCCCGATGCTTTGTTGTTGGGGGTAAACCCCAACCACTTGGCAAACGCTTTGGCCGAGTTAAATT